>JBFHEM010000035.1:0-48397 GCA_041584215.1 Tichowtungia sp. | reverse complement strand
GTTTCACTTCACCGGGTATCGCCCTGAAGCCCTATTTTATTCAGACTCCAGTGACTGGACATGACTCCAGCCGGGTTTTCCCATTCAGAAATCTCCGGGTCAAAGGTTGTTTGCACCTCTCCGAAGCTTATCGCAGCTTACCACGTCTTTCATCGCCTATCAATGCCAAGGCATCCACCGTGCGCCCTTAGTAGCTTAATCAAAAGTCTACTATCGTAACGACACACATGCTTAATTCGGTTTCCAGTTCTCAGTTCGAAGTTCGAAGTTTTGCAACTCTGAACTCTGAACCCTGAACTACAAACTCTCAATTTGTTGCAGTTACCCTAATCTATGCAATTTTCAAAGAACACTTCCCCGAAGGGAAAAAATGCTGATCTGACTGTTAACTTCGCTTCTGTGGCTTATCGCGCCCGCCTTCGCCGCTATGGCGAGGCAACTTCTGCAAGGCAAAAGTTGGTGGGCGGGCCTGGATTCGAACCAGGGACCTCGTCCTTATCAGGGACGCGCTCTAACCAACTGAGCTACACGCCCCGCTTCACCTGCGGTGAAGAAATTCTAAATCCAAAATTCGAATTTCGAAATGAGTGCTTCGAATTCCCTGTGCGGAGCACAGGTGGTGGAGGTAGACGGGTTCGAACCGACGACATCCAGCTTGCAAAGCTGGCGCTCTACCAACTGAGCTATACCCCCGGTGCGGTTCTTCCGGCTCACTTAACATTCAGTGAATGACTCTTTACGATGTCCATTTCGATCCAGAAATGGTGCGATTTGCTTTGTTCTTATGTGGTGCTCCGGGTCGCTCCGGAGCGCTACTCGGTTACCCGAGCAGTTACCCTATCCATCGTCCGGCCAATGAATTGGTCGGATCGAGGATTCTCCTTAGAAAGGAGGTGATCCAGCCGCTGGTTCCCCAACGGCTACCTTGTTACGACTTCATCCCAGTCATCGGCCACACCTTCGGCGCCTTCCTCCAATAAATTGGTTAGATCAGCGACTTCGGGTACAGCAGACTTCCATGATGTGACGGGCGGTGTGTACAAGGCCCGGGAACGTATTCAAGGCGTCGTAGCTGATACGCCTTTACTAGCGATTCCAACTTCATGGAGTCGAATTTCAGACTCCAATCCGAACTGGGGATGGTTTTGGGGATTGGCTCCACCTCGCGGTATTGCTTCCTTCTGTACCACCCATTGTAGCACGTGTGCAGCCCAGGGCATAAGGACCATACTGACTTGACGTCATCCCCACCTTCCTCTGGCTTTCACCAGCAGTCTGTCTAGAGTTCCCACCATTACGTGCTGGCAACTAAACATAGGGGTTGCGCTCGTTGCGGGACTTAACCCAACACCTCACGGCACGAGCTGACGACAGCCATGCAGCACCTGTGGTACACCCTCGAAGGCTATGTCCCTTTCAGGTCATATGCAGTACCATGTCAAGCCCTGGTAAGGTTCTTCGCGTTGCATCGAATTAAGCCACATGCTCCACCGCTTGTGCGGGCCCCCGTCAATTCCTTTGAGTTTTAACCTTGCGGCCGTACTTCCCAGGCGGTGCACTTAACACGTTAGCTCCGACACTGAAGGGGGTAAACCTCCAACATCAAGTGCACACCGTTTACGGCTGGGACTACGAGGGTATCTAATCCTCTTCGCTCCCCCAGCTTTCGTCCATGAGCGTCAGTATCAGTCCAGAGCAGCGCCTTCGCCACCGGTGTTCTTCAGGATATCTACGCATTTCACCGCTACACCCTGAATTCCCTGCTCCCCTCCTGTACTCTAGTCTGGTAGTTTCGAATGCAATTCCACGGTTAAGCCGTGAGCTTTCACATCCGACACACCAGACCGCCTGCGGACCCTTTACGCCCAGTAAATCCGAACAACACTTGCCACCTCTGTATTACCGCGGCTGCTGGCACAGAGTTAGCCGTGACTTTCTTCTGAGGTACTATCAAACAGAGAAGGTATTATCCTCTCTGCACTTACTCCCTCAGGACAGGAGTTTACAACCCGAAGGCCGTCGTCCTCCACGCGGCGTCGCATGTTCATACTTTCGTACATTGACAATGATTCTCGACTGCAGCCTCCCGTAGGAGTCTGGGCAGTGTCTCAGTCCCAGTGTGGCCGGTCACCCTCTCAGGTCGGCTACCCGTAAGCCTTGGTAAGCCATTACCTTACCAACAAGCTGATAGGATATGGGCCTATCTCAGAGAGGCAGGTTCCGAAGAATCCCCACCTTTACATAAGGTACCATGCGGTACCCGAGCACATTCGGTATTACCCACCCTTTCGGATGGCTATCCCGAGCTCCGAGGCAAATTACCCATATATTACTCACCCGTTCGCCGCTCTCATGCAGAACTTCTCTTCCGAAGAATTGAAAAACCGCAATCCCGCTCGACTTGCATGCCTAATCCACGCCGCCAGTGTTCGTTCTGAGCCAGGATCAAACTCTCCGATAATTTAATATTGGAAACATTTTGAAACATATTACTTAAAACAAATCGCACCATTTCTAAATCGAAATGGCGATCGTGAGTCATTCAGTTTTCAAAGATCAAAAATGGTTTCAACGGGTTTGGCGCGGCGTTTGAAGCGTTGCTTTCCTCGTTGAAGCGGCGGACAAGGTATGTCATTGGGACCTCCCGGTCAACCGCTATTTTCAAATTATTTTTTAGAACAATTTTTCCGGTTCAAACTCACTTGCTTGCGCTCGTTTTGTTGTGAACAAGGCGGGTCATAGTACGCACAAAATTAAATCGGACAACCCCTTTCTGACAGTTTTTTCACGCGAATCGAAAAACCCCAGCAAAACCCCATAAAACCGCCCTAAAATAATGCGAAAAATAATCGGAGACGGTCTGAAAATCGGCCGCTGAAGGGAAAAAAGCAGTCGAATCTCTCACCAACCGCCAGGAAAAAACCCGTTATTTCCGTTTCAGGCGGCGGCCCATCACAGCGGACTTCTGCCCCCTGGATGGGCCGTAATCAATTACCAGAAGACAACATAGAGGGCGACGGTCAGCGCGCAGACGACCAGTCCGCAGGCCAGTGCCCCTTTGGAGGCGGTGAGATCCATGGTCGTTTTAGTGTGGAACTCGACCGGTTTATTGGATCTGAAGATCAGTCCGTACACCGTGAGAATGACAAGAACCGCGCCCAGACAAACCGACATGCTGTGCAGGAAGTGCATATTGGCATGGGCTTTCAGCATGTAGTGATAGATGAATGCATTGGCCGCAATCCCGATGACCCCGGCCCATTTGCCGGAGGTGCGGTTGATCAGGCCGTAGATGAACACGGCGAGAATCCCGGTCGACACATAGCCCTGGAACGACTGGATGAAGGCGAAGATGCTCTTAAACTCGATCAGCTTCGGCGCCACGACACAGCCGATCACCACGAAGACCCCGATGCAGACGCGTCCGAAGGTGACAAACTCGAACTGAGTTGCTTTCGGACGGATGTAGCGCTGGTAGACGTCCATGGTGAACAGGGTCGAGGCCGCATTGAGCACCGCGGCGAGCGACGAAATAATCGCGCCGAGCAGCGCGGCGATCACGAACCCGAGAACGCCTTTGTTTTTCGGAATCAGCCTGGTGATCAGCAGTCCCATCGCGGAGTCGTATTTGTAGGCATTGATCGACTCTTTAACCACCCGGTCTTCTCCGACCCGGGCGACAACCGACTGGTTGAAGGCGGAGATTTCGAGCGCTTTTTCCGGATGAGCCGCGGCGTATTTGCCGTCCAGCACAAAGATAGTGCTGCTGCCGGCATCGGCCGCGGCGGCTTCGTAGGCGGCGAAGACGTTTCCGCCGGCATCGATGTTCGCGCTCTCGGCCATATCGCCGGAGAACAGGTTGAAGGCGATGATCCCGGGAATCACGATGATGAACGGAACGATCAGCTTGAGGAACCCGGCGAGCACGAGCCCCTTCTGGCCTTCGGCGAGGGATGCGGAGCCGAGGATGCGCTGGGTGATGTACTGGTTGAGGCCCCAGTAGTAGAAGTTCGGAATCCAGATGCCGACCAGCAGGATCGGCCAGGGCATGGCGGGCGTATCCATGTGCATGGCGGATTCATTCAGGGTCCTGAACCTGTCCATGACGCCGGCGCCGGCGTCGACGGTTGCCGCGGCGCCCGTTGCATCCACCAGCGTCGAGACATCGGTGATGCCCAGTTTCTGGAACGCAAACCAGGTGATCACACCGCCGCCGACGATCAGGGCGGATCCCTGCAGCAGGTCGGCCCAGGCGCAGGCCTTGAGTCCGCCGACCGCCACATAGCCGGCCGCCAGGGCCCCGAGAATCCAGCAGGCCAGCGGCAGGGAGATGTCGGTGCCCATTTCGGCAAACAGCCTGGTCATCGTAATGGCCCCGGCATAGATCACACCGATCAGGCTGACGCCGACCAGAATCAGGGTCATCGACAACGTCATCACCAGGCGCGCCCAGTGGTTGTAGCGCACTTCGAGAAATTCGGGAATCGTGGTGATACCGGAGCGCAGGAAGTACGGAAGGAGAACAAAGGCGACCACCACCAGTGTGATGGCGGCGATCCATTCCCAGCTGGAAACCGACAGCCCTTCAAACCCGGCCCCCTGTCCGCTCATGCCGACAAACTGCTCGGCTGAAATGTTGGTCGCGATCAGCGAAAAACCGATCAGCCACCAGGTCAGTCCGCGTCCGGCCAGGAAATAATCGGCGGCCCCCTGCTCGCCGTGCGTGTCCTCGCCCTTCGACTTGTAAAGGCCGACAAACAGCACCGCGGCCACAAATCCCACAAACACAATGATATCTATGATTCCCATTTTTATTTTCCTTTGTCTGACAAATCAACGGCCCGTTATACACAAAGGAAAAAAGTAGCATTACGACCCGCCAGCCGCCTACCTAGCCGATCGGGCGGTTGGGCGGCGCATGAGCGGCCCGTGACTTCATTTCCCCGGGGAAGAGGCTCCGCATCGGAATGCGGAGCCGCGCGGTCGGTTAGTTCTGCGGCGTCAGCACAAACGACCATCTGTACCGGCCGGCCGGCACGCGGTAGTGCTCCAGCGGCAGGGCATTGAGGGTCCAGGAGTCCTGCCCGCCGACGCCCATGTGTCTGTGGTCGATGTTCAGCGTGAAGAAGCCCTGATCCTTCAGGTCGTACGGATGTCCGGCGGCGGCCAGGTTTTCGGCCGACCACGGCCAGATGGAAAAGCTGAACGGCTCGGCGCCGTCCACGCGCAGCCGGCCGGCGGTTCCGGACAGCTCGAGCCGGCGGATTTGGGTGCGCAGGCCGTTTTCCTGCGGCTTGGCATACTCGTAGAACATTTCGGCGGTCGGCGAGTCGTACACATCGACCTCGGCGGCGGCGTTGCGGTCGCAGTAGTTTTCCCACGGGCCCTTGCCGTAGTACTGCGTGTTTTCAAAACCGCCGGAGACGCCCAGGGTGAATCCGAGCCGCGGCATCGGCGGCAGCGACGGGTCGGCGTCCAGATCCATGGCAACCTCCACCCGGCCGTCGACGTCAAAGGTGTACGCGATCGTGATGGCGGTCTTCTCCGCACTCTTCTTCACAACCACCCTGTTCGGTTTTTCCAATGTCACCGAATCCGTAACGAGGCTGAGATCCATCCAGTGCTTCATCACCTTGTCGGTCCGTTTGCTGTCATTATCCGTCTGCGGTCGCCAGAAGCTGGGTTTCACCGGGCTTTTGATCCACTCTTCTCCGTTGACGACATAACTGGAGAGCTCGCCGGTCGCCTTGTCCACGGCAGCAGTGAAAGAGCCGCCTTTGAGCTCGATGGAATCCCCGGATTCCCTGCCGGATACGCCGGCACCGGCAAACGGACGGCTCGGAGAGGCGGCCCTGCCCTTCACGAGCATCTGTTCTTTGGCGATTTCGAACCCGGCGTCGCACCACGGCCGGGCTTTGGTTTCATGAACGCTCAGGCGCAGCCACTGCTCCCTGCCGCTTTCCAGCGCCTGGAAGGGGACCTGCACCTCGACGCTCCGCCCGGCGGCCTGATCAACGGTCTTCAGCTCGCCCTGCTGAACCACCTCGCCCTCCTCGGACAGGCTCCAGCGGACGGAATAATCCTTCAGGTTGGTGAAGTTGAAGCGGTTCAGGATTTTCACCGTCCCGGTGTTCAGGTCGACGGCCTCGAAGGCGACCGGCTGGAAGATGTATTTGCACTCAAAGGTTTTCGGCCCCGGCGTGCGATCGGAATTGATGACGCCGTTCATGCAGAAATTTCTGCTGTTGGGCTGGTCGCCGAAGTCGCCGCCGTAGGCGTAGTATTCCACGCCGTCCCCGTTGACGGTCAGCACGCCCTGGTCGATCCAGTCCCAGATGTAGCCGCCCATCAGGTTGGGTTTGGAGCGGATCAGGTCCCAGTAGTCGGTCATATTGCCCAGAGAATTGCCCATGGCATGGGAATATTCGCACATGACAATCGGGCGGGTGATGTGTTCGGCCTCGGAAAGCACCCGCAGCTGCTCGACGGTTGAATACATGCGGCTGATGCAGTCGACCCACTTCGGGTCGTTCGGATTGGCCATGAAGTCCCACTGCTGCGACTCAAACCCGCCCCGGGGGTTGTAGTCCGGATGGCTCGGATCGCCCTGCGCGCCCTCGTAGTGGATAAAACGGGTCGGGTCGTACTCCCGGATCCAGGCCGCGGCGGCGGCATGGATGGGGCCGCAGCCGCTTTCGTTGCCCAGCGACCACGAAATGATACTGGCGTGATTTTTGTCGCGCTCGACCATGCGGAAAATGCGGTCGTTGACCGCGTAGTGCCACGACGCGTTGTTCACCAGCAGGCCGCGGATGCCGTGCGTTTCGACGTTGGCTTCATCCATCACATACAGGCCGTACTCGTCGCAGAGTTCATAAAAGAACGGATCGTTCGGATAGTGCGACGTGCGCACGGCATTGAAATTGAACTGTTTCATCAGTTCCACATCGCGGCGGTAATCTTCACGCGTCAGCGCCTTGCCCTCAATGTGGTCATGATCATGGCGGTTGACACCCATCATCTTGACCGGCACGCCGTTGACCAGCACCTCGCCCCTGCCGCTGATTTCGACGGTGCGGAAGCCGACCCGGCAGCTGCGGGCCTCTCTCAGGGCTCCGCTGCCATCGGTCACTTTAAAAACCAGGGTGTAGAGATAGGGATCCTCCGCGGACCAGAGGCGCGGGCCCGCAAGCGTGGCTTCCATCATGGCGAACTTGACGTTGTCGCGCTGGGGATATTTTTCGTTGAGGATTTTGTGCAGGCCGTGCGTCATCGGGTTTTCGAGCACCGGCTTGCCATCGGCATCGTGGAGCTGGGCGGAAAGGTTCCAGCCTTTTGAATTATCGAGCGCGTCGGACAGGATGCGCGGGCGGATCCGGATATGGCCGTCCGCCGAAGCCTTCACAAAAAAGTCGTTGAGCGCGATTTTCGGCTGGGCGAGCAGCAGCACCTCGCGGTGGATGCCGCTCAGGCGCCACATGTCCTGGTCCTCGAGGTAGGAGCCGTCCGACCAGCGGAACACCTGAACCGCCAGGCGGTTTTTGCCGGGCTTCACGATGCCGGTCACGTCGAACTCTGCCGGCAGGCGGCTGCCCTGGCTGTAGCCGGCCAGCTCGCCGTTCACCCACACATAGAAGGCCGACGACACGCCGCCGAAGTGCAGAATGATGCGCTGGTCTTTCCAATCATTGGAAACATTGAAGTCGCGGATGTAGGATCCGACCGGATTGGTGCGGTCGATGAAGGGCGGGTTGGGGGTGTAGGGATATTTTTCGTTGGTGTAGATCGGCTGGCCGTGGCCCTTGAGCTCCCAGCTGGACGGAACGGGAATCGTGCCCCAGCCCGCGGCATCAAAACCGGCCTGGTGGAAATCCGTCGGCCGGTCTTTGGAGTCCGGCGTGAACTGAAACTTCCACTCGCCGTTGAGCGAGAGCATGCGCGCCTTGCTGCGGTCGCCCTTCAGGGCGTCCTCGGCGGATTCATAGGACCAGGAGGTCGCGCGGGAGGACATCCGGCCCTGCTCAATCATCCGCTCGTTTTCCCAGTCGCTGTTAAGCGCCCGGGCCGACAGTGCCAGGCCGATCACGGCCAGTATTGTAAATGTGTGTTTCATTTTCCTGATCTCCTTCATTTAGATTCTGAACGGGGGGTGCTCTTCCAAAGCCTGATGTTGGCTTCATCGTTTTCCAGATCCGGCCCGGCGGTGCTGCGGCCCTGCCGGACATCGTTTTCCAACTGTTTCAGCAGCCGCCCGGCCACTTCCGGATGCGATGCCGCCAGGTTGGTCGTCTCGCCGGGATCGGCGTCCAGGTCGTACAGCTGTGCGTCCGGGAAGCTGTCGGGAGCCTTTTTCTCGGTTGGCGCCGTCCAGCCGCCGGATCCCCGGGCCAGCAGCAGTTTCCATTTGCCCTCGCGGTATGCAAAGTGACCGCTGATGGAATGGTGAATCACGCCTTTGCGGGACGACTCGATCGGCTTTCCCTCCAGCGCGGGCAGGAAACTGACGCTGTCCTCCCCGGCCGTTTCCGGCAGCTCTTTCCCGATGGCATCGGCGCAGGTGGCCATCAGATCGGTCAAACAGATTGTCTGGTCACTGAGACTGCCCGCCTTGACCCGGGCGGGCCAGCGCACCAGGAACGGCACGCGGTGACCGCCCTCCCAAAGGTCGGACTTGTATCCGCGGTACTGCGCGCTCGGGTAGTGCCCCAGCTTCTCAAGCTCGGCGGCCTGCGCCGGTTTGGCGGAGCAGCCGTTGTCGCTGGTTAAAATGATGATGGTGTTTTCGCCGATCCCGGCGGCATCCACGGCATCGACGATCCGCCCGACCACGGCATCGGTCTGCATTACAAAATCGCCGTACATGCCGAGGCCGCTTTTTCCTTTCCAATCCCCGGAAGGCAGAATCGGGGTGTGAGGAGACGTCAGCGCAACGTATGCGAAAAACGGTTTCCCGCCGCCGTGCTGCGCAATGTAGTCGCAGGCTTTTTTTCCAATGGCTGGAAGAACGTCCACGCCTTCAAAGTCAACGTGAGCCGGGCCTTTGCGGCTGCGGTAAAGGTTTTTCTCAACGGTGCACTCGCCGACGAAGCGGTCGTTCTCGATGTAGATATACGGATGCATATCCAGCGAGGCGGAGATGCCGCAGTACCAGTCAAACCCGTGATGCACCGGCGTGTCGGTCAGCGGCTTTGACCAGTCCACATTCGAGCCGCTGTCTTTGGGTTTGCCGCCGTCGGTGGTCGGCAGGCCCAGGCCGAGGTGCCACTTGCCGATGCAGGCGGTGGTGTAGCCCTGCTCCCGCAGATAGCCGGCAACGGTCAGGCGGTCTTTGGCGATCAGCGGTGCGCCGTAGCCGAACAGCACGCCGTTCTGCAGGCGGGAACGCCAGCTGTAGCGCCCGGTCAGGATGCTGTAGCGCGTCGGCGTGCAGACCGAGGAGCTCGAATGCGCATCCGTAAACGTCATGCCCTGTGCGGCCAGCCGGTCCATGTGCGGCGTGGCGATTTTGCCGCGCTCCGGGTTCAGGCAGTGCACATCGCCATAGCCGAGGTCGTCCGCGAGAATATAAACAATGTTCGGCGGTGCCGCATACCCGACGGCCATCCCCAGCAGCACCGAAAACCAGACAAGCAACCTGTTCATTTCCATCCCTTCAGTTACCGAACTGAAATTTCATCAATATACATTCCGCCGTTTTCAACCGTGGTGAGGCGAATGGTGTTGGCGCCGCGCCGGATGGCGATCGGAACCGTCACCGTCTTCCAGCCCGAGCCCCAGTCGGCGGCATTCGGAAGCAGCAGCGCCTGCTGCACAACCTGTCCGTTCACGGACAGCTTGATGCGGCGGCCGGGCCGCTTCGGGTGTTTGCCGCTGTAGCGGATCGTCAGCTCGGCCGGCCCGTCGCCGCCGTCGTTTTCCTGGTACCACTCCACATAAGCCCCGCGCGCATGACCAAAGTCGACGTATCCTCTGCCATGAAACCCGCTGCCCTGCGAGCGGATTTTCGCGTTGACCAGCGCGGCATCCTCGGCCTGTTCGCCCCCGCCGGCGGCGGCCGCGCGGGCAACTGCAGCCGCGCTGTTCCAGACAAACCCCTCATCCATCGCGAAGCGCTCTTCCAGGGTTTGGAAAACCTCTCCGTCCACAACCACCAGCGCACGGACCGTCGTGTCCGGCGGCACGGGAAAGGAGCCGGTGCAGGGCGTCGACTGCGTCGTCGGCTTCGAGCCGTCGGTGGTGTAGAAAACTTCGATTGCAGGGGCTGGAACGTTTCCCCGCAGCGCAAGCACCTGCGTGTCGATGCTGACCCGGTTCGAGGTGATCTGCTTTTTCTCACCCAGGATGCAGCTCGCCACCAGCGCGAGTTCGCCCGCCTCGCCGGTCGCCTCGACATAGGCGCGGGTCAGCCCGTAAAAGGCAATGCGGCTTTCGGCCTCAAAATGTTTTTCGACATCCACCGGGCTGCCGTTGTCGAGCGCGCGGATTTTTCCCGGGCCGATCACCTTGAAGAAGGTGCGGTTTTCGCCGTAAGGGTACATTTCGCCTTTTTCATCCGTCGAGGTCACGCGCACCTGCACGATGTCTTTGCCGCTCTCGGCCAGCGGTTCGCCGTCAACCGACAGCGCGATCTTCGCCGGAGCATCCGCGCTGCGGACGGTTTTTTCGGCAACGGCGCTGCCGCCGGCATATCCAACCGCCTTCAGCTCGCCCGGCGTCCACGGCACCATCCACTGGCACTGCATTTCGTCCCAGGCGGTTCCCGGCGTCTGCTTGCCGAGCGACTGCCCGTTGAAGAACAGCTCGACCTCCCCGCAGGTGGAGTAGACCCACACCGGAATTTGGGTTCCTTTTTCAATCGTCGGATGCGTCCAGTGCGGCAGGATGTGCACCATCGGCTCATCCGTCCACTGGCTCTGATAGAGGTAGTAGAGATCCTTCTCAAAGTTGGCCAGATCGATCGCGCCGCCCATGAACGCTCTGAAGGGCCAGCCGCCGTGAACATAGGAAGCCTCGCCGATATAGTCATAGCCCGTCCAGCGGAACGACCCCGCATAGTTCGGAATGTCGCGCAGCTGTGCGATATTCAGGCGGGAATTCAGACGCACGGTCGCGTTGTCGTAGCTGGAGTTGAAAATCTGCTTGCGGTGCCCGCGGTCGGCCTCGCGGATCCAGTCGTGGGTGAACACTTCCTTTTCGGTCAGGTCCGGGATTTCATGAACAATGTCTTTGAATCCGTCGCGATACCAGGTTTTGGTGCGGTAGTAGCCGCGCACCTGCCACGTATGCGTATTTTCCGTTCCGATAAACACGCGGTCGGTCGCCAGCTGATCGAACCAGCCGACCTTTTCGCTGCTGCCGTTGACGCCGAAAACATCCATGAACTGCGAGCCGGAATGGCCGGAGGTGACCGGGCGCGTCGGGTCGAGCCTGTGGCAGGCGGCGACCAGGTCGGCGGCGACCGGCCCGCCGGTTTCGTTGCCGACGCTCCAGATCACAACCGACGGATGGTTGCGGTCGCGCCGGATCCAGTCGGTCAGGTCGCGCTCCCACCATTGCTCAAAGTGATAGCGGCCGTAGTCGTGCGCCGCCTTCTGTTTCCAGCCGTCGAAAATCTCGTCCACCACCAGCATGCCGAGCTCGTCGCAGAGGTCGTAGAACACCGGCGTCTGCGGATTATGCGCGGTGCGGATGGCGTTGCAGCCCATCGCCTTGAGCTGTTCGATGCGGAAGCGCAGCACCTTGTCGGGAACCGCCGCGCCGAGCGCCCCGGCGTCCTGATGATTGCAGACGCCCTGCAGCTTCACGTTTTTGCCGTTCAGCCACATGCCGCTCTCCGGTTTCCATTCGACCGTGCGAATGCCGACCCGGGTGTCCACCTGATCGACGACTTTTCTGCCGGATTTCACGATGGTTCGCAGCGTATAGAGGTTGGGTTCTTCAACACTCCAGAGCTTCGGGTTTTTGACTTCCAATGTTTGGAAACCGTCTGCGACTTTTTTCCAATCTTTGGAAAACAGCTGATGGGTCACCTCGGCATCGGGGTCGCCGACGAGCTCCGTATCGATCCGGACAGCGGCCCGGCGCTCGTCGGCTTCCAATGTTTGGAAAAAGGTGTTTTCGACGTGAACTTTTTCTTTCACGTCGATCCAGGTGTGGGCATAAATGCCGCTGCCGGTGTACCAGCGGGCGGACGGCTGTTTCTCGTTGTCGACGCGCACGGCGAAGGTGATGGAGTCGGAGGAAGCGACGAGGTCGCTGATGTCGTACGCGAACGAGCTCCAGCCGCAGGGACGCGTGCCGAGCTCCTTGCCGTTGGCCCAGACGGTGCTGTTCATGCAGACGCCGTCGAAGGCGATTTCGACATGTTTGCCTTTCCAGTCGCCGGGAACCGGAACCGTCTTGCGGTACCAGCCGATGCCGGCCGGCAGATAGCCGCAGGTGCCGCCCATCGGATTGTCCTGGCTGTATTCGCCCTCAATGCTCCAGTCGTGCGGAACATCCAGCACGCGCCAGGACGCATCATCAAATCCGGACGCCTGCGCCCCGGCCGGGTCGCCAAGCCGAAACCTCCAGCCGTCATCAAACCCCGTGCGCTCCGCGCGGCAGACACAGCCGGCAAGAAGCAGCAGTATTAAATATCGTTTCATCGTCTACCTCTCCCGATCTCAGCGCTCGCCCGTCAGCCTTTTACCACAGGAAGCAACCGCCGTCGACACTGTCGGCGGCGATCCGCCGCAAGCAGCCCCGCACATGAAGCCGCGGTGCCTCAGCGGCCCCGGCGGTTTAAACCGTGTATCGTTTCAGGCCGTCTCCCAAGGTCGGTTCATTGAAATTGATGAGCAGCCCGCCCCAGCCCCCGCTGACGCGCATGCACCTCAGCAGCTGCGCCGCATAAACCGCATCAAATCCCTCAACCTGCCCGACGCCGACAACAACCGCGCCGCCGACGAACAGGTCCAGGCTGAAAATCATCGCCAGCATCTTCGCCTTGATTCTCTCAACCAGCTCTTTATCCATGCTGTTCATCGCTGCCTCCTCTCCCGTCCGGCGGCGCACTCGCTTTTCGTCTGCGAACCGGTGCGCCGTGAATTTTCCAACGGTTGGAATCGTTCGCAAATCAGGTTCTACTCCCCTTTAAACTGTGTCTGGCCGAAGGTGAAAATCTCAGAGGGCGTGCGCGCCTTTTTCATGATGGCCAGGATGCGCTCGACCGTTTCCGGGTGCGCGTCCGCCACATTGGTCTGCTCGCCGGGATCGACGGAAACATCGAACAGCTTCATCGGGGCATCCGGCTGCTTGAGCACGTTGTAGCGCACGCCTTTCCATTTGCCCATGCGCACCGCGATGCGGCCGCCCTTTTCGTGGAACTCCCAGTACAGGTAGGGATGCTCGGACTGCCCGCCCTCGCCCAGCAGGGTCGGCACCATGGAAATGCCGTCTGTATTTTCAGGGATTGACACTCCGGCCAGCTCGTTGAAGGTCGGCACCATGTCCCAGAAGGCGGAGATGTGGTCCGACGTGGAGCCGGCGGCAATTTTTCCCGGCCAGTACGCCATCATCGGCACATGCACGCCGCCGTCGAACAGGTCGCGCTTGTGGCCGCGGTAGGGGCCGTTGCTGTTGAAGAATTTTGGATCCGCCCCGCCCTCCTGGTGCGCGCCGTTGTCGGAGGTGAAGATGATCAGCGTCCTGTCGGCGATGCCGAGCTTTTCAGTCAGCGCCACAATCTCGCCGACCTGGTCGTCGAGCAGCGTGATCATGGCGGCAAAGGCCGCGCGCGGTTCCGCCTGCGACTGATAGCGGCCGAGGCGCAGCTCCGGCCCCTCGTCCACACCCTCGAACGGCTTCGGCTCTTCAAACCTGCCGCGGAATTTTGCCATGTATTCCTCCGGCGCGGCCAGCTCGGCGTGCGGGATGATGGAGGCGACGTAGGCGAAGAACGGCCGGTCCCGGTTCTCCTCAATAAACTTCAGGGTGCGCTCGTGGATCAGCGCCGGTCCGTACTGTCCCTTGGCGGTTCCGGCATTGCCTTCAAGAATCACCTTCTGATCCTGATCCCACAGATGGAACGGGTAGTAATGGTGGCCGAGGCGCTGGCAGTTGTAGCCGTAGAAGACATCGAAGCCCTGCTTGAGCGGATCGCCTTCGGAGCCGGGAAACCCGAGGCCCCATTTGCCGAATGCGCCGCTGACGTAGCCGGCCTCTTTCAGCATTTCAGGAAGAAGCACCACCTCGTCCGGAATCGGGTGCTGACCTTCGGGCAGAATCTCCCGGTTGCCGCGCACAAAGGTGTGGCCGGTGTGCTGTCCGGTCAGCAGCGCCGAGCGCGACGGCGCGCAGACCGTGCTGCCGGAGTAGTGATTGGAAAAGAACATCCCGTTGGCCTTCAGCGCATCGATGTTCGGCGTCTGGAAATGCTCCTGCCCCAGGCAGCTCAGATCTCCGCAACCGAGGTCGTCGGCCAGAATATAAATAATGCTGGGCCTGTCCGCCGCGGCGGACTTCTCAACCGCGGCGCCAGCCGTTACCGCCAACCCGCAGCAGGCTGCTGCAAAACCCGTTGTAATTTTCATCCTGTGCATCCTTTCTCCATCCATTAAAACCCTCGCATCGCCCGGAATCCGGCAGGGACTGAAGCCATTCCGCATCCCCGGAACTCCGCCCTGCCCGAAAATGATCCGCCGGCGGATTCCAGCAGACCAAACGCCCAGCCCGTTGAAACTCCGACTGTGACTTGGCAACAGTTTAACACCAGGCAGGCCGAAAAAAACAGCTACCCAATCGGCTAGTCGGCACGGATCGATACCGCCAGACCGGGCTCGGGTTTTTGACAAATCCGTGTTCATTCAGTTTGAGCGCAATGTTTCCAATGACCAGCAACACGCCCGCGAACTGCGCCGCCTGGGGCGGCATGTGCTGACCGTGTGGGAATGTCAGCTGAAAAACCCTGAAAAGAGGCTGCAGCAGCTGAAAAAGCAGCTGAACCTGAACATCAGGTGACAGGGGTCTGGATTTGATCCATGGAATCGGCTGCCCGGCATCAGCGGCCTGATCCTATGAAACTTCGCGGCCATCCAATCTGCCTGAACGACGGGTCCCGAAGGATACGTCAGGACGATCGCCGCCTGTTCAAAGGACTTCATGCGCAGTTCTGTCCGATGGCCCTGACTGGAGACGTCCCCCTCTTCCGCCGCCGCAGGGCCTGACCCGGCCGCCATTCGGGCGAAAAAAAACGCGCCCACCGTGCGCGGTTAGAGCAATGTTTACTTCTGTGGGTGCGGGCGGTGACCGCGCCGGCTCCAATGGCTGAAAAATAGAGACCAGCGGGATCGATCATTTGGTAGCCCTCGGACCGGCTATCTGCCACTTCAATAAGCGGCGACCGATGGGGTCATCGGCCCTGCGGCGGGTTTTCCAAACCTTGGAAAAATTTCCCCGGCGTAGTGCCCAGCGCTTTACGAAACATCGCGATGAAAGCGCTGAGATTTTGATACCCCAGATCAAAAGCCACCCGCGTTACGGATTGCCCCTGACTGAGCCGGTCGATGGATTCGAGCAACCGCAACTGCGAACGCCATGCACCAAAGGTCAATCCGGTTTCCTTCAAAAAAAGCCGGGCCAGAGTTCGACCGGATGAGCCAGCGGTTTTCGCCCATTGGCCCAGCGTACGGGAATCGTCTGGCGCGCGGATAAGCGCATCCATGACTTTTCGCAGGCGCAGATCATTGCTCATGGGCAGGTTAAGCGGTGCCGGTTCTATGTTTTGTAATTCATCGAGCAGAACGAGCATGAGTCGCGCAGTCGGACTGTCCGGCTCATAATTCCCGTTGATTTCCCCCGTACGAAGAATGAGTTCACGCAGCAACGGCGTGACATTAAAAACAACACACTGCTCCGGAAGCGACGCGGCAGCAACCGGATCAATGAAAAGGTTGCGGATGGAAACCGCACCCGGGAAATAGACCTGATGCTTAATCTGCGACGGAACCCATACGGCTTGCGACGACGGGACCATCCACGTGTTCCGGGCTGTGAGCACCTTCATGACACCGCGACTGGCAAAAATGACCTGCGCGCGCGGGTGGGCATGAGACGCAGCGCAACCGGCATTTTGTGCTTCGGCGCAGAACGGAATGATCGGACGCTTGGAGTCTTTAATGAACCCAACTTCGACGGGCGGAAGGCTTGTCTGTTTCGACGCATTCATTGGCGCATTATCGTGAGACAGACGGAAAATCACCATCTATTATTTCCTTCAAATCATTAAGGAGAGAATCATGAACAAATCAGTGAAACAGCATGAGGAAAAAATTGTGGATCAGTTTTCAAAGCAGGCGATTCCATTTGCCAATCTGCTCGGGCACTTGAGCTCGGTGGAAATGCTCGTGAAAATTTCGAATGCCAACAAAGCTGACTCCGTACTGGATGTGGCCTGTGGCCCGGGGTTAGTTGCCTCCGCGTTTGCCCCGCACGTCCAGCACATTGAAGGCATTGACATGACAAAGGCAATGATCGGACAGGCCGAACAGCGACAGAAAACAACCGGGCTGAAAAATATGTCGTGGCGAATCGGAACGGTTGATCCGTTGCCGTACCGTGACGGAAGTTTTTCGCTGGTGATCACACGCTACAGCTTCCATCATTTTCTGCGCCCGCAGAACGTGTTAAAGGAGATGATCCGCGTTTGTCGGCCCGGTGGACGCATTTTGGTAGCGGACGCAGTTTTGCCGGCGGACAAGTCGGAAGCCTATGATCAAATGGAAAAAATGCGCGATCCGTCACATACCCGCGTCCTGAATACCGGTGAACTGGACGCGTGGTTCAGCGCGGAGGGTTTGACAGAGTGCCGTCGCAGCGAATATCCGGTAAACGTGGAATTGGAAGAACAATTACATGCTTCATTCCCGAATCCTGGTGACGACGTGACGCTGCGGGAAATGATTACGGATGACATTGGAAAAAATGCGATAGGCATCAATGCCCGGCGGAAGGATGACGCGATCTATTTTTCGTATCCGATCTCGGTTTACACGGGGCGCAAGCAACTCTAATTACACAACTGAGCCGGTGTTCGTTCCATTATTTAGTCATTTAGGCCGACAGGGGGCAGCCGACCGCCGGCGGACAAACCGGAGATTCCAACTTTCGGAAAAGTCCGCCAAATCGACGGTTCAAATTTTTCCAATGTCTGGAGAACCGTGCGGGGCGCGGCTGCCTCGGAGAGGCTCGCCCTACCCACCTTTCCAAAGGTTGGAAAAATCGCCGGCTTCAAGAAAAGCCCCCCGTTTCAGAGGGGGAGCCGCGGTTAACGACCGAATGCGATGGAGGCGATATTATGCGTGTGCCCGCATCGCCTCCAGAACCGCTGGAAGCTCTAGCAGCGAATCGATACAGTGCGCAGCCCCAACCAGCTGCTCCGCACGGTGCGATGTGAGAATGGCGACAACCTGCATCCCGGCTCGAACCCCGGATTCCACACCGGATGGCGCATCCTCAAGAACGATGCACGTGGATGGATCTGCGCCCAGCGATTCGGCACCCCTTTTGTAGGGTTCCGGGTCGGGTTTTCCCCGCTCCCAGCATTCCGGCGTGATCAGAGCATTGGGCTGCGGCAGTCCTGCACGCCGCAGTTTTCAATCGGAATGATTTTGCGGTGCAGGGCATTGCCGCGGGCGGAGCTGCCGACCGTATAGACGCCGTGGCGCGGGCCGGCCTGCCCGCTGAACACGCTGACGCGGCTCGGGCCGCAGTTGGCGGCGGGCGCATAGGCATCGGTGAAAAGCATGCCCTCCGCGCGCAGCCTGTCGATGTTCGGCGTGCGGTAGCGATCCGAATTGAAGCCGACATCCATCACGCCGAGATCATCGGCATTGATGTAGATGATATTCGGGGAGCGTGACGCTCCACCTGCAGAACCCTGCCCCGCACACACAGCAGAGATGACCAGCAATACGGCTGACAGGTTTCGAATCATTCATTGATATCAAACTGGAAACGGGTGATCGTACGCGGCCCGAGATCAGCAGTATATGAACGGCTGCTTAACGGGGTCAATTCAGAACTGTTTCCTTCCGGAGGACAGCCATCGCTCCACTGCCGCATCCTGACCTGCCCCGCAATCCGTCCGGAATCGAGCCTGAAGCTCAGGCCGTTCCACTGTCTGGAGGGATCCAGATTGAGCGCATAAACGGTAAGGGTGCCGCCCTGCAGAAAGGCGCGGGTGTGCAGCTGGTTCACATCAACCGTTTCCGAGCCGTCCGGGTCGGTCACCGCGACCGGCCAGGCATTCACCAGCGGAACGGTGACCGCATGCATGAGGTGGTTGCGTATCCGGCCGTTCAACGGATTCAGGTCCCACCACATGAACCCGTTCATGCCGTTGTCGGTGCAGTCCCACAGGGCCAGATAGGCTTTGACCGCCAGCAGCAGCGGATCGTTGTCCGGCTTGGAGTCCCAGTGCAGCTCGGTGTGCCACTTTTCGCGCTCACCGGCATATTTGAGGTCGGACTTGAGGCGCTCCAGATGGCGCCATTCGGGATAGTAATGCCCGCCGAAAATGTCCATGGAATCATAGGCGTTCTCCTCATAGAGCCACATCCACATATCGCGCCCCATGGCAAAATCTTCATGGCCGATAATCCGGGGCATCTTCAGCCCGCGCTCCTTCGTCAGCCGCCGCAGCTCCTCGACAATGGCATGGTGCGCAACCGGCATGATATCGCCTTCGTTGAAGCGGCGCTCGTTGTCGATGCCCAGCACATCGACCTCCAGCCCTTCGCGCTTCATGTATTCGAGGTAGTCGATCAGCAACAGCGCATATTGTTCCGGAATAACGCCATTGAAGTTTTTTGTCCATGCGGGAAACGAATCGGTGTTATCGAGCTTCTTGCTGGCAAATATGATCACGTCCGGATTGATTTCCCTGGCCAGCTTCAGCGCCCGGGTCTCGTTTTGATAGTACTGCTCGATCACCACGCCGGGCTCCGGATGGGCGGGTTTTTTCCCGTTGCCGTAGATTGAGGTGCGAACGCCGTCGAACCCGTAGTCTTCCAGCAGCGTGTTTGCCCAGCCGTTGCTGACAAACTTCCGGGGTGCGGACGGCGACTTCAGGTCATAAAAGAAGTGATTGATCTGAACCCCCTTCTGATCGGGAAAAATCCGCACATCATCGCCTGCATGCGCCGCGATGCAAGCCGCGCACAACCCGGTTAAAATCCATTTTGCAGCATTCATATTCCACCATTGGTTACCGGCGGTCCATCCTGTATTGCAGGTGCCCCGCCCCGCCGCGCACCGCGCACGCCGGGGGGAAATCCGCCTTCAAATTCAACAGGGGAAACCATATCACGCGCGCACGGAAGCGCCTACCTAGCTGATCGGGCGGTTGGACCGGTTACGCCGGGGCCGATCAGCGGCGAGTTTCAGTCAGCCGGCTGAACAGTTATGCAATCGATGCCAAACAAGGCTCCTTTGCTCTTCGGATGCTTTCCGGGAAACGCGCCGCGGCATCGCAATCGACCATTTCATTTTTGATTTCCATTTTCTTCTCTGGTGCTGTTCCGCGGGTCATTGCTCCACCCGGAGCCGTATGTATTTTTGATCCAGATCCGCGGCCGTCAGAACCGCCACGGTTTCAACCTCGCCGTCATCGCCGATGACCACTTCAGTCAGTCCGGTCGTCACCCAGTCCGGCGGAGTCAGCGAGGAAGAGACTTCAGCGCTCACCTCGACATCATCCAGCTTGCGGCGGGTGTAGGTGAGGATAAGAATCGAATCGCCGACCGACAGGTCCCTGACCGCGGAATCGGCGGAGAGCGGGTCGGTCGCAAGAATCCACTCCAGCCTGTTGTCATACCGGTCCCCGTCGGAATTGGCCGTATCGCCCGCGATCTCAGGGTTGGCGGCATTGGTTCCGAACTGCTCCGCGCGCCAGCCGTCCATCGGATGATCGATGAAGGCCACGGTGACCGTGCTCGGCCCGGACACATAGAAGCTGGACGACGCACTCAGGCTGAACACCATCTGCTCCGGGCCCTCTTCGATTAAATCGACGACCGGCACAATGCTGACGGTTCCTTCCGTCAGCAGTGCCGGCAGCGCATTACAGTCGACGCCGGCGGTCGCCGTGCTGCCGGACAGGCTGTAGTCCGCCAGAACGGCCGGCTCCTCCGCCGCCTGCGCCGGAACAAAGTCCAGGACCAGCGGTCCGTCGAAAGCGCCGGTGCTCCGGTCTTCATAGGTTCCGTTGCGAGAGGGCTTGCGAAACAGGAAGCCGAGGGAGCGGCCGATCAGCGGCGAATTGGTCGGCACGGCGGTTTCGATGGTCCACCGCACCCACTCGCCGTCGCCGGGCACCGCGGAAACATCGAAGGTTGCGACAGCATTGGTGTCGAGTTTGTGGATGAGTGAATTGACGGTGGCGTTCATGTCCGGCAGAACCGGGTCCGCCGGATCGGTGGCGGTCAGGCCGACATGGTTGCCCCCAACGGGATCCGTGTGGACGGAATAGAAGAGCGCGTTGGTGTCCGCATCGCCCACATAGAAACTGAGCGAATAGGTTCCGGCCTCGACCGTCAGGTTGTCGAACTGCGGCTTGCAGATGCCGCGCCACCAGGCGTCCGAGGTTCTCGTGAAATAAGAGCTTCCAGTATTTGGAAAAAGCACAGGATCCGACGCAAAACCCGTATCCATATCCCGCAGCGATGTTCCGCTGCAAGCGTGAAGCCACGAGCCGTCATCGTCAACCAGATCGATATACGGATAATCGGCACCCGCCGGACAGGATGAAAGCGAGATGAAACCCGGCACCGGCCCCCGCTCTTCGGCATCTCCGCCGGCCGTCAGCAAAACAGAAGGCGCCCGGTAGAATTCGACATCATCCGTGCCGAACGCGCGATCATACACCTTCACTTCGTCGATCAGGCCGTCGATGCCGCCGAGGACAAAATTCGCGCCGCTGAGCGCGCCGCCTGCGCCGGCGCCGCAGGCTTCGACGCGGCCGTCGACAACCAGCCGCATCGCGCCGCCGGCGATGGTCCGCTCGGCGGCGATCTGATGCCAGCGCCCGTCGTTGAGCGGCTTAAAGGATGCGATCGAGTTGGTCCCGATCGAAAACACAATGTTTGATCGGGCCAGGACAACGGAGCAGCCGTTGCCCGAGAGAAGCGCGCCGCTGGCGGCATCGGTTTTGAGCCAGAACGTGGCAAGAAAATCGTTGAACGCTGCCGCCGGCACGTCAACGGCACCGGACAGGGCATAGCCTTGGCGGCCCGGCGGGTAGGCGACAGTCCCCTGCTCAACACCGTGAAATGCGTTCGAGGAGCTGTCGGCGGCATCGCCCTCAAAGGCGTAGTGCGAAAAGAGACCGCCCGGCGCATAGGTGAAGGTGAAGGAACTCAGGGAACGGTTCGGCAGCGTAAACTCGAAGGACTGGCTGTCGAGCGGAACAACCGTTGACGCCGTACCGGCCGTGTCATTGGTGCCGGTCCACTGCAGCACCGCCACATCGCTCACGATATATCCGCTGTCGACTCGAAACACCATGCTGGAGTAATCGGTGCCGGAATCCACATTGACGGCGAAGACGGTCAGCTGATTCCCCTTGAGAAATGCGCGCGTCTGGAGCTTTCCGGGGGTCGTGGTGTCCGGCCCGTCCACATCATCGGTCGCCAAAGCAAAGGCGCCGATCAGCGGGGTTGAAAAATCCTTCATGATGCTGCCGCGGAACCCGGTGCGGGCATAGCTCCACCACATCAGCCCGTTCATGCCGTTGTCGGTGCAGTCCCACATGGCGCAGATGGACTCCTCGGCCTCGACCATGTCGTCCTCATCCTGCTGGTCCCAGTGCAGCTCGGTGTGCCATTTTTCGCGATCTCCCGCCCAGGCGAGGTCGGACCGAAGGGAATTCAGCGGCCGCCAGCGGGCATAGTAGTGCGTTCCGAAAATATCGAGCCGATCGCCCCATCCGCTGCCGACCAGATCCGCCATCCAGTTGTTGCGGTCCGGATCGAAGTCCTCGTGGCCGATAATCTGCGGCATTGAAAAGCCCCGCTCCGCCGACAGCGCCAGCAGCTCGTCCACAATCTCCTTATGGGTTTCGGGAACAATGTTTCCCTCGTTGTACTTGCGCTCATTGTCAACTCCGAGCACATCAACGGGGATGCCCTGCGCGGCCATATACTCAATGTAATCGGCCAGCAGGATGGCGTATTGCGCGGGAACCACGCCGTTTTCATCCCTGGTCCAGTCGGGAAACGATTCCTCGCCGTTCAGTTTTTTACTGGCAAAGACGATCAGGTCCGGATTGCGCGCCCGGGCCTCCAGGATCAGATTCACATGCCCGGAATAGTAGGAGCCGATGACCACGCCGCTGGTCGGATGGGCCGGCTGGTTCACATTGCCCCAGATCGGCGTGCGCACCCCGTTGAACCCGTCGGTGATGAACAGGTCATCGAGCCTGCTGCCGCTGAAGCTCGGATTGCTGTAGATTTTACAGTCGTAGAAAAACTTATCAACCAGAACACCCCTGTCCTCCGGCGACACCACCACATCGCCGGAGGTTGCAGCCTGCGAGATCAACACGCAGACCAGGCTGCTGAGCGCTGTAACAATATATTTCATAACCATTTCACTCCGGCCGACGACCTTCCACAGTGAAAAAATATCACACGCGCGCAGGGCCGCCTACCTGGCTGATCAGGCGGTTAACAGTGGAACGAGGGTCCGCACCGCAACGCGGCGCCACCGCGCGGCACCGGACTCCGACCCGGCATATCCACTGGCTGGAAACATCCGAACGCTGAGCCCCCGCCGGACCGGAGCGGGTTCACGTCCGGTCTATTTTCTCACAATTTTCAGCCGGGCAAACCGGCGGGTGCTTCCACGGGTTGAAATTTCGTTGGTGACCGATTCAAAAGCCCCGCCCTGGTCCTGCGCAACGCTCTTGATGAAGCCGGCATTTTCCCAGACATTGGAAACGAGGTTGTCGGTCAGCTCCAGCGAATAGGTGATGCCGCTGTCTGCCGCGGTGCGGCGGACGTGGATGTAGCGCATTGTCTCCCCGCTTTGTTCAAAAACAGGACGGATTCCGGTATCCGCGGGGTCGGTCGGATCGCCGCCCAGTCCGTATTCACAGAGGTTGCTCAGGGAGTCGCCGTCGTCATCGCCCTGCGCCCCTTCGGAAAGGCCGTGCGCCTGCGCCCAATTCGAATAACCGAGATTGAACACGCGTCTGAGGTGTTCGCCCGATGCATGCATCGTCGGCAGGTGCATGGTCCAGCCGATGTTGAAGAAGGCATGGACTTCGTCGCGGTAGATCAGCGCCTCGGCGGTTCCTCCCTCCGCTTTAATGGCGTCCGCGAACCACTCGCTCTGCCCGTGCTCGATGGTGGTGTCGGCCGACCCGTGCAGGAACAGCGAGTCCGGCGGATTGGCGCGCACATTGAGTGCCGCGGAATTGGCGGCATAGCTCGGATCGTTCTGCCCGAAACCCGTGCCGCCGCCGAACGACCCGTCGCCGCGGCTGACAAAATCGTAGAGTCCGTTGAAGCCGATATAACAGCTGATGTTGGTGTTTGCCTGGGCCACCAGCGCCGAGGTCGGCGTTCCGGCCGAACCGCCATAGAGCCCCATGCGGGCGGTGTCAATGTTATAGGTTTCGGCGTTGTCGATCACATGCTGAATGGCCTGGCTGATGTCGCCGGTGACCTTGGTGAAGGTCCCGCCGGAATCCGTCTGGGCGCGCCAGGCGACATTGGCCACGGCGACGCCGAGCTTGTCGGCATAGTAGTAGGCCATATTGGCATCCTTGATGGCGGAGCGCTCCCAGGTGGCTCCGCCGCCGCCGTTCCAGCCGCCCCCGTGCACCCAGAACATGACCGGGCACGGTTCGGTTGCGGAAGAGGGAAGATGCATCTCAAGCGGCAGGACGTGTTCGTCGCCGTTGTCGTGGTACACAATGGCCATCGGGTCGATCAGGGTGGTCGTGATGCCGTACGAAACGCCGTTGTCGACGATGAACGAATAGATTTCGCGGCCGGATGAATCATAAGAAGTTCCGGAAGCCGAATGCACGGTGGAGGGAACCTCGCACAGCACCAGATCGCCGGGCTCAAATGCCGGATCCGCCGTAAAGGTGAATACCGTGCTGTTCTGCGCAGCGGCCCACTGCCCGGCGGCGCGCGTCCAGGTGCCGCCTTCCGGCAGGCCGTCGAGCCCGCCGATGCCGACGATGACATTGGTCATGCTGTCGGGATCCATCGCCACATTGAATGTAATCTCAACGGGCGTATCCACCGGCTCCTCATAGCCGGTCGGCTGAAAACTCACCACGGACACCGCCTGCCCGGTGGCGACATCATATTTCGCCGACAGATCGTTCCAGACCGCTTCGCGCTCGATGTCCGACAGCGCCCGGCCGAAAATGCGAACCTCGGCGACATCGCACTCGACCGCCTGAGTGAACGTCAGGGCGGTCCAGCCGCAGAACATGCCTATGGAAATATCGGCGCTGCTCGGGCTCGGCGTGAAGGGACTGGTCGCGAGCGTGGACGGATCGTCGAGCAGGCTGCTGAAAAGCTCCATCGTTCCGGTGCCGTCGCCGCCGTCGGAATAGCGGCCGTTGAGCAGCACAAAATCATCGCCGAGCTGAGCCGTCCCGCCGGCCGCTTCGTTCCAGGCGCCGTTGCCGACGACGAAGCCAAAGGTGCCATCCGGTCCGGTGCGGAATGACCACCCGTTCTTGATCCCGTTTCCGGTCTGGAAATTTCCGACAAAACTGTCGCTGCCGCTGAAGCTTCCGCCGTCGCAGGTCCGTCCGACATAAAACACGGTCAGCTCGCCCTCAAAAAGCGCATTGCCGGCGGTGCCGGCCATCGAGAGGATGTCATCCGTGCCGTCGAAATGGATCACCTGATGGCCCGGCCAGGTTTCATACATCAGCGCCGGACGCTTTGAAGCGGCGGCCTGCACGGCATCGTATGTTCCGGGTGCCGCGAGGTTGGTCCAGGCCGCCACGCAGCCGCCGACCAGATGGAGGCCCTGCCCGGCGTCGAGCCAGATGTCCGGCTGCGGAACGCCCGTCAGGGTCACGGAGACATTGTCGATCCAGTTAATCGAATCGCTGTCGGCCTTGGAATAGATTGTCAGCATCAAATCCTGCCCGGCGGCCGCGCTGCCCCGGGACCCGCCCGCGGTTCCGTCGATCAGCGCGGCGCCCGAGACCTGAAAAACAAAGGTCTGATTTTCCTGCCAGCTCTCATAGGTGACGCCGCTGCCGCCGTGCGTGCCGTCCAGATCGATGAACGCAGAAAAATACTGGGTGCTGTCATCAGGATTCTTCAGCGAAACCCACAGCCCGTTTCCGGCGTCGGCGCTTTCCCAGAACACCTCGCAGGCATTGAGCGAAACAGTAAAAGTATCTGCGGCGCCCCAGGACGAACTGAAGGTCTGGTACATCTGCGTATTGTTCGACAGGCGGATCACCGTATTGGGAACGTCCGGAACCTCGTGGTTGTCACTGTCCGTATTGTAATACAGATTCCCGTTCAGCCCCGTCGGACCGGTCCATCCGGAAAAAGGTCCGCTTCCCTTTACGTCCGTGTATCCCTCCGCCTCGAAATCGCCGTTCACCATGAATTCGGCATGTGCCGAAAGCATCATCCCCCCGATCATTGCCAGTATTGCGAGCAGGTTTCTGTCCATTTGTTTCCTTAATTTCGCCCATCCCTGGAAGAAGGCGAAGCCTTCCCCCTTTTTTTTCCGAATATTGGAGCTTTATGAGTCCTATTGCTCAACCCGCAGGCGAATAAATTTTTGGTCAGGATCCGAGGAAAGAATCACCGCCACCGTTTCAACATCGTCGGCCGTACCGATGACGACTTCCGTGAATCCTGCCGTCGTCCAGTCCGGCGGCAGCAGTGAGGGCGACACTTCGGCGTACACACTGACCCCGTCGATCCTGCGGCGGGTGTAGGTGACGATCAGGTTCGACCCGCTGAGGTTCATGCCTGTAAACGGCGAGTCGGCGGCCAGCGGATCGGTGGCGAAAATCCATTCCAGCTCGTTGGAATTCAAGTCGCCGTCCGGGTTGCCCTCTTCGGCTGTATCCGTTCCCTCCGAAGCCCCGGCGAAGGCACCGTCGGCCCACTGGGCATAAGGCGGAATCACCGCTTCTTCGATGCGGATGTTGTCGATGGCGATATCGGCGGCATGCCAGTACCGCTCCTTGGCCCGGAAGCGGATCGTCACCTCGTCGTTTCCGGCAAAGGCGGACAGATCGACCACGGCATTCGACCAGGCGCTTTCGCTGCTCGTATGCAGTCCGTCCGTCTTTTTCCAGACATCGGACGTCCAGGCGGCTCCGTCAAACACATCGACGGCCAGGTAATCGATATTCGCTCCGAACATGTGATAATCAAAACTCAGAGCCACCGCATCGATCGCAGAGAAATCGAACGTGCTTTCAATCTGGGCCGTCTTGTTGTGCCCGTCGTAAATGTCGTTCCCCTCGATATAGACATACCAGCTTCCGTCGGATGCGCCGCTCGGGCCGGTGTTTGTTGTCGCCGTATAACCGCTGTTGCGCGTCCAGTCAAAATCATCGTCCGCGGACTGGCTCCACCTGCCGAATCCGTCCTCGAAGCTTTCGGCGTAAGGCAGGGTCTGGGCGCCCTGCCCAATGCGGATGTTGTCGATCGCCGGGTCCGCGGCACTCCACTGTGTGTTCGCCGTCCGGAAGCGGATCGTAACTTCGGCATTTCCGGAACAGGCCGTCAGGTCAACCGTTGCGCCGGCCCATGCATCATCGCTGCTGCTCTGTTGCGCGCCGGTTTTTTTCCAGACATTGGAAGTCCAGGAGGTGCCGTCGTGGATGTCGACGGCCAGGAAATCAATGTAGCTGCCGTACATGTGGTAGTCGAAGGTCATCGTGGTGGCTGCCTCCGTGCCCAGGTCGAACACGCACTCGACGCTGTTGGTGACATAGGAACCGGCATCGTGCCCCTCGGAAAAGAGGTAGGATTCGCCGTCGGAGGCGCCGCTCGGTCCGGCCGCCGCGGTCGGCGTTCCGCCGGTGCCGGTTTCCCAGTATCTTGCGGACGCATTATCAAACTCGCGCCAGGCGCCGATGCCGTTTTCAAAGCTTTCGCTGTAAGGCAGGCTCTGCACTTCGGTCAGCGTGATGGGATTGTAGTGCCTGATAAAGCGGAAGCGCACGTTGTCGTAGGTATCGGAGCTGGTGGTGACATCGATCACGTCCGCATCGGTGATGCGCAGCCGCGTGCCGGTGGACGGATGGTCGATGTAGACCCAGCCGTACTGGTAGTCGGTCAGCATCCACTCGACGGAGGTGCCGGTGGTTCCGGCGGCGGACAGCCCGACGCTGGAGCCGTCGCACGACAGGCGGCGGCCGTCGCTGAGGCCGACGATGTATTTATTGCCGTTGGGCGCGGTCTGCAGCATGAACTGTTCGGTCGCGCTGCGGTTCTCGACATTGGCTGAGGTGACCGTGCTGGAGGCCGGGTGGTCGATCAGGCGCAGGAAACGACCCTTGTTGTGAATGATATAAGCCGTTTCATCCACCGTATTGGTGTTGCCGTCCCAGCCGGCGAGCAGCAGGCCGCACTCCATCAGGTCCTCCCAGCCGGGGTCGTCGCTGTCGTTGCTGTAGTGAAGCGCCAGCTTCGGGGAATTCATGGCGGTCACATCCGCACTGTTCGCATCCGTCGTGTCCGGGTCGCCGCCGTATCCCCATTCAAACAGCGACCACTTTTTGAGCCACGGCAGGGTTTCTGCGCGCCACATGAATTCGGCCAGGAAATTGTAGTTATGGTTGCGGCTCCAGCTGGTCTTGTCGCCGGCGAAGTCGCGGGTGGAAAACTCGGTCAGCCAGATCGGCTTGCCGTACAGGTTGTAGATATATTCCATGTTGCTGATGAGCGTGCCGGGACTTCCGGTCGACGCGCCGGAGGGCGAATACCAGTGCATGGCCATGTATTCCGAGCGCAGGCCCTGCTCTTCAGCCAAGGCTTCATACGCCTGGCGCCAGCCCCCCTTGTAGGCGGCCGGGCACGGGCCGAGCAGCGGAAGCCGCATGCGCTCGAGGCGGGCCCACTGATAGGCCGCCGTTTCCTCTTCCATATTGGCCTGGTCCTCCAGGTCCGGCTCATTGAAGCCCATCAGCGTCGTCTGGTTGGCCCGCTGATACCACGTCGGCTGATAGGACAGAATGCCCAGCGTCGAGGCTCCCGCTCCGCCCCACTGCATCGGCATGTACTGGCCGGTTCCCAGATCGTCTTCATCGATATATGTCCAGCGATAGGCCCAGCTTGGGTTGAACAGGTGACTGAAATGGAAGTGCGAGGCCTGCCCCTGTTTCGGGAAATGGGTTTCGTAGTTGATTTTCCAATGTTTGGAAAACTCCGGGCCGTCGGCCGCCTGCACCACATTGGTGCCGTCGAGCCCGAGCACCAGCCCGCTCCAGACGTTTACAATCCTGACATGTTCGCCGTCGCCGGCGTTTTCAAGCCGCCAGCGCTGGTGCGGCGCGCTGGAATAGGCTCCTTCGACAATCGCCGCGCCTTCATTCGTGGACGCGAGCGAAACCTCAAAACAGCGCTCACTGTCTTTGCTGCGCAGGCGGAAGGTGTCGGTTCCGAAATTATACAGCACCTGAAACCGGGGCCGGTTGGTCGTAACGGATGCGCCGCCGGTTGTCGTATTAAGACAGGTTCCCGCATCGCGGTTTTCGATGGTGTAGTAGTCGTCTTCATACTGCATGAAACTGTTGGTCGGCGGGGCTTCGTCGAGCACATCGGTCCAGAGCGGATAGCCGCCGGTATTGTTTTCCGGCAGCAGGACCAGCTCGCGAATCACCGCCTGGCCGGCGTCGAGCGAGCGGAAGCGGAATTTTGTTGAGGTTGCCGAGGCGTCGAACTGAAGGTTCAAATTCTGCTCGGTATTGCCCGCGACAGCCCCTCCGGCAAAATTGACCCAGTTGCTGGTACCGCTGTCATAATACGCCACTTCAAAATTCTCAATCTGTGATCCCACGCTGTTTTCCCAGCCGGAATAGAGCTGGATGCCGCCGACCGTCTCGCCCTGCGGAAGATGGATTTCGAAATCATGCGGGCCGGCGGCATTGGTGCTGGCCCAGGCGGAGGTGTCATCGGCGTAGCCGTCGATGGCCAGCTTCGGATAGTTGGCGCCGTCAACCGAGGAAAACTCATACTGACGCATTTTGGCGATGTTGAGATCCACATCGACACCGAACGCAACATCTGAACCGTCAGATGTCGGCGGATAGAGCGCGAGTTCTTTCACACGCGCCGTATCGTCTGTGGTGTAGAGCCGGAACGTCTGCGCCGTGACGGGGGCGTCGAACGTCAGGTTGAGTTCAGGCTGCGTGTTGCCCGACACCGCCGTGCCGGCAATATCGACCCAGCTTCCGCCGTTGTCGTACTGCAGCACCAAATCGGACATGGCCGAGTTCCAGGTGCCGCCGCTGTAGAGATGGGCGCTGCCGATTGCCATCGGAGCCGCCAGCTCGATTTCGAGCCAGTGCGGCCCGCCGGATTCACTGACCCAGCGGCTGTCCTGCCCGACAAAGCCGTCGGTGGCAAACTGAACCGGCTTGTCCGCAGCGGATGAGTCGGCGGCAACCAGCTGATGCTTGGCCAAGTTAAACGTGTCCTGAGCAAAAACGCCCTGAAGGGCAAAAATAGAAACCACAACTGCCAGCCATGCTTTTTTCATACTGTGTATCCCCTGCTTTCGTTTGTCGGGTTCAGATTGCCCCAAGCTATAGGAAATATTATCACGCGGCCGGTCAGCAGCCTACCTAGCCAATCAGGTGGCAGACAGGCCGGGTCAGCTTGTTGTTTTCATTTCCAAACCCTGGAAAAAAGGATTGCGCCGCCATGCCGCGGCTTCCAACCATTGGAAACCGGATTATCGATCGTTTGCAGCGAACAGGTGATGCCGACATTGGAACTTTTTCACGGAGTCCTATTGCTCAATGCGGAGGCGGATGAAGTTTTGATCCGTCGCATCAACCGGAAGGATCACGGCGACCGTTTCGATTTCACCGTCGTCGCCGATGACCGCCTCGGTGAATCCAAATGCCACCCAGTCCGGCAGGACCAGCGAGGGAGACACCTGCGCATACACGCTGACGCCCGCGAGCTTGCGGCGGGTGTAGGTGATGATCAGGTTCGAACCGCTGAATGTCATGTCCGTGACGGGCGAGTCGGCGACCAGCGGATCGGTTCCGAGGATCCACTCCAGCTCGTTGGAATTGGAATCCGCGTCCGGATTTCCGGCAGCCGATGTATCCGTTCCCTCCGGAGCGCCGGCGAAGGCGTCCTCGACCCACTGCTCGTACGGCGACGCCGCAGAGCCCGTCAGCCGGATATGGTCGACGGCCGGATCGGCGGCATTCCAGGCAGTATTCTTCGTCCGGAAGCGGATGGTCACATCGTCGCTGCCGGCATAAACAGACAGGTCCACCACGGCGGTCGACCAGGCGTCGCTGGTGCCGGCGTGCTGCGGACCGGTCTTGACCCACACATTGGACGTCCAGCCGGAGCCGTCATTCACGTCGACCGACATAAAGTCAATGTAGGTGCCGTACATGTGATAGTCGAAGCTCAGCTCCGCGGCGGACACGCCGCTCAGATCGAACGTGCACTGAACCGCCGAGGTTCTGTAGCCGTCGAACGCGTCGTGCCCCTCGGCGACCAGGTACCAGTCGCCGTCCGATGCGCCGCTCGGGCCGGCGGCGGCGGTCACCGTGCCGCCGCTGTTGCGCCGCCAGTCGTACTCATCAACGACGGACTGAACCCAGCCGCCCATGCCGTGCTCAAAGCTTTCGGCATACGGCAGCGTCTGCGTTTCCGCAATGCCGATCGGCTGCGCCGGCCGGATGAAGCGGAACATCAGCGCATCGTAGGACGCCGTATCGCTTTCAACATTGATTAGATGATCACTGGTGATGCGCAGGCGCTTGCCGGTCGACGGATGATCAATGTAGAACCAGCCGTACTGATACTCACTCAGTTCCCACTCGACCGGCGACCCGGTCGTTCCGGCCGGGGAGAGGCCGACGCTTGAGCCGTCGCAGTACAGCCGGCGGCCGTCATTGACGCCGACGATGTATCTGTTTCCGTTCGGGGCGGTCTGGAACATCCACTGATCCGTTCCGCCGCGGTGCAGGATATCGGCGAGCGACACCGTATTGCTCGCCGGATGATCGATCAGGCGCAGGTGGCGGCCTTTGCTGTGAATGATGTATTCGGTTTCATCCAGGATATTGGTGTTCCCGTCCCAGCCGGCCAGCAGCAGTCCGAGCTCGGAAAGGTCTTCGTAGCCGGGATTGGTTTTGTCGTTGCGCACGTGCAGCCCCATGGTCGGACCGTCCCCGACAGTGGGGTCGTCGCTGTTGTCCTCCACGCCCCACTCGAAGATGGAATATTTCTTCAGGTGGTCGATGCTCTCGGCGCGCCACAGGAACTCGGCCAGCCAGTTGAAGTTGTCGTTGCGGGTCCAGGTGCCGGTCCCGTACCAGTCCTTCACCGCAAATTCGGTGATCCAGATCGGCTTGCCATAGGTGCTGTAGAGTGTGTTGATGACATTGATGATGTTCTGCGGGTTTCCGCCGTTGCAGCCGGCATACCAGTGCAGCGCCATGTATTCCGAGCGCAGACCGCGCTCTTCGGCGATGGCCTCATAGGCCTGGCGCCAGGTGCCGTTGTTCTGCGCCGGGCACGGCCCGACCAGCGGCAGCTGCATGCGCTCCAGCCGCAGCCACTGAGCGGCCGCATCCTCTTCGGGGATGTTGGCCTGTTCCTCTTTATCCGGCTCATTGAAGCCCATGGCGCAGGTCAGCTGGGAGCGGGCGTACCAGTCGGCCTGATAGCGCAGAATGGTCGGCGCGGTGCCGGTCATCCAGCCCCACTGCATCGGATGATAGTCGCCGTATTCGCAGTCGTCCTCGGCGGTGGCGCTCCAGCTGTAGAACCAGCTCGGCTGATACATGAAGTTGTAGTGGAAAAAAGCCACCTGCCCTTTTTTCGGGGCGTGAGTCTGATAATCAAACGACCACTCCTGCGAGGCATCGGTGCTGACTGCTTTTTGAACAGCCGTGCCGCCCTCGATATCCAGCGCCAGCCCGCTCCAGACGTTGATGATGCGGAAATGAGTGCCGTCGCCGGAATCGACCAGCCGCCAGCGCTGGTGCGGCATGCTCGTCCAGGTGCCTTCGACGATCGCCGCGCCGGCATTCGTGGACGCGAGCGAAACCTCGAAGCACTCGCCGCTGTCCACGCTGCGCAGGCGGTAGGTATCGGTTCCGACATTGAGCAGGATCTGGAACGACGGCGACTCCGCCGTCAGAACCGACCCGGTTGTCGAGATCGAAAGGTTCAGGCCGGCACCGCGGTTTTCAATCGTATAATAGCTGTCGTCAAAGGTCATGAAGCTGCCGGTCGGCGCGGGGGCATCCACAACGCCGGCCCAGAGCGGATAGCCCGCCCCGCCGTTTTCCGGCAGTACAGCCACCTCGCGGACAACCGGAGCATCGGTGTCGAGCGACCGGATGCGGATTTTTGTAACAGTCACCGGCTGATCAAAGCGGACCTCGCGTTCCAGCTCGGTGTTGCCGCTCACCGAACCGTTGGCGAAGGTCACCCAGTTGGAGGCGGCGCCGTCCCAGTAGTCCACAGTAAAGTTTTCAATCTGTGTGCCGCCCTGGCCGTCGTATCCGGAATAGAGATGAATGCCGCGAACCGTTTCCGCCTGCGGCCAGGAGATCTCCAGCGCCTGCGTGCCGGCCTCGCCGACCCAGCAGGAGGCGTCGTCGGCATAGCCGTCGACCGCCAGCTTCGGCCAGTTGGCGCCGACAATCGACGACCCTTCAACCTGCCGCAGCCCGGCCAGGTTCAGGATCACATCGGTTCCGAACGGAACCATCGCGCCGTCGTCCGTCGGCGGATACAGCGCCAGGTCGGTCACGCGCGCGGTGTCGTCCGTTGTGTACAAACGGAACTTCCGAGCCGTCACGGGCGAATCGAACACCAGGTTGAGTTCGGGGACCGTGTTGCCGGACACATCCGTGCCCGCAACATCGACCCAGGCTCCGTCCTCGTAGACCTGAAGAATAAAATCAGCCATGGCGGCATTCCAGGTTCCGCCGCTGAACAGGTGGGCGCTGCCGATCGTCATCGGAACCGCCAGCTCGATTTCGAGCCAGTGCGGTCCGGCGCCGGAACTCACCCAGCGGCTGTCCTGCGCCACAAATCCGTCGATGGCAAACTGATCCGGCTTGTCCGATGCGGCCGAGTCGGCAGTGACCGGCTGGTATTTGGCCAGGTTGAAATGGCCGGAATGCGGCGCCACATGGCCGTCGACCGCCGTCACCGAAATGTTGTCGATCCAGGCCCCGCCGTTGACCGAATCATCGTTGGCGATTCGCAGCGCGCTGATTTCAGTGACCCCGGACGTGCGCGGACCGATGTCCGTTTCGAGCAGCTCACCGGAATCGTCGCAGTCGCCGTCGCCGTTCCAGTCGATGCTCAGCCTGGCGCCATAGTTCCCGGCCTGGGTCGTCTGGCTGGAGACCTCGAGCGTGACGTGAATCATGGTTGCGCCCCAGTTCAGGTAGCCGTCGACCGCCGGGTTTTTATATCCGTTATTCACGCCGGTTCCGTTCACGACGTTTACGACGGACTGACCGGACGCATTGACCGCATATAAGCTCTTGTCGTTGTTCATCTGAAAAACAAACTCATACGCCTCGCGGCCGTCTGCATCGTCCAAAGAAAGCCGGACCAGCTGCCCGCCGGACTGGCGGACGGCATACAGGTCCATCTCCACCTTCAGCGCTTCGCCGCCGTACAGATCGACCGCGCGCGAAAAAACGGCAGCCGCTTCATTCGAGCTGGAACCGGATGTGGCCTTGTCGAACACAAAGGCGTGATCAGAATCTCCGTCAGAAATCACGGCACCGGGCACTGCGCCGGGCAGCGACCAGCTGCCGACAGCCGTGCCGGCATTCAGATTGGCCGCCGTCGCATTGGCGGTCACCGACCCGCCGGCCGCTGCGGCAGCATCAAAATCCGCCTCAAAAACAACGGTCTGCGCGCCGGCCGCAATGGACCCCGTCAGCGCTGCGACCGTCAAAAAAGTGAAGATAAACCCGTTGCCGCTCATGATGCCTTCCTTTTGTAAGTTTGACCCGGAAACTTGCCCCCGAGCGCCCTGTTTACGTGCTGTCATTTTCCGGTCAGGACCTCGCCTGGAGACCTTGTCTACTGCACTGTAAAATACCACGCGGCTGCGGGTCCGCCTACCTAGCCGATCGGGCAGTCGGCACCCGGCATTTGCGGAGCCGCCCGGCGCAGGCGGCGGTGCCCGGTCATCGAAAAACACACGGGCACAGAAAAGGGCCGGGAGCAGACAGTGCATCTGTTCCCGGCCCGCGGATTTTTTTTTCGGTCTGATTATTCGGTCTGTTCGACAAAGACACCCAGGAACCCGATCGCATCGCTCATCGGAATTGCGTTGGTGACGGTGTCGAAATCACTGTCGAGGGTTCCGGATCCCAATACGGTGATCCCGCTGGCGGTCCAGGTGCCGGTGGCCAGCAGGTCGTCGCCGGTCAGGCAGTCATAGGACAGCGAACTTTCGTTCACACGGTATCCATAGCTGATGGTCAGCCAGTTGGTTCCACCCTGCTCTGCGGTCCCGCTTGCGGGGACATACCCCGTCACCGCGGAATTGGTCGGATCGCCGCCGAAGACATACTCGGTGAAGTTGCCGTACGAATCGCCGTCGTAGTCGAAGTCAGCGTCCGCATTCGAACCGGTCAGGCCGTAGCCGATCGCCCACTGACCGAACGGGGTGTAATCGCCCGCCTCAACGGTCAGGACCACCGAGCCTCCGGAAACCGACAGGGTGCCGGTGGCGCCTTTGTCCCCGACCGCGCCGGACAGGTCGGCCGGATCGAGCGAACCGGCCAGCGCGGCGGCTTCAATGAGAGTGTAGACTCCGTTGGTCAGGCCGTAGTTGTCCTTGAAATCGAAGTCGCTGAAGCCCAGCGCCATCGTGCCGAGAGTCACGGTGCCGTTGGTGGCGATGATCTGGTCGATGGTGTTCTCATTGAAGGTGATGTACAGTCCGCCAGCGTTATCGCCGGTGATCGCCGAAAGGTCGAGATCGCCGGAGAACTTGATGCTGCCCACCCAGTAGCCGGGTGACAGTGTGGACCCGGAGTTGAGGACGACATCGTTGAATGTACCGCTGCCCATCAGGGTTCCCCCGCTGTTGACGGTGACGGTTCCGAGGGCGGCATCGGGTGAGTTCCAGCCGAAGACCCCTTCGTTGATGGTGATCGATGCCGGGGCCTTGTTATACGCACTGGCACGGGTGAATTCCTGACGGCCGGCACCCTCCTTCACGATATGCAGGTCGCCGGTGCCGTCGAGGTTGGCGCCGTAGGTGTAGGAGTTGGCCACATTGGTGTCGACATTGATCGTCAGCGTGGAGGCTGCCGCGCCGTCGTTTCTGAGAACTCGCGTATTGCCGCCCGCGGTGGTCAGGCCCGCGATGACCTGGTCGAACCCGTTCAGGTCGAGATAACTGGCACCACCGCCGCCGCCGATCACGACAACCGTATTGGTCGGCAGTGCGTTGTCAACCCCCACCCGCAGGGTTCCCCGGACAACCGAAGAGTCGCCGGTGTACGTATTGTTCGTGGAGGTCACCGTCGTAACGTTGGCCGACCCGTCCGAGGAACGCCCGATGATCAGCCCGCCCTCTCCGGTGATGGGTCCGTTGATGGTGTTGGCATTGTTCGCATTCACAAACCCGCCCCCTGTTCCGACAAGCGTGATTCCGCGGTTTTCGCTCAGAGTGAGTCCGTCCATTTTGATCATGCCGCCGTTGACCAGCGTAATGTTGTCGGCCTCGAAAGAAACAGGATCCGTACCGAGCACACTTTCGTCGCCCAGGATCTGCAGCACGGTTTCGCTGTCCGTGGCGTCAACGGTAATCCCGCCGCTGAATGAGTTGGCGGTGTTATTCAGCCGGAAAAAGCCCGCCCCGCCGTTTGCGGTTGTTCCCATATTTTCAACCATGAGCCGTCCGGTTCCGCTGACCACTCCGTTGGCCCAGACCGTGCGGGCATCGAAGCGGTTGCCAAACGCAACGTCCCCGTTCAGAACCCAGTTGTTTTCCATAGACTGATTGGCATTGCGCGCCATGCTGAAGCTGGATCCATCGGCCATTTCAACGGTCGAGAACTGTGAGATGGTTGCGGTGTGTCCGTACACGGTGATCGCCCCCTGAACGTCCAGGGTGGACCCGGCAACAACCCAGTCCGCGTCGTTCTGCTTTTCTCCGCCGTCAAAGGTGCCGGTTCCCGTCAGTGCCAGAGTTCCCGCGGAACTCATGGTCAGCTTGAAGTCGTTGACCTGGTCGCCGACCAGCTCGAGCACGTTGTTGTTGATGGCCCAGGTCGAGCCCGGATTGACAGAAAAGCCGCTGTTGTCCGAGGCCGGGCTGAAAGAATATGTACCGGCACCGGAGTTCAGGGTCAGGCTGCCGACCGTAATGCTCGACCCTGAACCGATGGTGACCGTGCCGCCCGTGCCGCCGAACACTGCCGCGGAACTGTTCACCCACGACTGATCGGAAGCCCCGTTCCACCAGTTGGCGGTGAAATTGTCCCACGTTCCGGCCCCGCCGGACGTACTGCCGTCAGCGGCCGGATCCCAGGTCAGCTGCGCCTGAGCCGAAAAAATGCCCAGTAAAGCAACTGCTGTAATTACGAAACCTCTTAACTGATTCATCATGTCTCCTCCTGTTTGGTTTACACACGCTGTTGAAGTCGAACTCCCCTGCGGAGCCTCTTCCTGATTGACGCAGATATCATATCAACCGCATCGATTTGCGCCTACCTAGCCGATCAGGTGGTTGGATTCCGGACCCGGCCCCCGCCTGATCAGGCGGGTTGTGCGGGTGAACCCTTTCGTGCTATTTCAGAGCCTCACGCGGGGAAAAACAAGCATGGGCAACCGACAGGAGCCAACCTGCGCGTGAGCGGGGCTGCGCGGCATAAACAGTAAGCAGCACTCCACAGGAGAACGCGATGAACACACTGCTGAAAATAAACGGCATGGGAATTTTATGCATTGGGCTGCTGCTGCCGGGCCCGCCGGCAAAGGGGGGAAACCCGATTTTGAAAAAGGGGGACCCGGGGTTCATCTACACACCTGATCCGGCGGCGGAGGTGTTTAACGGCAGGATTTATGTCTACTGCTCGCGCGATGTGGAGGGGGCGACGGGGTTCAAAACGATGCAGGATTATTCCGTGCTGGAATCTTCCGACCTGAAGACATGGATTAATCACGGCGTCGTGCTGAGGCCCCGCACCGACAGGGGATTTGAATATGCGCACGGGCAGATGAACGCGCCGGATGCGGCCTGCAGGGACGGCTGGTATTATTTGTATTTCCCGTACAACAAAACGCACGTGGGCGTCGGAAAGAGCCGATCGCCCGTCGGCCCGTGGGAGTCGGCGGTTACCAACGGAATTGCGACCATTTTTGATCCGACCGTTTTTGTGGATGACGACGGTCAGGCATATATTTATGGAAATGACCACAAGCTCGATCTAGGCGATCCAGGCAGCCATGTGATGGGAGCCCGGCTCAAAGACAACATGATCGAGCTGGCCGGGCCCTGGATTCGACTGAGCAGGGAAACGGTCAACGAAGCCGTCCACGTGTTTAAACGCCGCGGAATCTATTATTTCCATGCCCGGGTCGGCAAGGAGACCCGCTACTGGATGGCTGACACCCCGCTTCCTGAAACTGCGGCCTATAAAGGCAAACTCGCCCCGAACGCCCCCTCGGCGCCCAACCACGCCTCCGTGATTGAATTCAACGGGGAATGGTATTTCTTCTATCATCGCGGCGACGTGAACGCCGGCAGTTTTCACCGGCGGTCGGCCTGTTTCGACCGGCTTCAGTTCAATAAAGACGGCAGCATCCAGCCGGTTGAATACACGCTGGATCCGTCCGCTCAGCAGGCCAACCCGCGGGCGGAAAACAGCCGCAAATGACGCGGATTGGAATCCGGCGCGGCCGGTGGCTCCGCGTTCAGAGGCGGAGTCACTTGCGGACGGCTTCGCGGAGTTTGACCATGGCTTCCGATTCGGCGCGGCACTGCCCGCGGAAGCGGTCGAGCACTTCGGGGGCCTCGCCGGAAGCGGCGAGGTTGCTGCGCTCTCCGGGATCGTTTTCCAGATCGAAGAGCTGCTCGAAGACCGGGGTCTTGCCGCGGAAGTCGAGTTCGTCCCCGCTGTAGTGCCACTCGCCGGACGGGTGGTCGAAATAGCGGACGTATTTCCACCGTTTGGACCGCACGGCCTCCACGAAGGGGGTGTCGCGGCCGACGAAAAGATTTTCGACGAAGACGGAGTCGCGCCAGGCGCGGCCGGTATTTCTGATGAGCGGCAGCAGGCTTTTTCCCTGGCAGTTTTCGGGGGCCGGCAGGCCGGCGTAGTCGAGCAGCGTCGGGGCGAGATCGATGTTCATAATCAGCTCGTCAATCACCCGGCCGCGGCGCTCGGCGGGCAGTGACGGATCGTACAGGAGAAAAGGCACTTTGGCGGTCAGGTCGTAGGCCAGCGCCTTGCCGCCCATGCCGTATTCGCCCATCAGCAGGCCGTGGTCGCTCGAAAAGACGATGACGGTTTTTTCGAGCAGCCCGCGTTTTTCCAGGCTCTGGACCATCTGCCCGATGACGTGGTCGATGCCCGTGATGAGCTGGTAATAGCGGATGTGCTGTTCGAGGCTGGTTTTGCGGTCGTAGCTGAACGAATAGGTTTTTTTGCGGCCTTCGTGGCCCATCACATCGGTCGGAATGAAGCGGCCCGGATCCGCGGCGGTTTCTTCAGGAAGTTCGATGTTCGCATCGCGGTAGAGATCGCCGTAGATCGGGTGGCCCGCCAGCTGTTTGATTTTGCCGGACGACTGGGTCATGCGCTTTTCGCCGCTCTGCCAGGGAATCATCGATCCGGAGATGGAGCCGTGGGGAGCGGAAAAGCTGACCGACAGGCAGAAGGGTTTCCCGCCGCGGTCCCGCTCGAGAAAGTTTTCGAAGGCTTCGCCCATCATGGGGGTGATGATGTCTGCTTTCAGGTTTTCATAGGCGCTGCAGTTTTTCTTCCCCTTGGGGAAAAAGGCGGCCCAGCCGTCGTGCCCGCACCAGAAGTCGAAGGTCTCGCCCTGCCGGCCGTTGCTGAACGGATACTTGTCGATGCCGAGCTTGCCGATGAAGCCGGTGAAATATCCGCTGCGCCGCAGGATCTGCGGATAGGTTTCATTCCACTGCTCCAGTGTTGCATCATTGCGCGAGGAAAAGCCGATGCCGTGCACCCGCTCGTACTGGCCCGAGAGAAACGACATCCGGCTGGGCATGCAGATCGGGTTGGAGATAAACGCGTTGGTGAAACGCAGCCCGTCCCGGGCCAGGCGGTCAAGATTCGGGGTTTGGATGAAGGGATGCCCGTCAACGCCCAGCGTTCCGGGCCGCTGGTCATCCGTCAGCAGGAACAGAATATTCGGCCTGCTTGTGGCCTGCACCGCGTCCGCAGAGAGCACGCACAGCGCTGCCGGCACAAAAAGAGATCTGAAACGCATACTTACCCTTTCCGCAAGCGCTCGCCGACTTCAGCCAGCGTCTTCACATCTTCCGGATGAATGGATCCGTCCGGCAGCGGGCCGACATTAAGCAGCAGGTTGCCTCCCTTCCCTTTGGCATTGGCGAGCATCTCCATGACCTGATCCGCGTTCTTGTGTTTCCCGTCCAGGCTCTTGTCGTATCCCCACTTCCAGGGCTGCAGGGTATCGCAGAATTCCAGTGGCACATCCGATGTTCCCTCAAAATTTCGTTCGGGAGCTTTGAAGTCCTCGGTGCCGGTCACTCCGTGTTTGTAGGAAACCAGCGTCTGCGGCTGCAGCGCATGGATATGGTCGTAGAGCTCCTGCAGTTTAAACAGATGCAGTTTATTCTTGCGGGATTTGGGGGTTCCCTCTCCGTCAAGCCAGATGCCGCCGACCGGACCGTAGTTGGTCAGCAGCTCGGTGATCTGGTTTTTCATGAACTCCACATAAATCTGGAGGTCCTGCTCTTCGCCGTATTTATAGAAGGTCTCCGGCGGATCATATTTCGGCCGGGCATTGCCGCCCCAGTCGCCGTTGTTGGGCGCATGCGGATGGCGCCAGTCGCGGCCGTGTGAATAATAGAGGTAAAACCCGAGCTTCTTCCTGCGGCACTGTTCGGCCAGCTCCGCGACGAGATCGCGTTTGGCGGGCGAGTTGGTGCTCTTGAACTCCGTGTATTTGGAATCGAACAGGCAGAAGCTGTCGTGGTGCCGGGTCGTGATGTTGATGTACTTCATCCCGGCATCCAGCGCCATATCGGTGATGAAATCGGCATCGAATTTTTCCGCCGTGAACTCGTCCTTGAGTTTTGCATACTCCAGAACGGGAATCTTGTCCTTCAGCTGCACCCACTCTCCCCGGCCCGGCAGAGAATACAGGCCATAGTGAATGAACAGGCCGAATTCCGCATGTTTGAAATATTCCAGCGCGGCGGCATGCGGATCAACTCCATATTCGCTTGAGTATTCCCTGAGATAACTCGGCACGACAGACCCCGTTTTGTTATCGCTGAATGCCCACGGGGCGGCGGAAAAAGCGGCCGCACCGGCAAGCATGAATGAGCGGCGGTTTAAATTCTGATTTTTCATAATCAATATCCCTTTTATATCTCCGGCAGTCGCTGATCCTTCAGCCCGGGCCTGCACCTGCATGCAGCGCCCGCAATCGTGTAACGCGAGCAATATATCATCGGACGACAAAGTCAACCACCTAGCCGAACAGGTGGTCGTGTTCCGGATGAACATACGTTTTTCCGGCGATAATTTTTGTCCGGCACCGGGCCGGTGTGTTAGCCTGCCGGTGTTCCGCACTCTCAGACAGCCCGCAGACGCCCAGGCATTCTATGCACGCAAAGTTATTATATGCAGCGCTCCTGTCGCTGGCCCTGGCCGGCACCGGTCCGGCCCAGTCCCCGGACGACAGGGGCTATTCGGACCCCCGCTTCCCCGGCGAGGCCCCGCTTCCGGCAAACCATCTGCTCGACCGTGTGAAAACCCTCGAAAAGCGGGAACGCGAACTGACCCGCAGGCTCGAGCAGCTGCCCCCGCTTGAAAGCAAAATCGCACCGTCACATCAGTATTTCGGCTATCTCAGCAGACAGCAGCCCGGGTCCGCCACCAACGACGCCTGGGCAGCCTGGGTGGACCTGTCCTTTTTCGGAAAATGGACCGCGTCCGTCGACGGCATCGCCCTGGTCCCCGCCTACTATCCCGCATTTTCGGCCGAGGAAAACTACGGCTTCCCGAAACGCTTCAGGATCGAAGTGTTCAGCCATCAGGCCCCGGAGGTCCCCGTGACCGTCGCGGACTGGACCGCCATGGATTTTCCCGACCCCGGACTGCACCCGGTCTTTTTCAGCTTCCCGCCCAGCGACGTGCAGACGGTTCGATTGACGGTCACCCGGGGAGCGACTGAAGGAACCTCCCAGTTCTTTGCAATGGATGAACTGATGGTGTTCCAGCAGGGAAACAACGTTGCCCCCCCGGCATATCAGCGCCTGAGCGCATCGGACAGCTATGAGTACCCCCCGTACTGGAAGCTGCAGTACCTGACAAACCGTAAAATCCATATCGGAGATTATTTCCACACCGCGCATGACGTCGATGATTTCGTCCAATACTTCGACCCGGAAACCCTTCGCGCCGGCCACCCGCAGATCCTTATCGACCTGGGCGCGGTCCGGCCCGTCGGCCGGGTTGAACTCTATCCCGCCATCCTGTCCGGCACGCCGATTCCCGAATTTGCCTTCCCCTTGAAATATCGGGTGGAACTGCTGAAGCAGCCCGACGATGACAAGGCCGTCCTGTCGCGCATCGTAGAGGACACCCTGCCATCCAGAATGCGATGGCACGCCCTGTCTTCAGCCAAAGGACGGTTTGTGCGGATCACTTTGCTGGAACTGCCCCTGCGCAACGAACGGCCCGTTTTCGCCATGGGAGAAATCCGGGTGATCGGCCGGCAGGGCGGGCAGGTGGAAAACTTTGCCGACGGAAAGAAAATCACTACGGTTCACTTCCCCGAGGACGAACTGGCCGATACGGGACTGCTGGTCGACGGCTTCAGCAACGGAAGAAAAATCATCCAGGAGCGGCTGTATATTCAGCAGCTGGCCGAGCGGAAAATGGTTGAACAGGAACTCGCGCAGACACGCGAGCGCCTGCTGATCGCCCGCGCCACGCGCACCTCCCGCCTCTGGATGTCCGGCATCAGCGGCGGAACCATTCTGTTTTTTGCGCTGGTTTTCTGGATTGCCCTTCAGCGGACCCTCCGTCAGAAGGCGCTGCTGCGCCTCCGGCAGCAGATCGCCGCCGACCTGCATGACGACATCAGCAGCAACCTCGGCACCATCTCCATGATCACCCAGCGCCTGCAGCAGGACGCCTCCCCGTCGCTGGTGAAGCAAAAACTGACCGAAATCGGCCATCTCGCCCAGGAAAGCTTCGTCTCCGTGAAGGAGATCATCTGGCACATGGACTCCGATATCGTGTATCTTTCCGAGATGCTCGATCAGATTGAGAAAACCGCCCGCAGCATTCTGTCCTGCCGGGTGGACTGCCGGTTTCCGACCCCGAAGGGCATTCCGATCCCGGCGAGAATCCGCAGGAACATTATGCTGCTGGTGAAGGAAGTGCTCTACAACTGCGCCAAATATGCCGGCGCCCGCAGCATGCTGATCCGGGCGGACGTCCGGAACGCGGTACTGGAGCTTTCGATGAAGGATGACGGCTGCGGTTTCGACCCCGCCTGCGCGACGGTCGCAGACAGCGAGTCGGGACGCGGGCTCACCAACATGAAACGCCGGGCCCGCCTGCTGGGTGCAGGGCTGGACATTCATTCCGCACCGGGACAGGGAACCGAGGTCACCCTGAAAATGCCTTTAAAATAGGGAGAATAAAATGAGCAAACCCAAACCGGTCAGAATCTGGATGATCGAAGATCATGCCGCATTCCGAACCAACCTGACGGAAATCGTGAACGCATCCGGCAGCATCCGCTGCGAGCGCAACTTTTCCTCCTGCGAAGAGGCCATTGAATGCCTGCAGGCCGAAAAGAAACATCCGGATGTCGTGCTGATCGACCTGGCCCTGCCGGGCATGAACGGCATCGAAGGGCTCAGCAAAATCAAGCGAATGAATCCGAAGATAAAATGCATTATGCTGACCAGTTCAGAACGGCAAAAGCATGTGGTTGACGCCATCCGCACGGGGGCGGACGGATACCTGCTGAAGAGCGTTGCCTTCGACCAGATCATCCGCGGCATCGAAGACGTCATGCAGGGCGGCGCCTCGCTCGACCCGCAGGTGGCGTCGCTGGTACTGGATGCCTTTCCGAAGAAAAACAAGGCCGGCAACGAATTCGAATTGACCGAACGCGAGATCGAAGTGCTCCAGTCCCTGGCAACCGGAAAGATCATCAAGGAGATAGCCGACGAGCTGAACCTCTCCTCCAACACGATCAAGTTTCACATCGCCAACACCTACAAAAAGCTCAATGTCCAGTCGCAGGCCGGCGCGGTCGCCAAAGGCATCCGCCGCGGAATCATATAACGGCCGACTTCGGATTTTCGATTACCGGCTGCGCGGCTTCCGCAGCCGGAAACCGGAACCCCTGCAATCGGCGACCGTCAATATCCCGACACGCGGTAGAACGCGCTGGGTTGATCCATCTCTTCGGCGATGGAAACCGGGGATCCGTCGCCGAAAACCTGGGCGACCGCAACCCACGTTCCGTTCACCAGGTCGGCGGTGGACTCGAGCACATAGCGGCCGCCGGCCTCGCCGGCCCAGCTGAACTTCATCTGCGTGCTTCCCGGCAGCAGCTCAGCGGACACCTCCCCGACTCCGGTAACGGTCCGGACCGGAATCAGCGAAACGCTCTGAATCGCAAATCCTGCATTGCGCTGGGTATAGGCGGCAAAATGGTAGTCCTTCTTCAGGTCCAACGCGGTCGTGCCGGCTGTCGGAACGGCCCCGTCGATGCTGTAGCTGAAGCTGCCGTCCGGCAGGACGATCAGGCTGAAGGTTTTGCCCGTTCCGGCGGTCACGGCCTGCGCGCCGCTCAAATTAGCAATGCCGGCGTTACTCAGTTCGTTCAACCCCTGCACACTGTTGCGCCCGGTCAGGCTCATGCCGATGCCGACCTGTCCGTTGTCGCCGACAAAAAGCCCGTCCATTTTGGAAGAATCGATTGATTCAATCAGTCCGAATGTGGCGGTATTCGCAAGGTTCTCGCTGACATCAGCCACAGTATAGGTCACCGCCAGCCGAAACCCGCTTTCGACCGGAAAAGCATTTGATGTGTATACAACCGCGCGATGATATCCGGCCGTGCTGCCCTCTCCCGTCAGATTGCCGTCGTCGGAAAAAGAGACGCCGCTGATCGAATGGTTGACCATGCCGCCGCCGCGTCCGGCATTGACGCTCAGTCCGTCGTTGTCAAACGTATCGTATAGCCCCAGCGCCAGCCCCGCCAGGTTGACGGCAATGGTTACGGTTCCGGTGGCGGACAGCGAGCCATCCGACACCGCATATTTAAAAAAATCATATCCGGCATAATCGGCATCGGCCGTGTAGCTGAACGATCCGTCCGATGCCAGCGACAAGGTGCCGTGCGCGGCATCATTCACCAGCGAGGCGGTGAGCGCATCCCGGTTCAGATCGATGTCATTCTCCAGGATTCCGGCGGCGGGAACAGTCAGGGTGGCATTCGTGAAAACATCATACCAGTCCTTCACCGCCAGGGGCGCCTGTGCGCCGAGGTCCGGCATGGCCCAGTCATCGGTCCGGAACGGCGCGGCCGGCAGGCCGTCGCTGTTGACCAGGTTCACCTCGTTGACCGGTGCGGGCGACCATGCATAGCGGACAGCCACCGGCGCGGCGACCGAACCCGAACTGAGAATCACACTCGTGCCGCTGACCGACGAACCGGTCGCGGCGTACCAGGCCTGATCCGAGCCGGCCAGCTCGAACCCGGCCGGGTCGAGCGCATCGTCGGTTGTGAGGCCGCCGGCGTGACTGAAGCTGACGGTCACCTCGCTGCCGTCGATGGACATCGACTCAAAGGTCGGGCCGTGCACCACAATATCTTCGCCCAAAGCATACCTGCGGCCCAGCAGCGCGAGGCGCCTGCCGATCGGCTCCTTGTCGTACGGATGAATATTGTTCACCAGCCCCGTATCGAGCGTCACAGCCACATAGGCGTTCGTGAGGGCTGTCACCCGGCTCTGCGACTCGCGAAACCAGGCCCAATAGGTGCTGTTATACGAAGGCAGCTGAACGCCGAGAAACGGCAGGTCGCCCTGGTCGAACAGCGCGCGGTATTCCGCCACAAAGGCGGGCAGCGTGAAGCCGTACTGAGCGGCGTTCTCCGCGGTACCGCTGTTCGCTTCGCCCTGATACCAGACAAAACCGGAAATGCCGAAGTTGAGCAGCGGGTGAATCCTCTGGTTGTAAATAATGTTGGGGCGCGTGCGGATGAAGATGTCATCCCAGGTGCCGGTGCCATTGACCATGGCGGTGATTGCTTCCAGGTTCGAGGAATAATCGGCCGACACGCGCGACGAGATGGTGTCACCGTCGGTGTACTCACCGATGCTTTGATACTGATCCAGCATCGAATCAAAGTGCGGAAAATCATTGGTCATCTGGATCGGCATCCAGCCTTCGATGGAGGAGCTGCCCCAGCCCGCCCAGATCACCGCAGTCGGCACCCCGCTGCCCGCGTGCATTTGATGGGCAAATACAGCCGCAACCGCCCCCCAGCTCCCCGGATCGGAGTTGTCGCGCCAGGTCATCGAGCCCGAATCCTGCGGGGTCAGGGCGGCATCCTGGGCAACCTCAAGACAGCGGATCATGCGGTTGGTGGAAATGTCGGCAATATAACTCTCCTTATTGGTCATTTCGCTCAGCGGGCGAATCATGTTCGACTGACCAAACGCGACCCACACATCCCCGACCAGCACATCGGTCAGCGCAACCGTCTGCCCGGCGCTGACCGCAACCAGCTCATACGGGCCGCCGGCCGTCAGCGCCGGCAGTTCGACAACCCAGCTGCCGGCTTCATCCGCCACCCCGGCGGCGGAGCTTCCATTAATCGAAACCGAAACCTCATTGGTCGGATCCGTGATCCCCCACACCTTGACCGGCTTGCCGCGCTGCAGCACCATGCCGTCCTGGAACGGCGAACCGTATTTCAGCGACGGCGGCGGGCCTCCCTCGGCAACGGTCAGCGAGACATTGTCGATCCAGTTGATCGAATCGCCTGCCGTACCCGTGTAAAAATAAATTCGAAGGTCCTGTCCTTCGGCCGCGCCGCCCGCAGCCCCCTCAGCGGTTCCGTCCATCAGCTTATAGGCGGGAAGCTCAAAGCTGAAGGTCTGGTTGGTCTGCCACTCCGAATAAGTCACCCCGGACCCGCCGTGCGTTCCGTCCAGATCGATGTCCACCTGAAAAAACTTGGTGTTGTCAGAAGGATCGCGAAGCATCGCAAACACCCGGTTGCCTTCCGTTGCACTCTTCCAATACACCTCGCAGGCATTGAACGAAAAAGTAAACACGTCGTTGGATGTCCACGACCCGCTGACCGTCTGCTGCACCCATTTGTTCCCCGACAGGCGAATCACCGTGTTGGGCGCCTCCGGAACTTCATTGTTGTCACTGGCGGTATCAACCATATACGTATTACCCGCCCAGCCGGTGACGGTCGTTGTTACAGCATCCCCCGTAATCCCGTCCGTCTCAAAATCGCCGTTCACGACAAACCCGGCATTTGCTCCGGCAAACAAAGCGCCGACAGTCACAAGTACTTCAATGATTCTTTTTCGCATCCCGTTCGCCTTTTCAGTCTAGCCTGTTTAACCTTTTATAACTGAAATGAGATTACCACAGCCGCAACGGCTCAACTGCCTAGCCGATCAGGTGGTCGTATGCGTTTGATGCAGTCCGCAACACGCAGCAGTCCAGTCGTACCTGCTGCTCCATCTGCCGGCGCCGCGGGCCGAACCGGCCCGCTGACGGATGCACCGCCTCGTGCGACACATCGGCCGGCGCCCCGCGAACAAGAACAGACCGATCAGCCCTGGAAAATCCGATCCGTTTTTTACTGATAACTTTTAACCGGAAACTTATAACTGTTCACAATGAAAGCATTCAAGGCATACGATATCCGCGGCGTGTACGGGCGCGACTTCAACTCTTCCGATGTCCGGAAGATCGGTTTTTTTCTTCCCAGGCTGCTGAAGGCCGGCGCCGTGCTGGTCGGGCGCGACGACCGCGCCAGCACCCCCGAGGTGTTTGAGGCGCTGTGCGACGGCATCACCGCCGCCGGGGCCGATGTGGTTTCCATCGGGCAGTGCACCACCCCGACCGTCTATTTCGCCACCGCCACCAAAGGCTTTGATGCGGCCGTCATGATTACCGCCTCGCACAACCCGCCCGAATACAACGGACTCAAGGTCTGCAAAACCGGCGCCCTGCCCGTCGATTATTCCACCGGCCTCTCCGATCTCGAGCAGATGATTCAGGGGGACATCGTTCCGTCCCGGAAAAGGGGCGAAGTTCGCGAGTTGGATATTCGCGGCGCCTACCTCGACTTTCTGCGCGGCTACCTGCCCGACCTTTCAACACTGAAGATCGGGGTCGACTGCTCCAATGGAATGGCCTGCCCGCTGGCCAGGGAACTGCTCGGCAGCCGGCCCGAATATATTTTTGACGAGATCGACGGCACCTTTCCCAACCACCCGCCGAACCCGCTCGAAGAAAAAAACTGCGCCGACATCAAGCAGCTGGTTCTGGATCACGGGCTCGACATCGGCCTGATCTTTGACGGCGATGCCGACCGGGTGATGTTCATCGATGAACAGGGCCGCTATGTGCAGCCCGACCTCATCACCGCGGTGCTGGCCGAATATTATCTGGAAAGCACCCGGCGCCCGAGCAGCAGTTTCCAAAAAGCAGGCGGGACGCCTGCGGTACGTATCGCAGGCGTCCCGCCTGCTCAAAACGGCAGCACCGGTGGTCCCGAGCGCGTGCTGCACGACGTCCGCACCTCCAAGGCCGTCGACGAACGGATCCGCGAGCTCGGCGGCGAGCCGCACATGTGGAAAGTCGGCCACTCGTTCGCCAAAATGAAAATGCGCGAGCTCGACTGCATCGTCGGCGGCGAGCTGGCGGGCCATT
>JBFHEM010000034.1:0-49773 GCA_041584215.1 Tichowtungia sp. | reverse complement strand
CTGAATACTGATCCAAAACACCCCATGATTCTGTCGTAAAAATGATTCTGTCATATCTCTTCTTGATCCTGCCCTTTTCTCTGCGGGTTCGTTTTTGACAGAATCATTTGACGACAGAACCATTTTCCAACCATTGGAAAAGCAGTGGTAAAAAGTTCCAAACATTGGAAAATGATTTCATTCCCTTCCTTTGTATCTTTGCGGGCAACTATATGACGTTTAATCCCTAACGGAACACCCGCCGGGAACCCCGCATGCGCAGGACTCCCGTCGATCATTTCGCGTTATTCTTCCGTCACTTCCAGCGTGGCAAATTTAACCGCAACGTCGGCAGAGATCCGGTTGGTGACCACCTCAAAGTCATCATCAATCGGAGCCGAACCGGTTTCGGCCGTCTGACCGATATTGGTCCAGGACGCGGTCAAATCTTCGCTCAGGATCATGCTGTAATCCAGCCCGCGCGCCGCGGCATCCAGACGGCGGTTATATACATATTCGAGCCATCTGGTGCCGGTTGCATCCACCATGGAAAACGCAGGACGTATCGACGCCACGTCATTGCTGCCGGGGTTGCCGCCCAGTGCATACTCAAGCAGGTTGTCCATTCCGTCATGGTCCGGATCGGCAGCAGCCAAAGCATCATCGCCGGACAGGCTGTTGGCCTGCGCCCAGTTTTCGAAGGATTTTTCAATCAACACGTCAACCAGCAGCTGCGGGCCGCTGCCCGCCACATTTTCACTGGAGTGCAGATAGGCAAGCTCCCCGCTGTTGGTTGCGCCCGGTGCCGTCAAAACAAGCCCATAATTCTGCCCGGGATTATTGATCCAGTTCTGAACCACGGATGCATCCAGCTCAATGTCGACCCACTCGGCTGTTGTATCGGCAAACAGCGCACTGCCAACCAGGTTGGTTGTATAGTCCGTTCCAGCCACTCCGCAACCGTTGCGCCCGCCGGCCCAGTCCACGTCATTCTGACTTTTGAAACGCCAGTCACTGGCTCCCTCAACAACAGCGGTTCCGTCGCCATCGCCTTCGACCCAGTCGCCGTTGGCCGAAGCCACTTCGTAGACATCAATGGTTACGTCGGAGGTTTGGTTCGCATGGTCATAATTGTAAAATCGCAGGGTTGCATTGCTGACCGTGCGCCCTGAAAGCGAAGACAAGTCCGCAAACCGCAGGAGAGTGTTTATGACCACGTTTGAAGCCAACCGGCCTGCGATCAGAATTTCCGAGCCCCCAAAGTTTCTTACAGCAGACACCTGACTGTCATCGCCGCGCAAATATACATCCTCCACCTGATTGGTTCCGCTGAAAGAAAGAGTTTCCGTGGTCTTCAATATCGTTTCCAGCACCAGTTGAGGCATTGAATTACCGCCTTTTTCTGAAGAATAAAAAAGCGCCACCTCGCCCTCCAGTGCTCCGGGAGCGGTCAACACCAGACCGTTATTCTGATCCGGATTGTCGATCCAGTTCTGGATCACGTCCGCATCGAGAGTAAAATCCACCCACTCCTGAGTAGTGTTGGTGGCTACGGCACTGCCGACCAGACTGTTGACATAATCTGTTCCGGCCACGCCGCAGCCGTTTCGCCCGCCGGCCCACTCACCGGTATTCTGAATTTTGAAGCGCCAGTCACTTGTCCCGGTAATCACAGAACCGACACCGTTCCCTTCCACCCAGTCGCCGTTAGCCGCCGCGACTTCGTAAACATCGATGGCCACATCCGCCGTCTGGTTCACATGGTTTTGATTCCAGATACGCAGGGTTGCGCTTTGCACCACCTGATTTGACAGCGAGGAGAATCCGCTAAAACGCAGCAACGTGTTGGCAAGGTTGGTATTCGAAACACCATCCGCAAGACGCCCGACCATGATAAAATCATTTCCCCCGAAATTTTGGGAAGCGGTCGTGCCGCCTGCATATTGATCTCCACGCAGAAACACATCCTCGACCTGGTTGGTTCCGGTCAGCGTTACTGTTCCGGCATCCACCTGCTGTACACCGGCCAGCAATAGAATCAACAAACTGATCATTTGAGCTGTTGCTTTTCTCATCGAATTCCTCCTTTTTATGTTTTGATACCTCTATCGTCTAATTGAAAATATCAACCTGCCAATGATTTTTGTCGATTGAAGAGCACTTGGTTTTTTTGTTCTGATGGTTTGTTATATTGCGGACAGATATTTGTCAGACTGCGGCTAATCGTCGTTCGGATCATACAGCTGCCGGACCTTGCGGTCTACGGAGACCCCTTTGGGTGTCTCGCCGCCGGTCTCAAGGTGCCATTCATATTCAATCCGATCGCTGGCAAGAACCCGCTGCTGCAGATCGTTCCTCATCTGCCTGCACAGGCCCGCAACTTCAGGATTACCGGCCAGATTGTGAATTTCGTTCGGGTCGTTTTTTAGATTGAACAGGGTCATCTCCAGCTCTGCAGCGGAGGCATTTTTGGCCCAGTCAATATTTTCACCGACTTCAAAATCTTCCGGGCGGGTTCTCATCGAAAATGCCCATTCCGCTGTCCTTAAACAGGCGCGATGCCCGTACAGATGGCCGGTCTCGATCAGCGCCGCCCTGCGGGACGGAATCTGCTGATGAATCAGCTTGGCCAGATTCTTTCCATCCAGATAATCGTAGCGTTTCTGCGATGTGTCGACCCCGCAGAATTCGAGAACCGTCGGCGCGATATCCACCAGCTCCACCAGCTCATCCGACACGGTTCCGGCAGGGAATGTTTTCTTATCCGAAGAGGCCACAATGAACGGGACATGAATCGATTCGTCGAACATGCTGAATTTGTCGATGATCCCGTGGTCGCACAGATGCGCGCCCTGGTCCGCCGTATAAATAATCAGCCACGGCCGGCCCTGCTCCGCACAAACCGCTTTAAACTCAGCAATAGCCTCTCCAGCCAGCTTGTCGCCGTAGGCAACCAACGCAAAGTTGTCTGCAATCATCTGCTTCAGTTCCGCATCGGTCATCCCATGGCTTCGCCCGGAACAGTAAAGCTCTTTCAGCTGGGGCGTTGAAAGCATCAGAGCCTTCTCTTCAGCCGTGAATTCAGGAACTGAAAAATCCATGGCCTCGAACCGCTCCGCCCACTTTTTCGGAGGCAGGATGGGCGAATGCGCCCACTTATAGCCCAGCTTGATATAAAACGGACGGTCCTTTTCATGGAGTTCATCCAGTGCCGTTTTAAAATCCCGGGTGATATAATCGTCGAGCGTCTCGCCTTCCGGGCGCGGGTTATGCGCGGCACCGATCAGCTGGCGCAGCGGTTTACGCAGGCGGCGATGCGTCCGAACCACGCTGTATTTTTCATCGTCCGCCGGATCAATAAACCAGTTGTTGCGCTGCACCTTTTTGCCATCCACCATTTCATAGGCGTAGAACGGATTTTCCATTCCCGGGCGCTCCCGCCAGAAATCGAGGCGGACATCCTCCAGAAAAAATTTAGGCACCTGAATATTCAGCTCGGCCAGATAGGGTGGAAGGTCATCCTTCGTCGGCTTCCACCCCCGCACGAAGTTGGAGTGCTCCTTGCCGACATCTGCATAGAGGTATCCCTTTTCATACCGCAGCATGTTTGGATACCCCGGGCGGTAAAAGTCCGTCTCCCAATGACTGCGCTCAAACGTATACACCCCGGTATGATGCGGATACTGGCCGGTCAGGATAGAACGTCGTGATGTCACGCACTGAGGTGCCTGGCAGAACGCATTGTTGAAACGAACGCCTTCGGCGGCCAACCGGTCCAGGTTCGGCGTCGAGGCCAGCGGATGCCGCCCGTAGGCTGACACGGTGTCGATATTCTGGTCATCCGTTATAAGCAGCAGCACATTCGGATTTTCTTTTGCTGTCGCAAAAGAAAAAAGGCTGATCGCTGCCGCGATCATCAAACAAACATGTTTTTTCATCCTGCTCATTCCCCTGTTGTTTCCGTTGGCCTGAAAAATTCCCGTGGAGCGCCCCTAAAGTTCCGGGAGCCCGAAATGACGCTGACTGCGGTTCCATTCACCGACCAGGTCGAACCGCGACAGCAGGTCGGGCCACGGCAGCAGCGCATCATACTGCTCGGCATACTGCTCCGCCTGAACGTGCAGCTGACTCCGCAGTTCCGCCAGAGACTCATCACAAATCCGATTATCCTGCTGGAACGGATCGTTTTCGTTGTCATACAGAATCCACGGCGTCCCGTCGGCATGACAGGCATAGGTATACCGCGCCGTGCGCACTCCGCGCCAGGCATCGGTTCCGCGATCCATCGACTGGTGACAAGGCACCAGATCAAAAATGTAACAGGCCTCCTGCCCCCGGGCATCCTCGTCCCGGAACAGTGCCTGCAGATCGCTGCCGTCCGGAGCCGTCAGCGGACAGCCCAGCAGAGTCATCAGACTGGCCGGCAGATCGGTCAGCCCGATCAGTTCATCGCATACTCCCTGACGGACCACACCGGGCAGCCGCGCCATCAGCGGAACCCGGATCGATTCCTCAAACGGAAACTGCTTATTGGTCCAGCCCTGACTGCCAAGCTGGTCACCGTGGTCGCTGGTGTAGACGATCAGCGTGTTGTCGAGCTGACCGGTTTTTTCCAATGTTTGGAAAAGACGGCCGAACTGCTCATCGAGCGCGGTGATGTGCGCGTAGTAGCCCTTCAGCTTTTCCAAGGTCTCCTCTTTCGTCCAATGCGGCCGGTCGAGACGATCCGTAATGTCGTCCTGAAGATTCCCCCGGAGAGTCAGCTCCCGGCCTTTGTAGAGATCGAGATATTTTTGAGGGACGTCGAAATAGGGATCGTGCGGGGGCCCCCACGACAGCCAGAGGCCCCAAGGCTGCTCATGATTGCGCTCAATAAAATCGCAGGCCAGCGTGGTATATTCCTCCGCATCATAGCCGTCGATTTCATGCCGCCGGTTCTCCTCATCATAATAATAGGAATCGAGATAATTATGGTCGCAGTTGTTCACCTTCCACTCGTCAAAGCCGAGCCGCTCCCCCTTCAGAATAAAGCGGTTGCGGGGCACGCCGCCCAGGTGCCACTTGCCCAGATAGCCGGTATGATAACCGCCCTGCTTCAGCACATCGGCCACACTTTCAATATCCGTGCGCACCGGCAGATCGTTGGTGATGGCGCCGTGCTTCATCGGATAAAGCCCTGTCAACAGGCTCCCGCGCGCCGGAACACACACCGGCGAATTGGAAATGCAATGCGTAAACCGCAATGAATCTGCAGCAAAACGATCCAGATTCGGCGAGATCACCTCCGGATTTCCATAACAGCCCAGATCGCACCAGCGGTGCTGATCCGAAAAGACAAACAGAACGTTTTTTCTCATGCCGACCAAAATGCCAAAAACACATGCTCCCGCAAACCGCAAAACACTCGCTGTTTCCGTCATCGACGTTTGAAATATTGCCATGCCCCGGACGCGGAAATCCATGTGCTTGAAATCGACATGTCGTCCGATTCCACATGGATGACCGCCGAAACCATCCGCTCCCTGCGCCTCGTTCCATCGGACAGCTCCGTCGCGGAATTCGCCATCGACACCCTCTGGATCCGCCCGGACTTCAATTGATCATTCACCCGCAGCATTCTACAGGGACTAAAAAGAAAGCTTCATCTCGTCGGCAGTGACAGAAAGTCGCTTGTCTCTTGTCCACAGCCGGCAACCGGACAGCCGACAGGACGCCAGCAGATGCATATCAATCAACCCAATGCCTTTTCCCATCAGCTTATGACGTTCAATAAGAAAGAGCACTTCATCATCCTCGGCGCGGGCTGTCGAAGGCAATGCATGGAGCAAAGAAACAATCTCTTTGCGGTTTTTCAAATTGCCGCAAGCCAGCTCACCGATCACAAACGGATGAATCACCACCTTCTGCTCTTCCAGCAAATCGACCAGCTTTGCATTGGATTTACGAAAATGGTCAATCCAAACGGATGTATCGACCAGAATCACGCGGCAGTTCTCCGACGCGGAACGTCTTTCACATCGGGGTCGCTTCCGCCGAGAGCCGCCAGCCGTTCCGCGCTGCGCCGGGCAATCAGCGCTTCGAGCCCCATGCGAATCAACGCGGTCTTTTCTTTGACACCGGTCAGTTTCGCCGCCTCGCTCAACAGTGCATCATCAATATTCAGTGTCGTTTTCATACATACGTATATGGCACTTTTAGATGGCTGCGTCAAAAGCAAAACCCGTGAAATACGACTGTTTTCAAACCCTGTAAATCCTGTTATCCGGTCTAAAGAAGAACCATTGCATCACAACTCTGAATTTCAGTCCCAACCATTTAAATGGTTGGGAACAGCAATAATCCAAACCTCTTCCGCAAAACCGGCAACTCCTGAAAAATTGCTGCGCTCACTTTATGTGATAAGATTTCTCCTGATTTATAGATGGAGTATTCAATGTCTGTTATTGTTCGTAGTTCAACCCTGCTGATGATTGCCGGTTTTTGTCACGCCGCGACAGGCAGCTCACCCAACATTGTCTTTATTCCGGCAGATGACCTGGGATGGAACAGCACATCGGTTGCCATGGACCCAAGCATCCCCGATTCCAAAAGTGATTATTATCAAACCCCGAATCTGGAACGTCTGGCGGCTCAGGGAATACGTTTTACACAGGCTTACTCGGCCGCGCCGGTCTGCACGCCCAGCCGCCGCAGCATTCACTACGGCATGACACCCGCCCGCCAGCACGGCGAACGGTTCCCCAGCACCTTCAAACCGGCCGATCACAAATCCATTCCCCAGCTGCTGAAAAATTCTTTCCAGGGAATGATCGAAACCATTCAGCTGTTCCGCACAGCAGATCAGCGGCGGCGCGGCATCGCCCGCGCATCCGGGTCGTACTCCGGATTTTCTTGCGGCATCTGCGCGTCAACTTCGCGGAGACGTTTTTCCAGCAGCGCCTCCAGCTCGCGCGCCTTTTCCGGCAGCTTGCGGGCGAGATCGCATTCTTCGGCCAGGTCGCTGTCCAGGTCGAACAGCTGAACCGCGCCGGTTTCTAGATCCTTGATGATCTTGTAGTTTTCCAGGATCAGGGCCGACTGAGGTTTCTGCATCGGGCCCTGCCCGTAATGAGGAAAATGGAAGAGCAGCGCCTCGTCCGCACGCCGGAAAGTTTCCGCCCCGCTGAGCAGCGGAACCAGGCTTTCGCCCTCGATTTTCCCGGGGGTTGAAAGGCCGGCCAGCTCGCAGAAGGTGGGCAGCAGGTCGCAGCCCGTCACCGGCTCATCGCAAAACGTATTGGCCTTGATGCCGGGGCCGCGCAGGATCAGCGGCACACGGATGCCGCCCTCATAGAACGTCCCCTTCCCGCCGTTGAGCGGAAGGTTCTGAGAACTGCGCGGAGTGGCCGCGCCGCCGTTGTCGGACATCAGAACAACGCAGGTATTTTCCGCCAGCCCCAGCTCGTCGATTGCCGCCAGCAGCGTCCCGATCGACTGATCGAGATCCCAGGTCATGGCCGCCATTTCGATATTGTCATGGCGGTCGCCTTTCCGAACCCTGGAAAATTTCTCCGTCGATTTTTCCAAGCATTGGAAAGGCGTATGAACCGCAAAGTGCGACAGCTGCAGATAGAACGGCCGGCTTTTATTATCCTTCATGAACTCGACGGCGCGCCCGGTGATGCCGAAGAGATCCTTCGGGTTGGCATCGGTTCCGCCGCTGTCGTTTTCAGTCGACCCGTCGTGCACATCGAATCCGTGGTCACCGGGATTCCCGCGCCCCAGATGCCACTTTCCGAGGTGGGCGGTGGTGTAGCCCTCTTTTCGGAGCAGTTCCGCGATAGTTGTTTCCGACTCCGGCAGATCCATCAAGTGCCGGGGGGCCGCCAGCTTGTGCCAGGCCTGAACCCGGCCTCCGCCCGGCGTGGTCATATGCAGCTCGGCGGGGGTTTTGCCGGTCAGAATGGCGGCGCGGCTCGGCGTGCACATCGAAGCGGGCGCATACGCGTTTGAAAACCGCATCCCCTGCTCCGCCAGCTTTTCAATGTTCGGAGTCTGATAGAAGTCGCTCTTCGACTGCGCGTCCCCCTCGATCATTTCGGCAGACGTACCCGACCACGCCATATCATCCACCAAAATGAACACAAAATTCGGCGGCTGCGCATGCGCGACACAAGCCAACAACAAGTAACTCAGTATTTTCTTCATAACACCCTGCCTTTCGGCTCATTTTGCGGGCCGGGCGCATTTTCCAGCTCTTCCGCAGAGAGCGTTCCGTCATGGTTGGTATCCATGGAGTCAAATCGCCGTCGAATTCTGTCTTCGCTGAAGCTGTCGGGCCGCTGTTTCTTTACCTGCGCGCACAGTTCCTCAAAGGAAACCGCGCCATCATTGTTTGCGTCCATTTGAGTGATGCGGTCCCCGCGCTCTCTAAAGGAACCGCCCTGGGTCTGGCCGCGGCTTTGGCTCTGCCCCTGGCGTGGACTCTGCCCGCCGCGTTCGGCCTGCCCGCCGCGACTGTTTCCGGGGAAGTGAGATCGCCCGGCGACCATCCCGGCGGTTTCATCCTTTTCGAGCCACACGGTAAATTCCTGCTCAACCGCTTCGCACCATCCCTTTTTCTCGTTGCAGGCGAAGTACTGGATTTCCACTTTGATCGGCATCCCTTTTTTCCAGTTTTTTACATCCACGAGAAACTCCCGCGGATCCGTATCATGTTCGACGCTGAGTTTCGGCGCTTCGGCCGTCGCCGGCGTCACCTTTACGCCATTGGCGGTGACGCGATATCTCGGCGGTGAAGCCAGGTTGTTCCAGGCCGCTCCCAGCACCGGATCCTGCCGAAAGCCGAGGTACAGCTGACCGCTCCCGGTCTGGATCAGCTGCTGATCCGCTTCCGGCCGCAGCTTGACGTAGCGGTTGGATTCGCCGAAATCGCGGGACTTGATCTCTTCGGTGCCCGCGTCTTCGCCACCCGCCGCGACCCGCAGCGGCACGGCCACTCCGTCGAGACGTTGGGGTTCGAGCTCCGCATTTTCTACTGAGGTTTTATGCGACCCGAACTGAGGCAGATTCAGATCGGCGACTGTCGTGATTTTCCTGGAAGGCCCGACCCGTTTTTCCAGCGCTTCCCGCAGGCTGGAACCCCGGCCCCAGGACGAGCGGTGAACCACTTTCCCGTCGCGGTCGAAGATGAATTGCCAGTTTGGCGTCATCGCGAAATGCTGCTTCATCTCGTTGTCCATCGTGTCCGTCAGCCACGGGATCGATGTCTGCAGCAGTTCTTTTGCATACTCAACCTGGGCAAAGCGCTCCTGAATGGATGTCGGCTGCACGAAGCCCCAGTTTTCCGGGTGCGTCAGCGACTGGTAGAGGAAGTAGAACTGCACACCTTTTGAGCGGTAGTCCGCGGCCACCGCTTCGATCTCCGGATACGAATTGCGGTATTCGGGACAGGTCAGGCATCCGCCCACAACCACCGTGCAGTCGGCTTCGAAAATGCTGTTGGCGGCAACCAGTTCGCGGTCCGCATTGTAAAGCTGCAGAGTGTCCGGCAGCGTTGAGCCGATGGGGAATTTTTCGTTGAATTGCACATCTCGCGAACGGACTTTGTCGCGGGGCCGGCTGCCCTGGCCACTGCGAGCCACCTGCGCGCCCCCGCCGCGCTGTTCGGGGCTCACGCCCTGACCGCCGCGGTCCTGCTGCCGGCCCGCGGGCTGCTGCCGGTTCGCGGGCTGCCGGTTCTGCTGACCGGTGCTTTCGCGCATCTGGGTTTCGCGGGCAACCGGCGGGTCAACCGGCTCAGCGCTGCCGCCGCGCACCAGGCGCACCAGATTGTCGATGCCGATCACATCGCCCTGCGGGCCGCGTCCGTAGGGGAACCTGGAGGGATCGCCGGTTTTCGGGTCGGAGCGCTGGGCGCCGGCACCGTGCACATCCAGCAGCTGTTTCTCCCCGCTGCGGCGGTCTTCCATCCAGCCCAGGGAGCGGCCGAAGTTGACATAGGCTGCCGAGGCATTGCTCCGTGTGCTCAGGTGGGTGGTGCTGGACCAGTAGGCGGCATAATCCTTCTTCCCGCCTGCGTTGGTGATGGCCGTGGCATCAAACACCGGATCGATGGCGGCGGACCCGGTGGAGTCCGGCGCGCGGGAATAATCGACGAGGCTCTGCAGCTCCTTGGCGGACGGCAGGCGCCAGTCGTCGTGCCCGGCGAAGTCCATGCCCTCGGCATACTTCAGGGCGGACGGCCAGTCCATGCCTTTGCCGCTGTCGGCTTTCATCCAGGTCAGGCCGGTGGCTTCGTCGGTGACGGTGCCGTCGCCGTTATCCTCGAACTTGTTTTTACCGTATTCGGGATTGCCGCGGACATAGAGCACGTGGAAGGTTTTCTCGCCGCGTCCGCGCGGGTCCTCCAGGCCGTAGCCTTTGATGCGGCCGTCGGCAAAGTTGACGCCGAACATGGTTTTCGCGCCGCGCATGGTGGTGCCGGTGTAGATGGAGGTCGTGGCAAACTGGGAATCGATGATCCGCTCGCCGCTGGAGATGTCGCCGTATTTGAAATCGAAAGCGTCGGTGTCGATAAACGGAATCAGGTTGCCGGTTTCGGTGCTCATTGGATCTGGATCGAGGCCGGTGAACTGAATCAGGGAATAGAGCTCCTTGATGGACGGCAGACGCCAGTCGCTGTAACCGCCGGTTCTGCACCTGGATGCATTCTGCATCGCCTGCTCCCAGGTCATTTTTTCGCCGGGGTCCTTAATCCACATCAGTCCGGTGACGTTGTCCGTGACAGTGCCGTCGCCGTTGTCGGCATAGGAGGGGGCATTGGCCAGATAATGGGCATCCTGCCCCTTGCTGTTTCCGATGGCGGTCGTCTGGCCGGTGTCGACGATGGGGTAAGTAACCTCGGCCAGGCCTTGGTGCGCAACCAGACCGATGAGTGCGGTTGTCAGTATTGCTTTATGCTTCATGAGGGGTCTCCTTGTTATATTAAAAGCTGTTTGCGGGGGGCGTTTTCCAGTTCCTGCTCCAAACGAGCTGCGGCAACCGCATCCAGACCCGGCAGCGCTCGCCGGTTTTTTGCGCGTTCGCGCGGGGAGGGATTAAACTGATCCCGCCGATGACGACTAAGACTGATTTCACTGCATCTCCCCGTCCGGACCCTTGCCGCCCAATGCGCTTCGGACTTTTTCCAACCCTTGGAAAACCTCCGTGAGTTCTGTTTTTGTAAAATCATTCGCGAGCCGGTTTTCAACCCGATCCCACGCCGCCTGCACCTCCAGGCTGACCCGCGCCCCTTTCACCGTCAGCGAAACCACCCTGGCGCGGTTCGTCGCCGGATCGACTGCGCGCCGGATCAGCTTTTTCTCCTCCAGCGGCTTCAGCATATTCGTAATGGTTGCCGGCCTCACATCCATCCGCCGGGCCAGATCAGCCTGAGTGATCTCTCCGACACGGGAAATCGCCTGCAGCATGCGCCCCTGCCCGTGATGCAGGCCGAGCGGAGAAAGTTCTTCATCCACGGCGCGCTGAAGCAGGCGCCCGTTGTGCATTACTATGTGCAGAAGTGTCTTTTTCATTTCGCTCTCGATGTTAGCAACATAACACCAACGCGGCAGGCCTGATAAAAATTGCATCCATTTTCAATTTTCAAGGTTTGGAAAAGCAGACGCCCGGGCTGTGACGCCCGCGCAGGCCTGCGGCACATAAGCCGGAATGCGGGGCGGCTATGGGGCGAGCGTGCCGAGTTCTTCGGCAAGGTCGACGGCAATGCGGTCGCGCCCGCATTCCATGCGGGCGGTCTGCAGCACCGTGTCGAGGATCTGCCCGCGGATCATCATGCGGTCGCGCAGCTGTTCGAGCGGACCGTCCTCCATCTGCTTCAGATCGGCGGCCAGTTGGTCAACCAAAGGCTGAACCAGCCGGTTGCGCCGGGCAATCTGTTCGTCGAACGCCTCCGAGGCTTGGAGCAGGCTCAGAAGCCGCTGCTCGATCACCCGCCGCTGCAGCGCCATGGCGGAGAGAGCCAGCGCCTGCTGCTTGCGATAGACGGCCAGATCCGGATTGCGGTTTCCCCAGGGGAGCGTGAAGGCGGCCGAGACATTCCAGCTGCCCTCCCCGTCACCCGTCTGATCCGCTTTGTATTCGGACTGGATGTGCTTGAAACGGAATCCGTTTTCGGATCGGGCCATGGCGATAGCGGAATCCAGAGACCGGGCTTCGACATCGAGGCGGCGGTAGTCGGCCCGGCTTGCCAATGCCTGCCGAATCAGCTCGTCGAATTCGAGTCGCGAAGGCGGTGCGATGCGCGCGGTTTCGGCGAAGGCATCAAGGTCAGCCGCGCTGCCGAGAGACTGGTGAAGACTCCGCTGAACATCGAGAAGCCCGGCTTCGACTTTATCCCGGGAGTTGAGCAGGTCGAGCGCCTGACCGTACAGTTTGGCCCGGTCTGTCACAGAGAACTGGTGCCGCTGGACGGCGAGGTCAACCTGTTCGAGATGAGAAGAAAAAACCCGGATTTCGTCGCTCAAGAGTTCGCGCTGCCTGTCGAGCATGCGATAGGTGCAGAAGTCGCGGTAGACAGAAAGAAGATCCTGCCACTCCAGCGCGTCCACCCGCAGCGCCTCCGACTGAGCCACGAGGCTCAGCTGCTCGCGCAGCTTGGTTTTGCTCCAGCGGCTCGGCAGGTAAAACCGCACCGCCAGGCTGCCTTCGTCCTCGGAAAAACCCGGGCGCAGCTCCAGCCCGGCCCCGGCATCGCTGCGGGCTGCGGCGGCGGCCTGTTCGGCGGCGGTCGATTCGTCCAGCAAAGCGCGTTCAGACAATGCCTGCAGCGAAGCCGTCAACTCATCCGCCGAAACGGAACAAACCGCAACGGACAGAAAGAGAGGAAAAATGGAATATTGGATCAATGGAGGAACAGACAGCCTTGAAATCCACCCTTCCAGCCTTCCACCCTTCCAGCCTTCCACTCTTCCTGCCTTCCATTCCCAAATCATTTTTTGCTCCCGAACCATTGTTCAAAGATGGAGACGTCCGGAACGATGACCACCCGCTCGCCGGGAGTCAGTTCGGCACCGTTGTCGAGTTCGATGACAATGCGGCGGCCGCGCAGAAGCTGATCGCTGAAGCCGGTGAAGACGGGCAGTTTGCGAATGTCGGCGGTGACGGTTTTAACAGTGCCCATATGCACATCGCGAGTGGTGGATGTGATGACGCGGCATTTTTCGCCTTCGGCAATGGCCGTGCGCTGCTCTTCGGGCATGAAGGCGATGATGCGCGTCGTGGAGACGTTGCTGATGCGCAGCACGGGGTCGCCGGTTTCGACGACGTCGCCGGGCTGGTGCAGCACTTCAGCGACGACGCCGGCGGTGCTGGCCACGAGCCGGCACTGGTCGGCCTGCAGCTGCTGCAGTTCGTCGGCGTCGAATGCTTCGACGTCGCGCTGCGCGGCGGCGAGCCGTATTCCGAGCTGGTCAATGAGCGCGGGGTAATGGCTCAGCACCTGGCGGGTCGCCTCAATTTGCGGCTGCAGATCCTCCATGTCCTGTTCGAGCAGCAGGTTTTTCGCGCGCAGCTCCTGCATGCGCTTCCAGCGGCTTTCCAGGGTCTGGAGTTCAGCGGCGGTTTTGGCCTGTTCCAGCTTGAGGCTTTCCACGTCGCAGCGGATGGCGTGGACCTTGTCGCGGGTTTTCATCAGGGAAGCCTGGTCCATCAGCATATCGGTGGCGAGCGTGGCGTTGTCGAGTTCACCGAGCAGCTGCCCGGCATGGACGGGTTCGCCCATTTCAACCAGCAGGTTTTTCAGGCGCCCGTTTTCGAGCGGCGACACATATTCGTAGGTCCGTTCCGCCACGCCGTAGAAGCGGACACGGTGCAGACCGCCGGGAAGCAGAAGCAGGACGGCGACGGCGGCGCTGAGCCAGATGATCCACGGCCAGCCATTGAACAGCTGCTTGACCAAATGGCGGTGACGCTGCTTCAGCGAAGGACGTTTGAATTCCCGTTCAGTCATGGCAACAGCTCCCGCTGTTTGACTGACGAATTTCCGAAGCACCCAAAGCCCTGATGTCTCGGCAGCATACTTCGCCCTTCGGGCTGCTTTGGGTATTGGGGTATTTCTGTATTCGAAGTTTCATCCTATAGCTCCACAGTGGTGCGCTGCATCACCAGATTAATGTCCCGGGTCGAATCGAGCGCCTCGAGTTTTTTGACGATGTCCACCTGATAGGAGGGATCAATCAGCCGAACCTGATAGGAATACTCAAGCAGGTCGCCCTGAACGGCTTCACGCATGGCGAGCAGCATATAGGCGGAGCAGCATTCGGTCAGGACGGCGTCCACCTCGAGGCGGGCGGTGTCGTTGTCGGCTTCAACGAGAAAGCGCAGCATGGCTTCGTAGCGGCGGCGCGTGGCGAACGGCGCCCAGTGCAGCAGGGCGATTACCGAGCTCAGCAGCAGGCAGCCGGTGACGGCCACGTCGAACATGCCCGCGCCGCAGGCGATGCCCAGCCCGAGCGCCGCGAACAGAAACATCATGTCGCGCGGGTCGCGAACCACCGTGCGGAAGCGGATCAGCGAGAGCGCGCCGAGCACGCCGACGCCGCGCGCGATGCTGTCGCCCATCGACATCATCACCATGCAGGTGATCATGCCGCCGAGAATCAGCGTGTGCACAAACGAGCGCGAATAGGAGAGCGACTGAAACGTCACCTGATAGAGTTTTGCAATCACGGAGCAGAGCACAAAGGCCAGCAGCATGGCAGAGATTACATGCTGCAGGCTGAGGCTTTGCGAGCTGCCCGCGGCGGATAACAGATCGGTCCAGTTATTCATAATCCCGACATCCTTTACGTTAAAATAAACTGATCATCGAACGGGGCCTCCCCCATTCCGGTCAACACGTTTTCCATCCAGATGGCGGTGGAATATTTACAGTTGCCGCAGCGCACCAGATCGAATTCCTGCACGAGCTCGACCATCCAGGTCGGCACCTGCTCGGTGCACTTGACTTCGAGCACCAGCGAGGACTCGCGGCGGTGGCGCACCAGCCCGCTGTCCATCGAAATAAAGCGTCCGGCACCGCCCCAGTTGTACATGTCGAAGACCGGCTGATAGCACAGCTTGGAGTCAAAGGTGATGCGCGCGTAGTGGTCGAAAATCCCGCTGAACGCTTCGCGGCTGTAGCGGATGTAGACCAGCGGCCCGGCATCGATCTCGTTCGTCAGCCGGATAAATTCGCGGAACGCCTCGCGCTCTTTCACCGATTTGAGATTCAGTTCATCCGCGCTCTTTTTCAGGATCCCCGGCTTCCACGCATCAAACGGAATGCAGGCGCGCGACTTGATCACGCGCTCAAAATATTTGCGTTTGATTTCGAGGAAAACCGGTGCGTCTCCCGGCGGGTTGCCGTAGGTGCGCACCCGCAGCTTGAAGCGGTGCGAGGCCTCCCACTCCTTGGCGCAGTGAAGCGAAAGCGACGGGTTGTCGAGCTGCAGCGTATTGATCGTGTAGCTGCCGCCCGCCGCCGCGCAATGCTCGTCCATCGTGCAGTACGGCCGGATGAAGTCCTTGATCGGCGCCACCAAATGACGCGGAATAATGTACTTGGCCTCAAAGCGGTCCAGCTCAGTGGAAAAATCCGATCTGGAAAGAACATCAGTCATTATTCACCCGGATCTGATAAAAGGAGCAGTCAGCGGAATCGACACCGGCGGTAAAGGTGTTCAGCGGAGGGGTCGATGAAATGACCGAATGGGTGCAAATGAATTCCGAAGAGGTCAGGTTGGTGCAGACCCACAGCGAATAAATTTTTCCGGTTTCGCTGTTCCATGCGAGCACACAGTCGGGGGAAAGCTCCATGGAGGTAATCTCGAAAACAGAGTCCGGATCGGTCGGATCGGTTCCGGCGACATACTCGCTGTAGTTGGACGAACCATCTTCGTCCCAGTCTTCGGCGGCACCGCCGTTGACGGCGTTGGTCGAACCGAACCAGCCGACCTCCCAGCTGTCCGGCATGCTGTCGCCATCCGCATCCGGATCGGCTGCAGCCACATCGCTCGTTCCCGGCGACGGGCTCGCATTCGCGGCCCAGTTTTCGCAATCGTTCGGGTAGAGCGCCAGATCGACACGTTCGAGGGAGGATCCGAGACCATCGGCCGCCGTCGGCCAGGGATCGGCATCGTTGTATTCGACGAGTTCAACGAGAATATACGGGACTTCTCCGGTCAGCACTTCGGGGTCACCGGGGCGGGTCAGTTCGAGGTCTTCGCCGTCGTTGTTGAGCTTGCCGTCATAGGGGCCGAGCACGGTGACACCGGCATCGACCGAATAAACGCTGCGGAATGCCGCTTCGCTTGTTTCGGAGATGACGATGCATTCGCCGGGACTCAGCACCAGCCCTTCCGGAAAGGTGAACTCCACCGCGCCGTCGAGCTTCCAGGTGTTGGCTGGATAGGTGGAATGGAAGAGCTGGACATCCGACGAGGTCCGGTTGCAGAGCTCAATGTATTCGTATGCATTGCTGTCGGCCGGATGATACATGATTTCAGAAATCACGACGTCGCCGATCAGGGGATATGCATTGGCCGAGCCGGAGGTCTGCGCGCTGAGCGCAGTGAAGTCGACGGAACCGTCGCTTTTGACGTGGCGGCCAAAGGTTACATTGCGCTCGGCGGCGCCGAAATCCTGTTCCACCCGGTAGCCGGTCAGCTCGCCGTCCTCGCCGGAAGAGAGATAAATACTTTCTCCCAGTTCGCTGAGCGCGAAGCCGTTGGTGCCGGCCGCCGCGGTGCCGAAATGGCTGTACTCGGTCAGCACCAGATAGCCGCCGGGCGCGATGGAGGACAGCCCGCTCAGCTTCACTTTGGTCCGGTCGTCCTCGTCATCGCTGATGAACCAGCCGTTGATGTCGAGGGGGTTGGTCGAAGCATTGTAGAGCTCGATCCAGTCGCCGGGCGTGTCGTCGTCCTGATGGGTCAGGGCCTCGTTGATCAGCAGATCGTCCGGGTTCAGGAAGTCGTCCGGCCCTTCGCCGGGCGTGCCGCCGGAATACTTGCTCGGCCGCCACGAAGCACTGTCGCTCCAGGTGTTGGTCGCCGCAGTCGGATCGATCAGCGTCAGCGAGAAGCCCTCCCCGTCGGTGGCCTCGTACCAGTCGCTGTATTCGAAATCGAGAATGGTGTTTCCGAGGCCATCGACCAGCAGAAGGTCTTCGCCGCCGTTGTCCAATGCGCCGCCGGCAATGAAGAACTTGCCGTGGTATACGCCGGCAATGTTGATGGAGGCCCAGTTGGAATAGCGGTTGGTGAACGCGTCGTAGTCGTTCACCACAACGGCATAATCGCCGGGCGCGAGCGTGGCGGTGTCGCCGTCGGTGAAATCAAAATAGATACCGCTCGAAAACTCGGTTCCGGCCAGTCCAACGGTTTCAGCTCCGGTGTTGAGGATTTCGATGAACTCAGGATCGGTTCCGGCCGGGTTGTACATGATTTCGGTGACGCGCAGCGGCGATTCATCGTCCAGCACAAAGGTGGCTTTGGTGAGCGCACTCCAGACGCCGCCGCTGTAGGCGCGCGCATTGACCTGCGCGGAGCGGTTGAGCGTCAGCGCGGAGCTGTAGACTGTGCCGGCGACCGCGCCGCCGACGGCGCGCGGGTCGGAGCCGTCGGTGGTGTAATAGATGGTTCCGGTTCCGGACATCGTCAGCGCAAAGCCGGAATCGATGCTTCCTCCGTGCCGGCTGAATTCCGGCGCGGCGACGGTCGGATACCACCCTTTCGCCACAATCTGGCTGTAGACGATAGCGGTGCGTTGCGGCATATAGGTGTCGGTCAGCCAGTTGGCCCAGGTCAGCCAGTCGCCGTCGCGGGTGCGGGCGGTTGTGGAGGCGCTGTCGCCCCAGCGGGCGGATTCGGCCACAACGGCGGAATAGATCTCGTTCTTGCGCACCTCCACGCGGTTGGCGGTGACATCTGCGGTGAGTGCGCCGCCGTTGAAGAAGTGCTCATGCACGTGATCGGCGAAGCGCAGGGCGTATTCGGCGTTGTTCATCAGCTTGAGGTGCAGCCACCACGGCGTGAAATAATCCTCGTAGTTGAAGGTCGTGCCGAGTGTCTGACTGAAGCGGTTGTGGCTGACGCCCATCGACACTTCGAGCGAGTGCTCGTTGTCGTGGGCCACGAACTTGAATCCATCGGGGTTGGCGTTGTTATAAACTGCGGTGAGATTTCGCGGCATATTGTTCTGGTTCGGCGGGCCGATCGGCGAGTCGCGGTTGCCCGTAAAATAGATCATCAGCATGTAGTCGATGACGTTGTCGACATCGAGCAGCCTGGTGTAGGCACTGTTTTCGGTGCCGTCGGCATTCATGCCCTGAACGGCGAAATAGGCGGAGTTGGCGCTGAAACCGGAATTGGCGGCCGACCACAGCGAGTCGTAGGCATCGCGGGTGCCGTCGACGGCATAGATTACGCCGGTGTCGGCATCGGCCTTGATGGCGTCGAAATCATCATCGTCATCGCCGTAATACGATTCGGCATAGTCGGCGGTGCAGCGCTCTTCGGTCTGGTAGAGGCCCCAGTACATGCCGTTGAGGTAGAGGTGGTAGTATTCGCCGCGCGTGTAGGGCTGGCCCATGTCGCGGTGCGTATCGCGCGTGAAGATGTCATACAGCCAGGTGGCATACTGCGGCGTCATGAAGGCCCACGAGAAGTTCTGGCCGGTGCGCAGGTCTATGCGCTTGAAGCTGTCGGCCCCGTCGTCGCCGAACAGCGCATAGTTGAGGCGCGACGTTCCGTATTCCGACCGGAAGAAGAAGCGGAAGGAGTGCTTCGGATTGCTCGATGTGGTGCTCGATGCACCCCGGATGCGGATTCCGCCGTTGATCTGAAAGCCCTTGGTTCCATCCGGATTGATCAGTTCAATCGAGGTCTCGCGCTCCCAGTCTGCATCCTCTTCATGATCCTCATCCGCGTTCACGTAAATGCCGATCGAAGAATCGAACAGGTTATCGGGATCGGTCACAACCGAGATGGAGGGAATCGCCAGCAGCGCGCCTTCGATTTGACCGGAATAGGTGGAGCTTTGCGTGATGTCGGTGTCCATCCCGTAGTCAAAACTCTGCCCGTTCACCGAACTGGCCGGAAATGCGGGATCAAGCGTACTCACACTCGTCCCCTGGGCGATAATGTCGTTCAGGAAGAAATAGGTCTGCGTATCGACATCGCTGGACTGATAGCCGCTCCGGGTTGCGACCGCGCGCAGCACCGTGGTTTTGCTGATGGGGATCGGTCCGGTGTAGAGCGTGCCGTTGTCTTCCGACGGTTCGGTGGCATCGGTGGTGTAATAAATTTCCGCGCCCTCGGTATCACAGGTGATCTCCACATTGGTTGCCGCGGTGAAGAACCCGCGATCGACGCTGAACGAGGTGTCGCCCACATAGCCGAGCACGCCGGCCACATTATCCGCGCCGGGGGTCGGGGTCGTCAGGTATACCGCCGTATTCGTATAGATCTGACCCACGGTCACAGCATTGAGAACCGGCATGATGAAAAAATCGGCACTGGTGGAGGTGCGCGGGTCAAAGGTGACGTTGAGTCCCTGAATCGCCAGCACATTGTTGCCGGTCTGCAGGTAATCCCCCGCATTCAAGAGGGTGAAGTCCGCATAGGCCGTCCCGCTGTGCTCGGCCGTGGCCGTCGATGAATAGGTTGGAGACGTCGGGGCATTGGCCGATGCCACCTGGGTGCCGTTGATGTAGGCAACGAATCCGTCGTCATATTTCATGCGCAGTGCAAGCTGGTTGAAATCCGACGCATCATCCACGGTAAAGTCCACTCGAATAAAGGCCGTGCTGCGTATGGTGGGGGGGCGTGAATTAATAAACATGCTGGACTCAAGATCCAGCCCGATCATCGAACCGTAGGTCGACCCCAGGTCATACCCAACGCCGGTCTGTCCGGAAGTCCATCCCGAATCATCAAATCCAACCGTATTCCAGCTGGCTGAAGGCGCCGAGCTGCCGGCAATCGCCGTTGCATCCTCTCCTTCGGCGATGAGATAAGAGGTGCCTGAGTCCTGATCCAGTCCGTAGGAAACGTCGTCGCCCTGTTCCGGATAATCGATAAACGAAGACTGGATCGTGATCCCGTCCGAATCGGTCAAAACCACATCCTCACCGCCGGCGCTGAGTTTAAAGGTGGTGTGCAGATAGCCGAGTGAGTCGGTATAGCCGGCCGCGTCCTGCCCCGAGGCAAACACCACCAGAAACTCGCCGGCGGCAATGCTCTTCGACGGAAACGCCCATTGGGTCAGGTTGTTTGCATCGTCAGAAAGGTACCAGCCGGTCAGATCCACCGTGCTGTCCCCCATATTGTACAGCTCGATCCAGTCCGAATAGTTGCCGTCGCCGTCGATCAGCGTTTCGTCATTCGCCGCCATGAACTCGCTGATCACCACCTGCGCATCACTGCCGAGAGCAAATGCAGCCGCAAAAACCGCAATCAGTGCGCACAATGCGCTGTTCATCCATCGTGCCCGGTATGTCCGTAAAAACTGCATCCATTATCCCCCGCCTGATTGTTAGAATTATGTGAGGAGATAAAACCACGCAAACATGACACGGCACGGCCCGCGAACATGAATTTTTTGTCATAATTCCCCGTCCTGCCCGAACGGGTCGAAAACGGGAACACAAACCTGCTGCTCAGAACCGAGCGTCTCAGTTCTGTTTGCGCTGCCGGACCGACTCATACAGCAATACCGCGGCCGCAACCGACACGTTGAGCGAGTCGTTTTTTCCAAGCATTGGAATGGTTGCGGTCAGATTTTTCCAGGCATTGGAAAAACCGTCGGGTACAGGGACTTCCTGTTTCCAATGGCTGGAAAGCCCCTGATCTTCAGCGCCGACAACAATCGCCAGCGGGCCGGTCAGGTCGCAGTCGGTGTACACCGCTTCCGCATCCGGCACGGCGGAAAGAGTCCGGATGCCCCGCCGGCTCAGAAAGGCGATGGTTTCCTCGGTGGAGGCTTCGGCCACCGGAAGATAAAAAAGGGTCCCGATGCTGTTGCGGATCACATTCGGGTTGTTCAGGTCGGTCGCCGGATCGCAGACAATCACCGCATCCGCGCCCGCGCCGTCGGCCGTGCGCAGCAGCGCACCGAGATTGCCGGGCTTTTCCACCCCCTCCGCCACCAGAATCAGCGGAGACTCCGGCAGGTCCAGATCCTCCAGCCTGCGGCTGATGAGCGGTCCGACAGCCAGCACCCCGTCGGGGTTGTCGCGATAAGAAATCTTAGCAAAGATTTCTTCTGAACCGTGGAAAAGCAGGCAGGATGCCTGTGATAAAGCGTCCAACCCTTGGAAAAAAGAAAACCCGTCGGGGCTCCCGACCCAGAGCTCGGTCGGCAGCCAGCCGTTTTCGATCGCGCGCGAAACCTCGCGCGCGCCTTCGATGACCGTCCGCCCCTCCGAGCGGCGGAACGAGGCCTTGCGCTGGAGCTTCACAATCCGTTTGACGCGGGCATTTTGGGCGCTGGTGATTTCTTCCATAACGCACAGAATTAGCGTAGAGTCCGGTCTTATGAAACAAAAAACGATCCCTCTGTTTGGGTGGGCCCTGCTGGCCGGAGCCGCCCTGGCCGAAATGGATATCCCGGAGGCCGGCCGCATCCGGATTGACGGAAACCTCACCGACTGGCGCAGGGCTGAATGGCATCCGCTGCAAACCGTGCTCGACGGCAGCCCGGTCAACATCACCAACGCCAGCTGGACCGCGGCATGGGATGAAGATGCCGTGCTGTATGTCGCGGTTCAGTACGACGATGCGGATCTGGTTTTCAAAGACGGCACCAATGCCGCGGACTGCGTGGAAATCTATGTGCGGGGCGACACCGGAAGCTCCCCGGCGGAGTACGCGCAAAAACAGCAAAGCGCACAGAACTATATTTTCGGACTCTCAAAAGACAAACTGACCACCTGGGTCAGGCTGGGCGGACTGGAGAAAATTCCGTTTCACAACCGGGTCAAGGCGGCCGTTGCGCTTCAGGGGAACACCCTCACCTGCGAACTCATGGTGACGGTTTACGACTGGTTTGAGCCGGACTCACGCCACCGCTGCAGCGAGTCCGAACTCATCGTCGGCAGGGAGATCGGCCTCGACATTGCGATCGTGGATGCGGGCAGCGCCGGACCGGCGGGCATGCTCGGCAGCAGCACCGGCGACAAACGCAACGATGCCAACGCAATCGCCGAACAGATTCTCGATGACTGAGAATCAGGGGGCCGGAGGCAGGGGCAGCCCGGAGTGGCACAAAGTTAAGCCCGGATCAAATGGGATCCGGTAAAGTAGAGCATGCGTCCCGCTTGCTTTCTGCACAAGCCCTGCAGGATGGAAAACAAGCGGGACGCTTGTTCTACTTTCAACAACCACAGATTCAATAAACCTTAACTACGTGCCAGTCGGGTCAGAGGGGCACCTGTTATTCCGCCAGCGCGGTGTTGATCTCCGCAGTCAGCTGTGCATCGAGATCGTCAGCGAGTCCAGCATGGACAGACTGGATGTTTCCGTCCCTGCCGATAATGACCGTGTGCGGAATTCCGCTCACGCCAAAGGCTTCGCTGAGCGCTCCGTCATCGAGCGCAACCGGCAGCGTCAGCCCGTTGTCGGCAAAGAATCCCCGGGCGGCCTCGGCGCTTTCCCCCAGGTTGACCGCAAAGAAAACCACATCGCGGCCGGTGAAGTAGTCCGCAACCGTCTGAACCATCGGCAGCCCCTTGCGGCAGGGTCCGCACCAGCTCGCCCAGAAATCGAGCACCACCACCTTGCTCCCGGCGAAACTGGAAAGCGTCACACTGGACCCATCCAGCAGGCTGAGTGTCGCGTCCGGAGCCGGCACCGGAGCCTGCGGCTCCGCCGGCTCGGCCTCGTTCGCCGCGTTTTTCTGCATTCTGTCCAAGGCGATCAGCTGGCCCGCCTGAGCCAAACGAACCAGCAGGCCGGCCGGCAGCTGCGAGCAGAAGGTCATGCGCCCGCTGTTGCGATAGCCGCTCATCACAATCGGCTCCGCGCCGTCCAGCACCGCCGTGAGCTTATCCAGCATGGCCGACGCGGCCGGAACCTCCTTCATAAACGAAGCGATGAACCGCACATATCCGCCCACATCAAAATCGGCATAATATGTCCCGCCGGCAGGAAAGACGGTCCGGGCGGCCAGCGGCGAAACCGCCCGCTCTCCGCTTTTGAGCGTTTTAATCATCTTTTCAACCGCCGCGTCGTCTGATGCATAAATCAAAACACCGTCACAGACCGCCAGGCTCAGGTTGTTCATCATCGACTCCATGGCCCCGCGACGCTCCACCGGGATATTCGCCAGGCTGAAATTCATTTTCAAACGATGGACAGGTACCCCGTCGACGACGCGCACATTTTCTTCAAACCCGGCCGACAAAGGCATTCCCAGGGATTTATAGAGCCGGAGCAGCCCCATTGAAGTCAGGTCGGCTGAAACGTTGCGAAATGCCTCCAGCAGGGCTTCCTCATCGCTCACGTCGGCCAGAAACGCAAACCCGGCGGCCTGCCCGCCTTCCGCAAGAACCGATTCGCAAACCGTTGGCCCCATCGTCGCCGTCCAGCGCGCCAGGGTCTGCACCCACCGATCCGCCAGCGCGGGGTCGATCTCCGTCACGTCCGCAAGAGCTGCCGCCTCTCCGCGGACAAACTCAACCAGCGCATCCGGATTGCGCATGCAGAATTCAAGCTGAATCACGCCGTCGGGCAGCAATCCGGCCTGCAACCGGGGGTTGTAATCATTGAGGGCGGGCGCCTGATAATAGGCGGCCAGCCGGCTGCCGGCCGCGGGCTGCAGGGTTTTGGCCAGACGAAGCCCCCCGTCGACCGGCATCACCGTTGTCTCGACAACTTCGATCTGACGGCCGAGGGACAGAAAAACCTGCAGCTCCATCTCCAGCATTCGCTGCACATCCACCACCTGGTTCGACACGGCGGTTTTTTCCATAGTCGCCAGCATCTTCCGCAGACCGGCAGCAATCGCTTCCTCATTGGCATTGATCAGGGCGGACGGTTTGAGGGCAAACCGCAGCGAGGGCTCCCGGCGGGCGTCCAGCAGGCTCGCCTGCACCTGGGCGGACAGCCGCTCTGCCGCCGCGAGCAGCTCCTCATTTTTCGCAGCCAGCAGCAGGCCGCCCTGCTGCTTCGCCTTCAGCCCCAGCGACTGCAGGCTTTGAATGGTGGATGCCGACTGAGCCGGATCCACTTCAGCCACTGCAAACGCGTTCGTCGGGCTCAGCACCACCAGCGCCAGCCCGCCGCCCTGCGCAAAACCGGCCAGCTGCGGGTCGCCGAGCTTACTGCCCAGCAGCGTCTTCAGCATCGGGCCGCCCAGCATCGGGTAAATCTGCGACATCACGGCACCGGTTCCGTCCAGGAAGCCGTGCAGGTCGGAAATGGTCAGGCTCAGCATCGCATCGGCCAGCGCGGCGGGCGCCTCAATCGGCGGGCCGACCTCAACCGGCACGGAGTGCTCGGCCGGCGTGATGCACCCTGAAAGAAGAAGGACGGACAGCAGCACGGACAGACAGCGGACAAATTTCATAATACACCTCTCGCAGACAAACCCGGACTCATCGTGAGGAACCGGGTATAAAAAAAAACAATGCATCACAGCAACGCGCGATTTCCGGCCTTTAATCCCCGGAAAAAAAACCGTTGTTCTTTCCAGGGTCTGGAAAACTCATCTCTCGTAATCGCAGACGGCGCGGCCGGCAACCAGCGTCTTGATCAGCGCGCCCGCCTGCTGATGAGCCGGATGCACCTGATAGGCCGCCAGGTCCTCCGGCGACTTGAACTCGGAATACAGCGACATGGTTCCGTTCGCTTCGTCCACCCCGACTTCAAGTTCGACCAGCTCCGCAACCACGCCCTTCAGCGCCTCCAGCCGGTTTTTCATCTCCAGCTTCTGCTCCGCGGTCACGTCATCCTTCATCGGCCAAATCACAATGTGCTTTATCATCTTCAACTCCTCAGCATTCGTTGTTCAATCAATGAGCGGGCGTCCCGTCGTCCATCAAATACAGCCAGCAAATCAATTCGCGACGACATCACACGGTAAAGTATCCGATAGGGCTTGAACCGGATCTCTCGAAGATCAGTTCTCTGATGGCCTTCCAGTTCCGGCGGGAAATGGCCCTGAGCCGGGAAATTTATCAGCGTTTCACAGAGATCCAAAATTCCGTTGACGACATCGTCTGCCCGCGAAACAGAGGCCTCTGCAGAAAGATACTCGTGCAACGAGATGAGATCGGCCTCTGCCCGCCGGGTTATGCGAATTGAAGCCCTCACAGTCGACTTTCCGGATTGTTTTTCCGAATCTCCTTCCGCAATTCAGCAAAAGCCTGCTTGATCGGCCTTGTTCGCCCCGCAGCAATATCTTCATCGCCCTGACGAGCCAACTCAAGAATGGCCAGCGTCTCCTGAGTTCTCTCGTACGTTTTTAAATCCTGAATGATAACCCGTGCTCGACCATTCTGGGTCACAATGACCGGCTCACCGGTTTCACAAACCCAATCCACCACTTCCGCAGCATTAGACTTCACATAGCTGATCGGCTTAATTGATTCACTGAGCTTCATAACACCTCCGACTCAATTCGGTCTTAATTTAGACCCATACGTCCGCTCCATCAATCCAATACTCCATCAATCCAACACTCCACCACTCCCGGACTCCACCACTCCAATACTCCAATACTCCGTGTAGACCAGATCCATGTTTCTGGCGGCGGCGACCTCGTCGAGGCGGCCCACCGGTGTGGTGACCGGCGCAGCATGCAATGCATCGGGATCCGTTTTCGACAGCTCCAGAATCTCCTCCATCATGACGACAAACCCGTCGAGCGTTTCCCGGGTCTCGGTTTCGGTCGGCTCAATCATGATGGCTTCCGGCACGTTGAGCGGGAAGTAGATTGTCGGCGCATGCACGCCGCGGTCGAGCAGCGCCTTGGCCAGGTCGAGCGTATGGACGCCCTCGCCCAGCGATTTGCCGCTGAAGACGCACTCGTGCATGCAGCGCCCCTCCGAAACGGCAGCGAACGAGCCGCGCAGCTTTTCGAGCAGATAGTTGGCGTTGAGCACCGCGCGGTCGCTGGTGCCGCGCAGCCCGTCGCGTCCGAGCATCAGCAGGTAGGCATAGGCGCGCACCAGAATCGAAAAGTTGCCGTAGAACGGGGCAATGTAGCCGATGCTCTTGGGGTGGTCGTAATCGAGCGTGTAGGTGCCGTCCTTGGTTTTGGCCACGCGCGAGATCGGCAGGAAGGGCCGCAGCTTTTCGCAGACACCCACCGGGCCGGTACCCGGCCCGCCGCCGCCGTGCGGCGTCGAAAACGACTTGTGCAGGTTGAGGTGGCACAGGTCGAAACCGAGGGCGCCCGGCTTGATGCGGCCCATGATGGCGTTGAAGTTCGCGCCGTCGTAGTACATCAGCCCGTCCACCGCATGGACGGCCGCGATCAGCTCTTTGATCTGCGGATTAAACACCCCCAGCGTGTTGGGCAGCGTGAGCATCACGCCGGCCGTCTCGTCATTTACAGCCTCCTTAAACTTCACGAGATCCATCACCCCGTTTTCGTCGGACGGAATCGTGACCACATCATAGCCGCCGAGCGCCGCGCTGGCCGGATTGGTTCCATGCGCCGAGTCGGGAATAATGATGTGCGTCTTCCTGTTGCCGCGGTCGCGGTGATAGGCCGCCATCATCATCACCGCCGTCAGCTCCCCGTGCGAGCCGGCCATCGGCTGCAGCGTGAACTCCGCCAGCCCGGTGATCTCGGAGAGCAGGCGCTCTGTATTGTACAGAATCTGCAGCGAGCCCTGCGTCAGCAGCCCGCCGTGACGCAGCTGCGGCCACAGCGGGTGGGTTTCGCACAGCTCCGGAAGCGACGCGGCCTTTTCACAGGCGCGCGGGTTGTGCTTCATCGTGCACGACCCCAGCGGATAAAAATGGGTATCGACCGAAAAATTCAGGCGACTCAGGCGCGTATAGTGGCGCACCACTTCGCTCTCCGACACCTCCGGCAGCTCGGCCAGCTCCTCGCGCAGCAGATTGGAGGGAATCACATCCTCCACAGAAATCCGGTCTTCCGGAATCCGCACCCCGCCCCGCCCCTTTGAACTCAACTCATAAATCAGTTTCATAACCAACAACCTTTCGAACCACGAAATACACAAAACACACGAAATTTATTTTTTACCGCGAATCGCGCCAATCAACGCGAATCAGATTCATTTTTCCTCGGATTTCGTTGCGTATGGCACGGAATCCTCACGGACAGTCTGCCCGCTGTCAACATCCCTGTAGACCACCTTTCCATCCTCCCATGTGGCCACAGGCCGATTTCTACGCCGATGCTCCTCCAGCACACTGCAAACCGATGCCCGCATTGCCTCGACGGCTTTTTCCGTTAATTATCATTTTCAAACGCCTCCGATTATACCCAGCCCTTTTTCAGCTTCCGTTTTCCAGATGTTTGATTCGTGCCCATTCGTGTGAATTCGTGGTTAACCCGTTTTCCAACCCTTGGAACTTTCTTGACCGCCATAGCCTCCGGCGACGGCTGGTTCCGATTCAATTTTTCCAAACCTTGGAAACCTTCATCCTGTTAATCCTGTTATCCTGTCTAAATTCTTCTCTTGCGTTTTCTGCATTTCTTTGCGGTTAAACTCTCTCCCTGTTTCCAATCCTGCAATTAGTGGTTTGTTTCTCCGTCAGCTTAAAAGTTCAAAAAACGATTCCTGGGCGGCTTTTTTGTCAAAGGTTATCGTGGGTGATGCCCCGGCGCGGTGGTTGAGAATTCCAATGAGATAATCGGCGAATCCGGCGGTTCCCCGCTCATAGAGCCTCAGTGCCTGCCAGACCGCCTCGTCCTGCTCCATGCTGAGTTCGGGCGCGGCCAGCATTTCGCGAAGCACCGCTGCGACAGACTGCCGCTCATACTTATAACCGCGTGAGAGAACCCAGACCAGTTCGCACAAAACAACCACATTGATGCGTCCGGGATTCTCAGGGGTGCAGTTCTTTTCGATATACCGGGTTGCCAATTGCGCCTGTTTTGCATCGTCCTGAACGATATAACGCACGAGCACATTGGTATCCAATCCCGTCATGATGCAGATCCTTCAGCAATGGCATCATCCATCTGTTCAAGCGTCAAAGCCCGCTTGGGTTTGGGCAGCATTCCTTTCAGCTTCTTCACCGAACCGGTCATGGGAATGACCTCCAGCCGGTCATCGTCCGTAATGATTACATCGAGCCGGGTTCCCGGCACAATACCCAGCCGCCGCCGAGCCTCCGCCGGCAGCGTCAGTTGACCTTTTGATGTAACGGTTGCAATCATCCTTACCTCCTTAAAGACTCCTTACATGCTCTCCTTACTCTACGCCGTTCCCGCATTAAGTCAATTTCCCAACCCTTGGAAACCTTCATCCTGTTAACCCTGTAATCCCGTCCAAATTTTTTTTGCGTTCTCTGCGCTCTTTTGCGGCTATATCATTTCCATCTCCCGGCGGCGGGAAGGTCTTCTACCGTTCCCGCAGTCTATAACGACTGCGAAGCTACAATCATCGGCCTTCGCTAAAGTAATGGCAGGACAAGATGTTTGGAAATCAGCTGGTCCAGTTGTTAAGCCGCAACTCCTTGATTTTTTTAAAGTGCTTGGTGTTGCCCGTGACGACGGTGTAGTTGAGGGTCAGCGCCGTACAGCCGATCAGAAGATCAAAATCATCCACGCTGATGCCCTTTGCATTCAGTCCGGCCTTCATTTCCCCGAAGCTCTCCATCACGGCCTTGGAAATATCAATAATCGGATAAAGCTCAGCCAGACGATAGACCTTGGCCAGGTTTTCCTGCGGACGGGCCGAACGCCGGGCGCCATAAAGCAATTCTCCATAGCTAACCACCGAGATCGCCTTGGGCTGATTTCGATAGGTCAGAAAATTGGCCTTCACGGTTTCGTTCCCTCGAAGAAAATGAACCAGCGTATCGGTGTCCAGCAGGTACATCACAACTCTCCGCTAAAGCGTTTGGTCGATCTTGCCGAGCGGATGGCGGCAATCTGCTCCTCTGCGGAACAATCATCCACCCATGATCCCGCCAGTTTAAGCGCCTCTTCATCAGGATTCGCGGACGCGCCCACCGGTTCCGCCAAAAACCGTTTGATCATGCTCACAACCTCCTGACTGATCGACCGGTTATCCATCGCAGCCCGACGCCCCAATGCCTCATACAAATCATCATCCATCGTACGAACCTGTAAAACTGCCATAACTCACCCCTTTTTCATGATGATGTACTCATTATTCATGAAACATCAAGTTCCAATGTTTGGAAGCAGGCGGAGCCTTCACCCTTCTATTTTTCCAATTCCTGGAAACCCTATTTCATTTTTTGCGTTCTCTGCGTTCCTTCGCGGTTAAAACTCTCGTTCAGATCAAAAGCGGCGATACGGAATACCTTCTATCGCTGCACTCCATATTTTTTTTAAAGCACGCTCTCCAGTTTTGCGGCGAGGATGTCGATTTCCTTTTTGGTGCGCTTTTCGGTGAAGGCGAACAGGAGCACATTTTCCATGCCTTCGTAGTAGCGGCCGGCCGGGAAGCCGGCGGCGATGCCCTCTTCGATCAGGTCGCTGACCACCTCGGAGGCGTCCTTTGGCAGTTTCAGCGCGAACTCGTTGAAGAACGGCTGGCCGAACAGCGGCTCGACCCCGGGGATGGCTTTGAGACGGGTCCATGCGTAGCCGGCGCGGTCCATGCACTGGCGGGCCACATCGGCAAAGCCGTGCTTTCCCATCAGCGAGAGGTAGACCATGGCGCGCAGCGCGCACAGCTGCATGTTGGTGCAGATGTTCGAGGCGGCTTTTTCGCGGCGGATGTGCTGTTCGCGCGCCTGCAGGGTCAGCACGTAGCCGCGGCGGCCCTGAGCGTCGTGCGTGGCGCCGACGATGCGGCCGGGCATGCTGCGCACCAGCTTTTTGCGTGTCGCCATGAAGCCGAGGTAGGGCCCGCCGAACGAGAGCGGCAGGCCAAGGCTCTGCCCCTCGCCGGTGACGATGTCCGCGCCCATTTCGCCAGGCGTCTTGAGCAGGCCGAGCGAAACCGGATAGGTCGAAACCACAGCAACCGCCTTGACTCGGTGAACCTGTTCGATCAGCCCGGTCAGATCATCAATGCATCCGAAAAAGTTGGGGTTTTGAAGCAGGACTGCCCCGACGCGGTCATCGAGCTTCAGTGCGAAAGCGTCCCGGTCGGCCAGTCCGCCGCTCAGCGCAACTTCTTTGTATTCGATCTTCAGGTTGCGGGTGTAGCTGCGCAGCATCGTGCGGTAAATCGGGCTGACGCCGCTATCCACCAGCACGCGGTTGCGCCTGGTGATGCGCAGCGCCATCATCATGCCTTCGAAGAGCGCGGTGCCGCCGTCGTAGAGCGAGGCGTTGGACACCTCCATGCCGGTCAGCCGCGCGATGGCGGTCTGGTATTCGTAGGCCGCCTGCAGTGTCCCCTGCGCGGCCTCCGGCTGGTAGGGCGTGTAGGCGGTGAAAAACTCGCCGCGCGAGGCGAGCGAGTCGACCGCGGCCGGAATAAAATGGTCATAAAAGCCCGCACCGCAGAAATTGGTCAGATCGCTCGAATTTTTACGCGCAATCTTGCGGATGTGCTGCATCATTTCCATTTCGGAAAGACCCTCGGGAATGTCAAACGAATCGGTTTGAAATTCCGCGGGGATCCGGTCAAACAGATCGTCAAATGATTCGGCACCGACGGATTCGAGCATCGTCTTTTCATCCGACGAACTGGTACAGGCAAACGGGGTGTGAGGCATAACAAGTTCCTAATCTTAATCTTGCTCCTAGTCTTAATCTGAAGATCCGCATCCGCCCGCACCCGAAGAGTACGATTAGGAGCAAGATTAAGATTAAGAATCGAAAGTGGATATGATATGACCTCCTGAAATTGAAACAAGAGCAAAAGGAGCCGCGATGATCCAACAGGCCGTACAAAAACTGATTGAAGGAAAAAACCTTACCCGCGATGAAGCCTATGCCGCCCTGACCGACATCATGAGCGGCAGCGCCGGCGAGGCCCAGATCGGCGCATTCATGGCCGCCCTGCGCATCCGGGGCGAAAGCCCGGACGTGATTGCCGGCGCCGCGCAGGCCATGCGCGAAAACATGGTGAAAATCCGCTGCGACGATCCGCAGGCCGTCGATATCGTCGGCACGGGCGGCGACGGCGCGCACACCTTCAACATTTCCACCACCGCGGCATTTGTCATCGCCGGCGCGGGCGTCACGGTCGCCAAACACGGCTCGTACGGCGTTTCCAGCAAGTGCGGCAGCGCCAACGTGCTGTCCGAACTGGGCATCAACCTTCAGTACACCCCGCAGCAAATGGAAAAATGCCTGGCCGAGATCGGCGTTGCCTTCCTGTTTGCCCCCGGCCTTCATCCGGCCATGAAGCACGTGGTCGGGCCGCGCCGGGAGCTGGGCGTCTGGAGCCTGTTCAACATTCTCGGCCCGCTGTGCAACCCGGCCGGCGTCAAAAACGGCATTATGGGCGTCTTCAAACCGGAACTCGTGCCCATTGTCGCCGACGCCTGCGCCCAGCTGGAGATGAACTATCAGTTCATCGTCCACGGCAATGACGGGCTGGATGAGTTCACCACCACGACCACCACCACCGTCACTGAAATCCGGCGCGGCAAACTCGAAACCTACGAAGTCCAGCCGGCCGGACTCGGCCTGCCCAAGGCAGCCGCCGCCGACCTGACCGGCGGCGAACCGGCCGAAAACGCCGCCATCACCCGCGCCATCCTCAACGGCGAAAAAGGGCCGAAGCGCGATATCGTCCTGCTCAACGCCGCCTTCGCCATCATGGCCGGCGGCAAAGCCGACACCCCTCAAGAAGGCATCGCCGCCGCCGCGGAATCCATCGACTCCGGCGCCGCCCTCAAAAAACTCAACCAGCTCGCCCAAATATCCAGCTCCTAATCTGAAACTTGTACAGAAGGAAACAAAGGCAACCAAGGGCTCCGCTGAACTCCGTTTCCGTTGCTACCTTCTGTTAATGAATTCTAACTCTATGTCACCGAATACAGATCTGATCATTATCGGCGGCGGCGCGGCGGGCCTGATGGCCGGTGCCGCGGCCGGCGAGGCCGGGCTGCGCGCCGTCATTCTGGAGCGCTGCCCGAAAGCGGGGCGCAAGCTGCTGATGTGCGGCAACAACCGCTGCAACATCACCTCCGCCCTGCCCGCCGCACAGATGCTGGCCGACTACGGGGCGCCGCTGACACAATTTCTGGAACCCGCCATCTGCGCCTTTCCGCCGTCGGCCCTGCGCGACTGGTTTCACAAAAACGGACTGGTCACCAAAATGCAGCGCGACAAACGGGTTTATCCGCAAAGCGAGCGGGCCATTGATGTACATCACCTGTTCACCGACCAGCTCGCCAAACACAGCATCGGCCTGATGCTCAACAGCCCGGTTCTCGCGTTCCAACCATTGGAAAATGGCTTCAGGGTCACCACCGCCAACCTGGAACTGACGTCGAAATACGTGCTGGTCGCCACCGGCGGCGTCAGCTATCCGAAAACCGGCTCGGTCGGCGACGGACAGAAAATGGCCGCCGCGCTCGGCCACAAGATTCTGCCCTACCGCCCCGGCCTCGCCGGCTTCAACCTGCCGAAGCACACCCTGCGTCCGATGGACGAGGTGACCCTGACCATCTTTGCTGACGGCAAACCGGTCGCCGAAACACACGGCGCACTGGAAATCGAAAAATACGGCATCAGCGGCCCGGCCGTCATCGATGCCTGCCGCATCATCTCCCGCCGCGACCTCAAAAACGTCACCTTTGAAATTCGCGGTGCAGGCAACCCGGCCGGCCAAGCTCGCCGGGCAGACTCCGCTCGCAACCCGAAGGGCAGACAGGAGGGTCCGCCCCACACCGTTAAGCCGGACAAGCCGCGCCCGCTCAAAGAAGCCATGACCACCGTCGGCGGTGTGGCGCTCGACGACGTCAACCCGCAAACACTGGAATCAAAAAAAGTGCCCGGCCTCTTCTTTGCCGGCGAGGTGCTCGATGTGGACGGCCCCTGCGGCGGCTACAACCTGCAGGCCGCCTTTTCCACCGCTCGCCTGGCGATCCGCTCCATCGCCGCACGCACCCCATCCCGAAATGTCCCCCGAAAACAGAATCCGACCCAAAAAAGAAAACCCAGCAGACGGCCCCGCCACCCCAAACGCAGCCCGCCGGCTTGACCACAGCAAAAACACAATCCACTCAGCCAAAAGGAGGAATCCACGTGAAAAAAGATATCATCACAACCGCCGGCGCGCCGGAACCGATCGGCCCCTACTCTCAGGCGGTCGAATCGGAGGGAACCCTCTACTGCTCCGGCCAGATCCCGGTCGACCCCGTCACCGGCGACATTCCTGAAACGGCAGAAGCACAAACCCATCTGGTGCTCTCCAATCTGCGGGCTGTTCTGAAAGCCGCAGGCGCGGAGCTCGACGATGTCGTCAAAACCACCATCTTCCTGACCGACCTTAAAATCTTCGCGAGCGTCAACGCCATCTACGGCGAATATTTCGACGAAGCCACCGCCCCGGCGCGCTCCACCGTCCAGGTCGCCGCCCTGCCCAAGGGCGTGCTGATCGAAATTGATGCGATCGCCGTGCTGGACTGATGGCGCCGCCTCCGGTTTCCAATGATTGGAAACCCGATGACCGCCGCCGGCACCCTCGCAGCAAAATGGGTGAACCGGGGGCGGGTCAGGAGGCTTCGTTGAAACGCTGAGCGAGAGAGCAGTCGGTGCAATGGTCACAAAGGGCCGTGCAGTATTCCGTGCGCCATTTTTCTGCACAGCCGTAATATCCGTTTTTCAGGAAATCCTGCTCGGCCTCTGCCCAGCTCACTTCCCGCCCCAGCTTTTCTCCCATAAACCATTGATTCTCATTCACTGCGGCGCGGTACTGCATGACCTGCCAGTCCTTGAGAGACGTAAATGCGCGGCACGCTTGTTTTCGCGAGCGGAGATTGTCCGCTTTCTTGAAAACATTCAGCGGAAACCGCCGGTTTATATCCATAATCATGGGAAAGCTCCGATTCCAAAAGAATTTTGCAATCTATCATTAAAACGTTTCAGGACAATCAAAAAAAGTTAAAAAAACAGATCCGAATTTATCCGCAAATATGCAGGCCGGGCGGCAGGGCCTCCCCGAAGCTGCGATCCTGCTCCCCGGCATCGAGCACGCCGCCGTTTTGAACCAGCTCGATATGATGCGGCGGGGCGTCGTGAGTTTCCATCCACTCGATCACCAGCTTGCGCACCTCATCGGACACATCCCGGTGGCGGTCGCCCGTCAGGCGGCTCATCTGCATCAGGGCAAACGAGGTTTCCTCATCTCCGTCGGACTCCCGCATCAGGCGGACAATCCATGTTGAGGCCGCATCGGCACTGACCACGGAGTTGAGCGGGCCGTATGCCGGAACGCGCGCGCCGACCCGCCCCAGCGCCCAGACCGCCGCGCCGTTGGATACCCGGCACCCTTTGCGCATGATCCACTGCGAGATCAGTATCCCCAGCGTCTCTTTCACGGCGGGTCGAATCCGCTCAAGCGACCCCAGCAGCCTCCACACCTCGGCGCTTTCGTGGTCGCCGAACTGAAACTCTTTCATCTTCGTCGGCTTTCGCCCCGGCACATTGCGGGTGCGCGCAGACCAGGCGCCGATCAGCGGAGTCGCCAGCGCCCGCTGCTGCGCATCGCTCAATCCGCCGGCGACGCGCCGCCAGAGGATCCACCATTCGGCGCGGCACATTTCGTTGCGGACGTGAATGACGCCTCCGCTGAACAGCTTCCACAGCTGCTGAATCCGCCAGTCGTCGATCGAAAACCCGTAGCCCGGCCGCATGACATAGCCGAGGAGGTTGCACCAGCGGCCCTCGGTCTCGGCATCGCGCGCCCGGCAGGACTCGAGTGTCATCAGTTCTTCGAACCAGGTCCGCAGCAGGGAGGGAGTCCAGGTGTCGCGCATCATTCCGGTGGCCGCCTCCAGCTCCTTCACCAGCCGGCTGGGCGCCGTACGCTGCTCCGGCCCGAGAACACGGTTCAAAACGTTCCGTCCGGCCTCGATCACGCCGTCATCGACAGCATCCGCGGCGCTGACGGCGACATTCTCCCCGCCGGAACGACTCCCGGCCGCGGCCCGCACATCGAACTGAAGCTGCCATTTTCGTTTGCCGTTCACCTCTTCGCACCACAGCTCGATGGTGCCGATCTCGGTCAGCGAGGCGTGCAGCTGCACCTCCACGCTATCCGCCGAGCGCCTGCGGCCGGACTGAACCACCGTTTTGATCGCCGGCATCGGGCGCAAGGCGGCGTCGCCGGCCGCAACCAGATCGCCGGGACGGTCGTTCTGACGGACACTGGAGCTGAAGAGCGGAAACTCCACCGGCTGGAGGATCAGCAATTTAAACGTGTGCGCGCTCAGCGCAATGGACGCGCCCTCTTCGAGGCCGGCGGGCAGCAGGCAGACCGCCCGGGGCGGCAGGCCGGTATCGGTGTGGCCGACGCCGAGATAATAGGCGCGCGGCAGGCCGCCGGAAATCCGGACACCCTCTCCGCGGCGGGCCATGCCGTAGCGCACCGCGCCGTGCGCGACCGCCTGATCCAGATGCGGATTGTCCAGCACGCCCGGCTCCCGGCCGTCACCGGTGTCCAGCGCGGAATTCAGCTCCGCGAGCAGCCGATCGCGCAAAACCGGCGATTCGAAAAACCCGCCGTTAAACAGAATATGATCCGGCCGCACGACTCCGGACGCGGCATGGCCGGCCTGCTCCGCATGCTCGATCAGAAAGGCGATCAAATAGCGGGTGATCGCGGCATCGGGCGCATAGGGCAGGCCGAACTCCTGAAAGCCGGAGTGCCGCGTGTCGGGGCGGTCCTGCAGCGTGACCGGCGGCAGAAATCCATCGGCCAGCACACGGATCGCCTCGTCGCGGGTGACTTCAATCTGTTGGGTTGCGCCGACCACGCTCCTGCCGCGAACCGGCAGGTTGATTGTATAGCTTTGCGGGCCGTCCGGCTGCAGCAGGGCTTCCTTGGCCTGCTGGCAGCGGCGAACCAGCATGCTCCAGGCCGCCGGCGAGAGGTTGCCGCCGCCGGCACGCTCTTCGAGATGATGAGCCAGCGCCAGGTCGAGGTTGTCGCCGCCGAGAATCAGGTGTTCGCCCACCGCGATGCGGCGGTAGGACAAGGCGCCGGCTTCGTCCGCTTCCACCCGAATCAGGGTCAGGTCGGTGGTGCCGCCGCCGATATCGCAGACCAGTACAATCTGCCCCGGCTTCAACACGCCCCGCTCTGCATCCGGGTGCGCATTCATCCAGGCATAGAAGGCCGCCTGCGGCTCCTCGATCAGACAGAGGTTCGGCAGGCCGGCGCGTTGCGCCGCCTCAAGCGTCAGCTCGCGCGCCACCTCGTCGAAGGACGCCGGCACGGTCAGCACAAGATTCTGTCCGGCCAGCGGGGCATCCGGATGCTGATGATCCCACGCCATCCGGATATGTTCGAGAAAACAGGCGGCGACCGCGCCGGGGGACTGGCGCCTGACGGTCCCCGCGCCGTGCCACGGAAGCAGCGCGGCGCTGCGGTCGATGCCGCTGTGACACAGCCAGGATTTGGCGGAAACCACCACCCGTCCGGGCACTTCCGCGCCGTGGTCGCGCGCGAAGGCCCCGACCAGCGGCCGGTCGCCCTGCTCCGCCCACGGCAGCGCCAGATCGCCGGCGGCGAACTCGCCGCGCGCGGGCTGATAGAAAAATGACGGCAGCGTGCGGAGCCGTTCGACTGTCGCCGGCGCGGTCAGCTGCGCGATGGAAAACGTTTCCACCTGCGCGGCACCGTCCTGCGTATCGATGAACGCGACCGCGGAATTGGTCGTTCCCAGGTCGATCCCGACAATGTAGCGAGAATTACTGTTCATAGGCACTCCATGGAAGAGTGGAAGGCTGGAAGATTGAAAAAATGAAAGTATGAAAATAAAACCCAAAAAGAACGACAGCGGACTCGTTCACTTTATTCAACCCCGACATTTCCGCTTTCCACGCGTCCATCCTTCCAGGTCTCCCGAACAGCTCCTACTCCTCGCGGACGCTGAATTCGAGCTTCCAGCGCTGGTCGCTCACGGTGCTGACGCACCACAGCTCAAAAATGCCGAGCTCGGTAATGTGCGCGACAAAGCGAACCGGGATGTAGCCGTCTTCGAGGCCGTCGGCGGCCGGCAGCTCGGCTTCGAGCGAGTCGGTCTCCTGCAGCTCCTCGTCGGTCCAGCGGGTGAGCAGGTCGCCCGGGCGGTCCTGCCTGCGGACCGCCGAGCTGAAGACGCGGAAATGCGCCTTTTCGCCGGTGATCAGCCCGAACCCCTCGCCCGGGACCTCGGCCTCGGTCCCCTCTTCCATGCCGAGCGGCACAACGCAGAAGGCGTTGAGCGGACGCGGCGCGCCCGGGATCGCCAGGCCGGAGGTTTCGATGCCGAGGTAGTACGACCGGGCCGTTCCGCCGCGGATGCGGATGCCGCCGCTGTGCTTGGCCGCACCATAATAGGCGGCGCCGCGCGCGACGGCGTGGTCGAGATCCTCGGTGCCGCCAAGCGGCTGCGGGGCCTGGCCTTCGAACCAGCCGCCCATCAGCTCCATCATGCGGTCTTTGAAAACACCGGCCTTGAACACGCCGCCGTTGAACAGAACGTGCGTCGGTCGGACCGACTCCTCGCCCCTGGCATGCATGCCGAGAAAGCCGGCCAGATGGCGGGTGACCGCCGTGTCGCTTTCGTACGGCAGGCCCAGCTCGCGGAAACCCGACCGGGGATCGCGCCGGGCCCGATCCGCCAGCGAGCACGGCGCAAAGAATCCTTCGAGCAGCGCCGCGGCAATCTGCTTGCGGTTGAGCTCGACGGAAATATTTCCGCCGACCACGCTTTTGCCGCGTCCGAGCACGGTGACGGGATGGGTTTCCGGCCCGTCGGGACTCAGCAGCGCCTCCTTGGCCTGACGGCAGGAGTGCCACAGCGCGACCGACTGCCACGCATCGACGTCGACGCCCTTTTCGGCGAAGGCCTGCTGGGCGGCGTGGGCGATGAGCAGGTCCATATTGTCGCCGCCCACCAGAATGTGGTTTCCGACGGCGACGCGGCGCAGGACCAGGTCGCCTTCCTCCTCCTCCACGCGGACGAGGGTGAAGTCGGTGGTTCCACCGCCGACATCACACACGAGCAGCGTGTCGTCTTTGTCAAGCTGCTTGCGCCAGTTCTCGCCGGTCTCCGACAGCCAGGAATAGACCGCGGCCTGCGGTTCTTCGAGCATGATGAAGTGCTCGGGGAACCCGGCGTCGAGCGCGGCGGTGCGGGTCAGGTCGCGGGCGCCGGCATCAAAGGAGGCCGGCACGGTCAGCACCACCTGCTGTTCGGCAAACGGCGCATCGGGAAAGGCCCGGTTCCAGGCCGACACCAGATGGGCCAGATAGCGGCGGGATGCCTCGACGGGGGAAACCTTGTTCACATCGTCCGGCGAGTTCCATGGCAGGATCGGCTCGTTGCGGTCCACGCGGCTGTGGCAGAGCCAGGACTTGGCGGTCGCGACGGTGCAGCCCGGCACGTCGGCGGAGCGGCGGCGGGCCCATTCGCCGACCGCGCAGTCGCTTTTTTCGGCGCCCGGCAGATCCAGGCTTCCGCTTTTGCGCTCGTCTTCCGTTCCAAGATAGATAAAGGAAGGCAGGGTGGTGCGGCTCTCGACCGTGGCATGGTCGACCAGCTGCGGCACGGCCAGGCACTCGACCGGCGCGCCCTCCTCTTCCAGGTTGCGGTAGGCCAGCACCGAATTGGTGGTGCCGAGGTCAATTCCAACAGAGTACGTTGAGTTCATGACAGACTCCTTTTGTAAAGATCATTGCCGATTGACGATTTCCGATTGCCTGGCTGGGTTCCTCTGCATTCAAATCGACAATCATCAATTGAAAAACGGCAATCTGCTGCGAAGCAGCATCGTTAGCGGATTTCAACTTCAGCCGGGGCGACGACAGCGGCCGACTCAGGCTTTCCGTTCCAGCAGGGAACGTCCGCCTTGGCGGCGACCCATCCGGAATGCATCAGCTCGCCTTCGTACGGCGCTTCGCCGGCGACATTGCCGGTCAGTTTGAATTCGCCGGCATCGAAACCGGCGGGAACGGAGATTGCGGATCCTTCGGCTTCACTGCGCAGCGGCTTCAGGGCAAACATGCGCTCCAGCACCGAGCGGCTGTCCTTCTGGATGTCGCGAACCGCCGCGCCGATCTGCTGATCGGTGCAGCCGTCGAGCGGCTCCATCAAAAAGTCAACCAGACGCGCCTCGCGCTGCAGCGCGGCCAGCAGGGTCAGCGCCTCGCTGCGCGCGGGCTTGGTCTCCGCCGGCGCCGCCGGCGCAACGACCGGGCTGCCGTTTTTCAACACGTCAAAAAATGCCTTACAGGCCAATCCAAGCTTCTTCATTTTCAAATCCTTTTTTTGTGCAGTCACCGGAGAGAAGTCGCAGCGGCGGTGCGGCCGGCGGCCGCGCAGCAGACTGCATCGAGCAAGTAAGAAAAGGTCTTTCCTGCGGTGCTCTTGCTTTAAAAACACGGACGCTATGCAACTCGCGACAAATGTAAAGCCTTTAAGGCTGATTTATTCATTCCCGCTGATCAAAAAACGCCTCTTCAATCCTGTTCATCCTGCAATCTGTGGATGTCTTTTTCCAATGCCTGGAACGCTTTTTTCACAACCGTTCGCATCGACCACTGGAGCAACCCCTTCGATACCCCCAGGCCAACCAGCCGAGATTAACCACCGCATAATGCGTCATCAGTTCGGCACACGAGCCTCAGCAGGCACACCGGTTAAAGGGCTGCGCACTGCATGCAGCCCGCACTTTCAAAACCTCCGATCCTCCCGACGAGCCGTTCATGCGGGCCGGCCGACCTCTCTGAAACCGCAACCGGCCGTCGACCATGCGGGGTCGACTCTCAGAGCCGGTTGACCGAGAGAAAACCCGCCCGCCAAACACGCAAAAAAAAGCGCGAAAAAAATTTCCAGCCGCCGAAATTATGCCAAAAGGGTCGTATTTTATGCGGCTGCAATCAGCCCTTGAAGTCAGGATTCTTGACGAGCCGGGCTCCCGTGACCTGCCGAATCGGCTGGGAGTCGTCGTCAAATTTTACCCGGTACATATCGGCATCGGATCCGTTGGGAATGACGAAACAGAAGGACGGAAACCGGTCCGCGGGGCACAGAAACCGGAGATGTATCTGTAAAAGAGTCGGGATAACGATTGACTGACCCGAATGATAACCTGAATGGCACTTTATGTTGCGTGCAATAAAGTGCCATTCCGGACGGCCCCCTGAGTCTGAGTCCCTGAGTCGAAGCTAAAATATGGAGCGATCTAGAGGTTTAACCAGACGCGATAGAATTCATTGATTGAATCTGCAGGGACAAACCAATCGATGCTCATACCTGAATTTGTCCAGGTTTTCAGATCCGGAGATTTTTCAAGGATCGCTTGAATATGAAGATTAAGAGCACTTCCGCCGGCCTGGAATTCATAAGGCCCCATATCTACAGTTCCGTTCACGATTCTTGGATTACCGTCCGCATCCATGGAGGTTAAAGCATATCCATTCGTGCCGGCATCAACACACGGAGACCCACTTAACAGCCGATAGTTTTCGTTCTCTTCATAAACGAAGAATGGGGCACTAGAGATATTACCTTCACCGGGGTCGCCATCTTCAATGCAGGAGTAGATAGCTGAACATCCATCCAGATCATCCCAATTCCCCCAGATGATACAGTTGGCCACAACATCCGCCTGCGACCAACCCTCCACGCCAATCCCATCATTGTGAATAATCACATTGTTCACTACTAAAGAGTCCGCAAATGAGATCCCTATACCCCTGTTTTTCGCGATAATATTGTTAACAACTATAGAATCGATCCCATAGGAGCTAACCCCACCCGTATATGCACCAAAATTATTCTCAATAAGATTTCCGATGATCGCAGAAGAACCACTGTTACATGCAATTCCACCGGTATTATAAGCGCATACATTACCTTCTATACGGTTATCCGAAATAAGAGGGGCTGTGTCATTGACGCTACAAATCCCTCCGCCATCCAAAACCCCAAGATTATTCGCAATCACATTGTTTGTAATGATCGGCGAACAACCCCGAGTATACACTCCACCGCCGCTATCCCTTGAACCCCATGGCTTTGTCGGAACAGAGGTAGAATTACTTTCGATTTTATTATTGGCAATGATAGGTACAGAATTCTCACAGTAAACACCTCCTCCCCGCCATGCAGCATGGTTTTCCTTGATGATGTTGTAAGAGATCACGAGCAAAGAATTTTCACAGTATATTCCACCACCATAACCTATGTCGTATCCCGATCCACCTGTTATGGTGAAACCACTAATTGTAGCAACTGCATCAAGATTTGTGGCCATAACAACTGACCCGCCAGCACCCTCGATCACCGTTGCATCCGCACCAGCACCCTGAAGCACGACCCCTGATTTCAACGAAATGTTTTCGTTATACAAACCGTCAGCCACCAACACGGGGTCGTTGGATGTCGCTGAATCGAGACCCTCCTGAATGCTAGTAGCAGCTGAGGCCCAGTTCGTATATGGAGGAACCGGGTTAGTACTATTTATGTCAACATAGTGCGTCACTGCATGTGCTGAAACGAACAATAACAGGGACACCAGTAAGACAAGATAACTCGTATATCTTTTCATTACTTCTCCTGTCGTTTCTCACTAATTGCTGCTCGGAAAAATGATCTCGTTTAATAGAACTCCCAGCCCAGGCCATACGATCGCTCAAAGGCATCATCACCTAACAAAAACAACTGATTAGCCTCTGTATCGGATGGCCACCCCGTCGTATCCAACACGGCAGATGCGGCACCTGGTGTTGGATGGGTTGAAACCATGCCCCCAGTGCCTGCCCCGGAAGAATAGAGGCCGAGATTCATATAATCGACAAGCATGTTGGCGGGATTTGTCCATGTTACATCGACCAGACCGGGAATGTTTAAAAGCGAATTATCATGTGAGGAAGGAACCGTCAAAGTTGGAAACAGCGATGCATTCAGGTCGGCATTCAGGACGGGCCTTTTTTCAACTATCTTCGTGTATGTTTTAAGCGGGGTATTGGCAAGAGAAACTACGGCAGCGTCTTCGGCGTAGAGACGAACAGTGTAGTTGGCATTTTCCGGGATGGTGGAAATCGTACTATCATCTAACCAGAGACCCCAGCCACCCGAAGGGTGTGGCCATCCGCCTTTAGGGTAGAGGCGGAATACAGCCTCCGGATAATAATGTTCCAACACCTGCCCGGAAACCGGGAGTCCCGGGCCGGTGATGATGGCGGAACGGGCACCTTGGTTGTACGCGTAGAGACTGTCGTCCCACAGGGACATTTGAAATCCGGTATAAAAATTGGTGGCATCACCACTGTCGACCTGCATCTGCGCATGCGGATCAAAATCATCAATACCCAGCCATCTCTGGTCACCAAACCAAAGCCAGTTTGTACCGTTAAAAACCATCGATGACAGAAATGACCCCGACTCCTCTGCCCAAGAGTAATGCAGTCGTCCCCAATAGCCAGTAACATAAGAAGTTCCCGATACATCCATAGGTTCAATCACCTCTACTGAGAGGGAAATACCAATTGGAAGGCCGTCTGAGATCCATTCATCGCGTATGTCTGTCGCGGTCTCACCGCCTTCAACAAAACCGGAGGCAACCCACAAATCAAACCAGTTGGTCACAGCCTCGCTTGATGGCTGTGACCAAGCATGCATGGATTCTAGAATCCTCCAGCATTGATCAATGCAAACGAAGTCATACTGAGCGCCAACAGAATAAAAGCCAGCGGCTTCAGCTGCATGAACCGTGTCCGTGTAACTGTTGAGAGGATAGCCTAGATCGGATGCTAATACAGAAAAACCATTCGTGAGATCGGCAGTCCAGAATACGTAATAAACGCGACCAGAAACCGAGGACCAATTGAGAACAAAGCAGCCTGGCATGCCTGAGGATGCCACGTTGAAACAGGATGCCGAGTTGGTTGGATCGGTGCCGCAAACAAACTCCTGCCGGTTGTTGTGGCCGTCAAGATCCCAATCTATTGTTTGCACGCAATTAGATATGTGGCCAAAGTAAGAGACCTCCCATGAGTCCTCCATGCCATCAAAATCTGCATCAGGGGGAATGGCCCAAGATTGGCTGCCTGTAGAGGCGAAAAGCAGTGCTGAGACCAGCACTTTTATGATTGCGTGTGCCCTCATAACGCCCTCCCGTTCTGCAGGAATCCGAGCTATGCCGGGCGGCCGTGTTGTAGGAAGTTTCAGTCGTCGCGAAATAACTCTTCCCTACAGACGGAAGCTTACTCCGCCCCTTGGGATACTCAACCTGAAATACGCACAAACAAACCGGGATTCATGAGCAGATTGATCAACTAAGCAGCCCGTTGTCGGAGGACGGAGATCAGAGGTCAGCCCTCTTATCCTCGGCCGTCAAATGGTCCCGCAAAGTCAACGATTGACATCTAGGACCAGCACTCTCCTCTTTCGAATTGGATGCCATGGTCCCCGTCAAAAGGCTTCCGATGCAAGTTATCTCCGTATGCGATTTCATCAGGGATATCCTCAGGAAAAGCAGCACATACATGCCGGGCATCTAGCTCATTGCTGTTAAATTCTTTTACCCATTGGCAGTGTTTGCACTGGCGCGTAAAGCAATTCGGCTACACTAACTGCACATCCCTCGCCTACTTGCGTACATATCCATCAAGCACTTCGCACACTGCCACTGCGGGTCGTCATCGCCGCCGCAGCTCCCGCCGATCACGACCCTTCCCGCCCCGATACCCGATGGCACGGCTGATCCGCAGGTGACGCCCATGGCGTCCAATTCGCTTCTGCCTGCCGTCGCCGTCCTTTTCTCCGATGTTCAACAATGACCAGCTCCAAACTATTCCATTTCAAAAACCCGCCGCATTTCACCGCCGCAGACGGAACAGGTGCCGGTTAACAGCAAATCGCATTGGATTTTACCGACCGTATCGAGCTGCATTTTCCGTTCGGAATTACAATGCGGACACCAGTGACTGCGCAGGATTTTACAAACCAGCCCTTTATCGGCCTGGCTCCAGAGTTTCTGCGCGTCCGGCTTAATCGCCGGGAATTTCATGTGAAGAGGCTCCATCGGGGCATGGATAATGAGCCTGCTATCAGGTGTCAACGCAACCGAAACGACCGGTTGCCAAACATGCAGGAACCGAAAGTGAACGATCGTTCAGTGTTGTGTACAGATCTCTTCAGCCGATCAATCTGGCATCCCGGTGCCGCACCCGCAATACTTCCTGTGACCGATAGGATGTTTACAAGGGGAAAGACAATGTGCGGCCGTTTTACACAGACGAAAATTAGCAGAGTCATCCGGCTCAACTGGACCTTGGTCGGAATGCCGGAGCTGTTTCAGGGTCGCTTCAACATTGCCCCGATGCAGGCGGTGCCCGCCCTGCTTCCCGGATCTCTGACTGCCGTGCGCCCGCTGAAGTGGGGCTTTGAGGCTCCCCGCGGCGGCCTGCTCATCAATGCCCGGGTCGAGACGATCCATGAAAAACCGATGTTCCGGGGGCTGGCCCCGTGCCTGGTCCTGGCCGACGGGTTTTACGAGTGGAAGAACAGGCAGCCGACCTATTTTCATCTGCCGGGCCGGCATGCGTTCGCCTTTGCGGGGCTGTGCCGGTCGGAGCAGTGCGCGGTGGTCACGTGCGCCGCGAACAGGGACGTAAAGCCGATCCATGACCGCATGCCGGTCATCCTGACCGAAAAGGAGGATGTCGCGCGCTGGCTGGAGTCTTTGCAGGCCCCGCAGCAGCAGCCCCGGCTGACCTGCCATTTGGTATCGAAGCGGGTGAACAAGGTGGAGAATGACGACCCGTCACTGATCGAACCCGCGCCGGGACAAGCGGAGTTCAGCATGGAATGACCTGCTGATCGGCCGAAAATCAAAGGGGCCCTTTTCATGACCCCGTCCGTGGATGCGGCCGCAGAATCAGGCCCCAAGGCCTTTGGTGGGTCTGGCCCCGGGGCCTTCGGCGGGGCAGGCCGCCAGCTCCGCATCGATTTCGGCCAGCTTTTTCAGAATCGCGGCCTTGTCCAGCTCGTCGCCGTGCTCCAGCAGCCAGGCGATTTGGTGACAGAACCTTCGACAGAAGGTTCTAAACAGGGGCTGTTTTTGATCACGAATCTTCACGAATCGCACGAATAAGAACGTATTTGCTTCGCGTTCATTCGCGTAATTGGTGATCCGACCCGAATGCCGCCAAGTTAAGGAAATTCAGCCGAGAGACAGTCATCTTTTTCACAGAAGGAAACGAAGGGCTGGTGATGCACCGTGCTGCTGATCTCTGACGGGCAGGCGGGACGCCTGCGGTACGGGTGAAAGAGGCAGGAAAAATGCCTGCGGCACGATTGGGCAAGCGGGACGCTTGCTCTACTCTCCCTAAGCTCGCATTAATGCATGGACAAAAAAAAGTCCTGTTTCACCCCTTCGGGGGCCGCCGCTGCGCGTCAGCCTCGCTCGCAGGCTCGCGTCAAACCCGCTTCGCAGGTTCTCATCGCTGCACCCAGACGCAAAAAAAGCCGCCCGAGGGCGACTTATATTTGGTCGGGGCGACAGGATTCGAACCTGCGACTTCTACACCCCCAGACCATATCCGGGCATTCAAACCGAAGCTTTTCGTTTCAGCAAGCCTCTGATTTGCAACAACCTACAAAAACAGCGAAACAAAGTCAAGCAGAATGGAACCGCCTGAAAAATGATGGTTTAGAACGGGTTGAGGCCACACTTTGAGCCACACTTTTCAGAGTGTTTCAGTGCCGTTTTTTGCCTCCTTCTAGCCTAAAAGGGTAGAGGTCATTGCATTTTGCCAGGATGTCAAAAAAACGTCGTCCTCTGACCAAAACACACCGCCGTGAAAGCCACACTTTTTGCCACACTTTTCAGGGTGCTTCATCGCTGGTTTTAACTGTCTACACCAATCTTGCACCTGTCCAGAAACTTATCTAAATCAGCGATGTCGTATACAATGCACCGGGTGCTGACCTTGATGTAGGGGATGCGACCCTCTTGTGATAAGTCGTGTAGATACCGACGGCTGATCCCCATGTACTCGGCAGCCTGCCCTGCCTTCATTGCCCGGGGGCGGAATTCTTCATTCTTCATGCGTGGCCTCCTGAGCTGGTCATAACATCAGGAACGAGGTGTGTCAAAATGATGAGATAATAGGACTGACACCGGCCCCCGGCCCAGATCCGCAGCTATCTTGCGGCATACGAAGCAAAAAACGGTTCATCAGAATGGACCGCATGGGCAAAGGAGGAAGCGGACCGGATTGATCCGCTGACGGAGGGGCAATGATACAACGCAAGGGCTGACCTACAGCCCTTTTCAAGGTGATGCCTACATGATACCCAAGAGGTCTTCCCATCGGGTCAAATATCATTTAGCTACAAGCCATTTATCATATTCCTGATGCGTGCCGATCCATTCCGGGATGGGGCCCCTCCTTGTGATCAGAACAACCATGCGATGACTTTTGCTTAAACGTACGGAGAACCGTCTCGCGCCTCTCTTAAAACGTTCTATTTGCTTTGCTCCTAGTTCGCGCAACCCAATCCCCACCTCCAATTTACGACACAGATCATAGTAATGCTCTTGTATGTGGGTTGGCTGCTTTCGCAACTGCTTTTCAAGCGTACACATTCAGCGCCTCCCCGCCCGACAGGAGGTGGCGCTAAACTCATGGCCGCCCCGGCCAATGCATGCAGACGTGAAATGAGGATTTGCCGTTTCCGACAAAGTACAGTTCTTCATAAGTATACTCCTGGGTTAAGCCTGAAATGGCTTAATGGCAGTTTCAACACGGTGTTGCATATCGAACTGATATGCGTGGGGGCAATCGACCCCCATGTACCATGAATGTTAATTAAATAAAATTGTTGTAGAGCAAATCGGCGCGATGTTTAAAATCACCGCGCAATTCCCCGCGACGGGTTAACATAGCTAATCCTTCGTTGATCTGGGCCCCTAAGGCATCACGTTGAGCCCAGCGCAGCCAAAAGAAAGCCGCCAAAAGACCCTTGCGATCATTTAGATTTTTCGTGGTCTCACGCTTAATTATTTTCAGGGCATGTTTGGCTTCTTTGCGAACAAGGTCGTTGGGATCATGGTCACGCACAAACTGCAAAGGCCCATGCACCGTCCCCCCGACATCGTAGCCGAGCTCGCCCAAAGCCATTACATATGCACGGCGCCAGATCGGATCTTCCTCCATACAGAGAGAATCGGAGTAAACTCCCTGGGATTTATCAAAACGCCCTTTGCTGCCCTTTTTTGGCTTAATGCGGGACAGGCAGTATTCTGCCAAACTCAGGCACAATTCTCGTTTGTCCCCCGGCCCATCGATGATCATGTGCACAAAACAAGATATGCACTCCTCCGGTGACAGATCCTTAAATGGCTCTGTGTTTGGAAAATAAACTTGTTTTCCAATTTTCACCAAAGGCTTAAATTCGAGAGCTTCATTAGAACACGGCTCGGGGCAAGCCCGCATTGCAATCAGCAACTGCTTTAAAGCCGTCACTGGTTGTTCCGCACTAGAGACAACATAGTGTAGCGCCTGTTTGTATTCGTACGGATTAAAAAGCCCCCTCTCGTAGACAATTCGGGAGCGCATTAAATGCAGCAATTCAGAAGACAACTCAACGGAATGCGGAGGAGCCGAAAACCATGCCTTACCTTCAGGTGCCCAGCCAGACGCCTGTATCAGGGCATTAACTAAAGCATGTTTTTTTCCGCGATGAAACCGGATTTTCCCTGATAGGTAGCGGGTCGCACAGGACGACAGGAAATCAAAAACCTCGCGCTTATCCACCTCGGACGGCTCGCGGGATGACCCAGCGCGATCCACCCAAACATCATGCCATAAAGCATCACACATGATCGGAATCGAATCCTCTTCTGACTGGCCAACAACCTCAGATGGATCACTTGCGGGAATAGTTTTTCCAACCCGGTTAAATTCCTCAAAATGCTCTTCTGTTATAAGTTCGCAGTTACCCATATGCGACAGCCAATCAGTGAGATTCTCAGCCTGTGAATATTTTCCAGCACTTACTAATCGGGCATAGCAAAACATCGCCAAGTAGCTGCAAATATCCTTTCCTTCCTTTTGTTGACTTGCACATACATCGTCATCTTCAGATGCACCCCACCGCTCTGGGTTAATCCAATACTTAAAAGAAAAAGGCGATGAGGATGGAGGCTCTTCCTCAAAATGAGTCCAAACACCTTCAGCAATATATGCTTTAGCGGGTTTTATTGGACCGCAAAAATCAGCACCATTTCCAGCGAGGATAAATGCACGCTTTTCCCCGCGATAATCATCGAACAATTCGCGCCAGTCCAATGCGTCAAAGCCCGCTTTCGCGATGATATGGGCATAAAATTCCAAAGCCTTGTCCGGCCATTCAAATTTAGCCAATACCTTAATGCATGAATAGAGAGATTGTTCTTTTGGTAGCAGCCTTTGCTCCCCTGTCCCCTTATCGACAACAGAACAATAGAATGTATCCCTCTCCATGAGAGAGAGGTTCAGCTCCTTAAATAAGCATAGTACTTTAGATGTAAGACCGGACTTCTTATCTGCTACCTGAAGTGCAGGAAGCATCTCTTCCGGTTTAGCCATAGCATGGCCCATATTATCCACACCATACTCGAGCATGAAATTTTTAAATTCCTCGGAAATACCGGCGATTTGAATGACGTCTTCTCGAGACCAATCAGAGGGATCAGTGAGTTTTTTTTGCATGTTCACTCCTTCGTGTTAGAACCATTAAACAACACGCCTGGTTCTGCTGAGATCACTTGAAACTCAGCCGGGAAATATGTTTACGACTTGCAAACATGATGGCCAATCGGGCCAACGGTATCGCCTAAGCGTTATTTGTTTTTAAATGCATGGTGCCTGCTCGTCAATATTTTTTCATGATCAATCGCGCCCTACCATATCCAAGAGCCGACCACGCTTACGACTGAGATGAGTCCATCGGGATTGGTGGAAAGCGCTCCAGAGGACAGAAGTCAGAGGACGGAAGTCAGCGGATCCAAGACGAAATCGTTTTAAGGACGGTGATCAAGCCGGTCGGGTTGGTGGATAGCAGAACGATCAGGCTGGTGAGGAAGACGAGGTTCCATTTTTCAAGCTTGGTGACGCGGCCATTGGTTTTGCTGGCCTGAGCATGGATGGATTCGAGCTTTTCATCGATGCGGTCAAAGCGCTGTTGGCAGCCGTCGGAGAGGTCGCTACATTCTTTCATCATTACGCTCCGTGAGGGCAACCTACAGGATTGCCCGTACTGTGAATTGTTGAAGGTGGGAAGTGGGATGTGCGGAGGACCGAACAGAGGTCGGATATCGGAGGTCGGAGGACAGATTGGAGATGGAGAGCGGCTCCGCCGGCCCGGGCTGTGACGCCCGCGAAGGTGCCCTACCCGGATTAAGATTAAGAGTAGGATTAAGATTACGAACGCTTTGCGTGGTCAGGACTTCGTCCAGACGGAGGCGGGGCGAGAGGTTGATGTG
>JBFHEM010000033.1:0-52021 GCA_041584215.1 Tichowtungia sp. | reverse complement strand
CGCAAATAGCCGAACCATTTCTGATAGCGGTCCTCGTACTGCCCGAGGAATGCGTCGAAGTGCCGAAACAAACACTGCCAAAGCGGCGAGGCTTTCGCGAACGGTATACCGGGGCGGCCATGCCCGAACCCTAGCGCCCCATTTTACTTTGTTAAGCTTTTTTATCCGATCGTCTGTAGGCAACAATCGAGTACTCATCGGTCTCTTCGATGGTTTCCTCGGGCTCAAAGCCGTCGAGCCAGTGGAGATTGAAGAAGGTGTCGCCCTCGACCTCTTTTTTTACGGTGGTGACCAGCAGTTGGTCGCATTGCGGAATCATCAGGTCATAAATCGACGCGCCGCCGCAGACAATCGCATCCGCCGGCACGTCAGCGGGGCTTTTTACTGCGGTGGCTCCGTCAAAACGGGCGTCCGGATTGCGGGTCAGCACAAAAATTTCGCGCCCTTTGAGCGGCGGAAGGCCCTCAAAGGTGGTGCGGCCGACGACAATTTTACGACCTATGGTGGTGCGCTTGAAAAACTGCAGGTCGCCTTTGCAGCGCCACGGCAGGCCGCCGTCTTTTCCGATGACTCCGTTTTCAGACCGGGCAACAATCGCAATCATGATGATTCTCCGCAAAATATCTAGTGGTTCTGTTTTGACTCCTGATTCGGCTCATAGAGCTGACTCCTGATTCGGCTCATAGAGCCGACACTACAATGCTGCAAAGTTGGCTCCAGGAACCGATCACTCAGACCGCCACCTCGCCTTTGATGGAGGGATGGGACTGATAGCCCTCGAGAGTGGCGTGCCGCCATTCCCAGTCGAAGATCGAGTCGTAGCCGTCAAGTTTCAAAGTCGGCGGGGCATACGGCTCGCGCTTCATCTGCTCGCCGAGCTGAGCCATATGATTGACGTAAATATGGGCATCGCCGAGGAAGCCGATCAGCTTGCCGGCCTGCATGCCGCACTCCCTGGCGATCAGTTCGAGCAACAGGCCGTACGATGCAATGTTGAAGGGGATGCCGAGAAAAATATCGCAGGACCGCTGGTTCCAGAGCAGGTCCAGCACCCCGTCGTTGCAGAGCAGCTGATAGGAATAGTGGCACGGGACCAGCGCCATCCGGTCGAGCTGCTGCGGATTCCAGGCATTCACCAGAATGCGGCGGCTGTCCGGATTGGTCTTCAGGGTCTCAATCGCAATGGCCAGCTGATCGATGCCGCCGGTGAAATCCTCGGCTCCGAACTCATAGCGGCCGTTAAAGTTGCGCCACTGGAAGCCGTAGATCGGGCCGAGGTCTTTTTCCTCGGCCATGGCTTTGTAGGTGGCCTCGTCATGGCCGTACGGCACTTTGTCCGGCGAGCACCACTCGTTCCAGATTCTGCAGCCACGCTGCTGAAACCACGACTTGTCGGTCACGCCCTTAATAAAACCCTCCAGCTCAACCCGCAGGGTTTTCCACGCCATCTTTTTGGTCGTAAGCAGCGGAAAGCCGTTGGCCATGTCGTAATCGATCATGCAGCCGCTGACGGAAATGGTCTCCGTGGCCGTCCGGTTGGTCTTCCTTTTTCCCTCGCGGAGGACTTTTTCAACAACCTGTTTGTATACCTGATCAATATTCATGCTGCATCGGTTTCATGGTTTGCGGTTTCCAGAAGAGGGAAAGAAGCTAGCACGCCCGGCCGATGATTTAAAATTCAAAACCCAATCCATGTCGCCTGTTTGAAAGTTTTAATGATTCGAAATTTAAAATTTGTTTAGAATTTCGGATTTAGAAATCAGTATTTCCCCTGGCCGGCAAGATCAGGGGCCGGGGGCGGCAGGAACCGGCCGCCCCGCCCTGAGGCCCCGCATGAAAAAAAAAAGTGCAGACAGAGCGGTAAGCCGGATTCTGTTCTCCCGAAGGAGTCGACCATTTATCTAGTGCAATCAACCCGGAACTCAAGTGAGGCGGGCCGCCTCTCGCTCCCTATTTGATCTTGCTCCGGACGGGGTTTACCCTGCCCCCTCGGTTGCCCTCGGGGCGGTGGGCTCTTACCCCACCATTTCACCCTTACCTGCCCGCACTCCGTGCGGGCAGGCGGTATAATTTCTGTGGCACTTTCCATCCCCGGCGATCTCGCACCGGGGTTCCCGCGTTAACCACGGAACGTCCTGCCCTGCGGAGTCCGGACTTTCCTCCCCCCGCCGAAGCGGAGAGCGGCCGATACACTCTGCCTGCAACCACAGAAGGTAGCGCACGCCGGGTCAGCCGCCAACTCCATGTTACACAAATCTGATCCGCGCCCGGCGTCCCGGCTAATTCCAGTCTGCAGCAAAACCGGTGTAATAGGTGGTATCCAGCTTTTCACGGCCGGATGACGGCTGCGAGTTGAACTGATTGCGGATTCCCATGCGAACCTTCCACAGATCGGTGCCCGGCACAGGAAAATCGAGCGAGCTGTTCTGAGAAATCAGATAGTCGGCAAAATCAGCAATCAACGGGGTGTAGGTCAACTCGTTGTTCATCTTGAGGCGGTTTTCCCACCGATAGAAGTGCTGCACGCCGAAGTCGAGCCCGGACTGGCAGGAATCCCCCTGTCCGTTTTCATACTGCTCAAACCGGTAACTGACACCGGCCTGCACACTCAGCTTAAAGTTTTCTTTTCTGGCCAGGCGAATGCTGAAACCACCGGCGGTAACCGACCGGAGCCTGATCTGCTCGAACTCATCTTTCTCCAGCTCTTCGCGAACATACAGCCCCCACGGGGTTCCGTTGAGATAGTTGGCGTAGCGGAAGCCGCCCTTCAGCTCTTCGGCGGACTTCACGCCGCCATCCTCACTGGTCGAATAGAGCGTGTACAGCCGCAGCTCGTCTTCCGGCCCGGACAGCACGGCACGCGCCTCCGTCCCGAAGCTGCTCTTCTCGGTATTCCCGGCGGATCCGTTCAGGTTCAATGAAACCTGAGAGCTCCAGGATCGCTCCTGCGCCTTCTTCTCCAGCACATCCGGATCTTTGGCCTGATCAACCCAGCAGAACTCAACGCCCTCAGGCGGCACGGAAACCGCCTGCCCGCCGGCGGCAATCCGCAAGGCCCCGTTTTCATCCGCCGACACCGCACCGAAAACCGTTCGGCCGTCGTTCAGACGAACAAACACCGGCCGGTCCGTGGAAAAGGAAGACAGCAGCGCGCGGTCAATCCGCAGCGGTCCGGCAAATGACGTGTCGAGCTCCACTTCAGATTCATTGATTGAGGTGAGCGTACCCGTCAAGACAGATCGGTCGTTCAGCCGGATTTCATCAGACAGCACCGCCCCGGCAATCCCGAGGCACATCCATACAGCAGCTTTGGTCATCTTCTTCTCCCATTAAAAAACACACTCCGGCCGGCGGCCGGAGTGTGCTGTCAGATTCAGCGTTCAGCGAACCTTATGAACCCGATTTGTCACCGGGGTGCCATTCCTGGCCGCCGAGATCGAGGTCGTCGAAGGCGGAGGAGAGATCGACGAGTTCTTCGCCCGGTTTGAGGCCGGTGAGAAGATCTTCGCTGATTTCGAAATCCTCATCCGCGATGGCGGCCGCCTTGATGCTCAGGCCGATGCGGTGTTCAACCGGATCGATCTTCACAATGCGGGCTTCCACCTCATCGCCGATGCTCAGGACATCCTTGACCTTTTCAACGTGCTCGCCGCTGATCTGGCTGATGTGAACCAGGCCGTCGATGCCGTCTTCGAGTTCAACAAACGCGCCGAAGTTGGTGAGCTTGGTGACCTTGCCGGTGATCTTCTGGCCTTCGCGGTAGCTGTCGGTGATGCGGGCCCACGGATCTTCCTGAGCCTGCTTGAGGCCGAGGGAAATGCGCTGGCTGGAGGAATCGATTTCCAGAACCACGGTATCGACTTCATCGCCCTTGCTGAGCACTTCAGACGGATGGTTGATTTTGCGGGTCCAGCTCATGTCGGAAACATGAATCATCCCGTCCACACCATCTTCGATTTCGACGAAGGCGCCGTAGGAGGTGAAGTTGCGGACTTTTCCGTGGACCAGCGAACCGATCGGGTATTTGAGGGCGGCAATTTCCCACGGATTCTCTTCGGTCTGGCGCATGCCGAGGGAAATTTTCTTGTCCTCGGTGTTGATGCTCAGAACAACCGCATCGACTTCCTCGCCGACCTTGAGGACGTCGGAAGCGCGCTGAATGCGCTTGGTCCAGGAGATTTCAGAGACGTGAACAAGTCCTTCGACGCCTTCTTCGATCTGAACGAAGGCCCCGTACGGAGCGAGGCTGACGACTTTACCGTGGATGCGTGCGCCGATCGGGTATTTCTGATCGATGTCTTCCCACGGATTGGAAAGGGTCTGCTTGAGACCGAGCGAAATGCGCTCTTTTTCGAGATCGATATCGAGGATCATGACTTCGAGCTGATCGCCCACTTTGACCATTTCAGACGGATGGTTGATGCGGCCCCAGCTCATGTCGGTGACATGCAGCAGACCGTCGATGCCGTCGAGATCGACAAACGCGCCGAAATCGGTGATGTTTTTGACAAACCCTTTGCGGACCTGGCCGGCTTTGATTTCACCCAGCAGCTTGAGCTTCTGCTCACGGCGGGATTCCTCAATGATTTCGCGGCGGGAAACCACGATGTTTTTGCGCTCTTTATTGATTTTAAGAATTTTGACTTCGAGCGTTTTACCCATGTAGTCGTCGAGGTTGCGGACCGGAACCACATCCACCTGCGAGCCGGGCAGAAATGCGTCGGCGCCGATATCGACGATGAAACCGCCTTTGATGGCGCGGGTGATGGTTCCTTCAACAACGGAGCCCTCTTCACACTCGTTAACGATATGATCCCATTTGCGCTGCTGTTCAGCGCGTTTTTTGCTGAGAATGACCATGCCGTGCTTGTCTTCGAGGCATTCGAGAAGCACTTCGACTTCCGAGCCGACGGCGAGGGTTTCGAGATCTTCGAATTCATGACCATCGACGATGCCTTCGGATTTGTAACCGATGTCGATGAGAACTTCTCCGTCTTGGATGCGGAGGATTTTACCGGGCACGATGGATCCGGCGGTAAAATCTTTGAGTGTGTTGGTGTACATGGCGTCGACAGCGGCGGCATCCATGCCGAGTGTGAGGCTGTCGGTGTTGGTTGTTTGTTCCATAGGTATAGGGTTTTCCAGTTAATCCGGTGACAGCCCGCCGGCCTCAGTGCCCGCGCCCCGTCCCGGGGTTATGTTCTTCTATCGCGGCACGCTCACAGCCACCCGGCCGGTTAACTCGCGTCTCCACGTTTCAAAAAGAGCCGGAATAGTAGTGGTTTACCCAATAAACACAAGGGATAAATGCGTTTTTCCAACGCTTGGAAAAACGTCCTTTCGAACCGCAGAATATCGAACGGCGAATATTGAGCTGCGATGGCAGGATCTCGTCAGTTCAACACAGAACATTCCCGGTTCAACATTCATGATTCCCGCGGTCAAAAGGTTTCATTTTGGCCGAGGTAGCGCCAGCGGCCGGGCGGCAGGCTGCCCAGAACCACGTTTCCTATGCGGATGCGTTTAAGCCCAACCACCTTGATCCCAACGAGTTCGCACATGCGCCGGATCTGCCGTTTTTTGCCTTCACGCAGAATAAAGCGCAGCTGATCTTCGTTCTGCCAGCTGACCTGTGCGGGCTTGAGCGGTTTGCCGTCGAGACTGAGGCCGTGGTTGAGGAGTGCCAGCCCCTTGTCGGTGAGATTCCCGGTGACGCGCACGAGGTACTCCTTGTCGACCGAGGAGCTCTGGCCGATTATTTTCCTGGCAATGCGTCCGTCCTGAGTGAGAACGAGCAGTCCGTTGGAGTCGATGTCGAGCCGGCCGGCCGGGGCGAGCCCCTTCAGCTGGCCGGGGTGAAAGCGGCGCGGCGAGCGGTCGTTGACCCATCGGGAAGACGCGGTGATCAGCCGAACAGCGGGCTTGTAGTTTTTCTCGGCCTGACCGGACACATAGCCGACCGGCTTATTGAGCAGGATGGTCACCTGCGTGTCCTGCTGGCGCTGCCCCTCCCCGGCGAGTTCGATTTTTGCGTCCGCGGAAATTTTTGTGCCGAGCTCGCTGACCTTCTGTCCATCGACGAAAACCAGGCCCTGCTCGATGTAGCGATCGGCCTCGCGGCGGGAGCACATCCCGCGCCGGGCCATGATTTTAGACAGTCGTTCCATTTGCATCCGAGAGACCTTACCCGCAAAAAAGCGCCGGGAACGCAAAAATCAGAAAGAAAAATTTTCCAAACCCTGGAAACCCGAAAAGCACCACACTTGCGCAAGTGTGATACGTTCCGAGGCATGGAAACCCGCGGGCGCCGGCAGCGTTTTGAGTTGAACTGCAGCCGCACACAGCCTCCCTTCGGGAAGGCTGTCCTACAAGTTTATTTGCAGGCCGAGATTGCCACTCCTTCAGTCGTTGCTTTCGTGCCGAAAGCCTCGATGAACCATTCGCTTCGCTCATTATTTCCTTCGGAAATTATGCGTCGCCTTGCTCGCGCGCGTCTTCGGTATTCTGGAGAGCCTGGGTTGGGGCTATTGATTTAATTAAAACGCTCTACTGACCGGGACAGGCAAGAAGAGCGTCCATGAACTCGGCGAAATCGCAGGTTGCAACGCCGACGTATTTATCGGCCGCGCCGTAGTAGACCATCAGCCGGCCGTCTTTGACGATTTTTCCGCAGGGGAAGACGACGCCGCCCATGTCGTAGCAGCCCTGTGTCTCGTAGTCTTCGGAGGGTTCGAGGAACCAGTCGCGGGTGCGGTGGGTTACGATGGTCGGGTCGTCTTTATCGAGCAGCAGTGCACCGAGGCGGTAGTAGCCATCGGCTCCGGTTGCATGATAAATCGTCAGCCAGCCGTGTTCGGTTTCCATCGGCGGGGTGTTGCCTCCGATCTTCACCTCCCAGTCGTATTCGGCTTTGGCGAGCAGTTTGGACTGCGAATAGTCCCAGGTGAGCAGATCGTCGGAGGAGACGATCCACATGGCCGGATGCTCCGTGCCGTATTCCCGGCCGCACCACTCCATCGGGCGGTGAATCATGTAATACCTGCCGTTGATCCTGCCTGGGAAGAGGTAGACATCGCGGTCGTCGAGCCCGGGATGGGTCAGCGGGCCGGCGCGGTAGAATTCTTTCCAGTCTTGGGTCATCGTCAGCGAGGTGGTGGTTTTGTTTTCCCGGTATTTCACGGGGAAATCGTCCGGGCATTTGGGCGGCGGACAGGGATTGTCGGCCATCAGCCAGTACTGACCAGGCGGAAACGGGCGGCTGGCGTATGTCAGATAATACCAGTCGCCGATTCTGGTGACGCGCGGGTCCTCCACGCAGCCGCCGTCGAACCAGCCCTCGCCCGGCGAGAACACCGGGTCTTTGGACAGACGGGTGAAACTGAATCCGTCGTCGCTTTCGGCCAGGCCGAGCCAGACCCTGTGTTTTTCGTCATGGCCGGCGGCGCGATAGAGCATCATCACCTTGCCGGTTTTGTCGTCGATCCATGCCGCGGGGTTGGTGACCACCATCGATTCCCAGTCGCTGCCCTCAAGCGGCTTCAGAATCGGGTTGCCCTCATATTTTTTCAGTTTAATGCTCATTGTCTTTCCTTAAAATATTGCGCTCTGCGTAAATTCTGCGGGGATGGAAAAGTCGAAGACCTTCCAGCTGCGGCGGGAAGGCTTTCAGCCGTTCCCGCCCTACAATTCGTTTCCTTTTTCATCGTATTTTCGCACGACGGCCAGCAGGTTGTTGAGGTTGGTGCGGCACAGTCCGCAGACCTCATCGGCCGCGCCGTAGCTCATGACGAGGTCATCGCCTTCTACAAACGCACCCGTTGTAAACACGCACGGAATAGAAAAGAGCCGAGGCTGCTCCCAGCCTGCATCCGCCACGAACAGGCGCTCCGGACAGCGGTGCGTCAGCTTCGGGAATGATCCCTCGACCTCTTCAAAAATCATAAACGACTGCGAGTAGCCCATCACCTTGTCTTTTTTACCGTGAACCGGCAGGAGCCACTCGGTGTCCGAAATGCGGATCGGCGCGGTGCTGGCACCGACGCGCTCATCTTCCCAGTCGAACAGCGGCGCGGCGATGAAGTGCTGACTGCAGTCCGGCTGCGCGAAGGTTTTCAAGTCGGCTGCGTGCGAAAAGTAAATGCACGGCAGGTTGGGCTCCACACCGCCCGGCAGCGCGGCGGGCGTGACCGGGCGGTGGATCAGCACCACCTGCTCTTTGCCGTCGATGATAAAGCGTTCGGGGAACGGGAAGACGTCGCGGTTTTCGCCGAATTCGGCATTGGTCAGCGCCTCGACATACACGAAGGCCTCCGCATAGCTGCGGGCTTTGAGCGCGTCGAGGTTCACCTCCCACAGCACATTGACCGTGTAGTTTTCGGATGCGGCGTTGCCGAGGCCGTGCTCCCCTGCCCGCGCCCACTCCGGCGCGCACTGCATCGGCTCGTCGTTCTCCCAGTATGGGCCGGGCGGGAACATGCGGCAGGCAGTGGTCAGATAGAGCCCGCCTTCGAACGGAAACAGGCGCGGATCTTCGATGCAGCCGTTGGCGTGGTCGACCACGGTTTCGCCGGCGCGGTTGACGCGGCGGATTTCATCTTTTTCCATTTTCACCGCCGGCGCGAGCGCGGGCGTATCGAAGTCGGCCTCCCAGGTTTCGCCGCGGTCAAGACTGACGGCATAACCGAGGCAGATCGGATACGGCAGCGGTTTGCCGGGCGTCTGTTTTTCGGGACAGGGTCCGGTGGCCCGGAACAGCATGTGGTAACAATCCGGATTCTCCGGGTCCGCAATCACGGCCGGATTCAGCACCATCGTATCCGCCCAGCTGCAGCCCGGCCTGGGCACCAGAATCGGGGCGCTCTTCTTTTCAATTTTCACCATAGCAATCACATATTCTCCACGCGCTGCGGGCTGCAGCAAGCCGCATTCGCATCGTTTTATCAATCATTCACTGTTCCGAGTTCGGGCGCACCGGCCGCTCCGCAATCTATATAAAATCACTTTTACTATGGATGCTGAGCGGTCTCAAGACCGTTTGTTTGATTTTTGTTTCGGAAGACAACTCCCCGTGATGCTTCACCATGAACAGCTACAGATCCGGAACACGGGGCGAACCCCGGGGCTCAAAAGTATTGCTGGCGTTCGCCCGCGGACGTACCTTCGTGCTGCACACAATGGAGGGCGCTCATGAAAAATCCAACCAACCCGACCGACCTTTTAAAATCCAAATTCGGATTCGACACCTTCCGCGCGGGGCAGCTCGAAACCATCGAGGTGCTGCTCGCCGGGCGCAGCGCCGCCGCAATTTTCCCGACCGGCTCCGGCAAGAGTCTGTGCTATCAACTGACCGCGCTAATGCTGCCCGGGCTGACCCTGGTTGTCTCGCCGCTGCTGGCGCTGATGAAAGATCAAATCGACAGCCTGCAGGCCAAAGAGATTCCGGCCGAGCGGCTCGACTCCAGCCTGACCGAGGAGAAATATCGCGCCGTCTCCAGCGCCCTTCGCGGCGGCCATCTAAAAATGCTGTTTGTCTCCCCCGAGCGCCTCACCAACGAACGCTTTTTGAATCTGATTCGCGGCCGGCAAATCAGCCTGCTGGCTGTCGACGAGGCCCATTGCATTTCCGCGTGGGGGCACAACTTCCGCCCCGACTACCTGAAGCTGGCCAAGGCCGTCGAATCGCTCAATGTCGAGCGCGTGCTCGCGCTGACCGCCACCGCCACACCCAAAGTTTCCGCCGACATGGCCGACGCATTCAGGATCCTTCCTGCCGATGTGATCAACACCGGATTCTACCGGCCCAACCTCGAATTCCGCGTCACCGCCTGCCGGGGCCATGAGCGGGAGGAGCTGCTGGTTCGACGCTTCAAAGAGCGCCCGGCCGGCCCCGCCATCGTGTATGTGCACCTTCAGAAAGATGCCGAACACACCGCCAGGCTGCTGGTCGAAAACGGCTTCCAGGCCGCGCCGTATCACGCCGGGCTGCCGACCGAGCAGCGCGTCGCCACGCAGGAGGCGTTTATGGACGGAAAGATCCCGATCATCTGCGCCACGATCGCCTTCGGCATGGGGGTCGACAAGGCCGACATCCGCTTCATCTACCACTATCACCTGGCCAAAGGCTTCGAGAGCTACCTGCAGGAAACCGGGCGCGCCGGGCGCGACGGCGCCCCCTCCGTCTGCGAACTGTTCGCCTGCACCGACGACTGCACCACGCTCGAAAACTTCGTCTACGGCGACACGCCCGACGCCTCCAGCATCACCGGCATCGTCAACGAAGTCCTCGACGCCGGCGACGAGATCGACCTGACCGCCCGGGAGCTGTCGCTTGCGCACGACATCCGCCAGCTCGTCGTCAGCACCCTGCTCACCCACCTGGAGCTCTTCGGCATCATCCAGTTCACCGGCTACTACTACAGCGAAATCCGCTTTGAAGCCCTCCGCTCCAGCGCCGAGATCCTGGCAGACTACTCCGACAGCCAGGTCGACTTCCTGAAGAAAATATTTGCCAGCTGCCAAAAAGCGCGCAAATGGATCACCCTCGACATGGATGCCGCCATCGAACGCACCGGCCACACTCGCGCCGTCATCCTCCGCGCCCTCGAAAGCCTGCAGGAAAAACAGCACATCACCCTTCAAATGGCGGGCTACCGCCAGCGCTTCAAACGCATTCAGTCCGCCGTTGACCGCCCCGAACTCTGTCAAAAACTAAACGACCTTTTCGCCCGGCACGAGCAGCTCGAAATTGACCGCATCGACGCCATGGTCGCCTACGCGCAGGAAGACACCTGCCTCACCAACCGGCTCCTGTCCTACTTCGGCGAACCCATCAAGCCCTGCGGCCATTGCGGAATCTGCCTCGGCGACGCTCCCGTCCGCCTCGCCGAGCGGGAGGCGCCTGCCATCGACCCGACGGTTCTGACAAAAATCAAGGAGCTTGCGCAGCAGCATCCCGAGGCCCTGGGCCGGCCGCGTCAGCAAGCCCGCTTTCTGTGCGGACTCAATTCGCCCGCCATCTCCGCCCGGCGCACCCTGCGCGCAAACCCGCTCTTCGCCGCCTGCAGCCACATCCCCTTCAAGCATCTCCTCGCCCAGCTGATCTAGGATTTTTTCCAGATATCTGAAACAGCAGGCAGACAGGAGTGTCTGCCCCGCAATCTTTTTCCAAGGGTTGGAACGGATCTCAGGCCTTCAGCTTATCGGCCCAGGGGTCGCCGCGCCGCTCGAGTTCTTTTTTGAGGGTGCGTTCGAAGGAGTCGAACAGGGCCTGATTCTCCGGGCCGGGATGAATCGGATTGAGCTGGTCGGGGTCCTTTTCGTTGTCGAACAGCGCGCGGAATCCGCCGATCTTTGCGCCGTACCACTCGCCGGCGGTGACAAAGGTGCAGCGCTTGGTGCGCAGGCCTCGCCAGTATTTACTGTAGTGGTCCCCCTTTTGATTCACATCCTCCGGGGGATTGAAATAGCTGATCACCACGTGCTCCGGCTCCGGGCCGGGCCGCCCTTTCCAATGGCTGGAAACATCGCGTCCTTCCGCATAAGGCGGCGGGGAAATTCCGAGCAGCCCGAGCACGCTGGGCAGAATGTCCGTCTCGCTGAAGAGCACATCGCTCGTGCCGGGCTTCAGTCCGTCCGGCCAGCGAATCAAAAACGGAACACCAATGGATTCTTCGTAGAACCAGGTTTTGCTGACGAGGCCGTGCGAGCCCATTTGATCGCCGTGGTCGGAGGCATAGATGACCACGGTGGTGTCGCGCAGCCGCCTGCCCGGATTGCGGGGATCGGGCCGATCGAGCGTTTCGAGCAGCTTGCCGAAGCATTCATCCACGCCGGTGACGGCGCCGAAGTAGCCGGGCAGTTTATGGGCGGCATAGTTTTGCGGAACGTTTTTGCGGCGCGGCTGGTCTCCCTGGTACAGCGCCTCATACTGCTCCGGCGCGGCGTAGACGAGATTGCGGTCAAAGTCCGTTTTGGGCGGCAGCTCGCCCTCGTGCAGCGGCGGGTTTTCGATGCCGTGGCTGTGGGTGTTGTGAGGCGGCACCACACACACAAACAGCGCAAACGGTTTCTGTTCGTCGCGCTCGGAGTGTTTGTTTTCAATAAAATCAATGCCCCGCTCCGTTTCATAAAAGGGCTGCCAGGTCGACGTGCGGGTCTGGCCCGCCTGAGTAATGTCTTTATCGATCAGCCTGTTGCCGCTGCGGTCAAAGTAGCGCTGGTGGAAGCAGTCGTGGTTGCAGTTGCAGCCGATCCAGTACTGATCGAAGCCCAGGCGGTATTCGGGCGGCACGTTTTCCATGCCGGACCCCGCCCAAACATGCCATTTGCCGACATAGCCGGTTTCATAGCCCGCATCGCGCAGCTCGGAGCCGAAGCCCCGCTGACCGGGCTTGCTGCCGACGGAGTTGTTGGTGGTCATTCGGGTGGTGGTCGGCAGCAGGCCGGTCAGCATGGCGCTGCGCCACGGCCCGCACAGCGGCGTGGCGCTGATGGCGTTGGTGCAGACCACCGCCTCTTTTGCAAACAGATCGGTATGGGGCGTCCGGACGGAATCCTGCTTCATGAAGCCCAGGGCATGCCGCCGCTGCTGATCGCTGATAACGAACAGCAGGTTGGGCTGAATCCTGTTTTTCGGCAGGGCGGATGCGAGGGCTCCGCCGGCCAGCGCAGTGCCGGCGGCTCCGATGAAATTGCGACGAGTTGTTTTCATCATTCTCTTCCCATCAAATATCTTCTGCGGCGGACAGGCCGCTCATCTCACGGGCGATCAGTTTCTGAGCTTTCGGATGAACCGGGGCAGTTTCAAGCTGCGCCTCATACGCCGCGAGATCGGCCCTCAGCTTTTTGAGCTGCGGAGCGTATTCCGGCTCAGATGCCAGGTTGCGGGTTTCCCACGGGTCGTTCTGCAGGTCGAACAGCTGCACCACCGGATCGCCGTGATACTCGATATATTTAAAATTATAGCGGCTGTCGCGCACCATGCGTCCGGTTCCGATGGTCTCCACCCGGACAAAATCGCGCCACTTCGCCGGCCGGATGTTTTCAATCAGCGGGCGGATGCTCTCCCCGCGGATGATCTGCGGCGGGCGGATTCCGGCATAGTCGCACAGGGTCGGGAATATATCCATGGTGCTGACCAGATGATCGGCGTCCTCCCGTCCGGACTGCCGGACAAAGCCCGGGCCGTAGACGACAAACGGCACATTGCACACATCTTCGTACAGGTACTGCTTGCCGTTCATGGTGTGGCAGCCGTGGCCGTCGCCGTGATCGGCGGTCAGAACAACCAGCGTGCTGTCCCGGTGCGGGGAGCGGTTCAGTGCGTCCAGGATGTAGCCGATTTCCTCATCGACCATTTCGATGTAGCGGTAGTAGCTCCACAGGTAGAACTGCCACCATTGTTTATCCCAGTTTTTTGCCCGGTCGAGCGGGCGGTAGACCTTGCGAACATTGAACGGCTCCGGCTCGGGAAAAACATCGAAATTGGGCGGCATCGGAGGCAGGTCGGCCTCAATGTCCGGCAGCGGGAATTCGGAGGGCACCTGCGCGTTATAGGTCCACCACTCGCAGCAGTCGTGCGGGTTGTGCAGGCCGAGCACGGCCAGAAACGGGCGGGAGTTGTCGACGCGGGCGTCCATAAATCCGGCCATCGTGCGGGCCACACAGGGATCGAGATGCTCGCCCATGGCCGACCCGACCGGCACTTTCTCAAAGCTGTTGTACTGCTCGCGGCCGGCGAAATGCCACTTGCCCATGTGAACCGTTTCGTAACCGGCCTGCGAAAACCACTGTCCGAAATCCGGGATGGTCTCGGAGCCGATCGGGATCCCGTTGAACAGGCATCCGGTTTCCGACGGAGCGCGCGATGTGAACCAGGCCGCGCGGGCCGGCCCGCAAACCGGATTGGCGGTATAGGCCTGTTTAAACTGCAGCCCCTCCCGGATCATCCGGTCAACGTTCGGGGTTTTTACATGCGGATTGCCGTTGGCACCGATGCAATCGAGTGACCACTGATCGACGTTGATAAACAGAAAGTTGGGCGCATCGGCGGCGGGGGCCTGCTGAGGAATGGCGGCCGCGGCGCGGCGGGCGACCAGACCCGCGGCGGTTCCGGCGGCACCGATTTTCAAAAAGTCACGGCGGGTGTTCTTCATGATCCGGCCACCTCCTGCTGCAGATCGGTCAGGTAGAGGCTGTAAACCGGACCGGTAATCATCAGTAAAGGACGGTGGCCTTCGTCCAGCCAGAACCAGGTCGGCTGGATGCCGGCTCCCATCATTTTGTAGCCGTACAAAGGCACCGATTTCCCGCCGAGCTGGAAATCATGCCGGCCTTCGTCCGTCAGATGCAGTCCGCGCCGCAGAAAGCAGAGGTCTTCGAGCAGATCGAACCGCAGCTCGTTGAGTTTATATTTTTCGCGCATCCACGGCAGTGCGGCCAGCAGCGACCAGTTGGTGGTCAGCGCGGAGGTGTATTCAACGCTGCGCGGAGCCAGACTGCCGGCGGTGCTGAAATCAATGCGGCCGGGCTGCACCGCTGCCGATTCATCCAAGCGGGTATAATCCAGCACGGTTCCGGCATGGGTGGTGGCAAAAGCGGACATGTTCCACCCGACCGGTGTCCGGCAGGAATCTTTGGCCACCACCATCTGCGCTTTCTGAACCTGCTCGCCATCCATGGCCGGATGATGTTTTGTGCGCTGCCGGCAACACCAATCCACATTGAGGGTGGAAAATCCTTTTTTAAGATGGCGGGTTTTGATTTTCAGCCGCCCGGCATTTCCCCGAAAGGCTTTTGAGGGGTCGCGCGACCAGCGCGACCAGCTCATCGTCAGATTGCCATGCTTCAAATCGATTCCACCGGGCGGCGGCGTGTACGACTCTGCCCACGTCGGATCCAGCCAGGTTTGTGACCAGTGTTTTTTCATACGTCATAAAGACTGGAGCGGTGCACCGCTCCAGTCCACGTTATTTCCTGTGAATTTCAGTAGGAAAGAATCCGGAAGCAGCCGGCGGCGGCCGGCGGCACACTCCATTCGGCACTGCCGGTTCCGGTCGAATACGGGGGCACATTGCTCCAAACCGGCGAAACCGGACTGGCAGCCATCTGCAGCACATTGGAGGCCGCTGGCGACAGATCCTGCGAGCTGACCACCAGATGGGTTCCGTCAAAAGCAATACTCAGATGGGCCGGTTCGGGCGGCGGCTCGTTGGTGGTCACATTCAGGACCAGATCGTTTTCAAAACCGTCGCCGTCCAGCGCCTGCATTTCCACCTGATAGTACCACACCAGTTCCGTATCTCCATTTCCATAGAGATCCTGTGATGTCCATCCACCAAGGGAAACCTCATCGCCGGTCACGATGATCTGTTCAAAAGATCCGTTCCATTCATTGGTGGAGACCATATGGATGAGCGTGTGCGAGAAATCGCTCGTCGGCTCATACTTGGCCACATTCACATCCAGCACCGCGCCATCGGTCAACTCGATCGTCGCATCCAGGTTGGTCAACATGCTGCCGGAGCCATCCTGGGCCTGTCCGACAGTGATTGTTCCATAGTGCTTTTCATTCCAGGCCCGAAAACTCAGCACCCCGGTATTGGTTACGGAGACACCGCCACCACCGATGCCGCTTTCGCAGTTGATTTGCAGTCCGTCGTGCACATAGATGGCGGAGCTCTGATAGGTGCTGACGGTCTGGGAACTGTTGCGGATCTGATCGGCCAGCCGGCCGTTGTTCAGAATTCTGATCTCCCCCAGGATATGCGCGGCGGCCCTGGGTTTTTGAACGGAAAAGGTCGCATCACCGTATTTTCCGTAAGCCGGGATTCCCAGGGCCACGTCGCCGCTGACGGACAGGTTTTTCCAGCTGTTATTGGCTGTAAAATTAAAATCGGACGTCCCGGAATTTCCCAGGGCCAGACTGATGCTCCCCTGAACATCCATACCCAGCTCCGTGATTTCAAAGGTGTTGCCACCCGATTTGGTTTGCTGGTAAAATCCCGAAATCGCATCGCCGCCGATCAAAGGAATATCGACAGTCACAGTGCCCGTTGTTTTGATGGCAGGCCTGGTGTAGGTGGCATTGTTGGATACCGACGGAACTCCGTTGTCCCAGTTGGTGGAATCCGACCAGCTGCCGTCGCCTCCCTGCCAGTTCGAACTGTCTTGCGCCCATGATGCGCCCGCAACGCAAACGACATATGCCCATAGTGTCCAGTTTTTATTCATTGCCTGTCTCCTTATATTAACGATCCCGATACAATACTATATAAAACTGCTTTTACAATATAAAAATTCCGTTTCCAGACAATCATGACTGTTCGCGAGCAGACCGGTTAATGAGCGGTCGCGGCCGGCTCCGGGCACAGAATACCCTGGCGGATCAGGAAAGCGGTGATCTGGATATCCACTTCGTCGAGCAGGCAGTCCCGGAGCTCTTCGCGACGGAAATGAAGCAGCCCGTGATCGGCAAACGGAACAACAAACAATTCGCTGCTGTTTCGGTTTTTAAGCAGCTCCAGATGCAGCCGCAGCGCATGCTCCGGCGGCACCACAGAATCTTCGGCGCCATGGACCGTAAAGACAGGCGGACGATTCGGCAAGACGGTGTAAGACAGCGGGGAAAGACGTTTTACGAGTTCTTCACTGTCTGGCAGTTCCGGAGGAAGCCAGGCCCTGGCCCATCCGCGGGCATTTGAACCCTGAAGCACATCGAGAACATCGGTGATTCCATATCGGTTCACCACGGCAGCCACGGCTTCCGGCCAGCCCTCCCAGCCGCCTTTATTGGAAAATGCCGGATCATTGCACAGCCCGGCCATCAAAGCCAAATGTCCGCCGGCCGAACCACCGGTTACCACAATGCGGCTCGAATCCATTCCCCATTCCCCGGCATGAGCATGCATAAACCGCACGGCACATTTCACATCTTCCACGGCGGCCGGGGCCGGAGCCGTTTCCGCCAGACGATAGTCGATGTTCAGCACAACGAAGCCCATGCGGGCGTACGCCTCCGACCATCGCCTGACATTGCCCCATCGCCGGCTGCCTTTACACCACCCGCCGCCGTGAATCACCAGTACGCCCGGGCGTTTTTCCTTTCCCTTTTCCGGCAAAAGCAGGTCGCCGCGCAGAGCAACCCCGTCGGCCTGGCCATATTGCACGTTTTTCACGTTCTTGAACGCAACGGTCCGGGAGCGGACAGCATCCACCTGCCTCTGCAAATCCGGCGACAGCGCGATTTCCGCCGAGGAATTCCCGGCGATCAGAATCAGACACAAACAACGCATTGTCCAAACTGTACATTTCATTTCATCACCCGCATTCATGGGAAGCCGACATCGCTCAGTCGAGCGGAATTGTTCCGTTGCGGTCCACCTGATATCCCCACTGCCGAATATATTCCTCTGCAGTCAGAAACACGTCCCCGCGCATCTGCAGTTTCTGCATCAGCAGGCGGTCCAGCTTTTCCTGCAGCAGAGCCGATTCCGGCCGGCCGGCCAGGTTTGTCTGCTGATAGGGATCCTTCTGATTATCAAACAGCAGCCAGGGTCCGGTCAAATCCCGCACATAGGTGTACCTGCGGGTTCGCACCCCGCGATACTCCCTGCCGCCGCGTCCGCGATGCCACTCTCCAAAAGGCGCCATGCACTCGATAACCACCGCATCATTTTCCGGCGCGGCACGTCCCCTCAGCACATCCGAATAATCCGTGCCCTCCACGGTGCCGGGCACCTCCAGTCCGCTCAGCCCCAGCAGCGTCGGCATGATATCCGGCGCACCGAACGGCATGTCCAGCCGGCGCCCCGCCTCGCCGAACGCCTTCGGCCAGCGCACCAGGAACGGCACGCGTATGGACTCATCAAACGGCACCTGTTTTCCGTTTGCCCGCTGCGAGCCGAGCATGTTTCCGTGGTCCGAGGTGAACACCAGGAGGGTGTTGTCGCGCAGGCCGGTCTCGTCCAGGGTGGCCATCAGATCGCCGAGGCACTGATCCAGCGCGGCAATGTGCGCATAATAGCCGGCCAGATCCCGGCGCGCCCTGTCCGCGGCCGCCGCCGGAACATTGGGCCGCAGCTGAACGGACTGCGGGGAAAACATCGCAGCAAATTTTTCCGGCGCGAAACGGTACGGATTATGCGGCGGCCCCCAGGAAAGGAACAGGGCGAAGGCCTTGCCATCCCGTGCACGTTCCGACAGCACATCCCGCACATCCCGGGTCTGAGCAAACGCATCGTAGCCTTTCCACCACTTTTTTTCCGGATCATCGCCCTCATAATACGGCGACTGGCTATATTTGTGGCTGCATTCCAGCACCTTCCAGTAATCAAACCCATGCCGCCGCTCTTCCGGAATAAAAGCGGTGCGGCCGTGCCCGTCCAGATGCCATTTTCCGACGTATCCGGTTTCATACCCGGCTTGCCGATAGACCTTTCCGATGGTCATCAACTCCGGATTGAGCGGAGCATCATTCAGGAACAGCCCGTGAGTCTGCGCATACTGGCCGGTCATCAGGCTGGCACGATACGGCGTGCACACCGGCATATTCGACACCGCGTTGACCAGGTTTACACTTTCGCCCGCCAGCCGGTCCAGATGCGGGGTTTTGCCCATGAGGTTCGGATCGCCGGCATACCCGGCGGCCTGGGCGCGCCACTGGTCGGCAAACACAAACAACAGGTTCGGGCGTGCCGCCGCCGGTGCGCCGAGCGCGGACGAGAGCAGGCCGGCAAAACCCAACCCGCCCGTCATGGCCATAAAATCCCTTCTGCGAACCGCGTCCATTCCTCACTCTCCTTTCATGAGCAGCACCGGCCCGATCAGTCCGGCGGACATCGGCCGGTTGCCATAGCCCGGCGCTCCGGAAAACACTTTTGCAACCTGATGATCCACAGCGGGGTTTCCTTTTCCAGTCCGGTTGCGGACATCGTTCCAGATCGGGGTGGTCACCTTTACCCGGAGGATATTCTCGCCGGCCCGAAGCGCATTGCCCGTCTCATACACATGCTTTCCCCACCAGCGCACGCCCAGCGGGTGATCGTTGAGCCACACCTCCGAGGTGTACTGCACCTCGCCGAGCGAGAGCAGATCCGCCGCCGCCGGATCATCGACGCCAAAACGCGTCTCATAGATCACAGTGCCCGCAAAATTCAGCAGCCGCTCATCACGGGTTTTCGCAAAATCGGCCGGCTTGCCGAATTTGCGCACCCATTCCGCCCCTTCACCTGGAATCATGCGGGCCGTCCATTCCGAGGTGATCGGAAGAACGGTTTGGCGCGGCCACAGCGGGCGGTATTGCGGCAGGTCGTTTTCCCGCGGGCTCAGCACAAACACGACCGACTCCAGCGGCTCCAGCCGAAAGTCCACCGCCCCGCCCCTGTTTTTCCGTGCAGAAAAACGTTCCCCGCTGCACGGATCCCAGATTTCCACCGGCGCATTGCGCTCAAACGACACCTTGAATTCCCGAACCTGATTGCGGTCTGAATTGACCATAAAGAAAAAGTCGCGTTCCCCGATGGAAAAGTGCGTCTGCATCAGCAGCTCCGCCGCCGGTTCAATCCGGCAGGACGCCGCAATGCCGGCCAGTGCGTGCGCCGTCCATTCGATCAGGGATCCTTCGGGAGAAGCGATCTGCCGGACGCGCTCCGGAAAGTCCGTCAGCAACCGGCGGCAGGTGTCGCGCACCAGCGCATCGCCGGCGGCGGCATCCTTCAGCCCGAACGAACGTTGCGGCATGGAACCGACAAAGCGAACCTGCGCACCCTGCTCCGCCAGCATGGCCAGCCGTTTTACCGTTTCCGGCTCCAGTGCTTCTCGCTCCGGAATCAGCAGAAGATCCCAGGCGGCCTCCCCGCAGACCAGGCGGCCGCCTTCAAACACCGCGCGCTGCAGCAGCGGCTCGTTGATGAAATCCGAACCGAAGCCCTGCGCGGCGACGGCCTTCCACAGATGGTGTTTATAGTCGAACCGGCCCGACTGGCTTTTCGGGCTGTGCCACAGCGCCTCCTCGCGATTGTCCAGGATCAGCACCTGCGCCTGATGCACGCCGCGCTGCATCAGGTGTGCGATGCGGCCGTTATAGGCGGTCCACTCTTTCACATATTCCCACCAGGTGTTGTCCTCGCTCCAGCAGCCGTACCAGAACCCGGCCGGATACGGGGTGCCCGGATGGCGGTACGGAAACGTATGCACATTCATCGCATTGACCCCGGCCAGCGCATTGATATCGTTGCCCTGCTTCACGTACCACGGCTGAATCTGATACACCCCGCGCGTGCTGGTGAACGTTTCTGACGAGACCATGCTGCGCCCGCCGATATGCGCGCCGGACGCGGCCATTTTGGGGGATTCACAGGCGATGTAATCGACCCGTTCCTTCGGCGACCACGGGTTGTAGAGCCAGATTTCCGGCTCCGGAATATCGGCGAACGAGCCCAGCTGGATCTGATCAAACACCCACGGCGACCCGGCCGTCTGCATGCGGGCGCGGACTCCGCGCTCGCGGCACCACTGCATAAACGCGGCGTAGATCCCCTCATGCGCCAGGCGGGTCATGGTTTTGTGATAGTCATAGCGAACTCGCCGAACGGTATCACCGAATGCATTGTCCCGGAAAAACGCCGCCGGAAAGCTTTCTTTTTTAAACTCCTGTGCAGCGATCATCGGCAGAAAGGGTTCCAGCGAATAGCCGTGCTCGCTTTCAAACTCCTGCGCGGCGCGCTCCGTCCAGTTGGCACCTTCGAACTCGACACTCTCCAGCCCGAACGCCCGAAAGGCGCGGCCCCAGTCATCGCCGTACACCTCTGCAAACGCCGGGGTTATTTTATCAAGATAGCGCCGGACGGCTGCCGGGCTGTAGGGATCGACCGCAAACCCGTGCGCGCCGCAGCCGGCATGCACCGACACCCAGGGCTGGATCCAGACCCCGGCATACAGCACCCAGTCGCCCGCCGGGGCATCAAATTCCAGCACCCCCTCCTTCAGATGATCCATCAGGTCGGTTCCGGCAGTGAACGCCGCCGGATCCGCCGGCAGCAGCCGCAGAAAACGGATCCGGTTGGTCTCCCGGTATCGGGGGGCCTTTTTGATCAGGTCGGTTTCACTGATTTCAATGTGTGTGCCGGCGGCAACCGGAACGGAAACCAGATGCAGCTTGCTGCTGCAGTCTGCCGGCGGAACAACCTGCGCGTCGCCGCCGAGCGACCAGCCGGTATTGGCCATCGTATCGACCGCCATTCCCCGCCGGGCCGCCTCATCGGTCACCGACTGCATGCAGTCGAACCATTCCGGCGACAGCCACTCCTTCTCTTCGGGTCCGCAGCCGTTCCACCAGTCGAACGAACTGCCGCCGTTCATCTGCACGCAGACCCCGCCGAAGCCGGCCTCGTCCACCGCCTTGAGCTCGCGCAGCAGTTCCTCTTTTTCCACCGCGTTGTTGAACCAGATCCACCAGATCTTCGGGCGGACAGATTTGGGCGGATCGCGAAACCCGGCGGCGACCGAATCCATATCAATCGGCGCTGCCGCAATCCCCTGCCCGACAAGCAGAACCATCAAAAAAAATCTCATTCCAACTATCCCGTTTTATCCGCAGATCCGACCCTGGTCATCTCTCGTGCCCGGCATGAACTGTCACTTCTCCATTGTAGGACACGCTTCCCGTATTCGGGAGCGTGTGCTCCCCTGCTTGAGTGAAAAACACAGGCTCTCTGAATACAGAGAAGCCTGTCCTACAACAAGGGACAACAGACGCAATACTATTCTACATCCACATGCTGAGCTCCGGCGACCAGGCGGCGCTGCAGATCGTCCATCACCGCTTTATATTCGGGATTGCCGGCCAGATTGCGGGTCTCTTCCGGGTCACTGTCATAGTCGTAGAGTTCACGCGCCAGAATTTTGCGATCCTCTTTTTTAATATTCCAGCCCTTAACCCATTCGACATAGCGGTAGCGATCGGTGCGGACCGCATAGCCGATCACCACGCCGCCGGGTTTTTCGCCGGTCACAAAGTTCCGCCAGCGGTCAGACACATGAAACACCTCGGTTTTCCAGGGTTTGGAAAGATCGCGCAGCAGCGGCACAAAGCTCTGCCCGTCCATCACGGGCGGATTGGGAATGCCGCACAGCTCCAGCAGGGTCGGATAGATATCGACCGTCTCGACCAGCGCATCGGAACTGCCCGCGACCGGCTGCATGGACGGCGGCAGAACGAACAGCAGCGGACTGTGTGCGGCGCGCTCGTAATTCGTTGTCTTAGACCACAGCCCCTGGTCGCCGAGGTGAAATCCGTGATCGCCCCACAGCACCACGATCGTGTTCTGATCGAGACCGGTTTCTTTCAGCGCGTCCAGGATCATCCCGATCTGCGCATCGATGTAGCTGATGCAGGCGAAATAGGAGCGGCGCAGTTCGCGCGTCTGCGTTGCGTCCAGCGGTTTATCCAACTGAGGACACGGCGAATAATATTGAAGATCGTTGAAATTGTTGTGCGCCCAGGCCGGCATATCCTTTGGATAATCCGGATTGGGAGGCATCGAGATCTCTACATTCTCGTACAGGTCGTAATATTTCTTCGGGCAGCAGAACGGCAGATGCGGTTTTTTAAACCCGGCCATCAGCAGAAACGGCTTCTTCTGAGCGGCCAGGTCGCGCAGCCACTTCACCGCCATGGTTGTCGTGCGCCCGTCGGGATAGTCCTCATCCTCCACCGCCTCATGTTCAGCCGCCGGCGGATTGATCTTTTTTAGCTGAGGCCAGGTTTTATCTTTCAGCTCCGGCGATGCGTACAGGTTGTTTCCGTGATACGGCCCGGCCCACTCGGGATCCCAGCGGAAGTCAAAATCGTCATGCACCTTCCCGTCCGGGGTGTGCCAGATTTTGCCGAGCGACACCGTGGTATAGCCCGCCTGCTGAAAGGTGCGGCCGATCGGTTCGATGCCGGGAATCTTTGTCCAGACGGTCGGGCCAAACAGCTGATGGGTGCGCTCGCTGCGCGTGCCGGTCAGCAGAATGGCCCGCGACGGAATACAGATCGGGTTATTGACATAATGGTGCTGAAAAACCACACCGCCGGACGCCAGCCGATCGATCGCCGGGGCGATCACCTCGGCCGCGCCAAAGCAGGGAAGTTCGGGCCGCAGGTCATCGACACTGATAAACAGAATGTTCGGGGAGCGTGGCGCTCCACCCGCAGAGTCCTCAACGGCAGCGGCATCTGCAACAGCCGAAACCGATGGCGTCACGCCGGCGAGCAGGCCGACACTTGTTATGAGTGCTGAGTTCCACGTCATCATACAAACAATCTTAATACGACAGAATCCGGAAGAATCCCGTATCGGCATTCGGAGTCATCGTCCAGCTGTTGGAAGACGTTCCGCTGGAATAGGGGGCGACATTGCTCCAGGTTCCGTCCACCAGATTATCTGTGACCTGCAACACATTGGATGCGGCTGACGAAGTCAAACCGACCGCCGAAACAATCACGCCGACTCCATCACAGGCAACTGACAGATACGACTGAAGGGCAACAGAGCCATACAAAGTGACATCTCCGCCGCGAATGTATCGCAGGCTGTTGTTGTACTGGCTCATATAGGCCCCGATGCGGAATGTCACGGGATCCGTCAGTCCGGTATAGGCACTCAGGTCCGCACTCAGGGTTGCCGTGTTCAGCGTGGCGGAGTTCACCCCGTTGGTTGTTTCCGCAACCAGCACCAACCGATACGCGGGCGAACCGACGGTTTCAAAGGTTGTCCCGTTTGTACTGACTTGGAGATATGTGTAAACTGGAAGGTCTACTTTGGTACTTGTATCCTGGGTGGCTCCGAAATTAAAGGTTAAAGCGGTCAGGTCCAGCGATGCTCTCTCATCGGCATCCACCGTAAACTGGACGAAGTTACCGCTGGCAATTGCCGAATCCAAATCAGTTCCCGTCAGCGAGGTCTGCCAGTTAATGGCCCCCAAACCGGCAGCCGTAAACGACGCGTCTCCCAGTTCCGTCATGTCCCCAACCGTCACTCCGGTGATTGAAGTGGACGCAACGGCATTCGTATTCCCGGCAGCCGCGGCAGCGTAGTCCCCGCTCACAAAACCGGCAATTACATCGGCGTCCACAACCACGGCACCGTTCAGGGTAATGTCTCCGCCGCGAATGTACCGCAGGCTGTTATTGTACTCGCTCATATATGCCCCGACGCGAAAAGTCACGGGTTCCGTCAGTCCGGCATAGGCACTCAGATCCGCATCCAGCGTTGCCGTATTCAGCACCTCAACGGTCACACCATCGTCCGACTCATCCACCGTGACCAGACGATACGCGGGCGAACCGACCGTTTCGAAGGTTGTCCCGTTCGTGCTGATTTGAAGATAGGTATATACGGGCAGGTCGACCTTGGTGCCGGTCGTCTGGGTGGCTCCGAAATTAAAGGTTAAGGAGGTCAGGTTCAGCAGCCGTTTCTCATCGGCATCCACCGTAAATTGAACGAAATTTCCGCTGGCAATGGCCGAATCCAGATCGGTTCCAGTCAGGGACATCTGCCAGTTGATTGTTCCCGGCCCGGCGGTTGAAAAGCTCGCGGCGCCCAGTTCCGTCAGATCCCCGACCATCACTCCAGCGGTTGAAATGGACGCAACGGCATCCCCGCCAGAGGATGCCGCGGTATCGTAGTCCGCGCTCATAAACCCGGCAATCACTCCCCCCTGCGCAACACTCAGCAGAGAACATCCCGCAAACAATACAACTCGACATATTTTATTCATCGTCTCCTCCTTTTTCCTGACAACAACCCAGCCATTACGCCCATGAACAGCTTGTAAAATTGCTTTTACTTAATTTCCGAAGCGACCGCAAGCTTTGTGCCTTCCCGGGTTTGCATCAGGGATGCCCGCCCCCGGCGGTTAACACCTGCGTTCACGGAGATTCAGTACAGTCTGCGCCGCGCAATCAACGCAACCAAAGCACCCACTCCCAGCAGACCGATTACCGCCGGCTCCGGAACAACCGTTCCATTCAAAACCAAGTCGCCCCCGCGTACATAGCGGGCGGAATTGTTATACTGCTGAAAATAACCACTCACCCGGAAAACAACATCGTTGGTCAATCCGGAGTACGAACTCAAGTCAACATTCAGGGAGTAACCGGCGGCCAGCGCGGCATCCACGCCGCTGTCGGAATCGTCAACGGAAACGGTTACATTCGTTGATCCGGCCGTCGAAAAGCTTGAGCCGCCATCTGTGCTGATCTGAAGGTATGCAACAACCGGAAGGGGCACTTTTGTTGCTGTGGTCTGTGTGGCACCAAAGTCAAACGTCAGCGAATCAAGATCCAGCGCATATCCTTCATCCACATCCACCGTAAACAGAAAAAACAGGTTAGCCGCAATGGATTCCGCCTCCGTTGTCCCGGTAAAATCGCTTCTCCAGAAAATATTTCCGGAAGCAGCACTGCTGAACGCGGCTTTGCCTCCGGTATCTGTTCGGGACATGTCGCTAACCGACACATTTGCGATTGCCGTGCTCGGCGACGCCAGGTCAGAAACGGCAGCCGCATAATCTGCAACAGTATATCCGGCAATAACGTCCGCACTCACCGCCAGACCCCATATCATACACATGATTGCAACTGCGAATATAATTTTCTTCATTCGCCCCCATTTCTGTTCAGCTTAAAATAAAACGATAAAACCGCTTTTACTGTAAATAATGAGCGGCGACAAGCTTTAACCCCCGGGAGTTCCCTGAATTCTGATTTTTCTGCACATGAGCATTATTTATCGGACGCGTTTAACCTGAAAAATCCGACGCCTTCGGGTGAAGTGTCCGCTCGGATGTTTTTCTGAAATCCGTCTCCGGCAATATTGAATACAACCGGCTCCCATGACGGGCTCAGCAGCGACCGGGAGCGTTCCAGCCGATATCGTTTCAATTGCCCGCTCGAAAAAGATAAACGGATCGCACTTTCGGTCAAACCCGTTTTTTCTAAACGAAACACAGAATCGGCATCGACCGGCGAGGTTCCCGCCAGATACTCCATGAAATTGCTCTGACCATCCCCATCGGGGTCTGAACCCGCAGCACTTTCGAGACCGCCCGCCGGGAAACAGGTATTTCTCCAGATATCCGGAATCCCGTCACCGAGACTGTCGATCATACGGTAGACAGCGGTAACTTCTACATTTCCAACCGGCATGCGCAAGGTGGTCGACGATGCACTCGCATCGACCAGAATACCGGTATCGCCCTCCCAATGGTCGAACTGCTGCCCGGCAGGCGGAGCCTCTGCCTCTATCTTCAGAATGGATCCCGGCTTTGATGTCCCGCCGCCGAATCCGCTGTTAACCGTGAGCGTATAAACCGGAGCGCCGGCATCGCGATAGGTGGCGAGCAGATAGACACAGCGCTCCGGCATGGTGATCACGGCCAACGCGGCATTGGGATCATCAATTTCAGAAGCCGCACCGATCCATCGGTCAAACACCTGCCCGCCGGGCGGGGTCGCGGCAGTGACCTGCACCTGCGTTCCCGGCGCCACCCGCTGTGTCCCAGACCCCGATTTCACATGCAGCCAAAAACTCTGGTCGGTGCGAAACGGCGATGCGGGAAGCCCGTCCGCATTGTAGAGTTTGTTAGATCCGGACGGTGCATTGGCGCAGCAGTAGCGCACGTAACGCGGAGAGGGAACGGCGGCATTGGAAACGATGACGGTATCCGCATCAATCCATGCCGCGGCATGGGTAAAGACGAGGTCCGAGCCCGCGATTTCAAAATTTTCAAGCGGCCCGCCCGCAACTTCTTCAACGGCGTTTGTGCCGTCCTTGCGGCCAACGATCAGACCGTGCTCAGCATAATCAAAAAGAATCCGGATCGCGGGGCCTTCGACGGACGACTGATAAATGAGCGGGCCGCTGTAGACTGTGTTAATGCCAAATTCCTTTGCCAACGCCCATTGAGCCAGCCGGAATCCGACGTCCTGTTTGTTTGCGGGATGAATGTCGTTATCATCGCCGATATCGATCAGAACAGCCATGCCCGTATTTTCTTCTGCAAGGATTCCGCGCTGCGCATCACGCAGCCCCGGCCAATCCGCAGCGGTACCCCCGTAGTTGGCCAGCTGAGCCAGATAGAACGTAAGATCGTCCCGGCCCCACTTTTCTCTCCAGCCGCGAATCAGCGCCTGAAGATCCAGTCGATACAAATCAGCCGCATTGCCATTTGACTCACCCTGGTACCACAGAATGCCCCGCATCGCATATGGACTCAGCGGGGCAATCATCGAGTTATACAGATCAAAAAACAGCTTTTCCTCCAGTCCGCCCTGCTCCACATCCTGGCGCAGTCCGGACAGATCCGGCACCAGCCGCAGCCCTTCCGGACTTAAAAACCGCTCGATATTCTGCCCGCCGTAAGCGGCGACAATCACCCCGACCGGAACACCGGTTTCCGCAACCAGATTGCGCTGAAAGAAATAAGCAACTGCCGAAAAACCTGCGATGACATCCGGGTGGCTCAATGACCACGGGGAATCAATCTGGGGTTCCTCCCATACGACATCCGAATTGACCCTGTCGATTTCAACCTGACGGATCAGCGGACAGTCCGATGCAGCGGCCTCTGCCTCAAACCCTGCTGCATAGGCCATTTGCCTCAGCATGTTTGACTGCCCGGACGCCAGATATACATCTCCGAAAACCACATCCTCAAGCAGGACATCCGCCTCTCCGGCGGATGAAATACGCAATGTGTGCGGCACCCCGCCATCCGCGGCGCGCGGCGCCATCGTCACGGTCCATTTCCCATCGAGGGCATCCGCAACGGCTTCCCCGACCGGCACGTCGTCGAGAAACAGGCTCACCGACGCCCCCGGCGCCGCCCATCCCCAGACGGGAACATCCATATCCCGCTGCAGCACCATGTGATCCTGAAAAAGCGAATGATAGCGCAGAGCCATATCGGCGACCTCCAGAACCACATCGTTCTGAACGCCATCCGCATCCGCAGCGGTCTTCAACAGCCGATAATACCAGACGTTGGCGGTATCTCCCTGGCTGTATGTATCAATGGAAATCCGTTGCCCGAATGAAACCTCCTGTCCGTTCAGCAGGATGCGTTCAAACGATCCATTCCATTCGCTGTTCGCAACCGTATGAATCAGCGTACGGGTGTAATCCGCAGCGGGTTCATAGGCGGTTTTGTCAACCTGAAGCACCGCACCATCCGTCAGGTTGACGGTGGCGGCCAGGTTGGTGCTCCACGCTCCGGCATCCACGTCATACGCCTGACCGACCGTCATCGTTCCGTAGTGCAGGTAGTTCCAGCCGCCGAACTGAAGCACTCCGGCATTTGTAATGACGGTGCCGCTTTTGCCGATTCCGCTTTCACAGTGAATGGTCAGTTCATCGCGCGTGTAAAATTCACCCAGCTGATAAAGGCGAATCGTCATCGCACTGTCGCTCGACTGGTCCGCCAGCCTCCCGTTGTTGAGCAGCCGGGTGGTCGTCAAAACATGCGCACTGGAGTTGTTTACAAGCAGCGTTGTATCGCCTGTTCTTCCATAGGAAGGAACACTCATCGCCAAACTGCCGCTGTTGTAAAGTGCTGCCCCGTTTTTCAGGGTAAAACCGGATGAGCCGCCGACATACAGCGCCAGGGTCATCGCGGCCGTATGAAGTTCATACCCGTCAGAGACAATGGTGTTTCCGGAGGCATGCACCTGCTGATAAATACTTTCCAGGGCGTATCCACCGGTCAAATCCATATCCACCGCAGCGCTTCCCGCAACCGTCACCCCTGCTTTTTCATAGCCCGTGTTGACAGCCCCCGGAACCCCGTTGTCCCACATCGATGCGTCGGACCAGTTCCCATCACCGGTCAGCCATTTCGATGAGGCCGCCCAGCCTGAGGCTGTTGACACGGCGATTGTTACCACAAAAATCCACCTCTTCATCTGCATCCGTCCTTTACTGCGGATCAAGGTGCCAGAAGCAACCGCTCCCGGCGCTTTCTTCCGGTATTATTTCCACCGCCGCTCCGGCGCCGGAATTGTGCAGACAGCCGGTTTTCTCCTCATTTAAAACCCGGACCTGACCGTTTGTACTTCCATCGAGATTCCAGGCCGCGCCCCCCTGTGCAACCGTCGCCGCCAGTTCAATGCTTTGCCCGACCCCCTCTCCGTGCAAAAACAGTTCGGCTTCACGGTTCATTAAATACACGGTGTGATGTTCGCTGTCATCAAACCCGGGTGCCATGATCATTCGCCAGTCATTGGACGTGCTTTCCGTCGATGCAACCGCGGCCGTACCGCTCGCGGCGTTCCAGCTTAAAAATCCGCTGTCGTTTTGAAGGGTGCAGTATTCGCCCATGAAAAAGTCATCCGCCATCACCTCCCGGAAAGCGTCCTGAGAAGCCTCATCATCCAGGGCCTGCGAGGTCGTTGCCCCATCCTGATTAAACCAGTTGAACAGCGTGATTTTATATTGCCGGAAGATTTCGGGCGTAAAATTATCGCGCAGCCAGTCCGGGCGGTATCCGCCCGCCTCATCCACGGCGGAGCATTCGGACAGGATAAAGGGTTTGCTGTTGCTGCAGGCCTCCATCAGGTCTGTCCATACGGTATGCAGCATCTCGGGCAGCGAAAAATCCACCCGGGTTCCCTTGGCGTAGGCACTGCAGCCGACCAGGTCGACCACATCGTTTCCCGGATAATAATTGCTGACATGATAATAGGTGGATGTGGATGGCGGATCATAGGTGGCATCCGGAGCAAAGCTCCAAAGGACCCGGTCCTGCAGCCCTTCCTGGTTGAAAATATCAACTAAATGCCGCCACGCCGCGATAAAGTTTGCGGGACCGTTCGCGGTACCGAAATCGGTCACATGGTATCCCTTCCAGCCCCCGTTCATTTCATGGGCGAAATCCATAACAATGGAGGGGCAATCATACGCGGCTATCTTTTGCGCGCAGTAGTGTAGAAAGTCATCATAAACCCCATCGGCCATATCCTGATACACCCGGGACGTCGCCGCCTCATCAATATTGTTGTCATCCCCGTCCTCCTCGGTTTCCTTCAGGATGGGACTCAGCTTGTAAAACGGGAGCAGATTCTGCGTCTCCGCCCGCTCAAATGCATAGGTGGAAACGGCGTCCTGATTGGTGGTTCCGTTTCCGAAATTGCCATAAAACATGAACACATTCATGCCCCGCCCGGTGGTCGCTCGAAACCGATCCAATTCGTTATCATCCGGACCACTGAGTGGGCTCTCATCATTGGGATAGGCACCAATAAAACAGTATTGGTTGGAAGGAATGTCCCGCACCTTCCCCTTTATCTGAATATCCTGAGCCCGCACATAGCAACTGGAACGATCAACCGTATCATAGGCCCCCACGCGCACGGACAGGTGACTCAAGCGTTCATAGGAAAAACTCTCCAGATCAACTTCGAGCACATCCTGAGCCACATTGGTATTCGGTGCGCCCTCGGCAATGGGTATGGTTTTAGACCCCACGGTATAAAACCCGGCTCCGGTATCGACCTGAACATACACCGTTGCATCGTACGCCCCGAAACGGTTGACATCGCTTCCCCCGAACGCAACCGAAAACGAAACCAGATCGAGATACACTCCATCCTGAGCATCGACATCAAACTCAAAATAATCGCCCGCCGCCACCGAATCGGCCTCACTCGCCGGAGTTCCAGCCGTCGACCAGAACAAAGACCCGCCGGCCGTCGTTGAAAACCCGGGGGTCACACTCCCGCGCCACAAAACCCCCGCAACAACATTGGAAGCAACCATCGCGGCCGGAGCCGTCTGGCCTGTTGGTCCGGTCCCGGAACCCGATTTGTTCAGATAGGATTCGGTGTTGTAGGAGCCAAGGATTTCAACGCTGACCGTTACGACGGCAGCCAGTTTTCTCAGTATAGAAAATAACATTTGGCTCTCCTGATCATTCTGAAAATCGGTTTAGCGCATTTCTGCCGCAACGGAAACGGACCCCTGCCCGGCTGGCGTCTTGAACCGAACGATCCGCACAGAATGCATGTCGCGGATTTCATGCGGAACAACCTGCCCGTTCACCGACAGGCTCAGCTTCTTTGAATCGAACGGGCCCGGCAGCGCCAGCTCCACATCCACCGGCTCGCCGTCCACTCCCGACAGTTCCAGCCGGCAACCGGTTTCGGTGCGAACCTGATGATACGAAACGGTTTTCACCCGGCCCGGTGCCAGCGGCAGACGGATTCCCTCCACCGTGACATCATCAAAATTCAGCGGCCAGCGGGGCGCAATCACCGGGTGCCCCTCCCCCCAGTCCACACCGGCCACCTTCCGGATCAGGTCTTCCAGAAACATGATGGTCTGCTCGCCGTTTCCGGAATCGACCGTATAGTCGCCATCCGGTTCGTCGCGGTACCCCACCCAGTAATACTGCCTGTCCAGCTGTCCGCCGAAACGCACATACGGAAATTCGCGCGGACCTGCGACCCGGTAATGCTCACCCACAATATCTTTTGGCTGCACGGTACAATCCGCCAGGAAGTCCAGTTCCTCGTTCAACTCAAGAAAACGGCCTTCCGACGCCAGGTAGCCGCAGCGCCAGCCGGTGCACTTGGCGGTGGTTTCCATCTGCCGCCCGCCGCCGAACCAGATTTCATACCCTTTGAACGATCCCATGCTGCTGCGCAGGACGCGGTCATAGGTCTGTTCAATCAGATCGGCATCCACCCAGTCGTGATAGCGGGTTGCATAGCAGCAGCTCCAGTTCGTTGGAACTTTTTCGCCAGACGCCAGATAAAAGCCGGAGTAAAAGCCGCCATGGTCCTTATCGACCAGATAGGTCGTGATGCCCTTTTTTATTTTATCGGCGTAATCCCGGTACCAGCGCGCCGGTTCATCCCGGCCCAGAGTCTCCAGCATGTACGCCATCATCTCATAGGCTTTCAGCGTCACCATGTTGGTGAAAATTTCACACAGGGTTTCTTTGGTTCCGCCGTACTGCTCGTTGTAGTTCCCGCTGTCGACCAGCCCGAACTGTTCATGGAAATGGCGCTCCATAATGGTTTTGGCCCGCTGATCGAGCATCGGGAAGAACCGGTCCACCAGCGCCTCATCGCCGGTAAACAGCCACAGATGCACAAAGCCGTAAATCAGGTCGGCGCTGATATCCACCTGCACATGACGCGAAGCGATCTGTTTGCCCGGGCGGATCGTATGCGGCCAGTATTCATCGCTTTCCGGAACGGAATCCAAAAGATACTTATAAAAGCGGATCACCTCGTCCGCCATGCCCATCGCGCACATGGGATAGGCGGCCTCGCCGACGGTGCGCGGAAACATCAGGCTGCTGTAGCGGCTCGCTCCGTTGATTTCTCCAACCGACTCATAGATGTGCCCCTCGGCATTCACCCGATCGTGCTGCAGCAGTATTGTCGAACGGATCAACCGGTCAAACGCCTCATTGCCGGTTTCAAAAACCAGGCCGAACTCCGATTTCAGAAACTTTTGGCACGCCTCCGGCTCATAGAACAGATCCTGATCCTGCAGTGCCGCAACCGACCGTTCGCAGTCAAACAGCATCGGCGTTCCGGTGCCGGACGCGTCCGCCAGGCGTTTGCCATCTTCCGCCATCAGTTGAACGGCGGCACCCAAAACAAAAACAGCAAAAACCTGCTTCATATTTATTCTCCCAGATAAATTGCGCGAACCGCATCGAAGATGCAGTAGCGTTCCGTGCCGTCATTGCGGATTTCCACCCAGGCATCCGCCTGAGGCAGCGCAAACTCACCGGCAAAAACCAGCCCGCAGGGATTGTCCGCCGTTCGCTGATCCACGCGCACCTCGGACTCTCCGCCAACCGTGTTGATTCGAACCAGCGTATTGTCCGGACGGCCCTTGGCCGGATCCGTCGAAATATAAACCGCATAGCGCCCCGGCGCACTCAGCGGCAGGTTGTACCGCACCGAAACCCCGCCCTTGTTTTTGCCCATATCATTCAGGAAGTTTTCACCATACACCGGTCCGCCGCGCCCCTCTTTCGCGGTTTGAGCCAACCCGCCCCGCGTCTCAATTCCAGACGAACTCTCCGAGTCCACCGAAACATCCGAGGCCACCGCCCCTTTCACGGGAACCATCTGCTCCATCAGCGCCAGCACATCCCCGGCAGGAGATCGGACACACAGTGTGACCAGCGGATTTTTTGCTCCATCAAAGACGGTCGAAACCTGACTGCCGCTCGCATCCGCCTTCCCGTCCCCGTCAAAGTCCCACAGCGCTTCCACCTGCCCGGTCAGATCTTTCACCGAAAAAGTCACCGCCGAGCCGGCGGTCACAGTCTGCGGCGACCAGCTCATCGCTGCACTTCCCGCCGACGCCTCCGGCAGATCCACAATGGCACCGCACGCTTCCAGCTTTTTCCGGAGAACTGCCGGGTTGACATCCTGAACCGGAAGCCGGGATTCCAGCGCCAGGGCGGACGCAACGCCGGCCGCTTCGCCCATCATCGCGAAAATCGGCTCCATGCGCACCGATGTCCAGGCGACATGCGTGGCCGATATGCAGACGGGGACCAGCAGATTGGTACACTCGTTTTTCTTCGGCACCAGCGAACGATAAGGAATCTCGTACGGATCGATATCCCCGCCGACATATCCCTCGCGCTGCGGGTTTCCATCTTCATCCAGCGCCAGGGAGCCGTCTTCCGTTCGAATCCAGGCACAGGCGTGACAGTCCATGAAATAGCTGCCGATGCAGATCGAGTCCGGTTTCCGAATATTCGTGGTCAGATCCTGCTGCACCAGCACGTGCTCGCCGATCATCCGGCGGCCCTCCCGCACATACAGCTCAACCGGAAAACTGTCGTTCTCCGGGAACTCGTCTTTTGCAAAACCCAGTCCGGCGAACTGCTCGCGAGTTGCCTCAGGCGTCAGCGGATCATGCTGCAGGAACCAAAGGTATCCGATCGAATAGTTCCGCTGAACCCGTTCGATTTCGCGGCGGCCCGCACGGTCCGCTTCTGAATATCCGTGCGCAAACTCCATCATATCCCCGATATTGGTATCAAATTTCAGGTTCGGGAGTTCCGCCCACTCGGGATGCCAGAATTTCCGTTCCCCGGCGCGGACCCGCTCGAAATTTCTTTTGCTGGTTGCGTAATAATCCGCCCGGTTTTTTTCATAATCCGCCGGCTTTACAACGGGCACCCGATTGGTCGCAACACGGGTGGTCGTCATACGGTAGTTATAACTCTGCACCGCTCTATCTGCCGCGCCGACATTCGCACCGGACCGGATCCCCGCCTTGGATTCGTCGTACATCGACCTCGGCTCACGCCCCAGATAATAGGATACCCCCGCGCCGGCCAGCAGGTCGCCGGTATAGCTCGCATCCACAAAGATCCGGCCCGGGTAGGAAACCGTCTCTCCGGGGTGGTCAAGATCTTCGCAGACAATCGAAACGATTCTGCCGTCCTTCTTTTCCACCGAAACCAGTTCCTGGCCGTACACAACCGGCCGGATCGACGGATATTCCGCCAGCATCCGATGGTAGACCATCTCCGCCACTTTCGGCTCGAACCGCCCGGCGGGGAAGTCCCCTTTGGTTGCCCGCATCACCTGTCGCGAATCGGCGCCGTATGTCTCCCGATAATACCGGTCGATGCGCTGATGAAATTCCAACCGCAGTCCGCCGATGGTTTCCTTCGGATGCGGTCCCTGGTCGGAGTTGACCAGTCCGCCGTTCGCTTCGATTCCGCCCAAACGATAATTCGGCGTAATGATCTGAACGCTCAGCCCTTCCCGCGCCGCGGCAATCGCCGTGGAAATTCCTCCCGGCGACGCGTGATACACAATGACGTCCGCTGAATCATTCTCAGCAAAAACTTCCGCCCCCAGTCCTGCACTCACCATACAGGCCAAAAGCAAACGGCTTATTTGTTTCATTCTCAGGCTCCTTCTCTCTAAATTGTTGTTTTGTTTGGAAATCGGCAGACATCCGGAATCAGTCCGAACTCCTGACACGGAAAAACTGCGCGGGGGCCTCTGGTGTCCCGAGGTCAAAATTCGTCTGGGACGCTCCGGTCCACTCATACAGATTACTCCAGGTTCCGGACACCAGATTGGTTGTCCCCTGCACCGTATAGGCCTGCCCGGCAGCAAGGTTCCCGGCCCTCACGGAAAGCGAGCCGTTGTTCCACCACAGCGATGACTCGGGAGGCTGCAGTGTCAGGCTTCCGAGCAATGTAATGTTCTGCGCGCGAATATATCGGATACCGGTTTGAACCGTATCAAACGCGCCGATCCGGAATGCAACCGGCCCGGAAAGATCCTGCCCCGCAGAACCGCTCAGGTCCACGGTCAGCTCGCCCTGCTCAACATTGGTGTTGGCAGCTCCCTCGGCAATGGTAAGCGTCTGGGATCCCATCGTCGCAAACCCATCGCCGGTATCCATCTGGATGTAGGCTGTCACGCCATACGCCCCGGCACTGCCGACATCACTTCCGCCAAATTCAAAAGAGATGGAAGATAAGTTCAGGGCGTACCCGCTGTCGGCATCGATTGAAAAGACAAAATAATCCGCATCGGCAATCGACTCGCTTTCGGTTGAAGGGGTTCCGGCAACCGGCCAGAACAGGGACCCGCCGGCCGTTGCGGTGGAAAAGCCGGGCGTCGAGCTTCCTTTATACAAGACGCTGACCACCGTGTTAGAGGCTGTTATGGCGGCAACCGCGTGCTCTCCTTCCGGCCCCGTGCCGCTGCCGGACTTCGCGGCATAGGACGTCGCATTAAATTCAACCAGTGAAACAGGAGGAGAGACAGATAAAGAACTGTAAGGAGAGCGTCCGCCGGAATTGAATGCGCACAATCGATACACATAAGCCACACCCGGCTCTGCGCTGTCATCCACATAGGAAAAAATACCCGGTTCTGTCCGAAAAACCTCGGCGGTCACCCAGTCATTGCCATCCGTGCTGCGCTGGATTTCATGATATGCGGTTTCATCCGCATCCGACCACGAAAGCTGCACCGTTCCGTCAGCTTGGCCGACGGCCGCGAAATCCCCGGGCAACTCCGGAGGATTGGGCAGAGAGTTGTCATCCGCCCCGGTGAAGTCCCCGGCAATCAGGTCGATATACAGCTCGCCGTCATATTCGTCATCGCTCAGCCACTGGATGCCAATCAGTGACAGAGAAGAGGAATAGGTCAGGCTCGAAACCGGCAGCTCCAGCTCCACCCAGCCATTCGCCGGCGAGGACAGGTAAACTGACGACCCGTAATGAATGCCGCCCGAATCTTTTGCCAGCAAACGGGCTCTGAGCGACCGGCCCGCGGATTCCGCCCGAACCCGTGCAATCAACCGGGAAGTTCCGGAAACATCCAGCCCGGACAAATTACGAACCAGCATGAATTTTGAACTGTTTGTTTCCGCCAGAAAACACTGTGCAGCCAACACGCCGTTTAATCCCAAAGACGACTCGGGCGCTGCTTTCCAACGCAACTGCGAAACCTCGGCACCGTTGAGGATATTCACCGCACTGAACGACTCATCGTCCCGGTCAAAATCAAACAGCGGAACCATTCCGGTATCCGCAGTCAATGCTTCGGAAAAATCGTCCCGATAGGTTACGGACAAGCGGCTGACTGTCTGCGTAAACGGATAAAAATCGCCGGTGAAAAACAGGTCGATCTGATTGGTCCGGCCGCCGGTTATCCATTTGGTTGCATCCACATCAAATTCCGTTGCGGAACACTCCGCATGCTGCACCCAGCCGGTCGCGTTCACCCCGGCCACCAGGCTTCCTTCCCGTTCCAGCTCGACATGAACGGTTACATCTCTCGCATAACGGGGAATCAGCCCCCCCGCCCGCAGAAACGCGTGTTCCGTGCCGGAGTCATAAACCAGCTCCGTCCGGTTGGTCAGCAGCGCGCCGGGAAAGACCGTTCCGGCGGTTTCCAAAGAAGGCGCCGTGCCGGACTGCCCGGCCATGCGATAGAAATTGGACCGGACCACATCAGCCGCCGGCTTTTCGGTGCCGTCTTCCCGGACCATGCCGTACCAGTCCTTCTCCCCATCCTTTTCCTGATCCATGTAGCTCCAGATGCAGAACCCCCGAAGCTGGCCGTTGAGCCGCCCGCCCGGAACATTTTCAGCTTCCAATGCCTGGAAAAGGTTTTCGAAATACTCCGCCTGCTGGGCCTCCGTTCCGTAGGCCTTTGAGGAATCGCCCTCATAATCCGGATCGTCAGTCAAAACACTCTGATACCCGTTTTCCGCCACAATCACCGGCTTCCCGTGTGAATAGTTTTGAATCCAGTATTCCAGAATCGCCAGGGTCGTCTCCGGGCTGGTCGGATCGTCTTCATCGAACGGATACGTGTCGACGGTGAAGACATCCGCAACGTCTGCAATGGTATGCGCCCAGGTCAGGTTGGTGTCTGCCCCGATATTCCCCAGCCCTGCATTCATGTTCAGCCCGATTTCCAGCAGGTCGCTCATTCCGATATCCGCCGCCGCCTGCCGGGCCGTTGCAGCGGCATACGTAAACCACTCGCTGTACAGCTGCTGACCGGCCGGCGTTGTCACCAGATAGTTCCACTGGATTTCATAATCGATTAACAGAATCGTGCGGCCGACAACCTGAAGACGGTTTGTCACATAGGCATACAGGGCCGCCTCAGCCGCCGCGCGCGTTTCGGGATCATCAATCCGCGGCGTATAAAAATCGGGAATCCAGAGCTTTGTATTGGCCGGCGGACTGACGTCCGGGCTGGAGCCCAGATTGATGCATCCGATCGTTGTGCTGCCGCAGCGGTGCGACCGGACATCATTGTTCAAACAGGTCGAGAAATCATAGACACCCTCCGACGGTTCAATCGAGCTCCACGACGTAAAGCCGACCCGGTCAACCGGCCGAAGTCCAAAATGCTCTGTCACTTCAGAAAGCAGGCCGTAATTCCCCCAGAAGCCGAACCCGATGCCGTTCGGGTTCTCCACAGCCTGCATCCGGGTAATCCGCCAATCTGATGCACTGTCAGCCCATGCGACCTGGACCAGAAGCAGCAGCGTTAAAACACTCCGTGCGATCATAAGAGTTTTTCTTTTGGTTTTTTCAATGCGCAATGATTTGTTGGACAGGAAACTAAATCCAGTCACCGGACAGTCCTTAACAGAACCCTTTTTATCGACGGATGATAATGAATTTTTCATATCCTGCCTTTCATCTAATCATCCATCAACCAAAAGACCGGCCGATAAAATCCACTGTGCGCATCCTCTTCCAAAGGAATCAGAACCTCGACACAACCTGCAATATTTGTTCGCTCCGCCGAAGGCTCATCTGCCCAGAGTTGCAGATCGGCAGTCGAAACGATCCCGAGATCCACACCCATAGCGTCCGGATCGTGAGGGACCATCACCCGCATAGACGGAACACCCTGCACCGTCAAAACCTTTCCGGAAACCCCAATCGGACCTGATTCGAGCGGATCGGTCCCGCAGAAATATTCCATCAGATTCGGATTTCCATCCTCATCGTTATCCAACTCGGCGATTGCCGGCACGCCGCGGGTCGAAGACCAGTTCAAAAAGGTGTTTCCGGTTCGGGCAGAAAACACATCACTGCCCGCAACTGACCCGGAAGAATTGAATCCGCTCAGCCGGTAATAATAGGTCGTCAGCGGCGAAAGCGAGGCGTCCGTCAGAGACATCTGCCCGATTGCGGCGGCAGGCACCATCACCGCCCGGCTCCAGTCGTTGGAATCCGCGCTGCGCTCCAGCACCCAGCTGACGGTTGGATTGCCGAAATCCCATGCTGCAGAAACGGCGGTTCCGGACAGCACGTCGAGCGTGACCCCGGAGGGAAGTTCCGGCGGATCGGGCTCTGCGCGTTCCCCCGCCATGAAATCGATCAGCAGCCGCCCGGCAAACGGGCCGTCCGCCTTGAGCAGCAGACCTGATTTTTTCACCAAAGACAGATCCTTGACACCGCCCGCTCCGCAATAGGTTTCCTGCCAGATCCCCGCTTCGGAAAGGGTCGCCGCCGTCCCGTAGTTCCAGAGATCGGAAACGCCGGAGCATACAATCTGCTTGGGGCTGACGGTCACGCCCCCGTACGCGCCGAACGATTCGACCTGCACCCGGGTAACGAACGTTTGATAGTCCTGCCCGCTGAGATCCACTCCCGGCTCTCCGGTTTGCGAATCGCGCAGCACACAGGCAACGGCCAGCGCGGCCTGGCTGGACGGAAGTTCAAAATCGACGGCCAGCAGGCCGTTGGTCAGGAACCATCCGTTCAGGGTGCCCCCGCCCCAGTTTTTGGAAAACTCCCCGTCGGAATCCGAAAAGTCGAACAGCAGGTCCAGCCGGCCCTCCCGAACCGAACGGTTGCCGGCCACACACGGAGCGGCCTCAAAAAACTCTGATCGGCCGCCGGAGTTATAGTCCGACAGACGGTAATAACAGGTCTGTCCGGCCACCGCCGTTTCATCCAGCCAGTTCAAGGTTCCCGGTTGTGTGCGGAAAATCGTTGCGGTGTTCCAGCCATTGGAAACCTCGCTGCGCTGGATCTCATAGCGGACCCCGGACTCCGGGCCGGACCAGCTCAGCAAAATGTCCCCGGCGGCCGTTTCCGAAGCCGAGAAAAAATCCGGTGCATTCGACGGCGGAGCGGGCAGTGCATTGTCCTCGGCACCGGTGGTGTCGGCACCGATCAAATCGACGTACACCTCTCCGTCATAGCCCTCGCCCTGGAAAAAGATCAGCCCCAGTTTGAGCAGATTGGTTGCCGCGCCGCCCAGCTGTTCCGCCGTCATCTCCAGTTCAACCCATTCGTCTGCCGACGACAGGACCGCGGTCGTTCCGTACGCCGCGGCCGAGTCGCTCTTGGCCGTCATCCGCACCCGCAGCGAGGTCGCGGGCTCTCCCAGCCGGACGCGGGCGACCAGCCGGGAAACCCCGGACACATCCAGCCCGTCCAGCGAACCCATCAGGGAAAACTGCGAGTTGGTCTGCGGCAGCGAACAGGCGGCCGCCAGCACACCGTTCAGGCCGAGATCCGATGCGGGCGCGGCCTTCCACTGCACCTGCGTCACCGACGCCCCGTTTTTCAGGTTTGCGGCATAGAACGCCTCATCGCTGCGGTCGAAATCGAACAGCGGCGTGATGCCCGTATCGTCGAAAAGCGCATCCGAAAAATCATCCCGGCAACTCAGCGACACGCGGGTCACAGTCTGCGTAAACGGCAGCACGGCATCGGTGAAAAACAGGTCGATGCGGTTGGTCTGCCCGCCCCGGATCAACCCGCTGATATCAAAGTCCAGGTTCGTCGAAGCCAGGCCATCGGACAGCATGGCGCCGGAACCGTTGACTTCGGCCACCACGCAGCCCGCCTGCCCGGTTTCGATATGCACGTTCACATCCCGGGCATATCGGGGAACAACGCCTTCGAGCCGGATAAAACCGTGCTCCGTTCCGGAGCTGAACACCAGCTCTGTCCGGTTGGTCATCTGCACCCCGTTCCAGGAAATCCCGGCCGTTTCGGTCGACGGCGCGGTCGAGGTCTGCTCCGCCAGGCGGCAGAGGTTTGATGCAACGGTTTCGCAGGCCGGCTTTTCCGTTCCGTCCGAGCGGATCATCCCGTAGTAGCTCATGCCGTCTTCGTTTTCATAATCCTGATAGCTCCAGATGCAGAACCCGCGCAGCTGCCCGTTGAGTTTTCCGCCGGGCACATTTTCGGTTTCCAGGGCCTGGAAAAGATTCTCAAAATAAGCGGCCTGCTGCTCTTCGGTTCCGTGGCCCTTTTCCGGCTTTCCACTATAATCAGGATCCACCGACAGCACGCTCTGGTAGCCGTTTTCAGCCACCAGCACCGGTTTGCCCTGCGAATAGTTTTTGATCCAGAACTCGAGAATGGACAGTCCGTAATCCGGACTCGTCGGCGCGTCTGGGTCAAAGTAGTAGTTGTCGATGGTAAACACGTCGGCCGCGGCGGCGGCCGTCAGCAGCCAGGTTTCGTTGGTCCCGCCCACCTTTTCCGGATTGGCCAGCGGGTCGCCATTAACGTTGAGGCCGATTTCGAGCAGATCGCTCTGCCCCAGGTCCGCCGCCGCCTGGCGGGCGGTGGCGGCGGCTTCCACAAACCACTCGCTGAAGAGCGTGCGGCCGGCCTCGGTGGAGGTGTCGTAATTCCACATGGCCTCGTAGTCGATCAGCAGAATGCTGCGGCCGACGACGCGCAGCCGCTCCTGCACATAGGCATACAGCGCCGCTTTGGCCGCCATACGTGTGTCGGGATCGTCGATGCGCGATGTATAAAAGTCGGGAATCCACAGCTTGGTGTTGCCGGACGGACTGGTTGCGGGAGCTGAACCCAGGTTGATACACCCGATGGTCGTGCTGCCGCACTGATGGGACGTGATGTCGTTGTTGAAGCAGGAACTGAAATCATACACCCCGGGCAAGGGTTCGATGCTGTTCCAGGAGGTGAAACCGACCCGGTCGAGCGGGCGGCGGCCGAAGCGTTCCGTGACTTCAGGCAGTTTGTTGTAATTGCACCAGAATCCGAAGCTGATGCCGCCGGCGTTTTCCGCCGCCTGCATCTGCCGGACAGTCCATCCGTCCAATGCAAGCTCCCCGGATAAAGCAACCCCCTGCCACAAGAGGAACGCCGCAACATATGAGATGGATAATTTTGAACTCAAAGATTGTCACTCCCGATCTGCTTCCCGACAAAAACTCATCCGAAACCGACTGATTCCGGATGAGATCCTCCTGCAGTCTCATCAGCGAAAAAGACGCCGGCTGACAAACAGCCCAATGGAAGAAATAATCAACAAGCCCATTGTGGTCGGTTCCGGAATCTGGTTGAGAACGATATCGTTATTAATTCCGTCTCCATCAAGCGCCACTTGATCCAATCGGTACAAATCCCCAATCGAATTCGTATACGTAGTCGACCCAAAGGTTACGTTATCAAATCCGCCAGCCAACAGATTGGCGGATGTACAATGGATTAATCCGTATTGCTCATCGGTCAAAGCCAGTCCGTCCGCGACAATCAAGTCGCCAGCCAACGTCGCCGCACCACCGACCGTTAATGATCCAGCCCAGTTTTGAAACGTCATCCGCAGATCCGACGTGCCATTTTCCGTCATAGAAAAATCACCCGTCACATTCATGGCTGCATTGTAGAACATCAACTGATAATAATTGGGGGAAGCCGTTGTCGTTGCCAGCGTCAAACCACCCGCTACGTTCATGGTGGTTCCGGATTTCAACGTCACCCGCCAGGATTGATACAGATTACCTGAATTGAGAACAGTAAACCGGGCATCGCCCCCCACATCAACTACCGTACCGGCATTCTGAATAGTGATAGAAGATTGACCGCCATAATTTGCCAGAATATCAAAAGTACCCACTGTACTGAAATCGTTTCCGATCGTTACCAGTTGGTTCCCGTTTTTAAACAGAAACGAATTCAGAGACACCTCGGCCGTTGTGCTCACATCCCCAGCATAAGACGACTTGTTGATATAAGCATCATCCGACGCGCCCGGCACACCGCCGTCCCAGTTGGCGGCGTCGTGCCAGTCTGCGGCATCCGTTCCACCGCCTATATAGGTAATCGCCCCGAAGGAAAGTGACGCCATTGCAAGCGCCTGAATCATCATGCATTGTTTTTTCATGGTTCTGCCCTTTCGTTTTTTGTGAAACAGAAGTTACTCGCCGGATACCTGAACGCGGACAAAGCCGGCATTGGCATCCTCCAGATTGAGGGAAAACTGCTTTTGGAACCCGTCGCCGGTGATGTTGTAAATCAGCGGCTGCCAGTCGGCCGGACTGAGCGATGCGGAGGATTCCAGCCGGTAGCGGGTTCCCGGCTGACTGGAAAAGGCAACGCCGATCTGACTCTCCGAGACCGCCAGCCCGTCCAGCCGCACGACGGAATCCCCATCCAGCGGCGAGGTGCCCGCCACATATTCCTGCAGATTGGAAAACCCGTCCCGGTCGGGATCGGCATCGGCGGCGCTTTCCGCGCCGCCCGCCGGCAAATAGGCATCCCGCCAGCTGTCCGCAAGCCCGTCGCCCACGCTGTCGACCGTGCGGCAGACCGCCGTGACGCTGACGTCCGCCTCCGGCATGCGCAGGGTGGTTTCGGCCGAGGAAACGTCCGCCAGTTCGTTGGTGTCGCCCGCCCAATGGTCGAAGACCTGTCCGTCCGGCGGTTCATCGGCACACAGCGTGCGAAGCGCGCCGGCCTGGGACGTTCCGCCGCCGGCGCCGCTGCTGACCGTCAGCGTATAGACCGGCGCGTTGGTGGCGCGCCAGGTGGCGAGCAGATACAGGCTGTGATCCGGCATGGTCACCGTGGTCGTTGCCGCCGTCGGATCATCGAGATCTCCTGCGGAGCCGATCCAGCGGTCGAAGACCTGTCCGTCCGGTGCCGTTCCTGCCGAGATCTCTTTTCGGAATCCGGGAAGCAGATAGTATTCGACGTCTTCCCCGGCCCGTGCCCGCAAATGGAATTTCAGGTCGGTGTGGAACGGCGAAGCGGGCAGTCCCGCCGCATTGTACAGCTTGTTGGTACCCGCCGGCGCATTGGCGTAGCAATAACGCACATAGACGGGATCGGGTACGCTTTCGCTCGACACCAGAACCGTATCGGAATCAATGACGGCCTCGGCATCCACATATTCGCGATCCGCTCCGGCAATCATAAAGTTTTCCAGCGCGCCGTCCGTCACTTCAACCAGCGCGTTGGTGCCGTCCTTGCGCCCGATGATCAGGCCGCCGTCGGCATAATCAAACAGGATGCGCAGGGCCGATCCCTCGACCTGCGCCTCGAGAAAGAGCGGTCCGCTGTAAACCCGGCTGCTGTTCAAATCCTTGGCCAGCGCCCACTGGGCCAGACGCCAGCCGACATCCTGCTTGTTGCCGGGGTGGATATTCCCCTCATCGCCGATATCGATCAGGACGGCCATGCCGGTATTGGTTTCCGACAGCGCCCCGCGCTGCGCCTCGCGCAGCACCTGCCAGCTCGAACTGGTATCGTAATTCGCCAGCTGCGCCAGATAGAACGGAAAATCTTCCCCGCCCCATTTTTGGCGCCAGCCGCGCATGAGCGCCTGAAGATAGTAACGGTAGAGGTCCCCGTCGTTGGAGTTGGCCTCTCCCTGATACCAGATCACACCGCGAATCGCATAGGGACTCAATGGAGCAATCATCGCATTATACAAACCGTAAAAATCCGCATCCTCGAGTCCGCCCTGCTCCTGATCCTGCATCACCCCGGCCAGATCCGGCACGGCAGTCACCCCATCCGGGCTCAGAAAGCGTTCGATGTTCTGTCCGCCGTAGGCCGCCACAATCACGCCCACCGGGACACCGGTCTCGCGGAACAGGGTGCGCTGGAAAAAATAGGCCGTAGAGGAAAACCCGCCAATAACATCCGGGTGGCTTTTAGACCAGGGAAACATGAATTCCGGTTCGGCCCACTCCGCAACGGAATTGGTCATGGCAATCTCCACCTGGCGGATCAGCGGGTAATCGGAGGCGGCCGCCTCGGCTTCGTAGCCGGTGATGTAGATCATCGGGCGGCGCATATTGGACTGCCCGGAGGCCAGGTACACATCCCCGAAAACCACGTCGCTGACCAGGATGTCCTCCTCGCCGGACGAGGTGATGCGCAGGGTATGCGACACGCCGCCGTCCGCGGCCTGCGGCGGCAGCGGCACCATCCACTCCCCGCTGGAGGCATCCGCGACCGCATTGGTGACCGACACCTCATCGAGCAGCAGGCTGACGGATGCGCCCGGCGCCGCCCAGCCCCAGATCGGCGCATTCGCATCCCGCTGCAGCACCATGTGATCGTGAAACAGGGAGTGAACCGCAAACGGACTTTCCACCCGGTTCAGGACAACATCGTTGCTCACCCCGTCGGCATCCAGCGCTGCCAGGTCGAAGCGATATACAAAATCCCCGGCATTGGTCAGCGTGGTTTCGCCGAAAACGACGTTGTCAAATTCGCCGGCAAGGGCACTGGCGGAGGTCACATGAATGAGTGGAAACTGCGCATCCTCCCCGCTGTAGGCCGTGCGGTTCACCGTCAGCCTGCCATCGATGGATGCCGAACCGCCGACCGTCACGGCGACCGTCCATTTCTGAAAAGCCAGCTCGGTGTATCCCTCGTCATCCGCGGTGTCCGTCAGGGTCATATTTCCGGCTACACCGACATTATTATAAAGAAGCAGCCGTCCGGAGTGGGCCGCATCGGATTCGAGCTCCAGGCTGCCGCCAACGGAAACAGCCGGTCCGGCCTTCACGTTCAGCTGCCAAGTCCCCTGACCGGAAAGCGGCGCACAGAGCAGATCCCCGCCGATCGCCGCTCCATTATTCAATGTAACGTAAATCTCCCTGCCGTAGTTCGGCAGAATCTTCACAAAGTCAGCCACCGTCAGAAACTCGGTCGACAGCCATGCCTCTTTTTTAAGCAGCAGCGAATGGATCGAAACGGCCCCGTCTGTATTGGTTACCGAACTCGCCGGACCGATCAGCTGCACATCATCCGCCGCTCCGGGAAGCGCATCGGTGCTCCAATTCAACGGATTGTTCCAATTGCCCGGATCCAGGGCCGCTCCGGCATCATAACTCACCGTATCTCCCAGAGAAATGGCCGCCCAGCTGCCCAGCAGACAAACTAAATTTATTTTTTTCAACGCAAGCCCTCCAAACACATCATTTTTTAAAAGTGGTTTTACAGGCTACCGTTTCGCGCCGTCCGGCACCAGTCAAAAACCGAATTATTTAGCCGGCGGCTCGCCGACCCGCCGGCTCCATCCTCGCGCACAGCAGACTGCGTCTGCCCCCCGGGAGCGAACGCCGTTTTCAGCGCAACCCGCGCGATCCGCGTCAGACACACAGCGCGCCCTGTATTCTTTTTGCGATCTCCGCGTCTTCCCGCGGAAACCCTCTGCTCCCGCAACGGCGCCGTGAGGATTCGCCATGAAAACACGACGGCCGCCGCTCCCGTCGTCGGAGAGCCGATTGCCGGGAACCCGTCAATCAAATCGAAAAGCGACAGAAAACAGCCCTGAAAGTTGTTGCGGGGCCCCGGGCAGATCTTTATATTCCGAGGCTCGCTTTTGGGGAATCAATTAACCAACACCAAGGAGTAGACAACATGTCAGCTATTGTAGAAATCATCGGCCGCGAAATTCTCGATTCGCGCGGCAATCCGACCATCGAAGTGGATGTGATCCTCGAGTCCGGCGCAGCCGGCCGCGCAGGCGTCCCGTCCGGCGCATCCACCGGCGTCAACGAAGCGCTCGAACTGCGTGACGGCGACAAATCCCGCTACCTCGGCAAAGGCGTTCTGAAAGCCGTGGATAACGTCAATGAAAAAATCGCGCCGGCGCTCATCGGCATGGATGTGATGGATCAGGTCGGCATCGACCAGTTCATGATCGGCCTCGACGGCACCAAAACGAAGAGCGAACTCGGCGCCAACGCCATGCTCGGCGTTTCGCTGGCCTGCGCCCACGCCGCCGCCGCGGAGCTCGACATGCCGCTGTTCCGCTACATCGGCGGAACCAACGCCAAAGCCCTGCCGGTTCCGATGATGAACATCATCAACGGCGGCTCGCACTCCGACGCCCCGATCGCGTTCCAGGAATTCATGATCCGCCCGGTCGGCGCATGCTGCTTCAAAGAAGGCCTGCGCTGCGGAGCCGAAGTGTTCCACGCGCTCAAGGCGATCATCAAAGCCAAAGGCCTCTCGACCGCCGTCGGTGACGAAGGCGGATTTGCTCCGAACTTCGCGGGCGGAACCGAGGAAGCCCTCGACTCCATCATGCAGGCGATCAAGGATGCCGGATACGAGCCGGGCAAAGATGTGACCATCGGCCTGGACTGCGCCGCCTCCGAGTTCTTCGAAAACGGCGTCTACAACTACGCCAAATTCGAAGGCGAAACCGGCGCGAAACGTTCGTCCGAAGAACAGGCCGCCTACCTCGAAGAGCTGATCGGCAAATACCCGATCGACTCCATCGAAGACGGCATGAACGAAGAGGACTGGGCCGGCTGGAAAATCCTGACCGACAAAATCGGCGACCGCTGCCAGCTCGTGGGCGACGACCTGTTTGTGACCAATGTGGAATACCTTGCGCGCGGCATCAAAGAGGGTTCCGCCAACTCGATCCTCATCAAGGTCAACCAGATCGGAACGCTGACCGAAACGCTCGACGCGATTGAAATGGCCCACAAGGCCGGCTTCACCGCCGTCGTCTCGCACCGTTCCGGTGAAACCTCCGACAACACGATCGCCGACATCGCGGTCGCAACCAACGCCGGACAGATCAAAACCGGATCCCTGAGCCGCTCCGACCGCATCAGCAAATACAACCAGCTGCTGCGCATCGAAGAAATGCTCGGCACCGAAGCGCGCTACGGCGACGCTTAACCGCAGGCCCACCCTGCATCCAGAGTTTCCAGACCGTGGAAACGTCCGGCCCCGTTTTTCCAAACCTTGGAAAAACGGGGCTTTTTTGGCGCGAGGCGAAGCCGCTTTTTATCGGGGCGAACCGGAATCCGGACGGGTCCAGAGCCTTCCCGGGGTCAGGCTCCGCCTCGCAAGATCCCCCAAAACGGAACTCCTGCCAGAAATTCCAATTTCAGAATTCTACTTTCAGTCGGCGCTTCGTATAGTGACCCACCGTGAGTTCCCCCAAATATCTGAAAACATTCTACCGCTATCTGCTGCTGTGCATGGTTCTGCTTGCGCTGATCGGCGCGGCGCTTGCATTCTGGCCGAAGATTGAACAGTTCCGCGAGTATCAGAACACGAAAAGCGAGCTGGAGGCGAAGATCCGCGAGGAGAACAGGCGCTGCAACGAACTGCGCCTCAACCAGCAGAAGTTCGCGACCGACAAATATTTTGTGCAGAAACTGGCGCACGAAAAGGGGTTTGCCCATGAAGGCGAAACGATCTACCAGTTTGAGGAACCGGTGACCAACATCGAAGTCCGAAGAGCCCAAACACCCGACGAATAACAAAGCCTGAACAACCCGCACCGGAAAAACAAACCGGGTGAGCGAAACAGGCTTCAACCGATGAAGACAAGGAGCCGAAGTGACGAAACCGATTATCTGGACAGTGGCGGGGTCTGATTCCGGCGGGGGAGCCGGAATTCAGGCCGACATAAAGGTGATGAATCTGCTCGGCACGCATGCCTGCTCGGTGGTTACCGCCCTCACGGCTCAAAACACGATCGGCACCGGGCGGCTGGAGTGGGTTTCCGCCGACATGCTCTCCGCCCAGATGGAAGCGCTGCAGACCGATCTTCCGCCGGCGGCGGTCAAACTCGGCATGCTGGGGACGGCTGAAGCCGTTGCGATTGTGTGCGACTTTCTGCTGGCGCACCGCCCGCCGTTTTCTGTCTGCGATCCGGTTTTGATCTCGTCGAGCGGCACATTTCTGCTGAAAGCCGGGGCCTGGCCGCTGGTGACAAAAAGACTGCTGCCGGCCGTCACGCTGATCACACCGAACATTCCGGAAGCCGAACACCTGCTCGGCATGCAAATCGCCACGCCGGCCGACATGGAAGCGGCGGCCCGCAAGGCCGTTGATCTCGGCGTGCAGGAAGTGCTGATCAAAGGCGGACACGGCTCGCACGACATCGAGCTCTCGAGTGACTACTGGAGCAACGGCACAGAGCATGCGTGGCTCTCCAGCCCGCGGATTGACACACGAAATTCGCACGGAACCGGCTGTTTTCTCTCTTCGGCCATCGCCGCCGCACGCGCGAGGGGCTGCGGACCGCTCGAAAGCATTGTGCTGGCCAAGGCATACCTCAACCAGGGATTGAGGCAGGCTCCGGAGCTCGGCAACGGATTCGGGCCGCTGGCATTCAACCGCTGGGAGTGCGCTGAACGGGATCTTCCGCTGATTTCACAGACGGCGGAAGAACCCGGCGTCCGGGCGGCCTGCCCGGTCCTTTAAGCCGCTGCGCGGCTTAAATGTTGATCAGCATGCGGCCGCAGTAATTGCAGCCGACCAGCTTGGCCGGGTTGATCGCATCGTTGACCACCTGCGGCGGAAGCTTCATATTGCAGCCGCGGCAGTGGCCGTTTTCGACACGAACCACGGCAAAGTCGCCTTTATTCGCAAAAATCCGCTCGTAGCGCGTCAGCAGCGCCGGCGCGATTTCCGAGGCAATTTTCGCCCGGCGCTCAATCTGCGAAGCCAGGTCTTCGTTGACCTCTTCGAGGCGCTCGACGAGCATTTCCTGCTCGTCGCGGATGCCCTCCTCCTCCTCTTTGAGCTCGGCTTCGCGCTCCGCGATGGCTTTTCTGGAGGCTTCGAGCCTTTCCATCAGCTCGAGTTCGCGGTCTTCGAGATCGGAAACGCCCTTTTCCTCGGTGGCCACTTCAATCAACAGCGCGCGGTACTGATCATTGGTCTTGGCATCCATCTGCTGGTTTTTGTAGCGGACGATTTTTTCTTTATGAGCCTCGACCTCGACCTCCAGCTGCTTGAGGTCTGACTGAACCTGCATGTGTGCTTCACGGGCTTCGGCCAGCCTGGCCTTGGCCTTGTCGAGCTGGGTTTCCACCTCTGCTTTTCGGGCAGGAATATCGCGGATTTCGCGACGGAGTTTTGCGATTTTACGGTCTTTTTCCTGCAGGACAAGCAGGGCTTCAAGCGGATGAGCCATAATCGGGTTCCTTGTGGTTTACAGAACAAAAATGAGCAGAGAGAATACGCCCTGCCCCCGAAAGCGACAACAAAAAATGAGAATGGATTGCTGGAATTCCGCAGTCACAGAGAAAGGCAGTAATCATCGGCGAAAAAAGCGCCGATGATTACTGCCTTTGCGCACGCAGGGCGTTTCAACCCAACCTGCCGCTGCCACAGCCCTCCCCTGGGGGAGGGAGGCTGTCCTGACCTATTTTTTGGCCGGCGGGGTTTCCGCCGGCTTGGCGGCCGGCTGCTCAGCGGGCTTGGGTGCCGGAGCGGGCGCCGGCTTGGCGGCCGGCTGCTCTGCGGGCTTCGGTGCCGGAGCGGGTGCCGGCTTGGCGGCCGGCTGCTCGGCGGGCTTCGGCGCCGGAGCGGGCGCCGGCTTGGCGGCCGGCTGCTCAGCGGGCTTGGGTGCCGGAGCGGGTGCCGGCTTGGCGGCCGGCTGCTCGGCGGGCTTCGGTGCCGGCGCTTGTTTTGGCGCGGGGTTCAGCTCTTTGCGCAGGGCGTCCATGTCTTTGGTGAGGGCATCGCGCAGCAGATCGTAGTAGCGGTCGGTTGCCAGGAACAGGCGGGCGATGCGGCCGCCGACCAGGTCGACCTTGGACTCGTCGCGATCGGGCAGCAGCAGCAGGCGGCCGGTGCTGAAGTTGGCCAGCGTCATGGTCTCGCCGGTTCCGTTCAGGTCGATCGCCTCGCGCAGGACCACCGCCTGCTTGATCCGCTCGATATCCCGATCGCTGTGCAGCAGGATGGTGCCGCGTTTTCGGCCCTGCTCATCGGGCTGGTTGAGGTCCCACAGCAGGCGGTCGAACTCATCGCGGCTGCCGCAGGGAATCGTTTGGATTTCCGGCACCTGCTCAAACATGATTTCGCCGGCATCCGACGCCTTTTTGCGGTCGGTATAGATCAGCGCGACGGCATGACCGTCCAGCGCCTTCCAGATGTCGCCGGGACAGCGCTCGCCCGGATGGTTTTCGGCCCAGACCCGCTGCGATTCCGCCTTCAGGAACTGGGTCAGGAAGACCACATCGAAGCCGGTGGACTGATCGGGCGTTTCCTTGAAGAAGATCAGCTTGTCCGCATTCACCTTCTGGTCGAGCCCGATGCGGCGGATCACCGAATAGATCTGGCGATAGACGAGCGGCTGCTCGCCCGGGATCCGGCCGCCGACGAAATGACTGTAAGGATAGCGGTACGCCAGCGTCATGTTTTTGGCCACGGCCTCATCCGCCTGTTTCTGAAGACGCTGCAGCTCCTCGTTGCTGGAAAGGAAGTCGAGGTCGTAGACATCCTCTTCGCGGATGCGGTAGGCATCGCGGAAGAGACGGTTGCCGATGGAATCAAACTTGTCTTCGTCCTGCGGCAGGTTGCGCCCGACCAGCTGCTCATCGGCCTGCATGCCTTTGGGTTCCGGCAGCACAAACGGGGTGATGACGATGATGACCTCGCGTTTCATCTGGGTGACCGATTCGGAGCCGAAGAGTTTTCCAACGACCGGGATCGCGCCGAGCAGCGGGACGCGGTCGCGGGTGCTGGTGTCGTCCTTGGCAATCAGCCCGCCGATGATGAAGGGTGTATTGTTGGCGATGCGGGCATAGGTCTTGACTTCGCGCACCGAGATGGTCGGGCTGCGGGCAATCTCTCTGCCGGCGCTGTCCGTAACCACCACGTCCTCATCCGGGATAACGGCCGAAACAACGGCATTCACCTGCAGGCTCACCTCTTCGCCGGACTCATCAATGCGCGGGCGGATCGCCAGCTGAATCCCCACCTCTTTGTCCTTAAAGTCAACCGAACTGAACGCAGAGGTGTTGTGAAACTTAGACGACGCAATCGGAATGAGATCCGACACATTGATGTAGGCCATGCGGTTGTTGAGGGTCAGCACACTCGGACGGGAAATGATCTCCGCTTCGCCTTCGCGAACCAGTGCTTTCAGCTGCACATCGAAATTGTCGAACACATCATTGACCGTCAGCGACAGCTGCTGATCCGTAAACGCATCAGCCAGCTGGCCCAGCACCAATCCGTTTTTAGGAATGATTGTGCGATTACCCAGCTCCTTGAAGTCATCAAAAACATTATAAGCATTATTCAGAGTCCACTCCACGCCCAGCTGATCGAGAGCGGTTTCAGAAATTTCCATGACCATGGCTTCGAGCATGATCTGGCGGGAGGGCAGGTCGATATCGCGCCGGACCAGGTCCAGCACGCGGCTGAACTGCTCGGGCTTGTCCGCATCATAGAAAACCAGCAGGTCGCCGATCGGGTCGGAGTCCGTATCCTTGAAGGT
>JBFHEM010000032.1:0-52164 GCA_041584215.1 Tichowtungia sp. | reverse complement strand
TTTTGATGCAAAGTATAAGGTGGACAGTCTCATAAAGCTGTTCGGGAAAGAGGACGAGAACTCCGACGAAGAAGAATCCTATGAGCAGGATCCTGTACGGGCCGGAAACTATAAGCGCGCAGACCTGCTGAAAATGCATGCCTACCGCGACGCGATTCGTCGTTCGGCCGGTGCATACGTTCTCTATCCCGGAAATGAAAAAGAGCAGGTACCGTTTCGCGGGTTCCATGAGCTGTTACCCGGCCTCGGGGCCTTTCCGCTTCGCCCGAATGCAACGGATGATGGCTCTGCCGCGTTGGAGCGATTCCTCAGAGACGTTGTGGACCACGTTTGCAATCGCGCGACCCAGCGCGAGCAGCATACCTATCATACCTACCGGATTCATGAGCAGAAACCGCCGCAGGATGGCGCCGTGCATGAGGCGCTGCCCGAAAAAGAATATGCATCCACCGCGAGACAGATTCCGCCCGCAGAAATTTCCGTGCTGATTGGTTATTACAAAGGTCCGGCCCATCTGGATTGGATTTTGAGGGGCCCTGAAAAACTGTTTAACTGTCGTGCTGATATTGGGCGCGGGTCCCTGCGCCTGGAATCTAAAATCGCCAATGCCGCCTATCTGCTTTTGCATACGGACGGGGAAACCCGGACGGATAAAATATATCGGGTCGTCAAGCAGGGCCCGCGAGTGTTATCCGCAGAGACGCTGATTGGGAAGGGGTATCCTCACGAACCGTCACGACCCTATTATCTGGTTTTTGAGGTGGGTTCATTGGACGGTGGCGATCCACTGAACGGGTACACATGGAACCTGCGGGATGTACCCGGGTGGACTCCCGGACGAGGTTCCGCATTGCCTTTTGGCGTTACGTTGACTGACCTGATGAAAGCGGGCGCCCCAAAAGATTAGTTTTGCGTTCTGTGCGCTCTTTCGCGGTTAATAAATTCTCCAGCCGCTGCAGAACCTTGTCCGGCTTTTCCAGCTGACACTCCCAGACGGTGATGACGTGCCAGCCGAGCCGGCGGAGCTGGCGGGCGTGTTTGCGGTCGTTGGCGACGTTGCGCTCAAATTTTTTCTGCCAGAATTCGGTATTGGTGCCGGGGGTGGTGGCCTGTTTGCAGCCTTTGTGCCGGTGCCAGAAGCAACCGTGTACAAAGATGACGGTCCGGTATTTGGGCAGCACGATGTCGGGTTTGCCGGGCAGGGTGCTGACGTTTTTGCGGAAGCGGTAGCCGGCGCGGTGGAGCATGGAACGCACCTTCCGCTCGGGAGAGGTTTCAGTTCCCCGGATTCTGCTCATATTCCAGGAGCGTTTTTCTGGAGTCAGGTGATCCATAGGAGAATTACACCACGGAATACGCAGAAAACACGGACTTTCTGCAGGGATAAGGGTTGTAGGGCTGGAATGGTTGAGCTTGCGAGACCTTCCCGCCGCAGCGGGTCGGCTTAGATTTGTTTCATTTGTAAGGGGTTTCATTCAGGAACACGGCGGGACGCGAAGCGAGGTCGGCGAATGCGACCCAACGTCTGCGACCGTTCCGGCCCTGCAACATTTCAAACACGCTTACCTCATATTCGGGTCGGTCCGCCTGAATCAATATTTCGATTGTTTAACCGAACGGGATCTCAATCGTTAAACGCTAGCGGTGGTATGGGGACTCAGCCCGCAGGCCCGGCCGGCGGAGGAGAGCCGGCGGCGCGGAGCTTGAGGGCCGCGTAGATGAAGCGGTTGACCGGGGTTGCGACGCCATGGGCTTTGCCCAGCCGCACCACCGTGCCGTGCATGGCGTCGAGCTCGAGCGGCCGTCCGCGTTCAAGATCCTGCAGCATGGAGGCTTTGACGCCGGCGGGATACGAATCGATGGCCAGCATGGCCTGTTCTGTTGCGTTGTCCGGCAGCATCACTCCGGATGCTTTGGCGACGGCGGCCGTTTCGGCCATGCAGGCGGTGTACAGCGCGCGCGTGTCAGGATCCTTGCGGGTCGGCCCGATGGAGCGTCCGCAGACCGACTGAACGCCCATGGTGCATACGGCGAGCAGGAATTTCATCCACAGCGCGACCCGGATGTCGGGCGGGATTTGCGCGGCGATTCCCGCCTGCTGCAGCGCGGCCAGCGCCGCCCGGGCCGCGGGCTGATCGGCCTCGCGCAGGGGGCCGAGCAGCAGCGGCTTTTCCCCGCCCGACTGGCGCGCCACGCCGGGCCCGGCCGTCGAGACGGGCAGGTAGGTCAGGCCGCCGAGAATGTGATCGGGCTCGGTCAGCGCGCTCAGCCGTGCGGCGATATCGACGCCGTTCTGGAGCGGCAGGACGATGGTGTCCGGGCCCTTGAGCGCCCGCAGCGCGGGGCCAATCGAGTCGAAGGAGCAGCTCTTCGTGGCGACGATCAGCAGCTCGACCGGCCCGACCTCGTCGGGGCGGTCGGTGGCGAAAATGTCGCGGACGGCAAACTGCCCGTCGTCGCGCAGCACGGTTGCGCCGCGCGTGCGCAGGGCCTCCAGAGCGGCGCCGCGGGCGATGAAGTGGACGCGGTGGCCGCCGCGCGCCAGCCTGGCCCCGTAGCAGCACCCGAGTGCGCCCGCGCCGATGATTCCAATGTTCATATGAGTCTCCTGTTCCGGTCATCGTAGCGCATCCGTTCGGATTTGCAGAGGTTTTGTGCGGTCTGAAGGACCGTTGCATATTTTCGGTCGTCCAATGTCGTTCATGCGGCGTTCCTTCAGAACGCACGTCATCCGTTGTCCGTTCCCGGGGTTGCACCCCTCGGACCCGGGGCTGCACCCCGGACCCGGGGTTTTACCCCTCGGGCCCGGGGTTTCACCCCCCCCCCGGCCCCGGGTTGCACCCCTTGGACCCGGGGTTTTACCCCGGGCTGGTATGCGGTGCCCCGATGGGGCAATTCCATGGATGCACCTTTGCGGCCCCAACGGGGCCCAGGCATACCAGCCCAGGGCACTGCCCTGGGTATACAGCACGGGTTTCGCGGTCTGAAGGACCGCGGCATATTTCCCGGGGGTGCACGCGGGCTGATATTGCGATGTTTTGTGGGGGCAATTCGGTCTCGCATTGGCGTTTTTATTTCATATTATGAGCCGACTTTGGGGAATCAATTATGCCGCAATCCCTGTCCAGCATACTCCTGCACCTGGTCTTCAGCACAAAAGACCGGACGCCCTGGCTCGATGCAGACATCCGTGAAAAAACCCATGCGTTTCTTGCGGGCACTGTGCGCCAATGCGGCTGTGAAGCTTATCGGGTGGGCGGCGTGGCAGATCATGTTCATCTCGCGATTCGCCTTTCCCGCACCCTGTCGGTCGCGGATTTAGTGAAAGAGATCAAAACCGCCTCCAGCAAATGGATTAAGGAGCAGTCGCCTGCGCGCCACGATTTTTCCTGGCAGCATGGTTACGGCGTATTTTCGCTGGGAATGAGTCAGAAGCAGACCCTGCTGAACTATATCGATCATCAGGAGGAGCATCACCGCACTCAATCGTTCCAGGAGGAATACCGGAATTTTCTCTCCAGATACGGCATCGACTTTGATGAACGCTATCTGTGGGATTAGACGGGTGCCGGTTATGCGGCGTTCCGTCAGAACGCACGTCATCCGTTGTCCGTTCCCGGGGTTTCACCCCTCGGACCCGGGGTTTCACCCCTCGGACCCGGGGTTTCACCCCGGGCTGGTATGCAGTGCCCCGATGGGGCAATTTCCGGGGGCCCCAACGGGGCCCAGGCATACCAGCCCAGGGCACTGCCCTGGGTATACAGCACGGGTTTCGCGGTCTGAAGGACCGCGGCATATTTACCGGGGTGCACGCGGGCTGATATTGCAATGTTTTGGTGGGGCTGTGTTGCGGGGTTCTGTCCGCATTTCCGGAGCCGTCCACCCGCTTCGCTCGATGATGGGGGGGCGAACGAAGGCGGGGGGCGGCCCGGAAAAATGTGTTATTTGTTCAGTTCTGCGGTGATGACGGACGGCTCGGCGCGGTTGCGGTAGTCGGCGTCGAGGAAGGCGTAGGTGATGGTGCCGTCCTGCGCGATGATGTAGGTCGCGGCCAGCGGCAGCTCGTTGGAGTCGTTGCCGTTGAAGGCCGACAGCCCGAATTTTTCTTCATAGATTTTTGCGACGTCGTCGGTCAGCTTGAAGACAATGCCGTATTCGCGGGCCACCTTGTTGTCGATGTCGCTGAGCACTTCGAACTGCAGCTCATTTTTTTCCGCGGTGGACATCGACTGATCCGGCAGCTCGGGCGTGAGCGCGAGCAGGGTTGCTCCCGCCGCCTTAAAGTTCGGCAGCTCTTTCTGAAGCGCGTTCAAAGTCAGGTTGCAGTAGGGGCACCAGCCGCCGCGGTACCAGGTGAGCACCACCGGCCCCTTTTTGAGGACGTCGCTCAGGCGAACCGTCTCGCCTTTGGCATTGGTCAGCGCAAAGTCGGGCGCGGGATCCCCCAGCTGCTTCGCGCGGGCAGTAAGCCCGCTTTCGGCCACCGCCTGCACGCCTTCGGCATAGATCGCCTTTACGCTGTCCGGGGCCGTTGCATTGAACGCATTCCGTTTTTCATCCAGCTGCGACTGCAGCTTCGCGTTGCTTGTTTTCATATCCGGTTCTTTCGTTTGATCCGTGCAGGCTGACAGGGTCGCGATCAATCCCGCGCATGCCGCCGCCGTTAAGTGATTCCTGCGTGTTCGATCATTGCTTTTTTTCATGGTGTGTCCTCCCGGGGTTAAACGCCTTTCAGCTTGAATGCCCGTTCAAGATAGCACAGCCCGCCCGCCGGTCAACCTTTTTTTGAATGATTGTTCAATCCGGCCGTCGCGGGCTTCCTTTCAGTCAGCGCGAAGGCCGTGCGATGCATCTGCCGGATCTTGAATGTTATTTTCTGCTGCAACGCGGTGTAAAACATTAAATCCATTTCTATAAGATGTTGCAAATGCTTTTTTTCAGTGGATAATAATAGAAACGGCTTTCGGACTGTGCATCCGCCGGACAGGCGGCCCGGGACGGAGCGCACGAGATCTGACACAAAGGGGGGCAGGGTCATGAACAAAGCAGTGATCGGAACGGTTATCGGTTGTGTTTTCGCCGCGCAAGCCCGGGCCGGCACGTTGTATGTGGACCTCAACAGCGCAAGTCCGCAGGCGCCCTATTCATCGTGGGCCACGGCTGCCACGGACATTCAGACCGCGCTGGATGCCGCGACGGGCAACGATACGGTTTTCGTGACAAACGGGGTCTATGCCACGGGCGGCGCGCCGGCCATCGGCTTGACCACCAACCGGGCGTCGGTCGGGGCCGGCGTCAAGGTCGTAAGCGTAAACGGTCCCGCAGTCACAACCATCAGGGGCTCCGGTCCGCGGGGGGTGAATGCGGTGCGCTGTGTCTATCTGGGCGAGAATGCCCTGCTCGCGGGCTTTACCCTGACCGAGGGCGCCACGCAGGTCGCCGGCGACCTGCTGGAATCTCAAAGCGGCGGCGGGGCCTGGTGCGAAGCCTCCGCCGTTCTCAGCAACTGCGTCATCACGGGGAAATCTGCGTCCCGGTATGGCGGCGGGGTCTATCAGGGCACGGTGACGGACTGCACGATCTCCGGCAATGCAAGCGGCACTGCCGGAGCGGGAGCCGCCTATGCGACGGTCTCCGGATCTGCCCTGCTGGATAATGAAGCAACCACAAGCGGCGGCGGCGCCTGCTACTGCACGATGAGCAACTGCACTCTGGCCGGCAACTCGGCGTATTACGATGGAGGCGGAAGCTGGTTCGGCACACTGAACAGCTGCGTGCTGACGAACAACACAGCGGATTATGGAGGCGGTTCCTATGAAGGAACGCTGAACAACTGCATCCTGACAAAGAACCGGGTTCAATACGATGGAGGAGGTTCGCGAAGTTCCGTGCTCAATCATTGCATTCTCATCGGAAACCAGGCGGACGACGATGGCGGCGGATGCTACTACGGCACACTCAACAACTGCCTGCTCGTCGGCAACACGGCGAACGACGAGGCCGGCGGATCCTACACTGCCACGCTCAACAACTGCACGGTTTCCGGCAACACGGCCGGCGACCGTGGCGGCGGCAGTTATGCGGGCACGCTCAACAACTGCATTGTCTACGGGAACACCGGAGGCGATGGCGACAACTATTATCCTTCCATGGGCACCTTTACCAACTGCTGCACCACGCCGCTTGCGGCCGGCGCGGGAAATATCTCCGGCGACCCGAAGTTTGTGGAAGCGGCCTCCGGGAATTATCATCTTCTGGATACATCCCCCGCCATCAACGCGGGCAGCAACATCTATGTTTCAGCGTCGAGCGATCTCGCCGGAGGGCCGCGTATCTCTCTCGGTACGGTTGATATGGGGGCCTACGAGTGGACGCCGCTGCCCTGGTGGATTCTAACGTCCGCATTGCAGCTCCAGCTGCAGGTTGCGGTCAGTAATCAGTTGTCCTCCGAAACATTTGAACTGTGGAATGCGGGAACATCCAATATGAGCTATTCCATCTCCGACAATGCCGCATGGATGGAGGCATCTCCGGCAGGCGGGAGCAGTACAGGCGAATATGACACGGTAACCATCCGGTTCGATACGGCCGGCCTTCCGCTCGGAAGCTATACGGGGTCCGTCAGCATCGCGTCTCCGGATGCCTTCAACTCTCCGCGCGCGGTTGAGGTTGTGCTGGAGGTCTACACCCCCCGGTTGGACCATTTCGAGTGGTCGGACATCGGGGTGATCCAGCAGGCGGCAGAACCGATCGCGGTATCCATTGCGGCAAAGGACGAGAACGGGTACGATGTGCCTTCCTTTACCGGAACGGCGGATCTCTTCGCGGTTGCTGCGGGAGGCCCGCTGGTCGCTGAGATCGGCGATGCGTCGAGTGAGTGGGAATTTCCCCTGCACACCTACTACCACGACTCGCGCACGCAGGGAATCTACCTTGACAGTGAAATCGGCAGCGCCGGTCTGATTTCAACCGTTGCCCTGAATGTGAAAACTCTCCCGACAATGGGTCTTGCACACTGGACCATCCGCATGCGCCATACGCCCCTGAGCGCTTACGGCGCGTCGCCTCAGTGGGAAAGCGACTGGACCGTGGTCTATCAGGCTGATGAAACGATTGCTTCGACTGGATGGGTGGAATTTGCACTGTCCACTCCGTTTGAGTACAACGGGTCCGACAACCTGATGGTGGACTTCAGCCATAACAACAGCCGCTATGAGGATCCCGGAACCTGTTATGCAACCGGGTCCGGCGCCGGGCGCACCCTGTATTATTATTCCGACAGCGACGACGGGGATCCTCTGGACTGGTCGGGCGCATCCCCGGTTCCGAAAATAGAGACGCTGGTGCCCGATATCAGGCTGGGGTTGGATTCCAGTGCGCCGGTGCCGGTCATCCCGGCCCAGACCGGAAGTTTTGAAGCCGGAAAATGGATGGGTTCGATTACGATGCAGACGGAGGCGACGGGGGTCGTCCTGCTGGCTGAGGACGCGGACGGACACACGGGGTACAGCAATCCGTTCAATGTTGCCGTATGGACAAGCGGGGCCGATAGCGATGGCGACGGCATACTTGACTACGACGAGCTGGTTGCGGGTACCGGTATAAACGACTCCAGCGATTATTTCAGCGCAACTTCGGTCAGCAATTTATCTTCGGCCTTCACGGTGTATTTCCAGTCGCTGGTTGCCCGCCAGTACGAACTGAAGGGCTGCAGCAACCTGGTTGAAGGCGTTTGGTTCACGGTTCCCGGCGCGGAACGGCGCATGGGCACAGGCGGACCCGATTGCATGTCCGACACAAACCAGGCGCCTGCCTCCAGATTCTACCGGCTGGAAGTCTCCCTGCCGCAGGAGTGACCCGGACCGCGCCTGCGCGGCCTGCCGCTGCAGCTTCTCCGCGGCTCTATCCCGCCATGATGACGCGGACGGCATCGAGGCGCAGGCGGGCGGCGGCCAGGGTTTTGTCGAGCTTGGTGATGGCCTTGCGCGCGTAAGTCAGCTCCTCGTCCCGGATGTTGTCGTTGATCCGGCTGAGATACTCGAGCCGCTTGAAATCCGCGCCCAGCGTTTTGCGCATGTCGCGCCGTGCGCCGGCGATGGCGCCCGCGGCTTCCTGTTCGGCGAGCGGGCGCGTGGCTTTGATCATGGAGGGGATCAGCTGACGGCGGATGGATTCGTGCTCCAGCAGCTTCCAGGGTTCGCCGTCTTTCAGATGCTCCGCCACGGTTTCTTCCGCAACGGTTCCCTCATGATCCACGGTGACGCAGAGCGGGGTGGGCGGCAGAAAGCGGTCGGCGTTCAGCCCCGGCGGCGCCACCGTTTCGAGCACGTAGACGGCCTGCAGCTTCAGCGGCATTTTCTGGGCCGGATCCACGGCGACGGCGCAGCTGCCGCGTTCGGAGCCGAGGATCAGCTCGCCGGCGGCGGTCGCCAGCGGATGGTCCCAGCTCATCAGGGTGGTGTCGGGGCGAACCAGCGCCTCGCTGCGATCGAAGGTGATCCGGATGCCTTCGGCCTTGAGCGGCAGGCCGTCGTCGAACAGCTGGTCGGGCCGGATGTGATAGGAGTCTGCGTCGAGCGCCTCGGCGTGCACGCCGTGCCGGTCGAGCATGCGCAGCAGGTAGTCTTTCAGATCGTCCGACTGCTCGCATTCGCGGATCTGGCGGGCGATTTCGCCGCCGATGTCGGGGCGGAACGACGAGAGCTCCAGCAGCCGGTCGCGCCCGGCGGCGATCTGCGTGCGCAGCGTGTCGTAGAAGGCGCGGGTTTCGGCGATCACGTCGCCGGTCACCTCCTGCAGCCGGTCTTCGAAGCGCTCCAGCATTTCGAAGCCGCCGACGACGGGCTCGGAAAAGGCGTTGAGGCCCTCCTGCAGCCAGCGCACCACCTGCTCTTCGGCGGTTCCCAGCAGGTAGGGCACGTGGATGTGGACATCGCCGCGCTGGCCGATGCGGTCGAGCCGTCCGATGCGCTGCTCGAGCAGCTCGGGGTCGCGCGGCAGGTCGATCAGGACCAGGTGCGAGGCCATCTGGAAGTTGCGGCCTTCGCCGCCCATCTCCGAAACCACCATTACGCGCGCGCCGTCGGGCTCGGCGAACCAGGCGGCCTGCCGGTCGCACTGCACCAGCGGCATCTCCTCGTGGAAGTGGGCCAGGTCGACGCCCGAGCCGGCGCGGATGGCGTCGACCATCGCCCCGACCTCGACCGCCGTGCGGCAGATGACCAGCACCTTTTCCCGCGGATGGTCGCGCAGGAAACCGAGCAGCCAGCTGCAGCGCGGGTCGTCCGGGCTCAGCAGTTCGGTCTCCGCCGGCAGCTGCAGCCCGACGAGGTCGGGAATGCGTTTCGGGAAGCCGGTCATGTTGCGGCGCGTATTGCGGAAGATGACGCGACCCGGCCCGTGGCGGTCCAGCGCCTCGGCGAGCTCCTGCTCGCTCATCGACTCCAGCCGCGGCGCCAGCTCCGCGGCGACCGCGGCGTAGCGGTCGTGCTCGGCGCGGTAGGATCCGAAATCGGGGTAGCGCTGCGGGTCGAGCAGGCGCAGGCGCGCGAAATGGCTCTCGAGTCCCATCTGCTCCGGACTGGCCGTGAGCAGCAGCAGGCGCGGGACCCGGTTGGCGAGGCGCTCGACGACGTCGTATTCGGGACTGGTCTGTTCCGGCGACCAGTGAAGGTGGTGGGCCTCGTCGACAATCAGCAGGTCCCAGCGGCAGGAGGCGGCCTGTTCGGCGCGCTGCGGACTGCCCGCCAGGAACTCCGTGGAGGCCAGCACGAGCTGGTCGTCCAGGAACGGGTTGGCATCGGGATCGTTGGCTTCGATGCCGGCGCAGCGCTCTTCGTCGAAGATACTGAACGACAGGTTGAAGCGCCGCAGCAGTTCGACAAACCACTGGTGAACCAGCGCGTGCGGAACGAGGATCAGCACCCGCGAGACCTGCCCGCAGACCATCAGCCGATGCAGGATAAGGCAGGCCTCGATGGTTTTTCCGAGCCCGACTTCGTCGGCCAGCAGAACCCGCGGCAGGGGGCGGGAGCTGACTTCCTGCGCGATGTAGAGCTGGTGGGGCAGCAGGTCCACGCGCCCGCCGAGCAGGCCGCGCACCGGCCGGCGGCCGGCGCGGTGGCGCGCGCTGAGCGCGGCGAGGCGCAGGTCGAACAGCTCGTTGGCGTCGACGTGTCCGCCCAGCAGGCGGGTTTCCGGTTCGTCGAAGCTGGAGGTGTCGCACAGGTCGGTCTCGTCGATCCGCATGCCGTCGGCGGCTGCATAGCTGAGCAGGCCGTTTTCTTCAATGACCGTTTCGACGGTCAGCCGGTCCCCTCCGCGCGAGGAAATGGTGTCGCCCTCTGCAAAGCGCACGCGCTTGAGGGGCGCGTTGTTGATGGCGTAGTGCCGCATTTCATCGGCGGCATGATAGAGCACCTGCACGGTCCGGGGGGTTACGTCGACGACCAGCCCCAGGCCGAGTTCGGGTTCGGTTTCGCTGATCCAGCGCTGTCCTGAATAAAATTTCTGCATAGCGGCGCAACCTACCGCATCGGCGCGGGGATGGAAACCACAGAACGGTTCGAATGCGGGCGGGGCTCCTGCGCCTCCGCTGAAAATCTGAGCGGCGCCGCGTTTGATTACCGCCGCGGAGCGCGCCGCTGTCCGGCAGAGACCCCAACCCGGCGCCGCCGAAAACATCCTGTCGGTCGGCCGGGTCAGCCGGCCGACGGCAGGCTTCGGCTGTGATAACGCCCGTGCATCCGCAGCTCAGGAGTCGCGGACTGGAAACCGGGAACCAGCACAAAGGTCCTGGCGGAGCCGCCCTGCGTGCGCCGGGCTCCCAGCGGGGTATCGAGATTGTATAATTTGAATGCTTTCATGAGATCCTCCTTTTTGTGTGTGCCTCAACTGAATGATTGAGACAGACGATAGGCGGGGTTGAATGAACGTTCAAGACAAAAGTTGAACAATCGTTCAAGCAGCCGCGCAGGGGGTTCCTGTTCAACTGCAGGGTGAAGGTTTCAATCGGCGCGCGAGGAGGCAGCCAGGCTGCGCAGCAGGATGCGGCGGCTGACCTCGGGCGTGATCTCCTGCTGTTCGCCCAGCGCGGTCATGCCGTGCGCTTGCAGCTGCCCGGCGACCGCCTCGACCGCTTCTTCGCCCAGCTCGTAGTCGCCCAGATGCGTTGAAAGACCGAGGCTTTCGAAAAAGGCTTCTGTTTTCGCAATGGCTTCGTCGATGCGCGCATCCGCATCGCCTTCGGTGATGTCCCACACCCGCTCGGCAAACTGCAGCAGCTTGTCGCGCTTGGCCTCGCGCCGCTCGCGCAGCAGCGACGGCAGCACGATGGCCAGCGTGCGGGCGTGGTCGATGCCGTACAGCGCCGTCAGCTCGTGGCCGATCATATGCGTCGCCCAGTCCTGCGGCACACCGGCGCCAATGACGCCGTTCAGCGCCCAGGTGGTAGCCCACATGAAGTTGGCGCGCACCGTGTAGTCATTTTCGCCCTCTTTGATTTGCGGGGCCAGCTCGATCAGCGTCCGCAGCAGCCCTTCGGCAAAGCGGTCCTGAATCATCGCCCCGGCGGGCGAGGTCAGATACTGCTCCGCGATGTGCACAAACGCATCGGCCACCCCGTTGGACAGCTGGCGCTGCGGCAGTGTGTAGGTTTTGGTCGGATCGAGCACCGAAAACTGCGGAAAGACATGCGGGCTTTTAAACGCCAGCTTGGCGTGGAGCTGTTCACGGGTGACCACTGAATTGATATTCATTTCCGACCCGGTTGCGGGCAGCGTCAGCACGGTCCCAAACGGCACGGCGGAGCGAACGTTGACGCCGTGCTGAGTCAGAATGCTCCAGGGATCCCCCTCAAACGGAAGGGCCGCGGCAACAAACTTGGTTCCGTCAATCACCGAACCGCCGCCGACCGCCAGCAGAAAATTCACCTTCTCCGTCCGCGCGGTTTCAACGGCCCGCATCAGGGTATCGAACTGCGGGTTGGGTTCGATGCCGCCAAATTCGAAAACTGTACGGTCGCCCAGCGCCCGGCGCACTTCGTCGAGGGTGCCGGTGCGCCGCGCGCTTTCGCCGCCGTACAGCACCATCACGCGGGCATCGCCCGGAATGTGTTCATCAATCGAGGCCACGCGGTTTTCCCCGAACAGAATCCGGACGGGATTGTAAAAGTCGAAATTATTCATCGGTCATCCTTTTCATAATTTTTGGAAAATTGTTCATGATTCGGTTTCTATATGTTTGATGCTTAATTCAATTGTTCTGCGAGTTCCAGCAGGTTGTTCACGACCGCATCCGGCCGGGCGGTATTCGGGTAGAGCGTCTTGCCGGGGCGGGCGATGAAGGCGGTCTGCAGGCCGACGCGTTTGGCTCCCGCCAGATCCCAGGCATGCGCGGCCACCATCAGCCCCTCTTCGGGCTTCAGATTGAGATCGTCGAGCACGCTGCGGTAGGTGTCCGGGTGCGGCTTGTATTTCTTGAGCAACTCGACCGTATAGCTGCCATCAAACAGCCCGATCAAACCCGCCCCGGTTAATTTGGCCTTCGCCTCCGCGTCCGATGAGTTGCTCAGCGTGACGAGCCTGAAGCGTCCGTCCTTGCGCAGCGCCTTCAATCCGGCAGCTGCATCCGGGTGAGGGGGCAGGGCGCACAGCGGCGGAACGACCGCTTTTTGAGCCTCCGCGCGCGTCAGCGCAACGCCCTGCGCCTCCGCCACCATCATCAGCGCGGCCGTGCCGATTTCGCCGAAATCGTGATAAGTATCGGTCAGCGTTTCGACCAGCGTGCAGTGCAGCATCGTGGAAAACCACAGCGGCAGAAGATCCTCCCGTCCGCCAAGCGCGCCTCCAACGGACACCTTCAGCGGATCAAGACTCAGCAGTGTTTCGTTAACATCAAATATGATTACCTTCGGTTTCTGCATGGGGGCTCCCGGCTCAGCCGGCGCTTTCAAATTCCTGCAGCGCGGCAAAGGCCTTGGCGCCGTAGACGACGCCCGGACCGCCGCTCATATACACGGCCACATTGATGGCCTCCACGATTTCATCGTGACTGGCACCGGCTTTGAGTGCCGCGTCGATATGCGCCAGGATGCAGCCATCGCACTTGGTGTGAATTGCGATGCCCAGCGCGATCAGCTCCTTATGCTTCACGGACAGCGCACCTTCACCGGCTCCGGCGTGATGCAGGTTCATGAACGCGCCCATCAGCTTCGGGCTCGCTTTGGCATAGGCGCCGATGGCTTCGCTGCCTTGCTTCAATTCTTCAATGCTTGATTTTTCCATTTTGAATTCTCCATCTGTCAGGTTGTATGCGCTTGTCCATTCATCGCACCCAAAGAAGATAGCCGGGGTTGAATGATCGCTCAAGCTTTGTTCTGCATAATCGTTCCATCCGCGCGCACCCCCTATGCCAGCCGGTTGAGTCATGGGATTATTGTGCTGAATTTTGGGAAAATTCTGAAGGCGCAGTTTGCCGATATGTGGAAAACTGTATGTTCTTTGGAGGGAAATGTATGGACTATCTTCTGGGCCTTGATGTGGGCAGCTCGTCGGTGAAGGCGTCGCTGCTGGCGAGAGAAAGCGGCCGTTGCGCAGGCAGCGCGTTTTATCCGAAAACCGAGCAGGCGATTGATTCGCCTGAGCCCGGCTTTGCGGAGCAGGATCCGCAGTGCTGGTACGATTGTGCGAAAGATGCCGTGCGCGACGCCATGAATGCGGCCGGCGCGAGGCCGGAGGATGTCAAAGCCATCGGCATCGCCTATCAGATGCACGGCCTCGTCTGCGTCGACAAAGACCAAAAGGTTTTGCGCCCGGCCATTATCTGGTGCGACTCGCGCGCCGTCCCGTTCGGCCGGGCCGCCTTCGACGCCATCGGCGCCGAGACCTGCCTTTCGCACCTGATGAACTCGCCCGGCAACTTCACCGCGTCCAAACTGGCGTGGGTCAAAGAGAATCAGCCGCAGATCTACGAAAAAATCGACAGGATCATGCTGCCCGGCGACTGGCTGGCCATGAAGCTGACCGGCGCCGCGCGCACCACAGTCTCCGGACTCTCCGAAGCAATGCTCTGGGATTTTCTCGAAGAAAAACCGGCGCAGCTGGTGCTCGATCAGTTCGGTTTCGATGAATCGATTCTGCCGGAAATTGTTCCAACCTTCGGGCCCCAGGGGGGCATTTCAGAGGCTGCCGCCAAAGAGTTTGGTTTGCTTGCAGGCACCCCGGTTTCCTACCGCGGCGGCGACCAGCCTAACAATGCGCTGTCGCTCAACGTGCTCAATCCCGGCGAGATCGCCGCCACCGCCGGAACCTCCGGCGTGGTCTACGGCGTGACCGACAAAAAACAGTTCGACCCGCTCTCGCGCGTCAACACCTTCGCGCACGTCAACCACTCCTCCAAAGATCCGCGCCTCGGCGTGCTGCTGTGCATCAACGGCACCGGCATCCTCAACGCCTGGACCAGGCGCCTGCTCGGCGAACTCTCCTATCAGGAAATGGACGCGCTGGCCGCGACGGTTCCGGCCGGTTCCGGCGGCGTGACCGTCCTGCCGTTCGGCAACGGCGCCGAGCGCGTGCTCGGCAACCGGAACATCGGCGCGCAGATCGCCGGCCTCGACTTCAATCGCCACTCCCGCGCGCATATCTGCCGCGCCGTGCAGGAGGGAATCGTCTTCTCCTTCATGTACGGCATGGAGGTGATGAAGGAGACCGGCATCGAGATCAAAACGATCCGCGCCGGATTCGCCAATATGTTCATGAGCGATGTCTTCTGCGAAACGCTGGCCGGCGTCAGCGGCGCGACCATCGAGCTCTGCGACACCGACGGCTCGCTGGGCGCGGCGCGCGGCGCAGGATACGGCGCCGGCATTTTCCAAACCCTGGAAGAAGCGTTCCAGACCTTGGAAAAAAAGAAGGCCGTTTTTCCAAACCCTGGAAACTGCGCAGAGGCGTACGCCGCATGGAAAAAGCATTTGGAGACCGTTTTAAATTAAAAGGAGAAATGAAATGAATGTAATTACCGGAGCAAAAGAATTTTTTCCAGGCATTGGAAAAATCGGATTTGAAGGCCGCGAGAGCGACAACCCGCTGGCGTTTAAATGGTACGACGAAAACGCCGTGGTCGGCGGCAGGACGATGAAGGAGACGCTGCGTTTCGCCGTTGCCTACTGGCACAGCTTCTGCGGCACCGGCGGCGACCCGTTCGGCGGGCAGACCCATTTCTTCCCGTGGTTCGCCGGTGCCGACGCCGAAACCCGCGCGAAAAACAAGATGGATGCCGCGTTTGAGTTCATCACCAAGATCGGCGCGCCCTACTACTGCTTCCACGATTATGATCTGGTCGAAGAGGGCGCGGATTTTGCGGAGTCGACCAGGCGCCTCGAAATGATCACCGACTACGCCAAAGAGAAACAGGCCGCGTCCGGGGTCCGGCTGCTGTGGGGCACCGCCAACCTGTTCAGCCATCCGCGCTACATGAACGGCGCCGGCACCAACCCCGACTTCAGCACGCTCGCCTACGCCGGGGCCCAGCTCAAAAACGCCATCGATGCGACCATCAAGCTCGGCGGCGAGAACTATGTCTTCTGGGGCGGACGCGAAGGCTATATGAGCCTGCTCAACACCAACATGAAGCAGGAGCTCGATAACTTCGGCAGCTTCCTGCGCATGGCCCGCGACTACGCCCGCGCCAGCGGATTCAAAGGCAGCTTCCTGATCGAGCCCAAGCCGATGGAGCCGAGCAAGCATCAGTACGACTTCGACGCCGCAACCGTCGTCGGCTTCCTCAACGCCCACGGCCTGCAGGACGACTTCAAACTCAACATCGAAGTCAACCACGCCACGCTCGCGCAGCACACCTTCCAGCACGATCTGCAGGTGGCCGCCGACAACAACATGCTCGGCAGCATCGACGCCAATCGCGGCGACTGCCAGAACGGATGGGACACCGACGAGTTTCCGGTTTCCATCCGCGAAACCGTCGAGGCCATGCTCGTCATCCTCGAAGCGGGCGGCCTGCAGGGCGGCGGAACCAACTTCGACGCCAGGATCCGCCGCAACTCGACCGATCTCGACGATCTCTTCATCGCCCACATCAGCGGCATGGACACCTTCGCCCGCGCGCTGGCGGTTGCGGACAGGATCCTCAATGAGTCGCCGTACAAAAAAATGCGCGCCGACCGCTACGCCTCCTTCGGCGAGGGCCGGGGCGCGGACTTCGCGGCCGGCAGGATGACCCTCGAAGAGCTGGCCGCCATCGGCGCCGCCGGCGGCGAACCCGCTCCGGTCAGCGGCAAACAGGAGCTCTACGAAGCGCTGATCAACCGGTATATCTAACAACCTGATGTTTAGAACCTTCGACAGAAGGTTCTAAAACGCTTTATCCGGCTTACTTTGTGTTTTGTAAGTCGCTGCGAAATATTGAGTAGAAAAATTCCAACTACAAATAGGCTGATTTCGTATCAGGCGGATTTCCGCACAACCAGTTCCGGCTCCAGCGAACGTTTGGCCGGGGATTTTTTCTGGACGACGGCTTCGACGGCCGCGGCGGCCATGGCGGCGATCGGCTGGCGGATGGTGGTGATGGCGGGAATAAACCAGCGGGCGGCGGCGATGTCGTCAAAGCCGGTGACCGCCACGGTTTGGCCGGTTTCGCGCAGCGAGTGCAGGGCGCCCATGGCGACCTGGTCGGTGGCGCAGATCAGCGCATCGGTCCCCGCCGGCAGCCGGCCGGCCGTCTGTACCCCGGCCTCAAAGGCCGTCTGCACGGAGGCCTCGAGGACGGAGAGGGTCAGGTTCAGTTTTTCGGCGGCCCGGGCGACGGCGTCGCGCCGCAGCCGATGGGCGGGCAGGGCGGCGCCGCTGAACACCAGCCTGTGATGTCCGCGCTGCGCCAGGTGGGCGGTCAGCAGCTCGGCCGATTTGCTTTCATCGACGGCGATGCGGACGCTGGGTTCGTCGGGAGCGCCGTGGCCGATGCGCGCGACGGGCAGGTGGCGGAAGTTGTCCAGCCAGCTGGCGCTCAGATCGGTGCCGATGACGATCAGTCCGTCGAGCGCGTGTTTGTGCAGTGGCTGCAGATCCTGCTCGTCCGGGGTGCGGTTGAGAAAGCCGGCCAGCATCAGGGAGTAGTCGTGCTCGTGCGCCCGCATCTGCAGCTGTTCGATGATCGCGCCGAAGAAGGGGTCTTTGAAGTCGTAGACCACCACGCCGAGGGTGCGGGTGGCTTTGCCTTTCAGCGCCAGAGCGGCCGCGCTCGGGACATAGCCCATCGCCTGTGCGGTTTCGAGCACGCGCTCAATGGTTTCCGGCGCGATGCCGATTTCGGCCGCCTTGCCGGACAGCACCCGTGAGACCAGCGCAATCGATACGCCCAGCTTTGCCGCAATCTGTTTTTGACTAACCGCCATGGGGCAGTGGAATGTTGGAAGAGTGGAAAATCTGGACTGTCGGGGGCAAGGAGCGACGCTTACATCGGTTTGCGTTTTCTTGCGGTCAATATTCGATGGTTCCATTATCCCGTAATTCCTGCCTCCTTTCTTCTCAATTGTTTGAGGTAATCACTTTTTAAGTGAAAAATGTCAAGAGTTCCCTTGTGAAAATTGAAGGGAGTGCTCATCTGAAATGACCGATTACCGAAACCGCTCCGAACCCTTTGAACGCCAATCTCCGGCGCCTCGTCCCCCGACCGGTGTTTTGCCGGGCGAAAAAGCGGAGGCAGCAAAAATCAATCGATCGGGCCCATTCGGCTTTCCGACCATTAACAACGGTTGCTGAATCGGTTTGAAATCGCAGGGAAACACTGTTTTTGTTCGGTTTTCTCTTGCGGTTTATCCTGTTTATGATTTCATCTCAAACATTTGAGATGGGAGTTATGAAGATGAAATCATTTATGGATAACGATTTTTTGCTTAACAGCCAAACGGCGCAGACGCTGTATCATGAGTTTGCCGCCGGCATGCCGATCTTCGACTATCACTGCCATCTGCCCCCGCAGGAGATTGCGGCGGATCGCTCCTGGGACAATCTGGCCGAAATCTGGCTGGGCGGCGACCACTACAAATGGCGCGCCATGCGCACCAACGGCATTGACGAGAAATTCATCACCGGCGATGCCTCGTGGGAGGAAAAGTTCGGAGCCTGGGCGCAGACGATGCCGTATGCGATGCGCAACCCGCTCTACCACTGGAGCCATCTCGAGCTGCAGCGCTGCTTCGGAATCGACACGGTGCTCTCGCCCGCAACCGCTGACGAAATCTATGAAGCCTGCTCTGCGCAGCTCAAAACGCCGGAGTTTTCCGCCCGCAACCTGATGCGCAAAATGAAGGTCAAGGCCGTCTGCACCACCGATGATCCCGCCGATACTCTGGAGCACCACCTCAAAATCCGGGACGACGGGTTTGAGATCAAAGTCCTGCCCACCTTCCGCCCGGACAAGGCCATGAATCTCTCGGATACCCGGGCCTGGAAGAGTTATATCGAACAGCTGGAGCGTACGTCCAGGCTCACGATCGTGAGCTCAGACGTACTCATGGAGGCGATTCAAACGCGGCATGACTTTTTTCATTCGGCCGGCTGCCGGCTGTCCGATCACGGTGTCGCCTATGTGCCCGACGCCGATGCGACGCCCGCCGAGCTCGACGCCATCTTTCAGAAGGCGCTGAGCGGCGCGGAGATCCGCCTCGAGGAGCGCGAAAAATTCGAAGCGTGGTTTTTGTATGAGGTCGGCAAAATGAATCACGCGCGCGGCTGGGTGCAGCAGTTCCATGTCGGGGTCTTTCGCAACAACAACAGCCGCATGTTCAGGCAGATCGGGCCGGACGCCGGCTTCGACTCGGTGGCCGACCACCGCCAGGGGCCGGGCCTGATCCGCCTGCTCGACCGGCTCGACTGCACCGATCAGCTGGCCAAAACCATTCTGTACAACATCAACCCCGGCGACAATGAACTGCTGGCGACGATGATCGGCAACTTTCAGGGCGGCGGCATCCCCGGCAAGATGCAGTTCGGCTCCGGCTGGTGGTTCCTCGATCAGAAGGACGGCATGGAAAAGCAGATGAACGCGCTCTCTGCGCTCGGGCTGCTCAGCCGCTTCGTCGGCATGCTCACCGACAGCCGCTCCTTCCTGTCCTATCCGCGCCACGAATATTTCCGCCGCATCCTCTGCAACCTGATCGGCCGCGACGTCGAAAACGGCGAGCTGCCCAGCGACATCGAGTGGCTCGGGCAGATGGTGCAGAACATCAGTTTCAACAACGCTGAAGCCTATTTCGGCATTGAACTGAAATAAAAAGTGAACCGCTCTGCTTCGTGTAAAAAATAACAATAAATTGTAAGGAGACCTCTCATGAACAACCTGTTTGATATTCAGGACAAAGTCATTGCCGTCACCGGAGCGGCCGGCGTGCTGGCCGGCGGCACCGCCAATTACCTGCAGGCGCAGGGCGCGACCGTGATCTACCTCGACCTGTTCGAGGAAAAGGTCGAGGCGGCCGTCGCCGAAGCCAAAAAGATTTCCGACAAGTGCTGCGGCTACGCCTGCAACGTGCTCGACCAGGACGCGCTCGACGCCGTCTACGGTAAAATCATGACCGATATCGGCCGCATCGATGTGCTGATCAACGGCGCGGGCGGCAACATGCCCGGCGCGACCATCGGCCCGGACCAGGATGTGTTCGACCTCAAAATGGAAGACTACTCCAAAGTGCTCGACCTCAACCTCAAAGGAACGGTGATGCCGACGATGACCTTTGCCAAAGCCTTCAAGAAACAGGGTTTCGGCTGTGTGGTCAACTTTTCCTCCATGTCCGCCGCGCAGTGCCTGACCCGCGTGCTGGGCTACTCCAACGCCAAAGCCGCCATCGACAATTTCACGAAATGGATGGCCACCGAAATGGCCAATAAGTACGGCGACAAAGTGCGCGTGGTCGCGCTGGCCCCCGGCTTTTTTGTCAGCAACCAGAACCGCGCGCTGCTCATCAGGGAGGACGGCTCGTACACCGAACGCGGGCAGCAGGTCATCAACAAGACCCCGTTCCGCCGCTTCGGCGAGCAGGATGAAGTCTACGGCACCATCCACTACCTGATTTCAGCCGCCGCCAAATTCGTCACCGGCGTGATTGTTCCGGTCGACGGCGGCTTCTCCGCCTTCACCGGCGTGTAGCTTTCCAGAGTCTGGAAAAAGAGGGCCCGACTAAAAAAGAATGCCGCGCGAGCGGAATTCAATGATGCCCTCTTCGGCCAGCGCGGCCGTAATGGCCTCTGCGCTCAACCCGGTCTGCTCGGCAATTTCCTTTACGAGCAGGTCGGATTCCGGCTGCAGCTTCACCGAATGGGTGTCGCCCGATTTCAAGGTTTGGGCCTGCCGCACCTTGTGGATGAACGATTCAGGAAAATCAAAGTCACGTTGATCTGTCATCTTGTACCTCCCTGTTAGGGAATGCTATGCGCTTCCTGCCGGAATATTTCCAGATGAAAAAAGGATTAAAATGACACAGCAGCGGGCCGGCATTTTTTCGGTTGAACTGGCGCGTTGACGGATCAGTTCGCGCGTCGCCCGGTGAGGATCAGGTCGGGGCCGTCGAGCTTGCCAGCCTTTGGGACCGGGCCGGTCAAACGCAGCGCGCGCGCGGATCAGCCGCCGGGGAATGTCCAGGGGATGCCGAGCAGGCCGGCGATTTCCGCCACCGTGGCGGATTTCAGGACCTGGTCGCTGAGCGCTTTGGCCTCGGCGGCATCGAGGGTTTCGATCAGCTGCTGCACCTGCGGGATGCGGCACGCCGGCACGGTCAGCGCCCGGAGGCCCATGCCGATCAGAACGGGGATCAGCTTCGGATCGGAGGCCATGTCCCCGCAAATGGAGATCGGTTTGCCGCACCGGCAGGCGGCCTCCGTCACGGTGTGGATGGCCCGCAGGACGGACGGATGCCAGGGCACATGCCAGCCGGCGACCTGATCGTTGGTCCGGTCGACCGCCAGCAGGTACTGGACGAGGTCGTTGCTGCCGATCGAAAGAAAATCCGCGGCGGCCGCCAGCTCGTCGGCCAGACCGATCGCGCAGGGCAGCTCGATCATTGCGCCGATTTCGGGGCTCGCCTGATGCGGCCGGTTTTCCGCCGCCAGTTCGCGGGTGAGCTCCCAGACCAGATTGCGGGCGTGGACAAAGCTGTCCACGGACGACACGAAGGGGAACATGATTTTGAGGGGGCGGCCGTGGCCCGCCCGAAGCAGCGCCCGCAGCTGCCGGCGGAAGATGTCATGATGCTGAAAGGTGAAGCGGATTCCGCGCAGACCCAGAAACGGATTGGACTCCCGGGCCGCCGGGAAATAGTGCAGCAGCTTGTCTCCGCCGAGATCCAGGGTTCGGAACACAGCGTCGCCGGTTTGCATTTCGTTGAGCACCCGGCTGTACACGGCGTACTGCTCGTCCTCGGAGGGCAGGTCTTCGCGCAGCAGGAAGGCCATTTCGCTGCGATACAGACCAATGCCTTCCGCGCACAGCTCCCGGGCGAGTTTCGCCTCGCTGACCAGGCCGACCGCCGCCAGCAGACGGATGCGGCATCCGTCGCGGGTCCGGGTCTGCGGTTTAACCGCCTGGCGGTCCTGCGCGGGTTTCCCCCGCGTTTCCAGAAGGCTTTCGTACGATGAAAGGACCGTCGCGTCGGGCCGGGCGTAGATCAGGCCGGCGTGGGCATCCATCAGCAGCGGCGTGCCGGCGGGCAGGTCCGCCAGGCGCCCGGCGTCGGCGAGAATCATGGGGACGGCCAGGCTGCGCGCCAGCACCGAGATATGGGCTGTGACGCCGCCGGACGTCAGGATGATCCCTTCTCCGTTCTGTGACACAAAGCGCAGCAGGTCCGAAGGAAACAGGCGGGGAGTGATGAGGATTTTTCCCTGCAGGCTGCTGTGCGCGGCGGGCCGGGCCGGCCGAGTCAGGTTGCTCAGCAGGCGCTGCATGAGGTCCTCAAGGTCGTCGACTTTCTCCCGGGTGCGCAGGTCCGGGCTTTTGGAGAAAATCGCGATGTACTCATCGATAATGCGGCGGACCGCTGTCGGGACATCGGCCCCGTCGCCGATGCATTTGCGGATCTGGCCGATGAACACAGGATCCTCCAGAATCATCAGATGGGCGGCGAAGATCTGGGTCACCGATTCGGTGATGCGGTCTTTGATGTTCTGCTGAAATTCAAGCAGCTGTGCCCGGGTTTCGCTGACGGCCCGCTCGAGATCCTGAACGGTGCAGCCGGCCTGGGTCTGCGCTGTCACCGCCGGTTTAAGCGGCGCGGCATAGATAACCGCTGTTCCCGTCACGCATCCGTCGGATGTGGGCGTCCCTGTGATCAAACACTGATGCATAACCGGGCTCCTTTTCGCGGAGTCAACCCGGTGAATTTTCTGAAGCTTTTTTTCGGGTCACTCCAAAACAAATCAAAGGTAGGCGGAGCAGGCGCGGATGTCAAAGTGTAATCTGTCCGTTGGGCTATAGAGTATAAGTTTTATTGCTTTGTACTGCATTAAATTTCTTTTATTTATTGTTTACACCTAAAATTAGCATGATAATACTGTAATGATAATTGCAGATGATGCACCGAGACAGAATATATACCTATCTGGAGAAAATAATGAAACTGAGAAATCCTGCGAATTTAACATTAGCCTATTTGATGTTGATTGCCACTCTTTCAGGGTGCGCCCACCAACTGCAGATTAAAAATTTGGATACCTATCACAACACTTCAATGGTCGCACTTGAAACTCCCCTTCGTGTTGGGATTCGTGCCACATGCAACGATATTGCTGGCCAGAAAATTGTGCATGGTATCGGTGGCAATCTTACGAAATACAATGCACGGGCGACAACCGCTGTAGCAGGCGATAACAGTAATGTGGATGTGCTCGCCGCCGTATCGATCCTTTCCGACTATAAAGGCTCCGGGTGGAACTTTTGGGTCAATTTCCCAGGGTTTTTGGTATGGGCGCCTGCTTGGCATGGTTACAACTATCAGTTGACGCATAAAGTGATAGTAAATTTGTCCGATGCGAAAACTGGCGAACAAATAAATAGTCTAGATATACCGGTCGTCCTTAATGTCCGTCATGCTGATTTCAACCGGACATGGACAGAGCTTAGCTGGTTTGAGTGGGGCGTCATCGCATTTGTCGGCGGTATTGTTTTTATTGGGTATGACGAAAGTGTCACCCCTCTGGTAGAGCAGCGGGCAGGGCCGGTCATCACGGATTATATTGCCCAGCAAATTGCCTGTAGCCTTGAGGCATATAAACCTGCGGATGGCGGAAATTCAGCAGTTTCCATGTTGAACTCTGGCGCAGATTTAGTTGAAGAAAAACTCATAAAATTGAATTTTCTCAAAGAAAAGGGCCTGCTTACGGACGGTGAGTATCAAGCAAAACGCAACGCCGTTCTCGATGATATTTGAAATTTTTTCTGAATCCAGTCGCAACAGGGAAAACTATGAACTCTGTGCAGATCCCGTACAAACAATTTATAATCGCTGTTGCCGCCCTGTTTTGTGCTGGATGCACCTCGCACCAGATTACATCCAGTCCCGACGGGGCCAAAATTCAATACAAAGGCAGTATGATCTACAAGCCGATTATCTCCCAGCGCACACCCTTAAAGGCTCGCAAGGGAATTGAATGGCCTATCGGCTACGATTATGTCCGGGTGGAGTGGCCTAGTGGGATTTGCAGCGACTGGAAACTTCTCAATCAAGATTTGCATTTTAAGCAAGATGCGCAAGTCATTCCGTTTGACTACACCTCCGCCTCTTTTCCCAAGGAACCGCTCTCGACACAACCCACGGCGAGCGATCCGGCTGTAGCGCTGGAAAAACTCAGGGAGTTAAAAACGCGAGGCCTATTGACCGACGAAGAGTACGAGACTCGTCGTCGGGTACTGATCGAGCAGCTCTAGTGTTATTTTTATTAACGAGTGGGCTGTTATAAAATCACTCTTCCCCCGAAAACCGCCAAGTGCCGCAGCCTAGCGGGAAAAAAGAGTCCAAAGGCACTGCGGTCCAAACTCATCATTTGTTTCTGTTTTGGAGAGGAGTGCTTCTCTGATTGCCGGTCGAAGCGCCTTTTAACATTCTCGGAGTGACGAAAAACGGCTCTTCTCGGATTTGCGTAATGCATGTCCGTTAAGACCTTTCCACGTAGGAAGCATTTTGTCCTGAGCTAATAATATCCATCCTTGGGACGGCATTGCCATCCGTGGTATAAACGCTTTGTTTTCAAGGCCTCTGTTTTCAGATGGTTTCAGTTGCAAAAAAAGGTACACCCGAGAAGAACCGAAGAAGCAAGCCTTTTTGCATCCATACGCTTCGTCAATGCATTCAGGGCTGCAGCCTTTTCCCTGCCGCCCGTCGCAGCGGAATGGGAAATCCAGACCTTGGAAATTCAGGCCGACCTCTGTACACTGCACGCAATGCGGGGGGTGTTCGGAGCAAACACGGATTGCACGCCTCCGAAAAACAGATCGGCCGCACAAACTATGAAAACATACAGCATTACGACGGACGGGCCCGTACTGCGCCGCCGGCCGGTTCTGTGCAGTCTGCTCTGCCTGGCCTGCCTGCTCTGCGCCGGACCCGTGCGGGCATCGGACGGACAGGCCGGAACCTATACGGACGATGAGGGGCGCACTATGCTGCGAACCGAACTGGGCGAATTTGAACGATACATCGAGTCCACGATGAAGGCCGCCCATGACATCCTGCGCAGCCGCAGCGTCACCGACGACGACCTGAAAAAACTCGATGAATGGCAGGCGGCGCAGCGGACACAGTACAGCCAGGCGCTCCGCCAGCAGGACCCGCTGGCCGCCCTCACGGACGCGTGGGCTGTCAGCAAATCACTGACCGGCTATCTGACGCAGGCGGCCGCCCCGGACAAGCTGCCCGAGCCCTGCCGCGAGGTTGCGCTGGATATGCTCCAGCGCCGGGAGGACCGGCTGCTTCACATCGCATCGCGCTATTTGCCGGAAGAGTCGATTGCGGCGCTGTCGAGCGGCATCGATGCCTACACCGCCGGCCAGTCGGCCTCGCGCAGCAGCGGCCAGTGGCTCGACCCGCGGCAGTGGACCGCCCCGCTGTTCTCCGTGTGGGCCAAGAGCCAGGCCACCGCCGGCAGCGTTCTGCAGGTGCCGTTGATGCCGGGGCGGGCCCTGAAGGGGGTTTCCGAAAGCGGAAAGGCGCTGTCCGGCATCCGCGAATCGACCGCCGACGCGGTGCAGGTCGCGAGCCGGCTGCCGGAAAGCATCCGCACCGAATTCCAGATTGCGCTGGCCGATCTGATGGACCAGCGCGCGGAGATCATGGAGATTCTCGGCACCGTCGATTCGGTGAGCACCAATCTGCGGGCCGCGGCGGAGTCGAGCCGGCTCACAGCGGCTGAAATCCGCGGCCTGGTGGACCTGAGCCGCGCGTCGGAGAAGCCGGAGGGGGCGGAGCCGTTTGATATCCGGGTTTACGGAACTGCGGCGCAATCCATTCAGCTCGGGGCCGCCGAGATCCGCGCGCTGATTCTCGATCTGCGCGGGATCGCCGGGGACGAGGCGTTCAGCGGGCGCCTCGGCCTGCTCGGGGCGCAAGCCGATGCCTCGGCAGAGCGGACCGCCGTGCGCGCCCGGGAGGTGATCGACCACCTCGCGCGGCGGCTCATTCAGGTCGCGGGGGCGGCGTTCATCCTGGCATGCGTTCACACCCTTTTCCGGATGTATGCGGCTCGGGGAAGAAGCGTCCCGCGCGCTGATTCCGAAACAAAGCCAACGGAGAAAACGCCATGAACCTGATTATGCTGCTGCTGACGATTGTCATCTCGATTGTGGTCGTGAGGCTGGGGGCGATTGCCTTTCACCTGACGGGGCTTGAGTGGTCGATTGCGAAGTTTCAGTCCCTGTCGTGTTTCAGCGGAACCGGATTTACGACGGCGGAGGCCGAGGTCATCACGGGCAGTCCGCAGCGCCGCCGGATCGCGTCGGTTCTGATGATTCTGGGGAATGCGGGGCTGGTGACCATCATCGCCACCTTTGCCAACTCGCTGCGCTCCGGATCGATCATTCAGGCGGTGGTCCGGAACCATCCCTCGCTGGCGGTGCCGGCGCTGCTGCTGCCCTGGGTGAATCTGTTCATTATCATCTGTTCGGCCTGGATCATCTACTTTGTCTTCACGAAGACCAAACTGCTGATCCGCATTACAGACCGGCTCCAGCGGAGCATCGAAAAGAGGGGGCTGATCAAGCCGATGCCGTTTCATGAGATCCTCGTGGGGGCCGGCGGCTACGGGGTGTTCGATCTGCGCCTGCTTCCGGACAGCCCCCTGCTGGGGCGCACGCTCGCCGAGGCGGGAGCGGACGAATACGACCTGACTGTTCTGAGCCTGGAGCGCAACGGGCAGGTCACGCCGCACCCGCCTGCCGACACGGCGCTGGAAGTGCGCGACCGCATCGTCTGCTTCGGACAGCTGTCTGCGGTCAAAGCCAAATTGCATCCGAAGAAGGACTCCGCGGCTGCGGGCCCGGTCAAATGACGTATGGCGAAATCCGAATTGGGAATTGGGGCCGCCGGAGAGTTCGTACTGTTATATTGCCTCTGGCGCAGCGCTTAACGATCAGGACTCCTTGACCTTGGAAAACAGCCGGCCGTCGCGGCGCACGGCTTCCAATGCCTGGAAAAAACAGAGGGGTGGAGGCTGCGCTTCCTTCCAATGGCTGGAAAGTGACGGCCGCAAAAAGACGATTATATATTCCAGGGACGGCCTGTGTCCCTGCGGGCCTGATACGTTTCTTTTCAACAATCCGCATTGGGGCGGGTTGAACGAAAAGGAGAAGTTCATGGACAAGGTGAAAGTTATAACAGGAGTCGCTGCGGGAGTCGGATCGGTTGCATTGCTTCCGGTTTTTGGACCTATCGGGACGGTATCGCTGCTGGGCGCTGTTCTGGGCGGAACGGCGGGAGGCATCGCCGGAGCGGTCCTGTCCGAAAACGACGATGCCCGCTGTGGTACCGATTCCGTGGATGGTATGGGTTGTGAACGGGAACCGTGCATTCATGAACTCGACGAAGCGGAGGACCATTTTGATGCGTGCAAAAATGAGCTTCATCGAAAGAGTGAGGCGTCAAAAGTTGGGATCGTATATGGTCTAAGTACTCGGAATGATGCGGAAAAGAAGACCGAGGGTGATGCCGCATCATCGAAATAAACGTATCGCCGCCATCTCGGCGGCCTTGTTCGGGTTGGCCGCAAGAGAGCATATAGAACGCAAAGGCAACTTGTAGGCCCGGCACGGGCTCCGCCCCTCAATCCGAATTGAAGATGGGATTTTGGGCCCGAGTGACAGCGACGGATAGGCGGGGCGGATTTCGCGACAAAGCGACGGTTTGGTCTGGGTTTTCCAGATGAGTTCGAGATGCAAACGGTTGCGGTTAAACAGAGACTGAATAAATAACTAAACATCTTGCTATTATTTATCATATTCAGGATGCTGATAATAATTGGTTCCATCTTCAGGTAAGGAGCTTTCATGGTAATGGGCGGCAAGAAAGCGTATGCAGTTAAATGCGAGAAATGCGGGCATGAAGATGCGGTGTTTTTTCGAGTGAATGACATTCTGCGCATCGATGTCATCAAAGATCTGGCTGTTAAGATTATCGGGAAAAAGTGCCCGAAGTGTGGCGGCAGAATGAAGGTGGATCCGGGGAAACATATCGTTTTTTAATTTTAGCGTTCATGGTGAGTTCTATATCAAACAAGATGAAAGGATGTGAACTATGGCGAATCAAGATGGCGATTTTTATCAGAACCTGAGAAATAAATTCCGCGATTGGCTCCAGAGTGATGCCGGGAAAAAACATAAATATGCTGAATACCTGATGTTTGCCCCTGACCTGTTTCACCTGATGTGCAAACTCTCCATCGATCCCGATGTGCCCGTAAAACATAAAGCCAAGCTCGCTGGAGCCATTGCATATTTTGTATCTCCTATAGATCTGGTTCCGGAAGGTCTTGTTGGTCCGATTGGATATGTTGATGATCTCGCCATCGCAGCCTATGTGTTAAACGGCATTGTCAATAACACCGATCCCGAAGTCATGAAAAAGCACTGGGCCGGAGAAGGCGATGTTCTGGAAAATATAAAAAATATCTTGAAAGTCGCAGATGATATGGTCGGTTCTGGGCTTTGGGCAAAATTGAAGAAGATGTTTAGTAACTAAATTGGGTTGAAGAAATATGAGTAAAACAAAAAGTAAAGCGGACGGTGTTTTTTCGCTGTTATTAGGTGCGGATGATTTGTCTCTTCGGGTCGTTGGATCTAGTGATATTTTTCCTGCGCACGGAGAGTCGGCAGATTCTGACTTAATGCTTTTTCAGATTAAAGAAATAACATTTGAAGATAATTCTCCGCGAAGAGAAGCTTTGGACAATGTGCTGGGAGCGTTGCAATTTCCAGGCATCAATTTTGTATATTTAATTCTTGGTGATGAATCGGGAGTTCGATTCTACATGGGAGTAAGTCGTGATTGGTCTTATTCCGGATCCAGTGTTCAGTTCAGTGTTGAGGATGTTGGGCGACGTATTTTGAAGCCTAGTATTGAAGGGCATTTCCGGGGAAGTAAATTAATTGAGGTGGCTTCCTCTGATGAGTCAATCCGTAAGATTATGAAAGGCATGGGGCATTATGGACACTTAGAAGGTGTGCCTGCTTTGAATGAAAAAGAAGATGCCAATGAATTTCAGGGAATGGATCGTTTAGTCGACGTGATGACTGGTGATTCCTTTTGGCTCTCTATTGTCGCGTCCCCTTTATCTGCTAAAGATGTCGAAAATGTCAGGAAAAGTTTGTTTAATGTGTATGATCAGCTATCTCCATTTGCCAAGATAACACTTCAGGAAAATGAGAGTTCCGGTGAAACCTCAGGAGCGTCAGAATCCTCCAGCCTGTCTCAGGCAGTTGGAACCAGTGAAGGTGAAAGCGGTTCACAAACAGATGGGACAAATAAGTCTGCAGGATCAACTACTTCCACTTCGTCTAGTAGTAAAAATATGGGAAGCTCAGGCTCTGAAGGAACTAGCAGTTCAAAGACGACGGGAACGAGCAAAGGATCTTCAATTACTGACACAAAGGGGGCGTCATTCGGAAAAAACACTTCGAGTACAAAGAATAAGGGGGTTACAAAGGGTTCGGAACACAGTAATCGCCGCGTGCAAAGTTGGATACAGTATTTGGATGATGTTCTTTTTCCTCGTTTGAATTATGGAAAGAGTAATGGCTTGTTTTATTCGAACATAAGTATTGGAGCGAAAGATAAACTCACGTTAGTTAAGCTTGAAGCAACGATGAAAGCCTTGTTTCTTGGTGATGCGGAAAATAATGCTCCGTTACGATTGATTGAATTGGAATCTCAGCCGAAGCAAGTGAAAGCTCTTCAGAGTTTTCAGTTTCCCCTCGCTGATGTTTCGAATATGCAGGTTGATGAGCGAGATGCTCGGGTGGCTCTCTCTCAACCATTTCCTCAATCAGCTAAAACATTAAAATTAGGCAATTGGATGTCTTCTTCAGAGTTGTGTCTTATAGCCGGATTGCCACGAAAGGAAGTCGTTGGAGTTACGCTGAAGAAAGAGGTTGAATTTGGGCTTAATCCCATGAATTTTAAGAAAAATCAAGCTCATCTTCAAATCGGGCACTTGGTGCGAAGTGGCAATGAGCTAAACATTCCCGTGAGTATTAGTCGTGATGTTCTCGATAAACATCTTTTTATTGCCGGAGTAACGGGTAGTGGAAAAACAACAACTTGTCATAAAATTTTACTATCGGCTGATATGCCGTTTTTGGTGATTGAACCTGCCAAAACAGAATACAGAATCCTTAAAAATATATGTCCTGATCTATTGGTGTTCACGCTAGGGAATGATTCGGTTGCTCCATTTCGACTAAATCCATTTGAGTTCTTTCCGCATGAAAATATATCGTCCCGAGTTGACATGATTAAAGCATGTATTGAGGCCGCATTTGATATGGAGGCAGCAATACCTCAAATCATTGAGTCGGCAATTTATCGGAGTTATGAAGATTTTGGATGGAATATTTCGGACAATTCAAATGATCAATTTGACGATCCGTTTGCAGGTGGGGTATTTGCATTTCCGACGTTGGATGATCTGATAAGAAATGTTGAGGTGAATGCAAAATCGCAAGGCTTTGATGACCGTTTGATGAACGATTATATTGGGTCGATTAAGGCCCGCTTACAGGGATTGCTTGTTGGGGCAAAAGGCTCGATGCTTAATACTAAGCGGTCAATTAACTTTAAGGATTTGATCCAGCGTAATGTGGTTCTTGAACTCGAAGAAATACGGAACGGTTCTGAAAAATCGCTCATCATGGGTTTTGTTCTCACTAATCTAAATGAGGCTCTTAAAGCAAATCATAAGGCGGCCAAGGCGGCAGGGAGGTCTTGTCGGCATATTACTTTGGTGGAAGAGGCTCATCGTTTGCTTTCAAAATATGTTCCAGGCGATAGTTCCAATAAGAAACAAGGGGTTGAGGTATTTACTGATATGCTAGCCGAAGTGCGTAAGTATGGAGAATCACTTATTATTGTGGATCAGATTCCCAATAAACTGACGCCAGAGGTGCTCAAAAATACCAATACAAAAATTATTCACCGGATTTTTGCCCGCGATGATAAAGAGGCGGTTGGTGGCATCATGGCTCTTGAAAAGGACCAGATCGATTACTTCTCTTATTTGGAAACGGGTCGCGCAGTTGTGTCGTCAACAGGTTTTTCTAAGCCATTGCAAGTGAAAATCGAGCAGGTGGCCGACCTGAGCACCACACAAACAGATGATATCCCCGAGTCTAAGATTCGTGAGGCGGCCTTGCTCTATTATCAGCAGTGTTCAACAGCAGGGATTGTCCCAGGGTTGGCATTACAGGAATCTCCATCATTAGAATTGGTTGATCGTCTGTTAAAAATGAATCAGGGGAGGTGGCATATCAAACATTGGGAGCAGTTGTTTTGTGATAAAAATCGAGTGCGATCATCGCAGAATGCTGTAGGTGAATTTCAGAGACAATTAGTTGATCGCTGTAGTGATCATGAGAAAGAAATTATTGTTGAATTGATTATTGAGGAATTTTATCTACATCGGTCATCAAGCATGTTGGATCGTACACGCGAACAAGTTGTTGGTCTTTTAGCGGGGGCCGATGGAGATATAGCAGGGGCTGTGCTCATGCATCGTGAATTACTAGAAATTAAAACCAAACGGAGTTGAATTATGGCTATACCTCTTATAACAGCAGCAATTGGAGCAATTGGAACGTTTTTGAGTGCGGCTGGCCCGGCCATCTGTCGTTTTGGCACGGCGTTGATGGCGAAGCTACCTGTGGTTTTGGATACCATTAATAAGGTCGTTCAAATTGTTACCTCTGTCGCACAACTTTTCGGGGTTCTTAGCCCGGATGAGGATCTGGAAGAGCTAGGCGCTAAAGCGTGTCAGGCAGATAAAAACTCAGAGGATTTCAAAACAAATGAGGCTTATATTAACTATCTTCGAAATGAAGTCACGCTTGATCATGAGGCATATGCGAAGCGTGGAGATATGGAATGCATGGCTCACATGGCTGCTGGAGTATCAGTTGTTTCGCAAGGCGTACAGGAAAAAACGGGTGTTGAGATCACGCCTGATTTCTGGGTAGAAGCTACTCGGCTGTCTTTGTCCGCCGCAGAGGTTGGCAAGGCGATTTCCGCATTTGGAAAGTCAGGGGATTTGGGTGTGTTTGTTGATTATTTAAAGGGAGATCTTGGGCTGGAACAGAAGCTTCAGGCTGGGGAAATCATTAAAGATGTTGTTTCGGAGTTAAATCCAACATGGTCTCAAGCTGAGGTTGAAGGGGCTGTCCAGAATATGTGTGCCAAGGCTAGAAATAATGAATGGGAACAGGAGGCGTAACGATGGGATGGTTTGGAGATCTCTGCAGTGGTATTGGTAGCGCTATTAGTAGCGCCTGTAGTGCGGTCGTTGGTGCGGTAAAATCATTGGGTTCAGCACTGGTCAGTGGGGTAACCGGTATTCTTAAGGTGGCGGGGTCATGTCTCGGGGTTATTTCTCCGATTGCTCATGCCATCGGCGTAGCGCTGGGGTTCTTTAAAAAGGAGGATAATCTTGATGAGTTGGGTTATCGCGCAATGAATTCCGATAAGACAATTGAGGAGTTTGACTCTACCGAGGCGTATATAAATCACCTGCGAGAAAATGTAAAATTGGATCGCGCAAAGTTTAACTCGATGAACGATGAAGAAAAGTTGGCCTGTCGCGCGACAGGTGTTGGGATCACTTCGCATGGAATCAAAGAGAAAACCGGCGTGGATGTGCCCCCTGAATTTTGGGGAGAAGTCGGAAGGCACGAATTCTCAGCAGATATGACGATGAAAATTATTGATGCTTTTAAGGCTGGCAATAATCTATCCGATTTTAGCGGGTATCTACAAAACGATGGATTAGCGTTGGAGGCGAAGATTGCTGCCGGCGATAAGGTTCGAGCGATTGTTGCTGCGGAAAATCCTAAGTTGGATTCCAACGCAGTGGCTGGTGCTGTTCAGGATATGTGTGCAGCTTCGCGGAAAGGATAATTATGGACGATCTTCAGCTTCAGCATGTTAAAACAAGAGCGAAGGTTCTAGGTGTTCAAGAAGAGTTTAATGACACGGTGTCGAAACTAAGGAATAAGTTTCTAGGGGTAGATAAATCTGAAGGTGAGTCCGTCCCTAGCCAAGAAGGACGCATGAGAGCAGAGTTGGTTGCAAACTACGAAGCAACGCTGGAAAAGATGCGAGTGGAAATAGCGATGCTCGGGGAACAGTTGAATGATTCAAAATTACAGCTGACTGAATATAAAAAATGGTCTACTAGTTTGCTTAAGCATTTGTTGGAGTCGGGCTGTGTAGATTGGAATCTTTTTTCATCAGTCTCGATACCTGTTGAAGCGTTATTGAAAATGGCAAAAAGTGATGAGTGGAGAGTACGTGAGATTGTTGCAAAAAAAGGAAAAACACCGGATTCTGTTCTAATAAAACTTCTGAACGACGACGATTGCGATGTTGCAAATGCGGCAGCCAAAAATTTGCGGATGAAGGGCTATACCATTGCAGATGAATAGCTGGTTCTGGCAGTTTCAGCGCGGAGAACTCTCAGAATCTGAGTGATAGATATGCTTTGATCAGAGTTGCCGCAATGCGGAGAGAGCATTGCGGAAAAAAAATGCCGTGGTGTTTCTCGGGATCTTGTTTGATCGCTTGTATGTGCTGCGCGATCAGTTGATGCATGGCGGAGCAACGTTTGAGAGTGTTGTGAATCGCAAGCAGGTTCGCAGCGGCTGTCAGATTTTGGAGCAACTGGTTCCGGCTATTATTTATGTTGTGATGCAGCACCCGAATGAAAAATGGGGTGATGCTGTTTTCCCTCCCGTTCCGGAGTAATTGATGAAACGAACCAACACCCAGTTTGAGCGGCATGTGGATATGGATCGGCGGATTCGGGACGGGAAATATCCATCGGTTCAGGAGCTGGCCTCCGACTGGGAGGTGGACGAGCGGACGATTAAGCGCGATGTGGAGTTTATGCGCGACCGGTTGCAGGCTCCCATCGAATATGACCGCACGCGCAGGGGCTACTACTACACCGAACCGACCTGGGGGCTGCCGGCCATTTCTCTCCACGAGAGCGAGCTGGTGGCGCTGCTGCTGGCGCGTCAGGCTTTAGAGCAGTACAACGGCCTGCCGCTCGGCGACATGCTGAATCATTTCTACGAACAGGTGCTCACCACCGCCGGACAGCAGGCCGGGGCGACCCCGGCCGATATTTTTGAGGGATTCAGTTTTGTGCCGCCGCCCTCTGTGCCGGTTGATTCCTCGGTCTGGAATGTGCTGTCCCGCTCGGTTCTGGGCCGCCGGTCCGTCGAGTTCAGCTATCAGAGCATCAGTGCGGACAGACCGCGCGCCTATGCCGCGGATCCGCTGCACATTTCCAACATTGAGGGCGAGTGGTATCTGTTTGCGCGCAGTCACCGCAAAGGCGATGTGCTTCAGCTTGCAATCAGCCGCATGGATCAGGTGAAAGAGACAGGCGGCACCTTCGAAGCACCGGACGATTTTGTGTCAGCGGAACTGAAGCAAAAGCTTTTCGGGCGTTATGCATCCATGCAGGGTAAGCCGGAGACCGTGCGCATCCGGATCGACTCCACCCGCGTGTCGCAGGTGCATCTGAAGCAGTGGCATGCCGACCAGAAGGTGATTCATCGCAAAAACGGCAGCGTCGAGATTTCGTTTCCGGTCAACAGCGGCGGCAGCAAATCCCCGTATGCCAATGTGATCAGCTGGGTGCTCAGCATGGGCTCGCATGCCAAGGTTCTCGCTCCGAAACGCCTCAAGGAGCGGGTCGCGGATGAAGTCAGTAAAATGGGGCCGGTTAGCTGAGATCGGTCCTGTGATTGTCTTTCGTGGCGCGGACATTCCTGTCTGCGGTTTCCAGGGCAGACAGGAATGTCCGTCCCACATTGCAGGACAGGCATGAGTGTCTCTGTAGCGAGGAAAAGCAGGTGACGACAGGCTGGAAACTCTGTCATGTACTCGAATATTTTTATATTTCATCGCCGGGACGCTGTATGTCCCTGTTGGGGTGGTAGATTGTCCGCATGAAAAGAATGATTCTGTGCATGGGTGTCGTGGTGAGCGTGTGGGCGAGTTTCGGGGCTCCGGAGCGGTCCGTTGAGCAGGTTTTTGAAATCCCGCCGGTCGATCAGCAGTGGAAGGCGCTTTACGATAAAATTGAGGGCTCTTCACATCAGGAGAAGGGCCATAATGCTTCTTCTACGTGGGAAATGAAGGCTGTTTCTGAAATATCTCTCTGGAAGACTGAGGTGGCGTTGCAGGAAACGGCTCAGAAGCTTTACAGCACACTGGATGCGGAGGGGCAGGCGCTCATGCTGAAAGCCCATAAAGCGTGGCGGGCGTTTGTTCAGCTGCAGGCTGAATTCGTTTCGGACGATTGCCGGAGAGGGAGCGCCCGAGGACTTTTCATGCGAGATATACTGGAGACGGAAATGCAGCAGCGTACACAGCTGTACAAGGAGATGCTGGAGGGTAGATCCGTTGCTGCCGGAGCCGGATTGTCGCTGTATCCTTAAGTTTGCTGTTAAGAAAAGGAGTATGTTTTGAAAAACGAAGCAGCGGATGGCCTTCATGCGGAATCTCAGCACAGGCACATCATATACGATCATCCCGTACTGGAGCCGATCCTGAAGGAAACGAATGGGGTGTTCATCTTTCAAGAACAGCTGCAAGAGGCCGTTCGACAGCTCGCAGGCTTTTCCCCGGGACAACATGAGGTTCTGCAGCGTGAAAAATTTATCGTTGGTTGCGAAGCGACCAATAAGATTATCCCGCGGCAAGCCGCTGCGCTATTTGACCATTTGACAGAGGCCGCGCGGATCATGTCTGCGGCCGGTTAACATGCACCCTGTTTTAAAGTATCTTTGTTTTGGTTCCGGCTCCGCCGGGTTGGGTCTGCTTGCGGAAAAAATATTTCGAAGGGATGCACTGTGTCCCTGTGGCTGTTGCAGGATGGGTGTTATGAAAAAAATTATCATTGTTACTGTTTGTCTGATCTCCGGTTATTCTTTGGCGGCTCCGCTCGGGCACAGCCCGTTTGAGGAGGGCAAGGCTGTTGAAAAGATTCCGTTGTCCCGGCTGCAAGCAGATGGAGAACGCCTTTCCCCGGACACGGAAGTGTTTTCCGGAGATCTGAACCGGGATGGGAGGCAGGATCTTTGTGTCTACACCTGGTTGATGGGGTGCGGTATGAATGCCGGGTTGTGTGAGATTACCTTTTTTCTGTCCTCAGTGTCGGGACGTGCCCGGCAAACCGTTTTGACGATGTCACCGGATGAGGACGACTTTGTTATTCTGAACGGCAGGCCCTGCATGGTTCAGGCTTCGTTTCATCAGGTGGAGCAGTGCAATGATGGCAAGCCGCACAGTTTTTATGTCTATAACCTGCTTGAATTCGGTTTGGGCGGCCTGCGGTTGAACAATGAACTCGACCCGGCGTTCCCCAAAATTGTCTGGATTTCTCATTCGCCGAACTCGATGGAGACGGGTCTGTTGTCCATGCAGCAGAAGAGGGATTTATACGAACTGTCATGCAAAGAGCTGCCACAATGAAAATTATTTGCGGTCTTAAAATACCCGAAAAACCGGCGGTTCCATGTTCAGCCCGGCGCAACGGGTGATTATTTCCTCGGAAAGTTCTCTTGCGGACGGTAGACAGGGGGGAGAATTGCCGCAAGGAGATCCGATGGGGAAAAAGGTGAAGTCGAACGAAAAGCTGAGCGCGCAGGATTTTTTCGAGAAGGGGCATCTCCCGCTGTGCGTTTTCCGGATGCCGTTCGTTGACTGGAGCCGGGAGCTGCATTCGCACAATTTTTACGAGGTGATGATTGTGGTCGGCGGGATGGCGGTTCATCACCTGGGCGAACAGCACAAGACGATTTCGATGGGCGATGTGTTTGTGATTCCGCCCGGGCATGCGCACGGCTACGATGTTCCCGAGAACAGCGGGGTGCAGGTGCTGAATGTACTGTTTGACCTCAAGCGGCTGCACCTGAACCCGCGCGATCTGGATTCGATCCCGGGCTTTCGTGCGCTGTTTTCGGCGGCCTCCGAAAACCATAACGAGCCGCACCTGAAGCTGCCGGCCAAGGATCTGGCGTTTGTGCATTCGGTGGTCGAGGAGATTGAGGCGGAGCAGGAGGAGATGGCGCCGGGCTATGAGTTTTTCTGTGAGACGAAATTCCGGGAGCTGATCGTTTTTCTTTCCCGCCGCTATTCGCACATTTCGACGCCCGCCGGGAAAAGTTTCCTGAAGCTCGGCGAGCTGATCGGGTACATGGAGACGCACCTGGGAGAAGAGGTCCGGTTTGAGGACCTGACCGGGGCGGCGCACATGTCGCCCACCTCGCTGCGGCGGGCGTTCCATGAAACGTTCGGCTGTTCCCCGATGGCTTACCTGCAGAAGGTGCGCATCAAAAAGGCCATGCTGCTGCTGGCCGATCCGGCCCGGTCGGTCAGCGATGTGGCCTTTGAGGTCGGGTTCAATGATTCCGGATACTTCGCCCGGGTGTTCAAGCAGGAAACCGGCGAGAGCCCCAAGATGTTCCGCGAAAAGCTGTAGGGTTGTTGGTTTGTCGGATTGATCGGTTGTTTTTTCCGCGTCGCGGGCCGCGGCCTTATGGTTAACTTTCCACTGTAAAAGGGGAGTTGCATCAAATGTTTTCAGAAAATACACGCTGGCAGGTGCCGCCGCAAAGTGAGCGGAGCGGACGGCCGGAGTCCGGCGAATGGTTTATGTTCCGCAGTCAGGCTTCTGTCGGCAGCGGGGCCGCCGGGGTCCTGCGGATGTCCGCGGACTCCAAATACTGGCTGTATGTCAACGGCGAGTTGGCGGTGCGCGAGGGCGGGCTCAAGCGCGGCCCGGTTCCGGACGGCTCGTACTATGAAGAGATCGACCTGTCCGCGTGGCTGAAAGAAGGCGTGAATACCGTCGCCGTGCTGCTGTGCTATTTCGGCCGCCACGGGTTTTCCCACCGCGACAGCGGAACCCCCGGCCTGCTGGTCGACAGCGATGACGTCCGGTTTTCAGACTGGAAGGTAAAACGGCATCCGGCCTTCTTTGACGCCGGCTATATTCATGACGCCTTTCGGCTCTCGGAGCCCAGCATCGGGTTTGATGCCCGGTGCGATATCCCGCAATGGACCGCGTCGGACTTTGACGACAGCGCCTGGCCGGCGGCGCAGGCGGCCGGCCGGCCCGGCGATGCGCCGTGGGGCCCGCTCGAAAAACGCGAGTTCGCCCAGTGGTTCTGGTCCGGCCTGAAGGAATATGATTCGGTGAAAATACGCCCCGGCCGGATTGCCGACGGCTTCTGCTATTACCACTGCCGGCTTCCCTACAACATGCATTTCGTTCCGGCGCTGTCGGTCAAATCAAAACCCGGGGTCCGGATTGAAATCACCGTCGGGCAGGATACCAACCGGTTTTCGCCGGTTTACATCACCCGGCAAGGGCTTCAGTCGTTTGAATTTCCCGGCTGGATCAACGGCGAAGAGGTGATCTACAAAGTTCCGAGCGACGCCCTGCAGACCGACGGGTTCTACTATCGCGAAACATCGTATCCCTCCGAATTCGCCGGCGCCTTTGCCTGCGACAACCCGCTGCTCAATGCCCTGTGGACCAAGGCCCGCCGGACCTTGCCGGTCAATATGCGCGACAACTTCATGGACTGCCCCTGCCGCGAGCGCGCCCAGTGGCCGGGCGACCTGATCATCCAGCTCGGCCAGGTGCCCTACTGCATGGACCGCGAAGCCGACCTGCTGGTGAAAAAGGGGCTGCGCGAGCATCTGCGCTGGCAGCGTGAAGACGGCATCATTTACGGCCCGGTGCCCGAAGGAAACTGGCGCATGGAGCTGCCGGCCCAGATGCTGTCGATGGTCAGTCCGTACGGGATCTGGACCTATTTCATGAACACCGCTGATTTCCAGACCCTGGAAGAACTCTATCCGTTCGCGAAGCGCTACCTGGACATCTGGGAGTTCCATGAAAACGGACTCATCAGGTACCGCCCGGATGAGAAGGGCGCGATTCCCCGCGAGGTGGACGGTGTCAGCGTGGGAACCTGGGACTGGATCGACTGGGGCGAGCGCATTGATTCCGAGCCGGCGCTCAATGCCTGGTTCATTCTGGCGGCGCAAGGCGTGCGAAAAATGGCGCAGCAGCTGGGACGGAACGAGGAGGCCGAAGAGATCGGCCGGATCGAACGGCAGGTCCGCGACGCGTTCCGGGCGGCCTACTGGGATGAAGCGCGCGGCGGGTTTGTGTCGGCCGGGTTTGAATTTGAACCCGATGACCGGGTGCAGGCGCTGGCGGTCCTGAGCGGCGCGGCGGCTGCGGATCAGTATCCCCAGCTGATCCGTCTTTTGGATACGGTCGAGCAGGCCTGTCCCTACATGGAAAAATATGTGCTGGAGGCGCTGTTTGCGATGGGGGATGCCGACGCGGCGCTGCGGCGGATGGAGCGCAGGTATCTGCCCATGATTGAAAATGGAAACAGCACACTCTGGGAGCGCTGGCCGGACTGGTCGGAGCACCCGGGCACCATCAATCACGCCTGGAGCGGCGGGCCGCTGACCCTGCTGTCGGAGCGGGTCGCCGGCATCCGGCCGCTGGAGCCGGGCTGGACGCGGATTTCCATCTGCCCGGCGCCCGCCGGCCTGTCGGACGTGTCCGCCTCGGTCCTGATCCCGCAGGGCGAGGTCCGGCTGAAGGCGGAGAAGGCGGACGGTCAGTGGCGCGTGGAGCTGTCTGTTCCCGACGGGGCGGTTGCGGTGGTCGACTGGTCGGCCCTGGGCGGTGGAACGGAAGAGGTTTGTGCCGGAACGCACCGGTTTTCAATCTGTGCGGCAGAAGCAGAGGGAGCGGTTTATGCCTGAAGAGTATGTTCAGAGAGATGAAAAATGGTTCGATGCCAACGGCGTGCGGGTCTGGCGCGCCGGCACGCTGGTGTACTATAAAAAAGATCTCATCCGGATGTTTTTCTGGCTCTACATCGGCCAGTTCACTTTCTGGATGGAGCATATCGCCATCCCGACGCTCTTCCCCCTGCTGATGATGCGCAAAGGATTCAATGCCGCTCAGATCGGATCGCTGTGGTCGATCTTTCCGCTGGGCGCACTGATTGTTTTTCCAATCCTTGGAACCCTGAGCGACCGCACCCGGACGCGATGGGGCCGCCGCCGCCCGTACGACCTGTTCACCACCCCGATCTGGTTTGTCGGGCTGGTATTGATGCCCTTTATCACCTCCTACTGGCAGGCGCTGGCCTGCATGGTGCTGATCGGCTTTGCCGGAGCGGGGTCGAATGTGCTGACCGGGTTCTACAACGACGTGGTTCCGCCGGAACTGATGGGCCGGTTTTCCGCCGGCATGCGGATGCTCGGCAGTGTCGGGGCGCTGTTTGTTCAGCTCCTGGCCCTGAGACTGTTTGATATGGCCCCGGTTGCGGTCTTTGTCGGGCTGGCCTGCATCGGTTTTTCCGGCGAAATGCTGATGCTGTTTTTTGTCAAAGAGGGCGAGTATCCGCCGCCGCCTCCCAAAAAGTCTGTTATGAAAGAGGTGGGCGGGTTCCTGAAGGAGGGCTTCGCCAACCGCTATATCATCTTTCTCTGGCTGACGCTGGGGGTCACCGCGCTGGGCGGGCCGGTGATGGCCACCTACTTCAACCTGTTTTTCACGGATACGAATACCGGCCTGGGCCTGTCCTCTGCGCAGCTTGGCTATATCCTGGCAACCGGAACGGCCATCGGCCTGTGCCTGATTCTGCCGGCCGGCTGGATTATTGACCGCTACGGCCCCAAGAAAATCTGGGGCTGGAGCGGACTGCTGGTCGGGCTGTCGCAGCTGCTGATGTTTCTGTTTGCCGACAGCATGATCCGGGTGGCGATCGTGTACGCCTTTTTTGCGGCCATCAACACCATGATGACGGCGGCACTGCTGCCGATGATGTACAGTTTTATTCCGAAGGATAAATTCGGGCAGCTCAGCGGATCGAGCCAGATTGTTTCGCGGATCCTGCAGATCGTCGGGGCCAACCTGTGCGGGCTGCTGATTGTCGCGGTCGGGCAGCAGTACCGCTTTGCCTTCATCTTCGGCGGCATCGCCTATATGATGACCCCTCTGTTCCTGTGGCTGATGCTCAAACAGCCCTGGCCCTACGGAACGCTGGAGACCTCGATGCATCCGGACGGGCGGCTGGGCAGTAAACAGAAATAAACCTGCTCCCGCCGGGAAAAAGGGTTTGATGAAAAAATGGAGCCATGCAGCGATTCTGGTCCTGATTCTCGGCTCTTCACAAGCCGGTGCCGCCGTTCTGTATTTCACCGACTTTGAAGACGCGGCCCAGCCCGGCGGAATCGGCATGCCGATCACGATGGGCGGGACGGCCGCGGACGGGGTGGCGGCCGGCGCGCTGGCCGGCGGCGCCGGAACAACCATATTCCGTCTCGATCCGTCCATCGAGACGGCTCCGGTTGCAACCGGACTTTTCCCCATGGAAAATGCCGGTGCCAATCCTTCCTCCAACCTGGCCTCGGCGGTGGCCAACAGCGAATATTTTGAATTCACCCTCACTGCGCAGCCGGCGCGCAAGCTGGATGAACTCCGCTTCAGCATGGTCAAACACGGCTTTGCGCAGTTCGCCGGCGTCACGCTGCGCTCCAGCGTGGACAACTATACGGCCGACCTGGTGACGGTCACGGATTCGGCCGCATCGGGGATTTATCCGGCGATCGCGGATTTGTCTTCCCTGGCCGGATTCAGCAGCCAAACATCCGTCACCTTCCGTTTTTATCTGTACGATCAATATACGGGCAGCGCCAACCGCCGCATCGGTATTGACGACATCCGGATCTCGCAGGACGGGGTCCCCGATGCCGCCGGCCTGCTGGCCGGCTACGATTTTGAAAACCCGGAAGAGGCGACGCGGGGATACGCGCCGGAACTCGTGGCGTCCGGAGTGTCTGCCGGCCTGTTCAAGTCGTCGTTCATCGACCGGCCGCATTACGCCAGCGAGACCCTGGGCGGCGGCGTGGGCGACCACACCGGCCTGCCGTTCGATACGGATCCAGACGGGGACCGCTCCATTGCGTTCCGCGAAAGCGAGTGGGGCATGAACAACAACAACACGCTGCAGGATGCGGTGGATCAAAAATGGTATTTTGAATTTTCGCTGGAGCCGGAGCGCCACCGCCGCCTGTCCCTTTCCGCGCTGCACTTCACTGCGCAGATCGCCAATGCCGGCAAATCGGCCGACCGCTGGTTCCTGACCTCCAGCCTGGACGGCTTTGAGACGGACGCCATGCTCGACACCGGCGAAATTACGGCATCGAGCACCAACGATGATCCGGCGGCCGATGCCGACTTTCAGGATGTCAGCATCGACCTGGCCGGGCAGGCGCGTTTTCAGAACCTGGCCCGGGAGGTCACCTTCCGGCTCTACTGGACGGCGGACAATGCCAACACCAACAACGATAATTTCAATATGACCCGGATCGATAAGGTCGGGGTCTACGGATCGGTGATCGACACCTCGGCTTTACCGACCAACACCTACACAATTGCCGCCGATGCAGCCGGGCCGGACATTCGCGCGGTGTTTGCCGCCGCGGCATCCAATGCCAATCCTGCGATTATACAGTTTGCCGCCAATGCCGTTTACCGGTCCGATAAATACGACGACGAGTTCAACCAGATCCCCATCCAATACACGCAGGATCTGGTCGTGGAGGGCAACGGGTCCACCCTGGTCATCAATCCCGAAAACCGCTCGTTCCTGGTCTGGCGCTGCCGTGATGTGACCATCCGGGGCTTCGACATCGATTTCGATCCGGTCCCCTGGGCGCAGGGCGAGGTGCTCTCCGTTGATGCCGCCAACTCCAACTTTGTTTTCCAGATCGCGGACGGGTATGAAGACCTTGACCCGGACGCGGTGGAGGCGCTGCGTTCGGACTGGGATAATTCGGTGTTTGTCCTCAGCGATTCCATGCTGTTCTCGCACATCTGGGTGGATGCCTCTCATGTGGAGGCGGTGCCGGGATTCCCCGGGCGCTATACGGTGACGGTTCTTCCCGAGCATGTCTCCAAGCTGGCCGGTGACGTGCAGCCCGGCATGCTGTTTGTGCTCAACCGCCATCAGGATCTGCTCGACGGCATTGACCGCGAAAAACGCGATGAGCTGGGCTACTACCGCTCGATCGGCTCCTTCACCTTTGTGATCCGCCACAGCCGCCATATTGCGGTCGAAGATGTGAATTTCTACGCCTTTGCCGGCCGCGCCTGGAATGTGTTCGATTCGGACGATGTGGATTTGAACCGCATCACCATCCGGCGCAAGCCCGGCACGGACCGCGCGGTGTCCGGCGTGCGCGGCGGCGTGATCATCAAGGAGATGCGCAGCGGGCCGGTCATTCGCAACTCGCGGTTTGAAGCGACCATGGACGACAGCATGAACCGCTCGGATACGCCGTGCTACCTGTTGAGTGTCAGCAATCAGACCGCCACACTGCGGTTTGCCGGAAACAAGTGGGGCGATGCGATTTTCGAACCGGGCAGTGTGATTGAATTCCGGGGCCGGGCGGGGAATGAGACGCTGGGAACCGGCATTGTTCTGGAAACGATTCGCGACAGCCACCGCCTCCATCGCATCCGGCTGGATTCGATTCCCGCGGGGGTGCAGACCACCAATGACGTTCCGCTCGATCAGGCGTCGCTGCTCTACACCCTGACAACCGGCCGGCTGGCGGTCAGCAACTGCACCTTCGGGACGCAGCTGAAAAAAGCCATCATCTGCCGCCCGCCCGCCCTCATTGAGGACTGCCGTTTTGAAGAGTCGAACTACGGCATTCATGCCTATGTGACCTCCGACGATGAAGAGGGGCCCTTCCCGCGCAGTCACACCTATCGCAACCTGCGGTTCAAGAACGTCGGGATCGGCGCCATCGTTCTGTACAAGCCCGGCGGGCCCCAGTCCGGTATCGATCAGGAGTTTGTGATCGACGGCGTGAACATCTATCAGGACGGTTCGGCGGTTGATTCAGCCACCGGGATTTCGATCAGCGGCATGAACGGGGTGACGGTCTCGAACTCCACCATCCGCTTCGCCGCCGATGTCGATCCCTCCAAAGCGCTGCTCGTCGTCAACAATTCGCTCAATGTGGTGCAGACCAACAACTGGTTTATCGATGAGCGGCTTCCTTCAACCGACAGCGATGACGACGGGCTGCCCGACTGGTGGGAGCAGGCGTACTTCGGCGGAACCGGGCAGGACGCGGATGATGACCCCGACGGCGACGGCGCTTCCAATCTGGACGAGTTCCTGGCCGCCACCCATCCGGCCGATCCGGATTCTGTGTTCAACATGTCGATGGATGGAAACACGGTTTCCTGGAGCAGTGAATACGGCCGCACCTATACGCTGCAGCAGAGCACCAATCTGGTGACCGGGCAATGGACCGGCGTGGCGACCAACCAGGCCCCGACCCCGCCCCTGAACAGCGTTTCCACCGCTCCGGACGGCCCGCCTGTCCGCTTCTACCGGATTGAAGCCGCGCCATAGCACTCAGTAAATTACAAGGCAGCGGAGCCGTTCATTGCGAATCTTCACGGTGACCCGCAACCAAAAGAGTTTTTCAGTGTTGCAGGACAGGGTTGCCACTCCTCCGTCATTGCCTCGCAATTACGAGGCCTCGCTTCGCGTCTCTGTATTCAGAGAGCCTGTGTCTTTCGTGGTTACCATCTCGACTTGACTGTCTGAAAAGGTGATTAACCGCGGATCACGCGAATGGATGCGAAACGGTGGAATCCGACCTCCGGGCGGGTTCTGAACGCGCTTGGAAATCGTGTTCCGCCTTTCGCGCTGTGGGCAACCCGGCAGAGAATTCGCGGCGCACAAACACAGCAAAGAATCTGACCGCGAAATACGCGAAAGAGGCTTCGCCTCGCGCGAAAAATTCGCAAATGAAGAATATAGCCGTGTTACTCATCGGCTGGATGTCGCTGACGGATGAAATCTGCAAGTGGTTCTATGTCAACGAATCGGCATATGTAGCCCGATCATCCACTTTTTGTGCACGATTTTCACCACAACCCTTTGTTCTCAAAGAACTAAGCAGGGGCTGTTTTTACAGAATGATGTACGGCAGAATAATCTACTTAAAAGTGCTCCAAATCATTCTGCCGTACATCATTCTGCAAAACTCTTTGGTTGCGGTTCACTGTGAAGGGTCACCATGAACGGCGTTGCCGCGCTGCGCATTTTGTGGTTTATCAGAATGTTGAGACTGATGTCCCGCTGAAGTCGCCTGTTTTCCAGGGTTTGGAAAAGATCCGGCTGTTGCGGTCGGCATAAACACTCCCCGGTTCCTTGTCCGGAGGGGCATTGGCAAAACAGTACCGGATGTTGGCAGAAAAATTACAGAGGATGCCGGGCGGATCGCGTACACTTCAGCCGTTTGACATGGAGCAGACAGGAACAGGATGGGGAGCGGTACATGAAAAAACCGAATTTACTTTATATTCTGACAGATCAAATGCGTTCAACGGCCATCGGGTGCGCGGGAGTTGAGAAGGTGAAGACGCCGGCTCTCGACCGGCTGGCGGCGGAGGGAACCCGCTTCACGAACGCGGTCGCGAATTCGCCGTCCTGCGCGCCGTCGCGCGCGACCATCTTTACCGGGCTGCATACGCTGTCGCACGGCGTGGTGAACAATGAGCTGCAGGTTTGTAACGACGGGCCGACCTTTGCCGGTGCGCTGCGCGACAACGGCTACCAGTGCGGCTATATCGGCAAGTGGCATCTCGACGGCGGGCCCCGCACCGCATTTACGCCGCCCGGCCCCCGGCGGCTGGGCTTCGATGATTACTGGGCGGTCGCCAACTGCACGCATGACTACATGAGTTCGTTCTACTATACGGACGAACCCAAACCAAAATTCATCGACGGCTACGAACCGGTTCATCAGACGGACCTGGCCATCCGCTATATCTCTGAGAAGGCCGCGGAAGACGATCCGTTCTTTCTGGTGCTCTCGTGGGGAACGCCGCACGACCCGTACCGCGAAATGCCGCCAGAGCTTCTGGCGCGCTGCACGCCCGAAGAGGTCGAGTTCATGGAGACCAACAGCGTGTATGTGCCGGCGGAAATCATGCGGGCGAAGAAGGAGATCCTGGCCGGCTACTACGCCCACATCATGGCGCTCGACGACCAGTTCGCGCGGCTGGATGCAACCCTGAAAAAGCTGGGGATTTGCGATGAGACCATCGTGGTGTTCACTGCGGACCACGGCGATATGCTGGGCAATCAGGGCCAGTATTATAAAAGTCAGCCATGGCGCGAGTCGGTCGGCGTTCCGCTGCTGATCCGCCGGCCGGGGCACGTTCCGGCGGGCCGGGTCACCGATGCGCCGATCAGCCTGATTGAGCTCACCGCATCGCTCATTTCCATGACCGGAACGGATATCCCGGCTGCGATGCAGGGCGATGACCTCTCCGCGCTGATCCTGGGGGATGAATCGGCCGCGCCCGATTCGGTGTTCATTAATTTTGCACCTGCCGTCCACTGCATCCCCTCGCCGCCGTTCCGGGGTGTGGTTACCCGCACGCACACCTATGCGGAAACGGTGGAAGGCCCCTGGCTTCTCTACGACGACCGGGCCGATCCGTTTCAGAAACACAATCTGATCAGCTGGGCCGGCCGGGACAATCCGGAAATTGTCGAACTGCAGCAGAGCATGCACCGGAAGCTGGAAACCTGGCTGAAGCGAACGAATGACCCGTTTGAGGACGGCGACACGATCAACGATAAATACCAGCCCGGGCATATCGGCGGCGTCCTGCCGATCGAAGATTCGCCGGACTATTTCCGTCCCTGAATCCGCGGGGATCCCGCCCCGCGGATAAGCCGTGTTCAGAAGTTCCGCTTTTTTTTGGCCGCATTTGGAGGGGTTCGGTCCGGCTGGCGGGATTGTCGGGAAATGTGGCAGGGGAGAGATGAACCACGAAATACACAAAACACACGGAATCTGTTCTGTGAATTTGTTTCATGTGTTTTGTGCTACAATCCGCCAAAAACTTGTTTTCCTGAAAATATTTTCTCTTCAACTGCTTTGTATCCGCAGAATTTCGCAGATAGCCGAAGATGAGGAAACCGCATTTGAATATCTGCGCGATTCTGCGTTCATCTGCGGATAAATATTGGGTTGCGGTTAGGCTGCGCCGGGTATTTCGTGGTTTAAAGTTATTGATTGCGGCTGTGCGGTGCTGGGCATTTCGTGATTAGATGCTGTCTGAAGGAATCAGCAATAGAATGAGAAGAAAACCGAACATCTTGTTTATCAACGTCGATCAGTTGCGGTACGACTCCATCGGGGCGACCGGAAACCCCGTCGTCAAAACCCCCCACATCGACCGGATCGCGCAAAAAGGAATTTCGTTCTCTCAGGCCTACACGCCGCTGCCGAGCTGCTGTCCGGCCCGGCAGACCCTGCTCTCGGGCGTGATGCCCGAACAGCACGGCGGGCATTGGAACTATGACGGCGGCGGCGCGCTTCCGGTGTCCGGCCTTTCCCCCGATCTTCCGGTCTGGGTGCGGCAGCTGCGCGATTCAGGCTACCGCACCGCCTACATCGGTAAATGGCATGTTCATCCGGAACTCGATGCAACCCATTACGGATTCGAAAGCTATGATGACGTTCCGAACGATCCGTTTCACACGCCGCACAAAGCCGTGAAATATCCGATCGACAACCCGTGGCCCGAATTTCCGGTCGGCTGGTGCGAAACCCAGCCGGTCGAAAAATGCCACACCCATCTGCTCGCGCAAAAATGCATCGATAAAATCGAGGAGTTCGAATCCGGCGGCGACGAGCCGTGGCACATCCGGCTCGACTATTTCGAGCCGCATCTGCCCTGCATACCGGCCGAGCCGTTCGCCTCCATGTTCCCGCCCGAAACCATTCCGCCGTGGGGAAATTTTGACGAAAATTTTGAAGGCAAACCCTACATTCAGCAACAGCAGGTCCGCAGCTGGTGCCTCGAAAACTGGACGTGGGACGAGTGGTCGGTCTACATGTCCGGCTACTACGGCATCATCGCCCAGCTGGATGACTCGCTCGGCATGGTTTTCCAATGGTTGGAAAAACACGATCTGATGGAAGACACGCTGGTCATTTTCACCACCGACCACGGTGATGCCGCTGGCAGCCACCGCTTAATGGATAAGCACTACGTCATGTACGAAGAGGAGACACACGTGCCGCTGTTCGTTCAATGGGACGGAGTGATTGCGCCGGGATCTGTCTGCGATGATTTCATCAGCCATTTCCTCGACCTGCCCGTCACGCTGCTGGAGCTGCTGAACCTCCCGGTGCCGGAAAGCTATCAGGGAAAAACCCTGCTCCCGATGCTGAAAGGCGAGCCGAACCCCGACCCGCGCGAGTTCGCGTTCTCGACCTACAACGGCCAGCAGTTCGGACTCTATTGCCAGCGCATGATCCGCGACCGCAAATACAAGTATGTCTGGAACGCCACCGATACCGATGAGTGCTACGACCTCGAAGCCGACCCGTTCGAAATGAACAACCTCGCGGCGAATAATGAAGACTCCGATCTCTGCCGAGCCTGCCGCAAAAAAGTCTATCAGGTCTTCTCGGCCCTCAACGACCCGCTTGCAACCGGCCTGTGGAACGCGCGCTACCTCTGCGGCGAACGGGTTGCTCCATAGCTCTTGTTTGTGCCGCCACGTTTTCCAACCATTGGATCATCTGATGGGTGCAGGCTCAGCCTGCCGGAAAAATGTAGCCACGCTTCACCCGACCGGAGGGCGGGAAAGCGTGATGATCCGCACGGTGCATCAGCAGTCCGCTTTCCGGCTTCGCCGGTGAAGCGGAGCTACATCTGGATTTCCAATCATTGGAACCCGATTGCATAGATGCGCACAGGTTTTTGTCGATCCCTTCGGTCTCTTCTTTTTGGGATACCAAAAAGCACTGTCGACTCCGTCTCAGGTCCAATGTTTTGAAATATTGTCGGGTGCAGGCTCAGCCAGCTGAAAAGTGTAGCCGCGCTTCACCCGACCGGAGGGCGGGAAAGCGTGATGATCCGCACGGTGCATCAGCAATCCGCTTTCCGGCTTTGCCGGTGAAGCGGAGCTACATGGATCTTCCAACCACGCTGGAAACATTGTCGGGTGCAGGCTCAGCCTGCCGGGAAAGCGTGATGATCCGCACGGCACGTCGGCAGTCCGCTTTCCGGCTTCGCCGGTGAAGCGGAGCTACATGTTTTTTTACAGAGTTCGGAAAAGCGTTCATTTCACATTGCGTGCCGTTTCCCGTTTGTTCAAGATCCACGCCATGAGCGACCGACCGAATAAACCGCATCGTCTCCCCGAAATTTTTCAAAGCTATAACGCTCCGCTCTATTTCGTCACGTTTTGCACGGCGCAGCGAAAACCCATTCTGGCGACCGACTTGGTACATCAAAAGCTGTACGATTATGCAGAAAAGGCGATTCCGCGCGGCGTGGCAATCGGGCGTTATGTGATTATGCCGGATCATATTCACTGTTTCATTCGCATGGCTCCGGAACATACGCTGGGAACGACCGTTCGAATGATGAAGCGCGCGCTTTCATCAGCTATTGCTGAGCCGGGGCCGCATTGGCAGCCAGGCTTTTTTGATCATTTGCTGCGACATAGTGAAAGCTATTCTGAAAAGTGGAATTATGTGCGTGCCAATCCTGTTCGGGCAGGGTTTGTTGATTGTCCGGATGCGTGGCCTTATCAGGGCGAAGGGGTTGATATCCGGTATTGATGCATGTAGCCGCGCTTCACCCGACCGGAGGGCGGGAAAGCGTGATGATCTGCACGGCGCGTCGGCAGTCCGCTTTCCGGCTTCGCCGGTGAAGCGGATCTACATGGAATTTTCCAACCACGCTGGAAACATTGTCGGGTGCAGGCTCAGCCTGCCGGGAAAGCGTGATGAACCGCACGGTGCGTCGGCGGTCCGCTTTCCGGCTTCGCCGGTGAAGCGGAGCTGCATGGATTTTTGCGAGGGGAATCCGTGGAGGAATCGCGGCGCGGAAATACTTTTCATTGGCAGGATTCTACTATTGATTGAGGCGTGGAGCGGGTAGGCTGTCTTTCAGGCTGTGAACTAATGGAAAAAGCTATGAAACGAATCTTTTTAATAACCGTGCTGTCGGGATTGATCTGTCCGGCGTTTGGCGCGTCAACTGTTCCCGGGAGCTCGTGCGGCATTGTATCCGCCGAGGCGTTTAAGAATCCGCCCAGTGAATATCGACTGGTTCAGTACCAACTCGATACTGAGACGCTGGAAAAGTATCCAAAATACGGACTCGGCGGGTATATGGCCTTTTTTTACAAAGAGCTGTATCAGCAGGGACCGGACGGGCCCGCAAAAATAGGGCCGCTGGTGGATGCGGCCTGCGCGTCCGGACGTCCGGTCTGGCTGGCGGATGACTGGGGTTATCCGAGCGGCATGGCCGGTGGACGGGTGGTCGCTGAAAATCCGGACTATGAGGTCAAGGGTCTGACCATGCTGACGATCGCCGGTGAGGGGGATGTCGCCATTGACTACACGCTGCCGGCAGACCTGTACGACATTGTCTGTGCCGAAGTCTATCCCGTGAAAGACGGCGCGGTCGATCTGACAGCCGGGCAGATACTCTCCGTTGAAAAAAAGCGGCTCTCTGCTCAGGGGCTGGAAGGCGACTGGCAGCTGCGGGTGTTTGCCCGATACGTTCGCAACCAGAATGTGCAGGCGCAGTCGACCCTGAAGCAGTTCGGGCACACGGGCCGCTATCCCGATCTGATGAACCGCGAGGCGGTTGCGCGGTTCATCGCCAACATGCACGAGCCGATTCTGGCGCAGATCAAGGACCCGGCTCGGACAGTAGAGGGATTTTACTGCAACGAACCCAACCTCATGCAGACGCACTGGAAGCCCAGTCCGGATGCCCCGTATGCCTGTGCACCCTGGAGCGACGACCTGCCGGCTGGCTTTCAGGCGATGCACGGCTATGAAATATTTTTTATTTTGTCGGCTCTGTTTGAGGGCGATGACGATTCGTCCCGCCGCGCGCGAATCCACTATCGGAAGGCGGTGGCCGAGCTGCTGACCGACAGTTTTTCAAGACAGATTCGAGAGTGGTGCAACGCACGCGGCATCCAGTCGAGCGGACACTTTTTGCTCAACGAATATCTGTCCATGCACGTACAGGGCTATGGTGACCTCATGAAGTTTGTGTCCGAATTCGACGTGCCGGCGCTGGATATCCCGATCCCCAACCCCGACCAGTTCATGGAGTTCCCGTATCAGCAGACCCGGTTTTTCAGTTCCGTGGCCGCGTGGAAAAAGCGCGACACCACCATCATGCTGCTCGACCCGATTATCGGTGGGTACGGGCTGACGCGGCTTTCGCCCGATCTGCCGCTGCTGATCAATTCCGTAAACATGGCCTCGTTCCACGGTGCGAACCTGTTTACATCTTACCTTCCGCTCGATGCCAGAGACAAAACCGATGCCGGCGGGCGGCGCACGGTGGCCAAGGGCTACACTCCGGAAGAGTACCGGTTTTTAAACGAATACACCGGGCGCCTGACGCAGGTGCTGCGCGGCGCGCGGCGCGATGCCGGCGTCGGTCTCTATTATCCGGTTTCCATGTTTCAGGCCGACTTGCTGGCTTCTGAAAAATTCTGGCCGCAGATCGTGGAGCGGCACAAACAGCGGCAGCACGACTGGGATCGCACGGAAAAAGCGCTGCTCGATGGCGATATTGAATACATGATTGTTCATCCAGAAGCGGTCGCCAATGCAGAACTCGCAAACGGAAAAATGAAAATTGGTTATGGTTCCTATCACACGCTGGTGATGCCGCAGCTCGACTTGATTCCTCTGTCGGTGGTCGAGCGGTTGAAGCAGTTCGAGCAATCGGGCGGGAAAGTCATTTGGGTCGATCAGGTTCCCCGCGCTGCCGAGCATGTTCAGAATGACGCGGCAGTTAACGCGGCGCTGGCAAGCGCGCAGGCTGTGTCTGTCGAGACGCTTGCCGGCTCAATCGCGCAATCCTGTTCCCCGCAGTTTGATCTCACCTTTACTCCCGGCACTGACAAGTTGACGGTTGGACGTTTTCATCAAAAAGGGGAGCAGGTTTACCTGCTGGTAAACCGCACGCAGGAAGCCATCACGGTGAATGTGACCGGTGGCGGAGCAGTCAACGTGCTCGACCCGTCCACCGGAAAAATCAGCAGAGTCATTCTTCCGGCCCAGCTTTCTCTGCAGGCCACCCGCGCCCTGATGCTGATTCCAGACCTTGGAAAAATGTAGCAACGCTTCACCCGATGCGAAGCAAGGGAAAGCGTTTTGAACCGCACCGTATTGCGGCAGTCCGCTTTCCGGCTACGCCGGTGAAGCGGAGCTACATTGAATGTTCCAATGTTCGGAAAGTCTGCTGTGTCGACGTG
>JBFHEM010000031.1:0-54447 GCA_041584215.1 Tichowtungia sp. | reverse complement strand
GGGCAGACTTGAACGCCTCCTTGCCGGGACGGAAATAATGCTTCAGAACCACATCGACCGTGGAATGGCCCGTCACCCGCCGGACCAGCTCCATCGGCACCCCCGCCGAAAGCGCCATCGTAATCCATGTTGTCCTGAAAGAGTGGAAGTCTTTCAGATTTGCCCGCTTCACAGACGTTTTCTCTGGAGCGAGTGTATTTTCAATTTTTGCGGCTTTCAGGGCCTGCTTGAATCTCCACGTTATGCCTGAAGTATTGGTTCGGTACATTTCTTCGGCTTCGGGGAAAACGTACTCACTGGTACGCGGGAGGTGCTCCAGTTCCGCCCGCAGAGTCGGGAACAGCGGGATTTCTGCCACCTCACCGGTTTTTGATGTTTTTACTGTAATAAACCCGCCGTCCAGATCGACCGACTCCCATTTCAGGCGGCAGCAATCACCCTGCCGCATGGCGGTGCACATGGCTGTCAAGACAACCGGGCGGATCAGGGCGTCGCAGTGCTTCAAAATCTTTGTTAGCTCGGTTTGGCTGAAGGGTTGCCGGTGTACTGTCTTTTTTATTTTCGTCTGGCATCCGGCAAAAGGATTTTTCATTACACCGGCTTCATCTCCGATGCGGTCAAAAAATCCTCTTAGAATATGAAGCTTGTCGTTGTATGTCTTTGCAGCAAAGTTTTGCTCGTCTAATGACGACAGCCATCCGCGAGCCATCGTTTTAGTGATTTGCGAGATATGCCTTACTGCCGGGTAATTTTTCTGAATGTATTTGCGAAAATTTTTCAGGGCATTCAGTTGATGTTTTTCCTGTCCCAAAGATCTTTTCTTGCGGGCAGGAAGAATAAAACGCTTGTCGTCGATTTCCTCGATAGCAATCTGGTCAATCGCTTCACCGGCCTTCAGCTCATAAAGCTCCTGAAGGTGCTTCTCCGCTGTCTTCTGGTTGCAGGCCTCTTTTTTTAACTCATCGAGTTTGAGCTGTGCCTTCATTCTTGACCGCTCGAAAGGCACATTGCCCACTTCTTTAAGGGATGCGGGGACCGCTCCTTCGATTTCAATTCCGAGATTTGTGAAGTGCCGTTTCCCATCGACAGTGAAATCTCCGTACCACCATTTTGACCGGATTGCCCCGTCTTTTCGCCGTGTAATTTGCAGTCCCATTGTTTTCTCCTGATTCTGATTTAACGTGCAACCCCCTTATACAAAGAGGGCGAATCAACCGGGCAAAACAGAAGTATCCACAGAACACCGCCTTGTCCGGCGCAGAACAGGAAAACAAAAAACTCCCAACCGTTTGACTGGAAGGGAGTTAAGTGGTGCCCCGGAGAGGGTTCGAACCTCCGACCTGCGGATTAGGAATCCGCTGCTCTGTCCAGCTGAGCTACCGGGGCTGTGGGACTGAAGAATGTAGAGTGCACGCCGAAGATTTGCAACGCTCCAGCGCCGCGAAATGATCCACCCGTCATATGTGATTGCGGGAATCGGGTTTCTTGCCGGAGGGGCTTGAAATCTGCCTTGCGATCGATACAATATCATTTAAGTACAGTTGTTTGACTCAGGTTTTTCCGGAGTCTCCCCCGCCTGAAGAGAAACAGGCCGGGGCAATAAGCCGATTATTTATAAGAGTAAGTCAGAGGAAGCATAATGAAAATACAGAAGATTGTTGATGAGGTCTACCGTCTTTCGGTGAACATAGAGGATAAGGATTATCTGTTTGAAGGGATCTGGCCGATTCCCAACGGGGTGTCCATTAACAGCTATCTGATCAAGGGGGATCAGAATGTGCTCATCGATATGACGCAGGATGTCATGCGGTTCCCGGAGGAAATCTCGCGGCAGATTGAATCCGCATCACTGGCCCTGGAAGACATTGATATTGTGGTGGTCAATCACATGGAGCCCGATCACAGCGGCTGGCTGGGAGAGTTCTGCCGCAAAAACACCAAGGCCAAGCTGTACTGCTCCGCGAAAGCCGTGCCGCTGCTGGAGGCATTTGCCTCCGTTCCGGCAGATCGCGCGGTCGTTGTTTCAGACGGAATGATCCTGCCGATCGGTGAGGACTATGAGCTGCAGTTTTTTGACACGCCCAATATTCACTGGCCGGAAACCATCATGACCTATGAGCGCAAGCGCGGGATTCTGTTCTCCTGCGATGCCTTCGGCTCGTACGGCGCCGTCGATGAAGATGCGGTGTTTGACGACCAGATTTCCGACGAGAAGCATGCGTTCTATGAAAAGGAGGCGCTGCGCTATTACGCCAATATCGTGGCCACGTTCAGCAACTTTGTCATCAAGGGCCTCGAAAAACTCGCCGGGTTGGATGTGAAGGTGATCTGTCCGTCCCACGGCATCATCTGGCGGGAGAATCCCGGCGTGATCATCGACCATTACAAACGCTATGCCGAATACAGCAAAGGCCCCGGAGAGAAAGAGGTCACGCTGGTCTGGAGCAGTATGTACGGCAATACCAAGCAGATGCTGGCCCCGATCATCGAAGTGCTGCGCGGCCGCAAAATTCCGGTGCATGTCTATCAGGTGCCGACGGATGACATCGGCCACATTCTGGGCGATGCCTGGAAGTCCGCCGGGCTGATCTTCGGCATGCCCACCTACGAATACAAAATGTTCCCGCCAATGGCTCATGTCATCGAGGAGCTGATGCTCAAGCGGGTTAAAAACAAAAAGGTGTTTCGCTTCGGTTCCTATGGCTGGTCGGGCGGCGCCCAGCGCGACTTTGATGCCAAGACGGAAAAGTCCGGGTGGGATGTGGTCGGAACCTGTGAATGGCAGGGCGCCCCCAAGGCAGAAGACCGGGACGCCATCCGCCAGGCGATCGAGTCCTATTGCGACCGTCTTGAAGACGCGTAATGCGAAAAAAGCCTGACTGATATTGATTCAAGTATCGGCGACAGGAATGTCGCCGTTCCGGAGGGGGGACATTCCGGTCCCCCTTTTTTGACGGGTTCAATATCAATGAGTGGGCGGATCGGATCCCGCTTATTGCTGCTGCTGGCTCTGCTGCAGCTCGGTTTCCGGAATCATGTCGACCTGCGCGTGGACGGTGTGCTGTCCTCCGCCGAAAAGGATGCCTTTGGCCGGGCTGATGTCCTGATAGTCGCGCCCCCAGCCGAGCGTGATGTATTGCTCATCCGCCATCTGGTTGTTGGTGGGGTCGAGTTCGAGCCAGCCGGCCTGCGGGCAATAAACCGCCACCCAGGCGTGCGAGGCGTCCGCCCCGGCGAGACGCCGCTGTCCGGGCGGCGGGAGCGTCTGGATATAGCCGCTCATGTAGCGCGCCGCCATGCCGACACTGCGCAGGCACGAAATCATCAGATGCGCAAAATCCTGGCAGACCCCGCGGCGGTTCTGCAGCACCTCGAGCACGGGCGTCGATACGGTGGTGGCTTTGGGATCGAAGGTGAAGTCGGTGCTGATCCGTCTCATCAGATCGGCCGCGACGGTATGGATGGGCAGGCCGGGAAGGCACGAGGGCAGGGCGTAGGCGCGGGCTTCCTCCATCGGTTTGGCATAGGCCGAGGCAAAGCTGTACTGGTAGGCGTCCAGGCCGTTCGCAGACGTGTCCGCCCGCATGGCCTGCCGCGCGGTCTCCCACGGAATGCCGGGCTGCGTGACCGGCGGGCGCGGGAGCACTTCGATCGCGGATTGAGTCAGCACCTTCATGGCGTCATGCAGCGACTGGATCATGAAGAAGGTGGCGGTGTTGCCGAAATAGTCGAGGCGCTCGGTATGCACGACCGGCTCGGGTTCGATCTCGAGTTCGAAGGACCGCACCTTCTGCCAGGGCATTTCCCGGGGTTTGAGGTGCAGCGTGTTGTAGACAAACGTGACCGGCTGCGTGTAGCGGAACGACGTGAGGTGGCGGAGATGGTAGATCATTCTTCGTCCTCCACGCCGTCCCAGCTTTCGGAGCCGATCGACGACGCCAGCGTGCTGGTAACCTGCACATGCGCCAGATAGCGGTGCGTGACTATATTGCTGAGCTCAAGAACGTGCCCGTTGATTTCGGACAGGAAGCCGCTCAGCGCGGCGCGTTTTCCTGCGGCGTCGGTTTGGACCAGACGGGACAGGTCGCACTGTTCAATGCGGCTGACCAGCTCGCCGGCGAGGGTTTGCTCCGGAAGCATTCCGCGCTCCGGCAGCTGCGAAAGCGCGTTGACGTGCTGGCTGATCATGACCAGCTGATAGGCCAGGCTGCGCGGGTTGGTGTCGTCGCAGATCAGCAGGTCGAGCAGCGGCAGCGGCGCGACGCGGCTCTGGTAGCGCGAGCGGTAGGTCATGGAGCTGTTGGCCACCTCGAGAATGGCATCGAGCACCGGGGTTTCGTAGGCGGCGGGCTGCGCGAGCAGCTCGCGCAGCACCTGGGCGCTCATGGTGGCGCGCTCCATGCGGAACCCCATATCCATGAAGCGCCAGCCGAAGCCGTGCGTCATGCTTTCCGAGCTGAGTCCGGAAAAGGCGGCCAGCGGCATGAGCAGGCGGTCGAGCATATCGAGCGCGTCGGGCAGGTCGCCTTCTTCGGGCGCGGCGTGGAGCTCGCGGTTCATGCGGTCGAGGATGTGCCAGGTGTCGATGCTGATGCGTTCGCGAACGGTGGCGCCGATATTGCAGGCGCAGGTCAGTGCATTGTACAGCGTTCCATGGCGGGCCTTGTCGGAAATCATGCTGAAGATGAAGGCCTTGGTCTCCGCCGCCTGCCGGATTGGGTCGGTGATGATCTCGGGGGTTTCGTCCGGCCCCGCGATGACCGCGAGCGTGCGGAGCAGCTCGGGCAGTTCCGGCGATCCCTCGGGCAGGTTTTCTTCGGTGAGGCGCCGCAGGATGGTGCGCAGGATGCGGGCGTGCATGTCGGCGCGCTGGACATAGCGCCCCAGCCAGAAGAGGTTGTCGGCGACGCGGCTCGACAGGTTGGCATCGGATCGCGACGGATGGATGTCGTCCTCGTCGGCGGACAGCAGGGTGACGGGCTCGACGAAGCCGCGGGCCGGCACCCAGGCATCCTTCGACCCGCCGCCGCTCTCCATGCTGACGATGGTTGAGTCGACTTTCGACGCGGTGCGGACGAGTCCGCCGGGCATGACCATCCATCCGTCAGCCGTGGCCACGACAAACGCCCTGAGCATCGTGTGGCGCGGAACCATCTGCCTGTTCTGCCAGCAGGGCGAGGAGGAGAGCTCGATGTTTTCCTGCGCGATAAACTGTTCGGGGTCGGCCAGGATCCGTTCGGCGAGCGCGGTGCGCTCGGCCGGGGCGAGCGCCCGGACGAATACGGGCTGTTCATACGGTCCGGCAAAGGCCCGTTTGATGACCCAGCGCTCGAGCTGGTCGAGCACCTGTCTGCACTCCTTTTCCTGTCCGCACCACAGGGTCGGCAGGGCGCTCAGCAGGGGTTCTTCCCCGGTGAGTTTGCGGCAGAGGCCGGGAAAGAACGGCAGCAGGGCCGGCGTTTCGGCCAGGCCGCTTCCGAGGGCATTCGCGATGGCGATTTTGCCGTCGATGGCGGCCTGCACCAGCCCGGGAATCCCCAGGCCGGAACTGCCGGCGAGCTCCAGCGGGTCGCAGATGATATCGGCCTGGCGGCGCAGGATCACGTCCACCTTTTTCAATCCGGCCAGCGTCTTGAGGAAGACCTCGCTGTTCCGGACGGTGAGGTCGTTGTCGACGACCAGCGGGTAGCCGAGGTAGCGGGCAATGTAGGCGTGTTCAAAATAGCTGGAGCTGTGCGGCCCAGGCGTCAGCACGACGATGTGCGGATTGGCCGTTTCGGAAAGTCCTTCGAGCGTGCCGCGCAGGGCGGCGAAGAAAGGCGCGAGGCGTTCGATGCCGCAGTCGCGGTACATCGTGGGGAAGGTGCGCGAGACTACCAGCCGGTTTTCCAGGGCATAGCCCGCGCCGGGCGGGGATTGGGTCAGATCCTTCACGACGCACCATTTTCCGGATGGCGTGCGGGCGAGGTCGACGGCATGCAGCGTGAGGTAGTTTCCGCCGGGCGGTTTGATCGGGCAGCAGGGCCGCAGGAACTGCGGGTTGGCAAACAGCAGCTCGCCGGGGAGGATGTTTTCCTTCAGCAGCCTCTGTTCCGAATACAGGTCGGTCATGGCGAGATTGAGCACCCGCATCCGCTGGATCAATCCGGCGGAGAGTTCCTGCCATTCATCGGGGTCGATCATCAGCGGGATGGGGTCGAGCACCCAGGGATGGCTGCCGCTCTGCGCATCGTCATAGACGTTGTAGGTGACCCCGTTTTCGCGGATCATGCGATGCGCGCGCTGCCAGCGGACCTCGACGTCGTCCGGGCCGTAGGCTTTCAGATGATTGAGCATGGGTTCCCATTGCGGACGGATGGTCCGTTTGGGATCGATCATTTCGGGATACGCGCCCGCAATCGGCTGATAGGCCTCTAACAACGTCTTCATATGCCGGTGTTTCGGTTAGAATCGCCGCAGGTCGAGCGTGACCGGCATTTCTGAGTTGCGAGAGACGCGGCGCATCTGGAACGGACCGGGGCTGTGCCCCAGCGTCCGGAAGCGCTCGGCGCGCCGGGTTTCTGCTTCAAGTGCATTGATCGGGAAAATTTCATGGCTCCTTCCGCCGGGATGGCTGACGTAATAGGTACAGCCCCCGACCGCGCGCGCATTCTGCCGGTCCACCAGATCAAATACAAGCGGGGCATGCACTGGAATGGTGGGGTGCAGACAGCTCGGCGGCTGCCAGGCGCGGTAGCGCACGCCGGCCACAAACACGCCCGGTTGGTCGGTCGCCGTCAGCGGAACTTCGATGCCGTTGACGGCAACGGCGTGTTTCTGCTCGTTGAGCCCGCTGACTTTCACCTGCAGCCGCTCGAGCGATGAGTCGACGTAGCGCGCGGTGCCGCCGCCGCCGGCCTCTTCGCCGAGCACCAGCCACGGCTCGATCGCCTGCCGCAGTTCGATGGTCACGCCGTCGACCGTGAGGACTCCAATGACGGGGAAGCGGAACTCGAAATGGGTGCAGAACCACTCCTGCCGGAACGGGAAGTTGGCATCGTTGAGGCGGTCGATTACCTCGGCAAAATCCTGCTGTACAAAATAGGGCAGCATGAAGCGGTCGTGCAGGTGGGTCAGCCAGCGGGTCATCGGCTCGTCATACGGATTTTCCCAGAAATCGACGATCAGCGCGCGCAGCAGCAGCTGCTGGGTCAGGCTCATGCGGGCGTGCGGCGGCATTTCGAAGCCGCGGAATTCCACCAGGCCGAGCCGGCCGGTGGCGCTGTCGGGCGAATACATCTTGTCGATGCAGAATTCGGCGCGGTGCGTGTTGCCGGTGAGGTCGGTCAGCAGATGGCGGAACACGCGGTCGACCAGCCACGGCGGGATGGACGCCTCGTTCCGGTTCGGGATCTGTTTGAACGCCAGTTCCATTTCGTAGGCCGCATCGGGGCGGCCTTCGTCGACGCGCGGCGCCTGCGAGGTCGGACCGATGAACAGGCCGCTGAACAGGTAGCTGAGCGACGGATGGTTCATCCAGTAGCCGATGAGCGACTTGAGCAGGTCGGGACGGCGCAGGAAGGGCGAGTCGGCCGGGGTGGCGCCGCCGACCACGACGTGATTGCCGCCGCCGGTGCCGGTGTGGCGGCCGTCGAGCTGGAATTTGTCGGTGCGCAGCAGCCACTCGCGCGCTTCTTCATAGAGCACGGTGGTGTTGTGGATCATTTCGCGCCACGAATAGGCGGGCTGGATGTTGACTTCGATCACGCCGGGATCCGGCGTGACCTTCATGGATTCGATGCGCGGATCGTGCGGCGGGGCGTAGCCTTCGATCAGCACCGGCGTGCCGGTTGCTTCGGCGGCGTGTTCGACGGCGGCGACGAGGTCGAGATAGTCTTCGATTTTGCCGCACGGCGGGAAAAAGACGTAGAGGCGGCCGGCGCGGCATTCCACGCACAGCGCGGTGCGCACCACCCAGGGCGCGGACTGGCCGGGCTGGGGCAGGCGGTCCTGCGGCAGCTCGCGGGAGGTCTGCTCGTTGCTCTCGAAGATGCCCGGATCGCGCGGGGCGTCGCCGCGGGTTTGCGGGACGACCATCGCGCGGCGGGCGGGCAGCGGCGGATAATAGGCCGTGGGATCGGACTCGGCCATGACGGGCCGCTCTTCCTTTTTCGCCCACGGCAGGCTGTCGAGCGGCAGCCGGAGGCCCAGCGGGGAGTCGCCGGGAATGAGGTAGAGCTGCTTGCCGCGCAGCATCCACAGGCCGCTCTGCCAGCCGGAGCCGGTGCGTTCGAGCGGCAGGACATAGCCGACCGGCGTGTTGAGTCCGCGGTCGAACACCTTCAGCAGCTGCTGGCGCTCCTGCGGGTCGTCGAGCTTGCTGTCGAGCGGATCGACATTGACCGGCAGTTCGCGCTCGCGGAGCGAAAATTTGACCGGGTCTTCAAAGGCGGGATTGATGTAGGTGCGGTCGACGCCGAGCTGGCGGGTCAGTTCTTCGGTGAGGGCCAGCGCGTCCTTATAGGTATAGCCGTATTCGGTGTTTTCGCTGCCGATGAGTTTTTCATTTGCCCAGATGGGCTTGCCGTCGCGGCGCCAGTAGAGGCCGAGCGCCCAGCGCGGCAGCGGCTCGCCGGGATACCATTTTCCCTGGCCGCAGTGCAGCAGCCCCTGCGGGCCGAAGCGGGTGCGCAGGCGGCGGATCAGTTTTTCCGCGAGCGGTTTTTTGGTGGGGCCGACCGCGCCGGTGTTCCACTCTTCGCCTTCGAGATCGGTGCCGGAAATAAAGGTCGGTTCCCCGCCCATGCTCAGGCGCACATCGCCCTTGATCAGCCGCTGGTCCACCAGATCGCCGAGCTTGACGACCGCGTCCCACTGGCCGTCGGTGTAGGGCTTGGTGACGCGCGGGTCCTCGTGGATGCGCGTGACGGACATTTCGACGTTGAATTCGGTTTTACACTCCGAGATGCCGCCTTCGAGCGGCGAGGCGCCCTTGGCATCGGCCGAGGTGGCGAGCGGAATGTGGCCTTCGCCGCAGAACAGTCCGCTGGTGGCGTCGAGCCCCACCCAGCCCGCTCCGGGCAGGTAGACCTCGCACCAGGCGTGCAGGTCGCAGACATCATGGCTCACGCCGGCGGGCGCGTTGGGGTCGACCGGTTTTTCATCGGCGGCGAGCTGGATGGAGTAGCCGGAGACAAAGCGCGCGGCGAGTCCGAGGCGGCGGAAGAGGTTGACGAGCAGCCAGGCGAAATCGCGGCAGCTGCCTTTTCCTTTCTTCAGCGTCTGTTCGGGGGTGTAGACGCCCGGATCCATGCGCAGCGTGTATTCGAGGCTGGTGTTCACCTTGGAGTTGACCATTGCCAGAAAGTCGATGCTGCGGACTTCCGCGGTGTCGATCGATTCGAGGAATGCCTGAAAGAGCGGGGTCAGGCGCTGCTTGGCGAAATAGGTGCGCAGCTCGCGCCGGAGCTTGTAGGGATATTCAAAGGGGTAGGTTTCGGCCGACTCCTCCAGGAAAAAGTCGAACGGGTTGATCGGTTTGAGGTCGGCGACCAGATCGACCTCCATGCTGAAAAGGCGCGTCGGTTTGTTGACGAGCAGACGGGCGAGATAGTTGTTCTGCGGATCCTGCTGCCAGTTGAGGAAGTGGTCTTCGGGTTCGATCTGCAGCGAGTAGCTGACGATCGGCGTGCGGCAGTGCGGGGTGGGGCGCAGGCGGATGATCTGCGGGCCGAGCTGCGCCAGCCGGTCGTAGCGGTATTCTGTCCTGTGGTGTAAAGCAATGCGTATGGCCATGCGGGTCAGGCTCCGATCAAAAGGGCGGGGTCAGGGTTGAAAAAGTCGAAAATCGCGGTGTTTACGTTGTTCATCCGGGTTTGGAGGTCGTCGATGAATTCGTGGAGTCCGGTTTCGATGATTTCGGCGGGCGTCATGTTTTCGAGCTGTGTGCAAAGGGCCGTGAGCTGTTCGTGCGGTTCGCCCTGCCTGTCGCCGGTGATCAGGTTGAGGCTCTGCAGCGCGGACTGGAGGCAGAACAGGATGGCCCGCGGGAAGGCCGGGTTGAGCACGATCATATGGATCACGTTGTCGCGGTCGATCAGCCCGTGGGTGCGGTGGTAGGCCTCGCGGGCGTCGAGCGAAAGCAGCAGGGCGAGCCACTGCATATCATCAATCGTGGTGCCCACATCGGACAGCTTGGGCTGGATGTAGAAATACTTCACGTGCAGCAGGCGCGAGGTTTTGTCGGCCCGTTCCATGTATTCGCCGAGCCGCCAGAAGTGATAGCCGCTGCCGCGTTCGATGATCTCCGAGAACATGCCGGAAATCATCATGCACTCGCGTTTGATCTCGCGGCACAGCTCGAAGATCTGGCTGTGGAAAAAGGCTTTCTTGCGGGTGGCTTCCGGGACCAGCTTGCCCAGAATGTTGATGGCCTCGAAGAGTTCGGCCGGCATGGATTCGCGCAGCCCCATGGCATTGTCGCGTGCCGCGCGCAGGCAGCTGGCGATGGAGTTGGGATATTCCGGGTTGAACATCAGGAAGTGCATGACGTTTTCGCTGGTGGGCTCGCCGCAGCGCGCCCGGAAAATCTGCATGTCTCCGGTGATTTCAATCAGCGGGGCCCATTGTTCCTGATCGTCCTGCTGAAGGTCGAGATTGAGGTGGTAGCTCACTTCCAGGAAGCGGGCGGTGTTGGCCGCGCGTTCGATGTAGCGGCTCGTCCACATGATTTGGTCTGCAACGCGGCTTAGCATGAGAGAGCCTCCATTTCCGGGATCCGGTCGACGACCCAGGTGTCTTTGGTTCCGCCGCCCTGCGACGAGTTGACCACCAGCGATCCTTTTTTCAGCGCCACGCGCGTCAGGCCGCCGGGCAGCACATACGAGTCGTCCCCGCTGTGCAGAATGTAGGGCCGCAGATCCACGTGGCGGCCTTCAAAATGATTCCCCGCCACCACCGGCGCGCGGGAGAGCGAGAGGGTGGGCTGGGAGATATAGTTGCGCGGGTCGGCGCGCAGCACCTTGGCGAATTCATTGCGTTCCCTGGCGGTTGACGCCGGGCCGATGAGCATGCCGTAGCCGCCCGATTCGCTGGCGGGCTTGACCACCAGCTTGTCGAGGTTGTCGAGTGTGTATTCCAGGGCGTCCTTCTCGATGCAGAGGTGGGTCGGCACATTCGGCAGCAGCGGTTCTTCGCCGAGATAGTAGCGGATCATGTCGGGCACGAAGGCGTACACCACCTTGTCGTCGGCCACGCCGGTGCCCGGCGCGTTGGCCAGCGTCAGATGGCCTTCGCGGAAGGCCTTCATCATGCCCTTGCACCCGAGGGTGGAGTCGGCGCGGAATACGTCCGGATCCAGAAAGGCATCGTCGACCCGGCGGTAGATGACGTCGATGCGCTCGAGCCCTTCCGTGGTCCGGGCGCAGATATACTTGCCGTCATAGACCAGGTCGCGTCCCTCCACCAGCTGGGCGCCCATCTGCCGGGCGAGGAACGAATGCTCGAAATAGGCCGAGTTGTAGACGCCCGGCGTCAGCACGGCCACGGTCGGTTTTTCAACGCCCTCCGGCGCCAGCTGGTGCAGCATCTTCATGAACTGGACGGGATAGTCCACCACGCGCCGCACCTGGCTTTTATGGAACACCTCGGGGAAATTGCGTTTCATCAGCGTGCGGTTGAGCAGGACGTAGGAAACGCCCGAGGGCACGCGCAGGTTGTCCTCCAGCACAAAAAAGGTGCCGCTGTCGTCGCGGACCAGGTCGGTGCCGGTCACATGGGCCCACACGCCGCCGGGCGGGTTGAGATCCTGGCACTGCGGAAGATAGCCCTTCGATGAGGTGAACAGCCACTCCGGCACGACGCCGTCCCTGATGATTTCGCGCCTATGGTAGATGTCGTCGATAAACCGGTTGACGGCCTTGATCCGCTGTTTCAGTCCGGTTTCGACGGCATTCCATTCGGTTCCGTCAATGATGCGGGGAACGATGTCGAAGGGGATGGTGCGCTCGGTTCCTTCACTTGCTCCGTAGACATTAAAGGTGATGCCCATGCTGAGCATGGCGCGCTCGCTGGCATTCTGCCGCTTGCGCAAATCACCTTTCGGCAAATTTTCGATGGCTTCGACCAGCAGTCGGGCGCAATCGCGGGGGATGCCCTGATTGTCAAACAGCTCATCGAAAAATGATTCGGTTTCGTAGCCTTCAAACGTCATATCCGCCCTCTCTCATGCTTTAATGCTGAGTAAAACAGCATGAAATATGATAAGTCGATCTGATTCTAATATTATTGGAGCCGGCAGGTGCGGGCGATGATCGCGCCCGCCGGGCGCGGCAGCAGGTTTTCCAGCTCCTGGAGCCATCCGGGTGTTCGGTGTATGCCGCGCTTAAAATTTCCGCAGGGCTTTGATGCGTTCGAGCACCGGCGGGTGGGAGTATTCGAGGAAAACTTTGAGCGGGTGGGGGGTCAGGTTGCTCAGGTTGTCGACCGACAGTTTTTTCAGGGCGCGGATCATTTCGCCGGGGTTGCGGGTGGTTTCGGCGGCGAAGGCGTCGGCTTCAAACTCGTGCTTGCGCGAAAGGATGTTGCCGAGCAGCCCGAGGATCATGCTGATCGGCGCGTAGAGGAAGCCGAAGAAGAGCAGTCCGGCGTAGAGCGGCGTGCCGTCGATCTGGAAGGCTTCGTGCAGTCCCTGCTTGCTGATGAACAGCGACAGGATGAAGAACATCAGCAGCGAAGAGGCCAGCGAGATGGCGATGCTCTTTTTGATGTGGCCGAGTTTGCAGTGTCCAATTTCGTGGGCGAGCACACCGACGAGCTCGCTGGTGGTGTGGTTGTCGATCAGCGTGTCGAACAGGGCGATGCGCTTTGTTTTTCCGAATCCGGTGAAGTAGGCGTTGGATTTGGTGGAGCGTTTGGAGCCGTCGATTTTGAAGATGCCGCTGAGCGTGTATTTCTGAGCGGCGGCGAATTCTTCGATCTTTGTGCGAAGCTCGCCTTCCTCCAGCGGGGTGAATTTGTTGAACAGCGGCAGAATAACCACCGGAGCAATGAAAAGGATAAACAGCTGAATGACAGACAGGGCACCCCACGCCCACAGCCAGGCCAGGTTGACCGCATCAAAGATCCACAGGATGAGCGCGAAGATCGGCGCGCCGAGCAGGGCGGCCAGCATCCAGCCTTTCAGAATATCGATCACAAAGGTTTTTGCTGTGGTTTTATTGAAGCCGTATTTTTCTTCGATGACGAAGGTGCTGTAGATGCTGAAGGGCAGGCCGACGAGCTGGCTGAGCACCATCAGAACGGCGCCGAAGACCAGGCCCTGCACGATCATGTGCTCCGAGGCGGACTGGGCGATCGCGTTGACCCAGCGGAAGCCGCCCAGCAGGATGAAGGCAATGGTCAGCGGCAGCATGAGGTTGGCCTGCAGTTCGCCGAAGCGCGTGTTGTCTTTGAGGTAGTTCTGCGATTTGGCGTATTTTTCCTCATCGTACACCCCGTGAAACTCCTCGGGGATTTCGGTGGAAAGATTGCTGAGGTTGAGCCGCTCGACAATCAGCGAAAGCAGCCGGTTGAAAATCAGCAGCGCGAGGATAAAGATGAGGTAGCCGTTCATAATGTTTTCTCCAGAAAAGTTCGCGGAGTATAGGGAAGGCGCGGAGAGTTTTAAACCGCGAATGGATGCGAATTGCGGCCCCGTGTGAAGTGGTAGACGCGCAGGGGCTCGAACCCTGGACCCGCTGATTAAGAGTCAGCTGCTCTACCAACTGAGCTACGCGTCCACTGAAAGATTGGGGACGTTACGGTTCTCATCCGGTCAAGGCAATCAAAAATCATAAAAGGATCGCTGTTTGCCCTTTCCTGAGTTTGATTTCCGGGGTTTTGTGCATGTTTTCCCCGCAACCTCTTCAAAAAAACGAAGCAAAAGCCGGTCTAATCAGAATAATTATGGTCAGAATCATGGAGCGGATCCATGCATGACGGGATAACAGGATGGACAGGATTATACTTGGAATTGTCTGCCACCCACTCCCGGATGGTCGTTGGAGAAAAATGCCGAACGGTACCGGGGGTAAATCATTTCCCGTTTCCCTTTAGCTTGAAGTGCTTCCTGCGAAAAATGTAGAGTCCGCCGCTATGAGTAAAACACTGTTTGACAAAATTTGGGATGCACACGTCGTCAAGGAGCTCGGTGACGGCGAGGTGCTGCTGTATATTGACCGCCATCTGGTGCACGAGGTGACCAGTCCGCAGGCCTTTGAAGGCCTGCGCCTCGCGGGCCGCAACGTCCGCCGCCCGGACTGCACGTTCGCCACCATGGACCACAATGTGCCGACCGATGAGAACCGGATGAACATCACCGATCCGATCGCCAAGGCGCAGGTCGATGCGCTGACCGACAATGCGGCTTCGACCGGTGTGACGCTGTTTCCGCTGGGCGACGACCGCCAGGGCGTGATCCACATCATCGGGCCGGAGCAGGGGATTGTCCTGCCGGGCATGACGGTGGTTTGCGGCGATTCGCACACCGCGACCCACGGCGCGTTCGGTTCGATCGCGTTCGGGATCGGCACCTCCGAAGTGGAACACGTGCTGGCCACGCAGACGCTGCGCCAGAAAAAACCTAAAAATTACAAGGTGGAGTTCACCGGCACCCTGCAGCCGGGCGTGACCGCCAAGGACATGGTGCTCAAGCTCATCAGCCTCATCGGCACCGCCGGCGGTACCGGCTGCGCCTTCGAGTTCTGCGGCGAAGCGATCCGCAGCCTGTCCATGGAAGGCCGCCTGACGATCTGCAACATGGCGATTGAGGCCGGCGCGCGCGCCGGACTGGTTGCGCCCGACCAGATCACCTTTGATTATGTCGCGTCCGGCAACCGCGTCTACGCGCCGAAAGGTGAGGAGCTGGCGGCGGCGATCGAAAAATGGAAAGAGTTCTACACCGATGAAGGCGCAACGTTTGATCATGAGATCACCATCGACGTGACGGACCTGGCTCCGCAGGTGACGTGGGGGACCAGCCCCGGCATGGGCGTGGATGTGACCGGCGAAGTTCCGGCGCTGGACGCGGTGGCGGAGTATTCGCCGGCCGATGTGCGCGCCGCGCTCGATTATATGGGGCTGGAGCCGGGCACAAAGATGACCGATATCCCGATCGAAACGGTCTTCATCGGCAGCTGCACCAACGGCCGTCTGGAAGATCTGCGCGAAGCCGCGGAGTACATCAAAGGCAAAAAGGTCGCTCCGGGCGTCCGCATGCTGGTGGTTCCCGGTTCGGAAGCCGTCCGCTACGCGGCCGAAAAAGAGCGGCTCGACCGCATCTTTGTGGAAGCCGGTGCCGAGTGGCGCTACGCGGGCTGCAGCATGTGCCTGGCGATGAACGCCGACAAGCTGCGCGACAAGGAACGCTGCGCATCGACCTCCAACCGCAACTTTGAGGGGCGCCAGGGCAAAGGCGGGCGCACCCATCTGGTCAGCCCGAAAATGGCCGCCGCCGCCGCGGTAGCGGGGCACTTCGTTGATATCCGGGAGCTGCTGTAAATTCGAAATCCGAATAACGAAGCACGAAACAAATTCAAATCAGAAAATATCAAACTCCCAAAGGGAGAGAAGAATGTCAGAATCCAAAGTTTATGACCTTGAAGATCGGACGTTTGAGTTTGCGAAAGCTGTTCGTGTTTTTGTTCGGAAATTGAAAAAGGACATTGCGAATATTGAGGACAGCAAGCAGGTGGTTCGTTCGTCCGGGTCTGTCGGCGCGAACTACATCGAAGCAAATGATGCGTTGAGCAAAAAAGATTTTGTGATGCGCATCAAAATTTGCCGCAAGGAGGCAAAAGAAAGTCGTTACTGGTTGCGACTGGTTGAAACATTTGGTGATGAAGCTTTAGATGCCGAGCGAGTTGCTCTGGCGGGTGAAGCACAGGAGTTGATGAATATTTTTGGCGCGATTTTGAAGAAATCGAACTGAATTTCCACTGTTTGGAAATTTGAAGGTTCTGATTTATGATTTGTTTCGGATTTCGAGATTCGTGCTTCGAATTTTAAGGAGAGAATATGGATAAGTTTAAAACATTTACAGGTGTGGTCGCAGGGGTGGACCGCGCGAATATCGATACCGATGCGCTGATTCCCAAGGAGCATCTGAAGTCGATCAAGCGCACCGGCTTCGGCGCGGCGCTGTTCTCCGACTGGCGCTACAACGATGACGGATCGGACAATCCCGATTTTGTGCTGAACCGGCCGGAAACCAAAGCCGCTGAAATTCTGGTCACGCGCAACAACTGCGGCTGCGGTTCGAGCCGCGAGCATGCGGTCTGGGCGGTGGTCCAGTACGGCTTCAAAGCGATCATCGCCCCGCGTCAGGACGAGACGCCGGCCTTCGCCGATATCTTCCGCAACAACTGCGGCAAAAACGGCCTGCTCACCATTGAGCTGAGCGAAAAACAGGTGGATGAAATTTTCCAAACCCTGGAAAAAGAGCCGGGCGTGAAAGCCACGGTCGATCTGGCCGCGCAGACGGTGACGCTGCATGCCGCATCCGGCGATGCGCTTTATCCGTTTGAGATTGCCGAAGACCTGAAAAAGAAGCTGCTCGAAGGGCTGGATGATATTGCCCTGACGCTTCAGTACGAGGCGGATATCTCGGCCTATGAAGCTGAACACAGCTGAGCTGTGTTCAGAAATATTTTTAAAACCGGAGGTGTTTCATGCAGGACAACCGCTATCTGATTCCGTTTCTCGGGGTCATCACCCTGGTGATGGTCGGCTTTGTTCTCAAAGCCGCCCAGGTGGTTGTTCTGCCGTTGATCATCGCCTGGCTTCTGTCCTACCTGTTTGCGCCGGTGGTCAATTTTCTGGCACGGCACAAAGTGCCGACCGGCGTGGCCGTTCTGGCGGTGTTGCTGATTCTGGTCGGGTTTTTCTATCTGATCGGAATCTTTGTGCAGACCCGGGTGATGGGATTTATCGGACAGTATGACGAGTACGCTGCGCAGCTCACGCAGATCTCTACAGATCTGGCCTCCCGCTTCAACCTGCCGGAAGGCTACCTGAAAGAATTTGACTGGACAGGGCAGGTCGGCAGGCGTCTGGTGATCCTGTCGGGTTCATTCGTCAGTATTGTCAGCAACATGGGGATGATCCTGATCTTCCTGGTGTTCATGCTGCTCGGCAAGCCGTACGGGCGACGGAAGATTCATCAGGCGTTCGAAGGAGATCGCGGTGAAAAAATCATTGCGGTGACCGATTCGATCACCGGACAGATCAGCCGCTATCTGTCCATTAAGCTGATGATCAGCGCCATTACCGCGATCCTGGTCTGGGTGGTCCTGGTATCCATGAACGTCGACTTTCCGGTCACCTGGGCGGTCTTCACCTTCCTGCTCAACTTTATCCCGACCGTCGGTTCTGTGATCGCCACCATTCCGCCGGTGCTCGTTGCGCTGGTGCAGTTCTATCCCGCCTTCTGGCCCGCCATCATGGTTTTAATCCTGCTGCTGCTGATCCAGCAGACCATGGGCAGTTTTATCGAGCCGAAGCTGATGGGCGACAGCCTGAACCTCAGCCCGGTGGTGATTCTGCTTTCGCTGGTCTTCTGGGGCTGGCTGTGGGGTCTTGTCGGGGCGCTGCTGTCGGTGCCGATCGCCGCCGCCATCAAAATTGTCTGCGAAAATATTGAGGCGCTGAAACCGATCAGCGTGCTGATGGGATCCGGAAAAACGATGCCGGACCATGCCTGAACAACCCGTTGGAGACCGTGTAATGAATCTTCCCGAACTGCTTTCGAACCCCGCTGTGAAAAAACGCATTCAGGAGGCGCTGGCCGAGGATCTCGGGCCGGAGTCCGTGGATGTGACCTCGGATGCGCTCGTGCCCGAAGGACGTCCCGCCACCGCGCACCTGGTCGGACGCCAGACCGGGGTTCTGGCCGGCACAGCGGTTGCCGCCGAGGTGTTCCGTCAGGTTGATCCCTCCCTCGAGATCCAAGAGCTGATGACCGACGGCAGCGAGATGGAGCACGGCGACATCGTGCTGACGATTTCCGGCTCGGCCCGCAGCATACTCGTCGGCGAGCGCACCGCGCTTAATTTCATCCAGCGCATGAGCGGGATTGCCACACTGACCCGCGAGTATGTCAACAAGGCCAATAATCCCGATGTCAAACTGCTCGATACCCGCAAGACGACGCCGACGCTGCGCGCGTTTGAGAAGTACTCCGTGCTGTGCGGCGGCGGCACCAATCACCGCATGGGCCTGTATGACATGGCCATGCTCAAAGACAACCATCTGGCCTACTGGGCGGAGAATCATGACAGCGGGATCTGCGGGGCGGTGCAGGCCGTTCGCGACCGCTTTCCCGACCGCCTGGTCGAGGTGGAGGTCGACACCATTGAGCAGCTGCATGAGGTGCTGCCCGCCAGACCCGACTGGGTGCTGCTCGACAACATGCCGCCGCTCGTCCTGCGCGACTGCGTAAAGCTGTGCGAAGGCATCACGCACACCGAGGCCTCCGGCGGCGTCAGTCTCGACACGATCCGCGAAATTGCCAAAACCGGGGTTGACGCCATTTCGGTCGGCGCACTGACCCATTCCGCCCCGTCCGCCGACCTCGCCCTTGATTTCGTGTGACGAAATCAAGAAATCCGAATGGCGGAATTCGAAGCAATGAAAGAATTTTTATATTTTGAATTTTCCAAACCTTGGAAACTTGTTTCGGGTTTGGAAGTTGGAACTTCGAATTTCCGGCTAAAGGAGAATTCATGAATTCTTCTTTAGTCGTTGATATTGGCAATACCAGCACGTCGCTCGGGGTGTATTGCAACGGCCGGGTGCGCCATGTTCAGCGCAGTGAGTCCGTGACGCCGGCGCTGCAGCTGAAGGCCGTGCCTGAACGCGCGGTGATCGCTTCGGTCAAGCCCGGCGTGAACGCCCGCTGGAAGCGCTTTCTTAAGGCGCAGGGGGTGCGCGAGGTTCTGATGGTGACCCATACGTGCGACCTGGGGGTTGCCGTGTCCTATCCGCGTCCGGAAAAAATCGGGCCGGACCGTCTGGCCAACGCCTGTGAAGCGGCTGCGACCTGCGGCGCGCCGGTGGTGGTTTGCGACTTCGGGACCGCGCTGACCTTCGATATCGTCAAACAGGGCGAGGGCTACGTCGGCGGCATTATCTGCCCCGGCCTGCCGCTGATGTTCGACTATCTGGCGGACAAAACGGCCCTGCTTCCGCATATCAAGCCGGTCAAAACCTCGCGGGTCATCGGCAAAAGCACGGAGCAGGCCATGCAGATCGGCGCGCGGATCGGCTACCGAGGCATGGTGCGCGAAACCCTGGCCGAGCTTAAAAAAGAACTGGGCCGCCAAACAAACGTCTGCGCGACAGGCGGTTTCGCCAAATGGGTGCTGTCCGGCTTCGACGATTCCATTGCGGTCGATCCGCAGCTGACCCTCAAGGGCATCGGCCGCATCGGCGAGCTCAATCCGCCTCATTGAGCGGGACGCTCGAAGCCCGAAACAATTCTTTATGCTTAAACGGTCAAATCCAATGCTGTCGTGCTGAGTTTCGGACTTGGGTGCTTGGGATTCAGGATTTGCCGGCTGAAGCGGGCCCCCGGCGGCTCTGCCGTTCCATTCCCCGGGTCCTGGCCGCCGCCAGGCCGCCGAGATCGGTTTCAACCGCGCATGACACCTCCTGCCGGTTCTGTTTGCGCTCTTCCGTCAGGAAGCGCGTGAGCAGGCGTCCGAGCCGGGCGGGTGTGAAGCCCGCGGTGGCGTGGGTTTGCTCATGCAGCCATGCGCTCCACTCCATGAACGCCCCGAATACAGACGGTTGCTTCCGCCAGATTCGCGGGGCGCTGTTCGGGAAGCGGCCGTTGTTGACGGTGATGTCCCAGAACCGGGCGAAGCGCCGGACGCTCTGCAGTTCGGGAAAGCTCAGGGTGGCGGTTTGCAGCACGTCGTAGGGCGGCGCGGTGTTGTAGACCATTTCCCATTCGTCATCGTGCATGGCAATCGGTGCGCCGCGCAGCTTTTTAAGAATGCCGAGCTGGATCTCGTGCGGGCCGCAGGCGTGCAGACGGTCGAAACTGGCGGCCAGACTGTCCATGGTTTCGCCGGGCAGCCCGGCGATCAGATCGGCGTGCAGGTGCACCGAGGGCAGGGCGCTCAGAAAGCGGATGTTTTTTTCAACGGCGGGGGCAGCCAGCCGCCGGTCGATGCGCCTGGCGACGGCCGGGGTGAAGGTCTGGATGCCGGCTTCAAGCTGAAAGAATCCGGCCGGTGCCTGCTCGAGGATTTTTTTGAGCACGTCCGGCAGAAGGTGCGGTTCCCACTCGAGGTGCAGCATCATGCCGTCGCAGCGGCGGGCGAGGAAGAACTGCAGGATCTGCGCGGCATGGGCGGGGTTGGCGTTGAAGGTGCGGTCGATGAATTTGAAAATCCGCGCCCCGCGCTCAATGAGGTTTTCAAACATTGGAAAAAGTTTTTCGAGCGGAAAAAACCGGACGCCGCTTTCGAGTGCGGAAAGACAGTACTGGCACCTGGACGGACACCCCCGCGAGGTTTCGACGTAGATGCGGCGGCAGGCAATGTCCTCATCCGTATATTCTTCATACGGCAGCTCGATTCGGTTCAGGTCCGGGGCGGCGGCATGCAGGATGTCCGGGCAGGCTTTTCCGGCCAGCAGATCCGTGCAGACGGATTCAATAAGCCCTTCGCTTTCCCCGCAGATCAGATGGTCGACCAGCTGACAGGTCAGCGAGTCCTCCGTTTCATAGCTGACTTCCGGTCCGCCGATAATGATGTTGAGCCCGGGGCGGATCTGTTTGAGGATCAGGATGGTTTCGTAGATGATCACCCGGTTCCAGATGTAGACGCTGAACAGCAGGATTTTCGGATCGCGTGAGAGCAGTTTTTCGGCCGCGGTCTGCGGGGAGAGGCTGTTGTCGAATTCAATGATTTCGGAGCGGTCGTGCAGCGCCCCCAGATTTGCCCGCAGGCAGCGCAGTGCCAGCGCGGTGTGTGAATAGCGGGCGTTAAACGTTGAGAAAACAATTTCCATTCGGTAGAAATACCCCTTTTGAGAGAGTTTGAGGAGAAAAATGGCAACCCCGATTACAACATACGGCAACCCGGTCCTGCGCAGAAAAGCGGAGGCGGTGGCGGAGGTGACAGACGAATTGCGCACGCTGGCCGACCGCATGTTCGGGCTGATGTATGCCGCCGAGGGCATCGGATTGGCCGCCGAACAGATCGGCCGCACCGAGGCGCTGTTCGTTCTCGATATTCCGGACCGTGCGGATAAGGACGAGCAGGGGCGCCCGCTCAACCCCGGCGTCAGCATGCCGATTGCGATTTTCAATCCGGAGATTATCGGTGTGTCCAAGGAGACCGATGTGATGGAAGAGGGCTGCCTCAGCTTTCCGGGCATTCAGGTTGCGGTCACCCGCCCCACCGAGGTGGTGCTGCGCTATCTCGATCGCGACGGCAATGAGCAGACCCTGAACGCCAAAGGGCTGCTGGCCCGCGCCATCCAGCATGAGAACGATCATTTGAACGGCGTGCTGCTGGTCGACCACATGAACGCGGTGGATAAAATACTCAAAGCCGGCAAGCTGAAATCTCTGATCAAACAGAACAAAGGCGCGAAATGAGCGGATCCGGGGTCTCGTCCCGGACGGGGCTGGCGGCGCTGATTGCGGGCGTCCTGCTGTTCAGCACGGTGGAGGTGGCGTCCAAGCTGATGCAGCTGGGCGGCGGGGTTGCCGGCAGCAACCCGTTCTGGCTGGCCTGCTTCCGTTCGGTGGTGACCGGCCTGCTTCTGGCCGCCCCGGCGGTCGCTTCGCTGCGATCGCGCCGCTGCTCCATGGGGCCCCGCGACTGGCTGGTGATGACCGGTCTCGGGCTGGTCGGGATGACCCTGATGGCCAGCCTGTTTCATCTGGGCGTTACCTTCCTGCCGGCCAACATTGCCGCGCTGCTGTTCAGCTGCAATCCGGTGCTGGTCGTGCTGTTTGCCGCCCCGGTGCTTTCCGAGAAAATCACGGTCCGCAAGCTGGTCGCGGTCGCGCTGTGCCTGGGCGGCGTGGCGGTGCTGGGGCGCAACGCGACCGGCGGGCTGTCGCTGACCGGCATTTTGCTGATGGTCGGCGCCGCGCTGGCGTTCGCCCTGTACACGGTCTTTTCAAAAAAAATCATTCCGCGCTACGGCGCCCTGGCGGTCACCGCCTTTTCCGCGCTGATCGGCGGCGCGGTTCTGCTGCCGATTGCGCTGGCGGTTGAGGGGGCTCCGTTTGCGGCATACGCAGCGGCGGACTGGGCCGGCATGGCCTATCTGGCGGTGTTTGGAACGGCCATGGGCTACTGCCTCTACATCTACGGCATCGGCCATGCCGGCGCGGGTGCCGGTTCCATGGCCTTTTTTTTGAAACCGTTTGCCGCCGCCCTGTTTGCCTGGCTGATTCTCGGCGAACAGTTCAGCCTGTCCGAACTGATTGCCGGTGCCCTGATTTTAATCGGAATGGTTACCGCACTCGCGCCTATCAAACGATAATCCGGGGTGTAGCCTTGGCTGGTCGGCAGGAGTTCCCGTTTAGGCGTATTTTATGATATTGAAAGCACCGGATATTTCCGAGGACAGAATTGATGTTAACCGGATGGAAACAAATGACAGGGATGAGCCTTGTTGGCATAAAGTCAATTTGCTGATAGGGAGATAGCTCGTAAGCAGATACAAATACCGATGCTGGATATGGCAGTTTTAATATTGGCAGATGTCACTTGCTTGGTAAACTCACGGCTTGAAACCGACAGTACATATATTCCTAAGTTTGCTCCTGTCGGGGTGTTGCTGTGTTTGTTTGGCGCAAGGCATCTCTGGAATGGGTTCAAACTTCGGGAAAGGATGGCGTTTGGACCGTCAAGGCAATCTTCATGGAGTGGGTGACAGTTTTGGCAGCGGCTGGAGACGGGACAGTCAGGGAAATCTGATCGGGACAGGTGATAATTTTGGAAAGGGGTGGAGACGCGACAATCAGGGCAGCTTGCACGGAACCGGCGATAATTTTGGAAAGGGCTGGCGAAAAGACCGTCAGGGGAATTATGTCGGTACGGGTGACAACTTCGGAAAGGGCTGGCGGCGGGATAATTCGGGAAACTATCTCGGCACAGGAAAGAATTTCGGGAAAGGCTGGCGTGTAGATACCCGAGGCGTTAAGGGAGCATTCATTGGTGAATAGGGAGCCGACATCCCGGGATATAGATGAGCTTGCAGGCTTTCTTCCCCGTCTGTATGCACGCGACTTTGAGCCGGTAAAGGAATGGCATGGAGGTCGGCAGCCGGACGGAACAAACCCATTCCCGTTTCCTGAATATGACCGTGTGGTGGACGAGTTCTTTGACACGGTTTATCAGGGATGCTGGATCATGAACGACTATCGGCCTGAACGCGCACCGGAGATGATTGACACCCGTGGCTTCATTGAGCAGGCAGACACAATCCACATAAAAGAGATGCTGACCTTCTGTGCCCAGGGAGAAAAGTTCTGTGATGGCCACAGGCAGGCGATGATCGAGCAGGGAGTCATCAGACGCCTGTTAGAACGCCTTGAACAATTGCGGGAGAGATGCTGTGAGTGAGAAATTCAGAGCTGTTCGCAAGCCCCGTAAATGCCCCAAATGCGGTTCTGCCTGCATTGCGTCCTATCTTTACGGAATGCCCGCCGTTGATGAAAAACTGGAGAGGGAACTTGATGCCGGGCGCATCGTGCTGGGTGGATGCTGTGTTTCAGAGGACGATCCCCAGTGGCAGTGTGCGGACTGCGGACAGGACATTTATCACATGCCTGAGAGTGCCCGTTACCCGGAAGGAGAATCCTGAAAGCAGGATGCGATCTTCTTCAACTCTGAACTTATCGTATCAAATATCTGTACAGATTCCGGAATGCTTCGCACATCGGAAAAGTCATGCACGATTTGGCAGGCCGTCATGTGTTTCCCTATTCGGCCTGTATCAACCACTGTAAATTTCTCTTCCAGTTGCTTGTGAATTCCGGCTCTCACCACGTCCCTGATGTCCCGTTTTATCTCTGCGCTTTCGGTGTCTGCCCAGAATTTTATGCATAGTGTGCCGTTAACCAGTTCGAGGTACAGCTTGATTGCGATCCCATTGCAGAAGTCGCGATGCCATGAGTTCCTGTCATTGAGAATGTATACCTCCCCTCCGGGATTATTGACGTGGTAGACGTCAGCTTTTGTCACCTTGAGATTACTGCGGATCTGACCATACATGGAGTACCAGAACAGCAGTCCTCCCGGATTGTCTTTATATGCCTCCGCAAGTTTTCGATGCTGCTTTTCAAGGGAAATCCGGTAGGACAGCGCCAGCTCCAGGACATCAGGAGACTCTTTTCCCGATGCGATTACCTGGTTCAGGAGGGCGATGAGCTCGGGGTAGCCGATTTTGGATGGTTTGTGATCGGAAAAGCCCTCTACATCCTCATGTGTAAATTCAAACCAGCTGGTTCCCAGGAGCAGGTATATGCCTTTTGCATTATTTTCTTTCAGATATTTTGTCTGCCTGTTCTGTTGGTTCTCGCTGAGACGCGACCACATTTTAAGCTCTATGTAGGTGTAGGTGTTTTGTGTAGACTTTAACCCCAAGTCAAACAACTGGCCTTCAGGCTCCCACTGGATCTCTGAGACCGTTTTGCCCTGTAGTAAAAGACTGCCGAGCCGGGATTGCTTTAAAAGCGTGTAGAGAGCGATCTGATGGGTTCTTTCGTAGTCAATTGCTGAATCAAAAAGAAGGCCAATTCCACTCATATTATTCTTTTCATTATCTTGGTTGTTTTTTTAGGACGGAAGTAGGGGTTGTTTTGTCAGTCTTGGTATCGTACAAACCGGTTGATGGCCTCGAAATAGGCCGGATGCTCGTTGATGTCGTAGTGACCCGCCGGCAGGCTGATGATTTCCTTCGGCCCGCCCCACGCCTCGCCCAGCTTGCGTCCGCTCTCCGCCGGAATCACTTTGTCGAATTCCGCAAGCAGGATGAGCGCCGGCATCCTGTTTTTCGGAGCGAAGTCGATGGCGCGGAAGGGATGGCGCAGCATGCGGTCGATCGGCAGCCAGGGGTACTGAAACTTTGCAATCGCCGCGATGCTTTCGTAGGGCGTCACCAGAATGGTGCCGGCCACCTCCGGGCGCGCGGCGGCCACCTGCACCGCGATTCCGCTGCCGAGGCTGCGGCCCATCAGAAAGACCGACGAGGGCGGCACCTGCTTTTCTTCGCAGAAGAGGTCCAGCACCGCAATGCAGTCGGCCACCATCTGTTTTTCGCCCGGCGTTCCGGTGCTTTGGCCGTATCCGCGATAGTTCACCAGCAGGGCGCTGACTTCGAGGCCTTCGAAGAGCACTTCGCAGTGGCCGGACAGATCCTCCGCATTGCCGCCGTGATAAATGACCGTCGTGCCGGCTCCCTTGTCGAGAAACCAGCCCTGCAGCTGCTCGCCGTTGATGCTCCGGTCCCAGCGGTACTTTTCAAACTGAGGCAGGGGGTCCCAGTGGTTGGGCATAAACAGGTAGGATTCCTGGCGGTGCCACATCCATACGACCGCGCAGCAGTATGCCGCGGCCGCAATCAGGAAGAGTTTAATGAAAAAGAATGCGCCCATGTTCAAATTTTTCGACGGGTTTCTATTTTTTGCTCCATGTTTCATAGCTCACCAACTCGTCGATGGACTTGCGGACTTTCGGGCGGCCTTTTTCATTCGGATGGCCGAGCGTCAGCAGGATCAGCGGTTCCGCGCTGCGGGGTGTCTTGAGGACAGCCCGCACGATCTTGGGGTCGAACGCGCCGACCCAGCAGGTGCCGAGTCCCAGTTCGGCGGCCGCCAGCGTCATATGATCGGCCGCAATCGCCGCGTCCAAATCGGCATAACAGCGGTCATCGTGTTTATTCCGGTGCCATGCTTTTTTCGGCTGTGTGCAGACGGCAATCACCACCGGGGCCTCCTTGAACCAGTCCGCCGGGTAGGCTTCGGCCAGAGCGCTCAGGTTTTCCCTGTCTTGCACGACGACAAACTGAAACGGCTGATAGTTGCAGGCTGTCGGCGCCAGCTGCCCGGCCTCCAGCACCTCATGGAGCATTTTCTTGCTGACCGGCCGGTCGGAATAGGATCGGATGCTGACGCGCTGCCTGGCGAGTTCATTGAATTTCATGGGGTTCCTTTCGACCGCCACAATCTACCGCAGAACGGAATTTCACAAAATCATTAACCACAAAATCATTTCCGGCGGCGGCAGCAATTTTTTGGGTCTTCCCAGATGTGCGTTTTTTTAACGTAGCGCAAGCGGCCCGCTTGCTTTTCCATGGGTTGGACGATTCTGGAGCAAGAATTATGACAGAATCATGTTACGACAGAATCATTGGGAGAGAGTCCGATTACTTGGATTATTGTTTAGTGTTATTCCAATTTTTAAAAAGAACGATTCTGTCTAAAACTCCGAGCCTGATGGCTCCACTCCGCTCCAGAAGGTTCTCAGCATAACGCCGCTTCGCCGCGGCCCTGTGGGCACAGATAGGAGATCCTTCTTGATCTTCACTCCGTTCTCAGGCGTAAAATTCTCATCTTCCTTCGGAAGAAATTATTAATTTTTATCTAAGCGGATGAAACGGGTCTGGTCGCACCTTCGTGAAGAGGCTGTCTTTTTGGTTTTCCCGGATTTGAATCAAATCAATGATTTTGCTGTTCCTGATTTTTCAGGAAGATGTATTTTTCAGCAGTGAGCAACTTCCCGCCCATCCTGTTTGTATTTGTCGACGGTCTCGGGATCGGACCTGATGATCCGGCCGTGAATCCGCTGGCAGACCCGGCGCGTTTCCCCTGGCTTGGAAGATTGATGGCAGATTCTGTCCCGCTGGATGCGTCGCTGGGGGTGCCCGGGCTTCCGCAGAGCGCGACGGGGCAGGCGGCGCTGCTGACCGGCCTCAATGCGCCGCAGCTGATGGGGCGGCACATCGAGGGCTTTCCGCCGCCGCGTCTGAAGACCCTGGTGCAGCAGCACAATATTTTTTCCAAGCTGCTCGCCGCCGGCAAAACGTGCACCTTCGCCAACGCCTACTGGCTCGACGACGTGGCGCACATTCCGCCGCGCCGCGAGTCGGTGACGACGGTGGCGACACTCGCCGCATTCGGCGGCGTGCGCGGCAAGGCCGAGCTGAGGGCCAACCGCGCGGTCTGCCACGACCTGACCCGCGAAATGATCCGGGCGGAGCGCGGATACGACGGCCCGCTGACCGCGCCGGAAGAGGCGGCCGGTCACCTGATCGGTCTCGCCAATGATCACGACTTCACGCTGTTCGAGTTTTTTCAGACCGACCGCGCCGGCCACTCGGGCGACAAAGCGCGAGTTTTCCAAACCTTGGAAAAACTGGATGCCTTCTTTTCCAGGCTCTGGACATTTGACGGGCTGCTCCTCGTGACCAGCGATCATGGCAATATTGAGGATCGGACGGTCCGCACCCACACCGCCAATCCGGTGCCGCTCTTTTTCCGGTTCCCGGAGAAAAATCAGGCCGCTGAGGCCCTGTTGGGGGAGGTCACGCGAATTGATCAGCTCACGCCGGCCCTTTTGCGCCTGCTATCGGGACATGCCAACAAAAAAGCGGGTGATGGTTTCTGATTCTTGCATCCTCAGGTTGTAAAAGGCGGGCGGTTTATCTATTCTTCTGCACATTATGACAATTGACGAACAACTCGACTTTTTGACCGCCCGTCATGTGGATCTGTTTTCCGCCGACGAACTGAAGAAAAAACTGGAAATCGCCGCCAACGAGGGGCGCGGACTGCGCATCAAGTACGGCGCCGACCCCTCCGCTCCGGACATTCACCTCGGCCATGTGGTCGGCCTGAACAAGCTGCGCGAGTTCCAGGACCTGGGCCACACCGTTGTGTTTATTATCGGTGATTTCACCGGGATGATCGGCGACCCGTCCGGAAAATCCGCCACCCGCCCCGCGCTCTCCAAAGAGCAGGTTCTTCAGAACGCCGAAAGCTACAAAAAGCAGGTTTTCAAAATCCTCGATCCGGCCAAAACGGAAGTCCGGTTCAATTCCGAGTGGCTCGGCGAAATGAAGTTTGAGGATGTCATCCGCCTTTCCGCGCATGTGACGGTTGCCCAGCTGCTGGCGCGCGACGACTTTTCCAAGCGCTATGCCGACAACCGGCCGATCTCCCTGGTCGAGTTTCTCTATCCGCTGGTTCAGGCCTACGACTCCGTGATGGTGGAGGCCGATGTGGAGCTGGGCGGAACCGACCAGCTCTTCAATCTGCTGCTCGGCCGCGAGTTGCAGAAGATCTACGGCCAGCCGCCGCAGTGCGTGATGACCCTGCCGCTGATTGAAGGGCTCGACGGCGTTCAGAAAATGAGCAAAAGCCTCAACAACTACGTCGGCATCGATGAGTCCGGCAAGGAAATGTTCGGCAAGCTCATGAGTGTCAGCGATGAGCTGATGTGGAAATATTTCCTCTATATCCTCTGCCGCAAGCCGGATGAGATCGACGCGATGCGGGCTCAGGTCGCCTCCGGCGAGCTGCATCCGCGCGCCGTCAAAGACGAGCTCGGGCGCTGCGTGGTGGATCGCTTTGTCGGCGAAGGCGAGGGTGCCCAGGCCGCCGAGGAATTCGCGCGGATTTTTGCGGAGAAGAAGCTGCCGCAGGACATGCTTGAACTCGAGCTGCCGGCCGGCGAGATCGGGCTGATCGACCTGGTGGTCAAAGCCGGCTTCGCGGCGTCGAACGGCGAGGCCCGCCGCCTGATCCAGCAGGGCGGGGTGCGCATCAACGATGAGCAGCGGGTCGATGTGAAAGAGACGGTTCTGCCTGAAGACGGGATGATCCTCCGGGTCGGCAAGCGCAAGTTTGCCCGCCTGTCCGTCGGCTGAATTCCGGCGGGATCTGTTCCTCTGCGCTGAGCCGCGGCAGGAGGCCGTCCGGTTGATATCCGGACGGCCTTTGTGCATCCGGCCCCGGCCGCGTTTTTTTTTCGCAAAAAATTAAATATGGATTTGGAGGCAATAAACGGCAGGGGGACTGCGTTATTGAACCCAGAAGGCAGGAATAGAAAGAGCACTGCATGGACGTGGATGATGCAAAGTTACTGGCAGCTTATCGAAAAGGCGACTCCGAAGCCCTGGGGACGCTGGTCGATAAATACAAGGGACCGCTCTTCGGATTTATCTATAAATTCTCCGAGGGGCGCGAGGATGCCGATGAAGTGTTTCAGGAGGTTTGGGTGAGGGCCATTAAAAACATGAACCGTTACCGTCAGAAAAATCTGCTGAGCTGGCTGTTCCGCATTGCGCACAACCTGATGATCGACCGCATCCGCAAAAACCGGCCGCTGGTGTCGTTTGACACTCCGGTTTCGGAAGACGGCGCGGCGCTGGGCGATCTGCTGCCGTCCGAGCGGCTGGGGCCGGATTTTGAAAGCGGCGGGCGCGCGTTGGGTCTGCGGATCGAAGCGGCCGCGGCGGATCTTCCGCCGGAGCAGCGCGAGGTGTTCTGGCTGCGGATGCAGGGCGGGCTCAGTTTCAAGGAAATCGCCAAAGTGCAGCGGTGCTCAATCAACACCGCACTGGCCCGCATGCAGTATGCGGTTTCCAAACTCCGGAAAGAGCTGGCCGGAGAGTACCGGGAAATACAGGAGGCAGGATCATGAAAACCAATAAACTCGAAAAGTGGATTTTACTCGAACAGTCCGGCGAGCTTTCGCCTCGCCGCCGGAAGATGCTGGATGCCTGTCCTGACGCTGCGGCGAAGCGCGCCGAACTCAACGCCCTGTGTTCCGCCGTTCAGCCGGCCGATGCCGAGCCGTCGCCGTGGTGCGTGACGCGAATCAACGCCCGCCTGAAGACGGAGCGCCGCTCGCTTCTACTGCCGGCGCGGGTGTGGCAGCCGATTCTGGCGCTGGCGGCCTGCCTGACGCTGATTGTTACGACGTTTGATTTCATGCCGGAAACCTCAACGACCCCGCCGACCGTTTTGACGGCCGCGGAAACGTACGCGTGGAGCGTTCAGTTTGATGAGGATCTGGCTGAATTGGAGAGCCTGATACTGGCCATATCAGGCACTCCATTGGACATCACTGAAATGTAACCAAAAGGAGAAAGCGATGAAGAAGTGGTTGACAGTACTAATGATGGTTTCCTTTGCGGCCGGACTTGCCACAGCGGAAGAGGATTCCCCCTGGTGGAAACTCGGACTCGGGAAGAAGAAGGAGGCGGCTGAGCAGCGGGCTCCCTATCAGCGGCAGCAGGGGATGCGCCCCGAGGGGCGCGGCGGCCAGGGCGAGATGCAGCGCATGCGGCCGCAGTTCAACGAACAGCAGCGCGCGCAGATGAAAGCGCACTTCGAAGCGGTTCAAAAGCTGGCGGAAGGCGTGCGCAATGAGTCCGACCCGGTAAAAAAAGCCGAAATGACTGCGGCGCTTCGTGCGAAACTGAGCGAAAGCGCAGATCGCATGCAGGCCGAATTCCGCAAACGGGTTGAAAAAGCCGAAGCGGATATTGTGAAGATGAAAAAGCGGCTGGAGGAAGGGGAGAAGAACAAGGACAAACGGATTGATGAACAGCTGCAGAAGCTTCTTTCCGGCGAACAGCCCTTCCGCAAGGGCTTCGGGGACAAGCCGCCCCGCGGCGCCCCGCCGGCGGAATAAAACCGTCTCGGTCTGAAAAGAAAAGCCTCGCCGAATAAATGCGGCGGGGCTTTTTGGTTTTTCCAGGGGTTGGAAAACCTATTTGAGCTTGAGTGCCTTGAGCGTGTCCCGGAAGTCGGCCGGAACCGGCGCGGTGACGCGCAGGGTTGCATCGGGCACGCCCGGAACCGGCAGAATCAGCTTGTAGGCATGCAGCATCTGGCGCGGAAGCGTGCGCAGAATCTCGCTCAAGCCTTTGGACCCGGCATAGCCTTTGTCGCCCAAAACCGGGTGGCGCACCGCCGCGAGATGTTTGCGGATCTGGTGGGTGCGGCCGGTTTTGATGCGCAGTTCGAGGTAGCTGGCCTGTTTGGTGCGGTCCAGTACGTGCACCAGGGTGGTGGCCGATTCCCCGTTGATGTCGCGGGTGATGGTCTGCAGCTGATCGGAAACGCGGCCGTTGACGATGGCGCGGTAGATTTTCACAACCTGCTGGTCTTTAAAGATCGGAATCATTGCGGCTTTCGCTTCGGCGTTCCTGGCGAAAATGATGCAGCCGGAGGTTTCGCGGTCGAGGCGGTGCACCGCGCACAGTTCGGGGTTGTCGAGTTCGCGCTGAAGGCGCACCTCCAGACTCTTGGAACTGTCGTTGGTGACCAGTCCGGCCGGTTTGTTGACCACCAGAATGTCGCCCGATTTCTTCAGGATCTCGATTTTTTTGACTTTGGTTACGGGGCGGACCGTTTCGATGATGTCTTTGTGCGAAACCGTGTGCTTGGTCATCCAGATGCGCTGGTCGTTGACCAGTACCTGCTTGCTGTCGAGCAGGGCTTTGGCCTGCTTTTTGGAGCAGCGCAGGCGGTCGGCGAGAACATCGACCAGCAGGCCTCCGTCTTCGTGGGGTTTAATTTGAAAGCGTTCTCTTTGCATGGGCTCTTTCTGGATTGTGAATCTGAACCGAGCGCTTAAGGATTCAGCTCGGCGCACGCTTCGTTGATGAGGGCGACGGCTTTTTCGACGTCTTGGGCGGTGATTGTGAGCGGCGGGAGCATCCGCAGCACCCGGACCGCGGTGGCGAGGGTGAGCAGGCCTTTTTCCTGCAGTTTTTTCTGCAGCGGCAGGGCGCTGTCGTTGAGGACGAGCCCGACCATCAGGCCGGTGCCGCGCGCGCATTCAATCCAGTCGTATTGATCCGCAACCGCCTGCAGTTTTTGCAAAAGCAGCGCGCCCATCGCCCTGGCGTTGTCGAGCAGGTTTTCCTGTTCGATGGTTTCGAGCACGGCCAGCGCCGCGGCGCAGGCCAGCGGCGTGCCGCCGAACGTCGTGGCGTGGTTGCCGGGCTGGAAGACATCCGCCACTTTCGGGGACGCGACGACCGCGCCGATCGGGATTCCGTTGCCGAGGGCTTTGGCCAGCGAAAAGGCATCGGGCTGCACATCATAATTCTGGAAGCCGAACCATTTTCCGGTCCGGCCGATGCCGGCCTGCACTTCGTCGAACAGCAGCAGGAGATCCTGCTCGTCGCACAGTGCGCGCAGGCCGCTGATGAACTGCGGGTCGGCGGGAATAATGCCGCCTTCGCCCTGGACGGCTTCGACCAGAACCGCGGCGGTTTTTTCAGTAATGGCCTCCTTGACCGAGTCGAGGTTGTTGAATTCGGCGTACGAAAATCCTTCGGGCAGGGGGTGGAAGCCTTTTTGAACCTTTTCCTGTCCGGTGGCGGTCAGCGTGGCCAGGGTCCGTCCGTGGAACGAGTTTTTCATGGTGATGACTTCAAACCGGCCCCGCTGCGAGCCGTACAGTCGCGCGAGCTTGATCAGCCCCTCGTTGGCCTCGGCGCCGGAGTTGCAGAAAAAGCATTTTCCGCCGCCGGCCTTTTCGGACAGCGCCTTGGCGAGCTGCGGCTGCTTCTCGTTGTAGTAGAGGTTGGACACATGGATCAGGGTCGCGGCCTGCTGCTGAATGGCGTTGACCACATTCGGGTGGCAGTGGCCGACATTCAGGACGGCGATGCCGGCCAGAAAATCGAGGTATTCGTTGCCTTCCGCATCCCACACCTTGGTGCCGGCTCCTTTAACCAGCGCCAGCTGCGGCGCGTAGGTCGGAATCAGATATTTTTTCTGCATGTCTGCAATTTCTGCGGTGTTCATCGGTTTCTCCGTTAAAAACGCGCAACATACTCCAATCATTGGGTCGTGCCAATGATTTAAGCCGGTCCTTCGAGGCTTTATGCGCAAGGCGGGCCGCGCAAAGCGCTTTTTCCGGCCATTGGAAGAAACAGCGGCTGGTTTTCCAATGGCCGGAACCCTGCTCTTTAATGCACGATTTCGGTGCCGACGCCTTTGTCGGTGAAGAGCTCGAGCAGCAGGGAGTGCGGCAGGGCGGAGTCGATCAGGTGGACCTTGTTGACGCCCGCCTTGAGCGCATCGACCGCCCCCCGGATTTTCGGCAGCATGCCGCCGGAGATGACGCCGCGTTCGATCAGCTCATCGACTTCGCCGCATTTCAGGCTGGTGATGAGTGTTTCGGGATCTTCGGGATTTTCCATCAGGCCGGGCACGTCGCTGAGGAAGACGAGTTTGCGCGCTTTGAGGGCCTGCGCGACGGCGTTGGCGACATCGTCGGCGTTGATGTTGTAGAGCTTTCCATCGTCGCCGCGTCCGAGCGGGGTGATGACGGGGATGATATTCGCGTTGAGGAAGGCCGTGATCGGAGTGATGTCGACGCTGGTGACTTTGCCGACGTATCCCCAGTCAAGCGGCTCGCCGGTTTCCGGGTCGGTGCCTGTGTGCTTCTGGACCCGGATGATGTCTTCGCCGTGGATGCCGCGCGCCTGGCCGCCGTAGCTGGAAAGGATGTCGACCAGGTGCGGGTTGACTTCGCCGTTGAGGACGCTTTCGACGACGCCGATGGAGGCTTCGTCCGTGACGCGCAGGCCGTTGACAAAATTCGGCTGAATGTGCGCCTCGCGCATTTTTTTGGAGACGGCTTTGCCGCCGCCGTGCACGAGCACGGGCCGCAGGCCGACGCATTCCATGAAGGCGATGTCTTTGAGGATGTTGCGGTAGCCGATTTCGCTTTCCATGATGCTTCCGCCGAATTTGACGACTACGGTGTCGCCGCGGAATTTCTGAATGTAGGGAAGGGCTTCGACCAGCACGGCCGCCTTTTCAATCATCTGCTGCATGGGGACCTCTTTAATTCGCAGCGCACAGTGCGTGATTCGCAGCAGGCCGGCTTGGCGAAGTGGACGCCGCCTGCATGTGCGCTTGTTTTCTGTTTTTTATTGAACCGAAACATGTCTACTCGACGTTGATGCGGACGTAGTCTTCGGTGCAGTCACAGGTGTATACAACCGCTTCGCCGGCACCGAGATTCAAATTGATGTGGATGGTGAATTCCTTCTGCGAGACCACGGCGATCGCGTCGTCGATCGATGCTTCGCCGAAGGCCGCTCCGCCCCGGACGAGCGGGACCGCGTCGTAGGTGATGTCCACCCGGTCTTCCTGCACCTGTGCGTGGGAATAGCCGATGGCATCCATGACACGCCCCCAGTTGGGCCGCCTGCCGGCCCAGGCGGTCTTGTTGAGCATGGAGTTGGCAACCGCGCGCGCGGCCTCGTCGGCTTCGCCGTTGGACGCCGCGCCGAGCACGTGCACCGTTACCAGCTTGGTGGCGCCTTCCCCGTCGCGGACAATCATCATGGCCAGTTCAAACAGCATTTTTTTCAGGGCTTGGAAAAACAGGTCCCACTCGTCGGACTGCTGCGTCAGCTGGCCGTTGCCGGCCATCCCGTTGGCCAGGGCGATCACGCTGTCGTTGGTGCTCTGGTCGCCGTCGACGCTGATGCGGTTGAAGCTGGTGTCGGTGGCGGAGCGCAGGGCGCACTGCAGGGCGTGCTTGTCGACGTTGGCATCGGTGAGGATGAATCCCAGCATCGTGGCCATGTTCGGCTCAATCATGCCGGAGCCCTTGGCGAGGCCGGTCAGGCGGACGGGGTTGCCGCCGATTTCGATTTCCACGGTGACCGATTTTGAAACGAGGTCGGTGGTCATCATGGCCTCGGCGGCATCGCGGCCGTGATCGGGCGACAGCTGAGTGAACAGTGTATCGATTCCGGCGGTGATTTTTTCCATCGGCAGCGGTTTGCCGATGGTGCCGGTTGAACAGACGAACACATCAATCGGCTGGGCACCGAGTTTGCCGGCGACGAGGGCAGCCATGGCTTCGGCATCGGCCATACCCTTGTTTCCGGTGCAGGCGTTGGCGATTCCGCTGTTCATCACAATGGCCCGCGCGCCGCTGTGCTCGTGGACCCGGTCGACGGCCTGCGTGCTCCACCTCACCGGCGCGGCTTTAATCTGGTTGGTGGTGAAGACCGCGGCGCTGACCGCCGAGACCTCGGACACGATCAGCGCCATGTCTTTTTTCTTTTTCGATTTGATGCCGGCGGAAATGCCGGCGGCTGAAAATCCGCGGGGGAGAGGTAGTTTTTTCATGGTTGATTCCTTAAAAAGGCGGGAACTCTACACTGCGTTGACCGGTTTCGGAACAAAAAAAATCCCGGTCTCAACAGAGAACCGGGACGGGGTTCGGCAGCAGCCGATCCATTAACGCTTCGAGAACTGGAAGCGTTTGCGCGCACCCGGCTGACCCGGTTTCTTGCGTTCTTTCATGCGGGCGTCGCGTGTGAGCAGGCCGGCTTTTTTCAGCGTCGATTTCAGCTCTTCTTCCGCATTGATCAGCGCACGGGACAGGCCGTGGGCGATGGCGCCGGACTGGCCGACTTTGCCGCCGCCTTTGACGGAGATGAGCAGGTCGTACTGACCTTCGCGTTCGGTGAGCACCAGCGGACGGCTGACCGTGTCGATCATGTCCTTGGTGTCAAAGTAGTCTTTCACATCCTGGCCGTTTACGGTGATGGAGCCAGCCCCTTTAACAAGGCGGACACGGGCCACAGAGGTCTTGCGGCGGCCGGTTGCTGCAAATTGGTCGATTTTTTTTGCGGTTGCCATAATTGTTTTTTCTTCCTTCGCTTAGCCTTTGAATTCGAGCGTCTGAGCATTCTGTGCGGCGTGCGGGTGCTTCGGGCCGACATAGACTTTCAGGCGGGTCATGGTTTGACGGCTCAGGCGGTTTTTCGGGAGCATGCCTTCGACCGCCTGCGTGATAATCCGTTCCGGATGCTTCTCGCGGATGACGGCGGCGCTGCGCTCCTTGAGTCCGCTTGAGTAGCCGCTGTAGTCCTGATAGATTTTACCTTCTTCTTTATTACCGGTCAGCTTGATCTTTTCCGCGTTGACCACAACAACAAAGGCACCGGTATCCACGTGCGGGGTATAGGTCGGTTTGTTCCGTCCGCGCAGAATGTCGGCAATAAATACAGCCAGACGTCCGGTCGGCTGGCCGGCGGCATCCACCACAAACCACTCGCGAGTCACCTCTTCTTTTTTCGCTACAAATGTCTTCATTGAAAATCTTCCTGTTTTGAGTGCAAGGCGGGGAAAATATACGAGGGGGTATGCCGTGTCAACCCCCGTCATGCAAAGTTTTTGGCAAATATCAGGCGGTTGTTTCGTTTGGCACGACTTTGCCTCGTGCCTGCCGGTGAATTTTAAGCGCGCGGCTGCTTCCGGTCGGACTGGCAGCATCGGCTCGGGAGATCGGTTTCCGGGGGCGGCTTTCGTTGCGGGCGACAAGGACCGACGGCAGCCCGGCTGCGCAGCCCGGTCTGGGCTGCATTCCGGAACTTTCGGTCTCGGTCCGCCTTTGCCGGTATACAGGAGCTGAGCGGCGTCCGGCGCGCGTCCCGCTCCGTCTGATCCGGATCAAGTTCGACGCCGTCATTCCCGCCCGCCTCCTCACCAGCGCCGCACTGTGCAGATAAGAATTGTTCCCTCACGCTTTAAACGCTATACCCTTCGTCATGAAGTTCGTTCGAAAAATCGAAGTCTGGCGGCCTACGGCCTCGGGCTGGCTCCTGATTCTGCTGCTCGCCGGCGTCTTCGGCGGCGGGTTGTGCCTGGGACTCTATCCCTTTTTCGCCCTGAACCGTCCGCTGCCGCAGCCCGAACTGTTGATTGTCGAAGGCTGGCTTGAGGATGCCGCACTGGCCTCCGTGCAGCGTGCGGCGCCTTCCGGCACGCTTTTTGTTACCACCGGAGGACCCATTCAATACGGCGGCAGCCTGCTTGAAGACAAAAGCTATGCGGAGGCGGCGACGGCGCGCCTGATTAAACTGGGCGTTCCGCCGCAGTCCATTCTGACGGCGTCTGCGCCCGATGCCGCCACCGACCGCACATACGTGTCCGCTCTCGCCGCGCGCCGCGCGCTGGAGGAGCACGGGCTCTTCGGCCACCCGGCCAACATCTACACCCTCGGCGGGCACAGCCGCCGCTCCCTTCTCACCTATCGCTTCGCGTTCGGGCCCGAGGTTCCTCTCGGCGTCGTCTCCCTCGAAAGCGAGAAGGTCGATCTGCGTCACTGGTGGCGGAGCAGTTTGGGCTTCAAGCACATTATGAGCGAGCTGATGTCCTGGATCTATGTCCATTGCGCCCGCTGGAGGTACTCTGCTGATCCCTAAGCTGATCTCTTAACCTTAAACTGAATATACCTTTTTTATCCCAAGCCCCTGTCGCCGCAAATCGACCGGTCAAAGACTCAATTTTCAATTGCATATTAAAACAGTCACATTTAGGATCAGATCCACTAATCAGGAGAGGCCCATGGACGCTGAACTCGCAAAGACGACGGATTTGGAAAAGCAGGATTGGCTGGATGCACTCGATGAACTCATTGAGGTCGGCGGTGCGGAGCGGGTCAAGGATATCCTGCACGACCTGCAGGTGCGGGCTTACCTTAAAGGGGTCCGGCTTCCTTTCTCGGCCAACACGCCGTACATCAACACCATTCCCCGCGAGGAGCAGGTTCCCTATCCGGGCGACCGCGAGCTCGAGCGCCGCATTAAAAGCCTGATCCGCTGGAACGCGATGGCGATGGTCGTGCGCGCCAACCGCGAGGAGGACGGCATCGGCGGACACATTTCAACGTATCAGTCGATCGCCACGCTCTACGAAGTGGGCTTTAACCACTTTTTCAGGGGGCGCACCGATGAGTTTCCGGGCGATCTCGTATATTTTCAGGGCCACTCCTCGCCCGGGGTCTACGCCCGGGCCTTCCTGGAAGGCCGTCTCTCCGCCGACCGCATCGGCAATTTCCGCCACGAGCTGCACGACACGCCCGGGCTCTCCTCCTATCCCCACCCGTGGCTGATGCCCGACTTCTGGCAGTTCCCGACCGTTTCCATGGGGCTCGGACCGATCACGGCGATCTATCACGCCCGCTTTATCCACTATCTCGAAGACCGCGGCCTGCGCGAACCGGCCGGCCAGCGCGTCTGGGCCTTTCTCGGTGACGGCGAAACCGACGAGCCGGAAACCCTCGGGGCCATCACGCTGGCCGCCCGCGAAAAACTCGACAACCTCACCTTTGTCGTCAATTGCAACCTGCAGCGCCTCGACGGCCCCGTGCGCGGCAACGGCAAGATCATCCAGGAACTCGAAGCCGCCTTCCGCGGCGCGGGCTGGAACGTCATCAAAGTGATCTGGGGCAACGACTGGGACCCGCTGCTCGAAAAAGACGAGACCGGCGCGCTCACCCGCCGTCTCGGCGAGCTGGTCGACGGGCAGTATCAGAAATTCACCGTCGAGGAAGAGGCCGCCGACATCCGCGAGCCGCTGTTTGGCGGGGATCCCGCGCTGAAGAAGTTCAACGACATGCTGTCCGACACGGAGCTCAAGCGCATGCGCCGCGGCGGCCACGATCCGGAAAAAGTCTATGCGGCTTACAGGGCGGCCACCGAGCACAAAGACCGGCCGACCGTCATCCTGGCCAAAACGGTCAAGGGCTACGGCCTCGGCAATGCCGGGGAGGGGCAGAACATCACCCACTCCCAGAAAAAAATGGGCGAGGATGCCCTGCGCGAATTCCGCTCGCGTTTCGGCATTCCGATCTCCGACGATCAGATCGACAGTGTGCCGTTCTACCGCCCGCCGGAGGACTCGCCGGAAATGAAATACCTGATGGCGCGCCGCGCGCAGCTCGGCGGCGTGGTTCCGACCCGCCGCACCGACTATGTGCCGGTGGCGCCGCCCTCCGAAAAAATCTTCGAGGAATTCGACGCCGGCTCCGAGCGCGCAGTTTCCACCACGATGGTCTTTGTCCGCCTGCTCGGCAAAATGCTTCAGGACATCAACATCGGCAAGCTCGTTGTGCCGATTGTCCCCGACGAGGCGCGCACCTTCGGCATGGACGCGCTCTTCCGCCAGTGCGGCATCTACTCGCACGCCGGACAGCTCTACGAGCCGGTCGATGCCGACAACCTGCTTTACTATAAGGAGGCGCAGGACGGCCAGATCCTCGAAGAAGGCATCACCGAGGCGGGCGGCTTTTCCTCCTTCCTCGCCGCGGGAACGGCCTATGCCAATCACGGCATCAACACCATTCCCTTTTTCATCTACTATTCCATGTTCGGCTTCCAGCGCGTCGCCGACCTCGCCTGGCTCGCCGGCGACGCCCGCTGCAAAGGCTTCCTGCTGGGCGCGACGGCCGGGCGCACCACGCTCGCCGGCGAAGGCCTGCAGCATCAGGACGGGCACAGCCATGTGACGGCTCTCACGGTTCCGAACTGCGTGGCCTACGATCCGGCCTATGCCTACGAACTGGCCGTGATCGTTCAGGACGGCATCCGCCGCATGTACGTCGACAACGAGCAGGTCTATTTCTACATCACCCTCATGAACGACAACTATGCCCAGCCCGCCATGCCCGAAGGCGCGCGCGAGGGCATCCTGAAAGGAATCTATAAGTTCCAGGGGTCGGAAACAGCCGAAGCCCAGATTCTCGGCAGCGGCGCCATCCTGCCCGAAGCGGTCAAGGCCGCGCAGATTCTCAAAGAGCAATTCGGTGTGGAAACCAACGTCTGGTCGGTCACCAGCTACAAAAACCTGATCAACGATGCGCTGGATGCGGAGCGCGAGCAGGTGCGCAACGGCAACGATGTGAAACCCTATATTTTCCAATGTCTGGAAAAAGAGACCGGGCCGGTCATTGCCGCCTCCGACTACATGAAGCTGCTGCCGGCATCGCTGGCCAAGTGGGTGCCCGGCGGACTCGTTTCGCTCGGCACCGACGGCTTCGGCCGCAGCGACGGGCGCGATGCGCTGCGCGAGCACTTTGAGGTGGATGCCAAAAGCATTGCGCAGGCGGTTCTCGCGTCGCTCGGAAAGGATTCCTCCGGCCTGGACCTGCCTGAAGACAAACCCAACCCTGTAAACGTATAATAAAAATGTGGGGCAGACATTCCTGTCTGCCCTTCAGCGCGCAGACAGGAATGTCCGCGCCACGTAAAGGAGAAACATCATGGCGACTGAGTTTAAACTTCCCGACCTCGGAGAGAATATTGAATCAGGCGATGTGACCCAGGTGCTGGTGGCCGTCGGCGACAGCGTCAGCGAAGGCCAGTCCGTGCTCGAAATCGAGGCCGGCAAAGCCACCATGGAGATTCCATCCCCCGCCGCCGGAACCGTCAGCGCGCTGAATGTTGCGCAGGGCGACACGGTTTCCGTCGGGCAGGTCGTGCTGACCCTTGAAACTGGAAACTCGAAACCGGAAACGTCCGAGTCCGAACCAGAACCTGAACCAGAACCCGAATCCGAAGCTGAACCCGAAGCTGAACCCGCTGAACCTGCCGGGCAGGAGAAAGGGAGTACGGAGCAGGAGCCGGTTCCGGAACCGGTTAAAGACGAAGCGGTGCCGGAAACGCCGCCGCCTGCGCCTGTTCCTGAACAGGGCGCCGAAGAGGAGCCGGTTCCTGAGCCGGAACTCAAAACTCAGAACTCTGAACCCGAAACTCCCGAAGAAAAGCCGCTGGCGGTCTCCGCATCGCCTGCGGTGCGCCGCCTGGCGCGCGAGCTGGGGGTGGACATCCATCAGATCCCGCCGACCGGTCCGGCGGGCTTTATCACCCAGGACGATGTCAAGGAGTATGCCAAGCGGACGCTGAGCCAGGGCGGCATTCCGGTGGCCGGTCCGACGCGCATTGAAAAAATGTCCGGGGTTCGCAAGGCGACCCTGAAGCACATGACGCACTGCTGGACGACCATCCCGCATGTGACGCAGCACGATACGGCCGATATCACCAAGCTTGAGCTGTTGAGGAAGCAGTACGCCCCGCGGGCCGAAGCCGCCGGCGCCAAACTCACCATGACCGCGATCATCATCAAGGTCATCGCGTCCGCGCTGAAGAAGCACCCGAAGTTCAACTGCAGCATCAATCCGGAGAAGGCGGAGATCATCTACAAGGATTACTACAACATCGGCATCGCCATGGACACGCCGAAGGGCCTGCTGGTTCCGGTCATCACCGCCGGGGATAAAAAGAACATTGTCGAACTGGCGCTGGAGCTTAAAGCGCTGGCCGAACGCGCCCGCGAAGGCAAACTGACGGTGGCCGACCTCAAGGGCGGCACCTTTACCTTCAGCAATCTCGGCATCATCGGCGGGTCGTTCTTCACGCCCATCGTCAACTCGCCCGAGGTGGCCATCCTCGGCTCCGGCCGCGCCCACTGGGTGTCCTGCCCGGACGGCGGCGAAAAGCGCTTCAAGCTGCCGCTCTCGCTATCGTACGATCACCGCATCATCGACGGTGCCGACGGCGCGCGCTTCCTTAAATGGGTCATTGATGCCATGGAAGAGCCGCTCCTGCTGTCGCTGGAAGGGTGATGTAAACGTCCGGAGCGCGGCGGCGCCCGGCGGACGCCGCCGGTTTTTTAAGGGCCGGGGCGCCGGCAGAGAAGCAGCCTGCGTGCGGGACGCGCAGGCGGTCCCTCAGCGTTTAAGGCGTTTTAAGAAACAGAGCGGGTGTCAGTTTTTCGGAGGAATCATGCCCATGATATCGGCCGCGGGGCGCTGTTCGCGCAGCAGGCGCGCCATGGTCTGCATGTACGGGTCGATGTGGTGCAGAAACAGTTTGTAGCCGCCGCACAGCCAGCTCAGGCCCGGCTCGCCGTCGGCCGTCTGCATGAACCGGTGCTTGGGGCATTCGCCGTTGCAGGCGAAACGCACATCGCAGTTCAGGCACTGCTTCGGCAGCTTGTCGAGCTTGTCGCTGCCGAACTTCCGCTGTTTTTCCTGACGGACCAGCTCGGTCATCGGCGCGTCCATCATGTTGCCCAGATAGTAGTCGGGATAGACAAAGTGGTCGCAGCTGTAGAGGTCGCCGTTGTGTTCAATGATCATTGCGTCACCGCATTTTTCGGCGAAAACGCACAGCGGCGGCGGCATGCCCATCCAGGCGTTAAGCATGACGTCGAAGATCTGCACGAACACGGTGCCGACATCGCGCCGCACCCATTCATCGAAAATATCGATCAGGAACCGGCCGTACTGTTCCGGCTGCACGGTCCACGGCATGACCCGGTCATCGGTGTCGTCCGCGGCGAGGTCCGGGGGCAGGGCGAGCTTCAGCCCCATGCGGGAGGCTTCGTCGTCCGGCTTTCGCTCGATGATCGGAATGAACTGCAGGAAGGTGGAACCGGTGCTTTTGAGAAAGGCGTAGATTTCGGCGGCGTGTTTGGCGTTCTGACGGGTTACACACGTGAGTGTGTTGAAATCCACCCGGTGCGCTTTCATCAGCTTCAGCGCTTTCATGACCCGGTCAAAGGTCGGTTTGCCGCCGCGGTCGACCCGGAATTTGTCGTGCACATGGCGCGGGCCGTCCAGGCTCAGCCCGATCAGAAACTTTTCTTTGGCCAGAAATTTGCACCATTCATTGTCGATCAGTGTGCCGTTGGTCTGGAAGGCGTTCTGAACCGGCCGGCCGGCGGCATATTTTTTCTGAAAGGCCACGGCTTTTTCGAAAAACCCGACGCCCATCAGGGTCGGCTCGCCGCCCTGCCAGGCAAACAGAATTTCCGGCGTGTTCTGCGACTCGCAGTATTGTTTCACGTATTCCTCAAGCACCTCGTCGCTCATGCGATGGATGTTCTGCTCCTTAAAAATCGCCTCTTTTTCCAGATAGAAGCAGTAGGTGCAGTTGAGGTTGCAGTCCGGTCCGGCCGGCTTGGCCATCAGGTGATAAGGTCTGTTTTGAGTCAGCATAATCAGAAGATCCTAGCCGTTCGATTGCGGTCTCACAAGCCGGAGAGAACAGGAAAGTTTTGCTGGAAAAACATGAGCGGAACGCTAATGTATAGCGGTTGAACGGAGAGGCGTTATGAATGGAATAAGGGTGATGAGCGGGGCTTGTCTGGCAATCGGGTTGTCGGTGGCGGCGCAGCCGTTGAGCTGTTGTGAAGCCCTGCCGGCGCGCTTCGCAGCGGCAGGTGATTCCGGAATGGCCTGGATTGCCGGCGGCGAGTTTACCATGGGCGGGCACGGTGCGTTTGTCCGGCCGGATGAGCTGCCGCTGCACCGCGTGCGGCTCGACGGGTTCTGGATCAGCCGCACGCCGGTCACCAACGAGGAGTTTGCCCGCTTTACAGAGGCGACCGGATATGTCACGACCGCCGAAACCGCGCCGACGCTTGAGGAGGTGATGGCGCAGCTGCCGCCCGGCAGTCCGCCGCCTCCCGCCGCGATGCTGGTGGCGGCCTCAGTGGTGTTTAAACCGACGGAGCACCCGGTATCGCTCAGCAATCCGTTCGTCTGGTGGGAGTGGAAAGCCGGCGCGGACTGGCGCCGTCCGGAAGGGCCGGGCAGTTCTCTCGAAGGGCGCGGCGACCATCCGGTGGTCCATGTGTCGTGGTTCGACGCGCAGGCGTACTGTCAGTGGAAAGGCGGCCGCCTGCCCACCGAGGCGGAGTGGGAATACGCCGCGCGCGGCGGGCTCGATCAGAAAGAGAATGTCTGGGGCGACGAGCCGGTCACCCCGGCGAGGTGCAACATTTGGCAGGGCACATTTCCGGTGACCAATTCCGCGGAGGACGGCTTTTCGTCCACCTCGCCGGTTCGCCGGTTTGAGCCCAACGGCTTCGGGCTGTATGACATGGCGGGCAATGTCTGGGAATGGGTCGGCGACTGGTATCGGCCCGACACCTATGCCCGCGATGCGCTCAATGCGGTGACCGTCAACCCGGCCGGCCCGGAATCCGGTTATGATCCGATGGAGCCGTATACCGCCAAACGGGTCACCCGCGGCGGGTCGTTTCTCTGCAACGACAGCTACTGCTCCGGCTACCGCCCGTCGGCCCGTATGAAAACCAGTCCCGACACCAGCCTCGTCCATACCGGGTTCCGCTGCGTCATTCCGGCTCCTGCACCGGCGGATTGAACGGCATTGCTTTTTGCCGGTCGAATCGCTTAAGTTCCAGTCTGTTTCCAAGGAGAACCCCGTTATGATGAGAACAGCCAATCCGGCATTGAATGCAAAAACCTTTGAACTCGCGGCTGCCGGCAGCACGGCGATGACCATTCAGGGAACCGTCAGCCGCACCGCGATCATGCTGGTCCTGCTGTTTGCCGCCACGGTGTTTACATGGAACCCGTCTGCGCCGCAGACCGGAAACATGTGGATGCTGATCGGCGGCATCGGCGGGTTTATCATCGCCCTGATCACCATTTTCAACAAAAAGGCGGCCCCGGTCACCGCACCGCTCTACGCGGTGTGCGAAGGACTGCTGCTCGGCGGAATATCCAGCCTGTTTGAACGGATGTATCCCGGAATTGTCGTCCAGGCCATCCTGCTCACCTTCGGGACGCTCGGGTCGCTGCTGCTGGCCTACACGTCGGGGCTGATCCGGCCGACGGAAAATTTCAAGCTCGGTGTGGCGGCCGCAACCGGCGGCATTGCGCTGTTCTATCTGGTCTCCATTCTTCTCGGCTTTTTCGGCATCGGCATTCCATTGATCCACAGCAGCGGTCCGTTCGGGATCGCCTTCAGTGCCGTGGTGGTGGTTGTGGCCGCTCTGAACCTGGTGCTCGACTTCGACTTCATCGAGCAGGGCGCGGCGCAGGGTGCCCCGAAATACATGGAGTGGTATGCGGCGTTCGGGCTGACGGTGACGCTGGTCTGGCTCTATCTCGAAATCCTGCGCCTGCTCTCCAAGCTGAACCGCCGCTAGAACTTTCGGATCGGCAGGTCGCCCGCCCGCAGGGGGCGGCCGAGTCGCCTGCGGATCTGGCCGCTGAGCATCAGAAAAACTTCCGCAGTCAGAAAGGCGTCGCCTTCCGCCGTGTGGCGCGCGATCAGCGGCAGGTTCAGCTGCGCACAGACTTCATCCAGGGACGGGGGGCGCTGGTTGGCGTACCCGGTCTTGTGAAAAGCGGCCAGTTCATTCATCGCCATGTGGGCGGTGTCGATGATGCGGTTGCAGAAACGAACCGTGTGGTGGCGCATCAGCAGGTCGTTGAGCATGGCGGCATCGAAGCGGGTGTGATGGCCGACCAGCACGGCATCGGTCAGCATCGGCAGCAGGTCGGGGATCAGGTTCTGCTCCGGGGTTCCCTGCCTGATTTCCTCCGGCAGGATCCCGTGCACGGCGGTCGCCCGGTTGAGGCGGGCCGCCGGCTGGTACACAATCCATTTTCGGCTTCCGGCGATATCAATGCGATCCTGCGCAACTTCAAAGGCGGCCAGCGATAAAATCCGGTCGACGCCGACTTCGAATCCGCTGGTTTCACAGTCGAGAACGACAAAGCGCAGCCGGTTAAACGCGGTGTTGCGGGCCGGCCGTTTTTTTGCTGAATCCAGATAGGCCCGGCAGAACGGCGGCGGCTTGGGTCTGTGCAGGAACGGAATCATGAACGCAGGTCCACTCCAAACTCTACGCGCACTGCGGCCTGAACCATGCGCTGAACATCAAACACGTTGACCAGGTAGCCGCGCTGCAGTTTGGTCAGGCGGTCGGGGTCGACGAAACGGCCGGAATCACGGTTGGTGATGCCCGCGAGCGTGCGGATGCGCAGCAGCAGGTCGTAGCCCTGCCGCGCAAGCATGGCGGTTTCAATTTTTTCCGGATGCGCCTGCGCCAGCTCCAGCCAGCGGCCGCCGGTCGAGTGGTGATTGCTCAGGCCGTAATGCAGCGCAAACAGACGCGCCGCATCGCGCAGCGGAACGAGCCCGCGTTTCTTGATGTCGAACAGGCCCTCGTTCCCTCCTTTTTTCTCGACAACAAATTTGCCGCGGAAGTTGAGCGGCGGCGGTGTGGCGACAATCATTTCCGCGATGCAGCGTTTGACGGCCTGGTTGTTTTTGGTGGAGTTGAAAACAGCCTGGCGGACAGTATTGCTCAGGGGTTTATCGCCGGCCACATAGCGCAGGTCGTAGAGAATCAGTGTGCGCAGAAGCCTTTCGCCGTCGACGGTCAGATCGGAGGCCTGCAGCTCGGCGATCCACTCGGCATCGGTTTTGCACCAGTTCGGATTGGAGGCCATCACTCCGCCCTGGCAGCGGGAAAATCCCGCTTCGACCAGCAGGTTGATCACCCGCCGGGCCAGCGCGCTGAAAAACGCCCGGTTCCGGTCGTCCCGTTCTTTGTCACCGGTGGACGCGAAAATCATGCCGTTGTCCATGTCGGTTCGCAGAATCTGTTCCCGGCGCCCGTCACTGCCGACGGCGATCCAGGCCCAGGCCGCCTCCGGCGGCGCGACGCCGTCCCGGCTCATTTCGTCCAGTGACAGGCTGATCAGCTTGCGAATGAGTTCGTTGTAGAGTTCGGCGCAGATTTCGCCGAGCAGCAGCCCGGAGATGCCGGCTTCAAGATAGGTGTGAACCATGCTTTCAATATCATCGCATATTTCACGGAAGCGCACGGGAGACTCGGCGATCCGGATTTCATGAATGAATCCGGCCGGGTGGCGCCCGCTTTGTGCCAGCAGGTCTTTCTGCGTGCAGACGTCCAGGGCGGCGGTTTCCGGCGTGCCGTCCTCGGTGACGCAGACCTGGCCGATGCGCTCGCGCAGCATAATCAGCGTGGCGGCTGCGGCGCTCGAATTGCGGGCTACGGTGATGACGGGGCCGGACATGATGTCGGAGACAGGCCGGCGGCTGTCGCCGTCTGCAACAATCACGTCCTGGACCAGATCGCTGCCGGTGAGGATGCCGATCGGTTTGCGCATGCTGTCGGTGATCAGGATGGAGGGAAGTCGTTTTTCGCTCATCATCCGGGCGGCGGTCCGGATGGAGGTGTCCGCCGGGCAGCAGAGCAGGCGTTCAAGCGGACGGGGCTGGATGGTTTGCGCGCCTTGCAGGTGGGCGTCGAGCAGGTTCTGGCCGCCGGGCTCGCTGTCGAGTCCTGCATCGGGCAGGGAGCGGCCGACCCGGGTTCCCCAGAACAGGTGTCGCCGGACGTAATAGCGGGCCGGGTCATTCAGGCTGATAATCTCGCGGACCTGCAGCCAGGGCAGGGTGTAGAGAATGCTGTCTTCCGCCGCCAGCGCCGTGACTCGATAGGGTTCCGCTTCGTGCTGGGCGGACAGTCCGAGGATGTCGCCGACATCGCGCACATCGATCAGCTCGTGGTTCCGGAAATATTCAACCCGCCCGCGGGCGAGGAAGAGCACCTCGTCCCCGGGCGGATCTCCCTGTTCCCAGACCGCGTCCCCCGCGCTCAGAACACGGACGCCGGCCTGGCAGGCCAGGTCGCGAACGATGTACTCGTCGAACATCGAAAAGGGCGGAAACTGGCGGAGTGCGTTTGCAATCCGGTCCGGGATGGCGTTTTGCGCATTCATCGCTGCTGGAGGGCGGTTCGGATGGCGGCGAGCCACGCCTCCTTTTTTGCCTGAAGCATCGGGCTGGGGTGGGCGGTTAAAACCGGGTCGCTGCCGGCCGGTACGGTGACGATCTGTTCGCCCTCGATACAGCCGAGGCACTGCCGGGCCAGCGGGATGAGGCCGGCGTCCTGACCCCAGCCGAGAATGAACGGCGCGCCGGGTTTTCTTTTCAGCATGTTTGCCCGCTCCAGAGAGCGGGCCTCGGAAAACAGGCTGTGTCTGTCGCCGCCTTCGATGGCATCGAGCGCCCTGGTGCGGGCGATGAAGCTGGGGCTCTTCGGGTCGCGGATGTCGGAGATGTTGAGGATGCGGAGGTGTTTCCAGCCTTTGGAGACCGCTATGCGCATCAGCTGATACTGCGTATTGTCCGGCTGGGTCAGCACCAGCGGTTTTCTGAAGTCCGCGGGCAGGGGCATTCTGAGCAGGCTCTCCGTGTCGCCGGCTTCGATCGGGCGCGACGAGCCGGGGTTCATCATGATGACGACGGCGTCCGGCAGATTAATCACACCTTTAAAGGTGTGATTACCGGGGGGCGCGCAGAACAGATCGTCCGGATCGGTTCCGGCGCCGACGGCTTCGCGCGGCAGAGAGGTGATCTCCAGCACGCTGCGGCACAGAAGGGGCTCGGCGCCGTCCACATTCAGGCGGTAGAAATGTCCGTAGCAGCGGAATGTTTTTTTCAGTTCAGCGGCGTATAAAAATTCACTCATAGCCGCCGATTGAACCATTTCCCCGTCTGGATTTTAATTCTATTCTTTCTCTGAATGCTCAAATCGTTCCCGCTGCGGTGACGCAGTGATGCTGAGGCGCCTGATCGGCTTGATAGGGCGGAGTCTGTGCGACGGCGCCTGAGTGCCCAGGCGGGCGGCGCAAACCGGTTTCGGTTTTTTCCCGACAATTCCGGATCGCTGCGGTATAACCGATGCTGTGAATCTCGAAAAAACAGCGATGCAGTTTGATGTTGAAGGACGGCTGGCCGGTATCCGGCCGCTGGGTTCCGGCAATGTGAATGACACGTATCTTGCCGTGTTCCGCACACATTTTTCGGAAGTGCGGGTGGTGATTCAGCGGATAAACTCCAGGGTGTTTCCGCGCCCCGACTGGATTATGGAAAATATGCGCGCGCTCACGTGCCACTGTCATGAACAGTTGATGAGGGAGGCGGATGCCGCCGACCGCATCTGGCAGCTTCCGCGGGTTATTCCCTGTACGAACGGTCAGGATTGCTTTGTCGATGAGAACGGAGAAACCTGGCGGGCACAGACGCTGATTGCCTCGGCGGAGTCGTTTGAAACAGCCCGCAGCGCGGAACATGCCCATGAGTGCGGGATGGTTCTCGGGCAGTTTCACCGGCTGATTTCCGGGATGGACCCGAATCAGCTGCACGATACGCTTCCCGGCTATCATGAAACCCCGGGTTACCTCGCGAAATATGATGCCACCATTCATACGGATTCGGCCCGGGAGCTGATTGCCGGCTCCGAACAGGTGCGCAGTCTGCATCAGTTTATTGACACCCGGCGGGAGTTTGCTTCCGTGCTTCAGGATGCGCTGGACGCCGGGGAGCTTCAGACGCGGTTGATCCACGGAGATCCCAAGGTGACCAACATCATGATCGATGAGGATTCCGGCAAAGGCACCGCGATCATTGACCTGGATACGGTGAAGCCGGGGCTGATTCATTATGACTTCGGTGATGCGCTCCGCTCGCTTTGCAATCCGGCGGGTGAAGAGGCGAAGAACCTTTTCGAGGTGGCGTTCGATCTCGATTTGTGCGATGCGTTTGTGCGGGGCTACATGACCTGTGCACGGGATTTTTTGAGTGTGAACGACCGGAAGTATCTGTACGACTCGATCCGGTTGATCACGTTCGAGCTGGGCCTGCGGTTTTTTCAGGATTATCTTGCCGGGAATACGTACTTCAAGGTGCGCTCGCCGGAGCAGAATCTTCATCGGGCGCAGGTTCAGTTTAAGCTCTGCGAGAGCATTGAGATTCGTAAGCGACAAATTATAAAACTGTTAGAAGAGGCTGTGAGATGATGAGGATGAGAGAGTGGGGTTTTCCGGTTGATCGGATGTTTCTTGCGGCCGGGCCGTGCAGCGCCGAAAGCCGCGAGCAGATCCTGGAGACGGCCCGGGCGCTGTCGAAAGGCGGGGTGAGTTTTCTGCGAGCGGGGATCTGGAAGCCGCGCACCCGTCCCGGCAGTTTTGAGGGGGTCGGCCTGAAAGGGCTGGGCTGGCTGGATGAGGCCCGGGCTGAAACCGGAATGAAGATCGGCACGGAAGTGGCGGAACCCGCTCATGTGGAGGCCTGCCTGGAATACGGGCTGGATATCCTGTGGGTTGGCGCCCGCACCGCCACCAATCCGTTTTCGGTCCAGGCGATTGCCGATGCCCTGCGCGGAACCGATATTCCGGTTCTGGTGAAAAACCCCATGAATGCCGATGTCGGGCTCTGGATGGGCGCCATCGAGCGCATTGCCAATGCCGGCATCAGCCGGCTGGGGGCGATCCACCGCGGGTTCAGTTCCGAGCTGGAAACGCGCTACCGCAATGCGCCGAGCTGGAAAACACCGATTGAATTGAAGCGCCGCATGCCCGATATTCCAATGATCTGCGATCCCAGTCACATCTGCGGAAAGCGGTCGCTGATTCCCTCGATTGCCCAGGAGGCGCTCGACCTGCTGTTTGACGGACTGATGCTTGAAGTGCATCCCGATCCGGAAAAAGCATTGAGCGATGCCGCACAGCAATTTACTCCACAGCAGTTTTTTGAACTGATTGGAAAGCTCAATTTGCCGCACGAGCAGAGCGACAGTGCGATGTTTACCAAGCGTCTCAGCGAATTGCGCGGAGATGTCGATGATATCGACAGTCGGCTGCTGGATCTGTTGAGCCAGCGCATGGCCGTTGTCCGAAAAATGGGTGAAATCAAGACCGAGCAGAATGTTTCCACCTTCCAGCCGGGCCGCTGGCAGGAGATTGTCGATGATCGCGTCCGCAAAGGCGTTGGAGTCGATCTCTCTGCGGATTTTGTCCTGCAGGTGATGCAGTCGATTCATGAAGAGGCGATCCGCCAGCAGGAAATCCGCCGTGTCGCTCATTCGGACTGAATCGAACGGTGGTTTTGGGAAACAGATAAAGAGTATCACTGGTTTTTTCTCCGTAATGGTTGATCTGTCCCCCGAATGACCTTATGATTTTACTATTCGAGTAAATGTGCTGGTTTCAGTTTGTATGGAAAAGGTGTGTGATGATTAAAACTGCTGGGCTGAAGTTTTTTAACAGAATGGTGTTTTATTCAATCGGAGCATTGTTTCTGCTGGGGGCCGCCGCAGCGGCTGAAGAACTTCTTCTTGAGCAGAAAACGCCTGAGGAGCTTCGTGCGGCCATGAGTGCCAGCGGCCTTCTGACAGAAGCCGGGCGGCTGATGAAGTCTCAGAGCTATGCGCCGGCTCTGCCGTATTTGACCGACTATCTGGAGCGCATGAAAAAATCCGAGGACAAGCGGGTGCTGGCCCTGATGCAGGATGTGCGCTTTAAACTCGGTAAAATCAATATGCTGCTCGGCAACGCCGAGGATGCGCAGAGCTATTTTGAACTCTACATGGCGAACAAGCCGGTGTATCGCCGCCGCGCCACGCTCAAGTCGCTTGCCGTCAGCTATTTCGATTCCAAGAAGTTCAAAAAGAGCATCGATGCGGTGATTGCCGCGTTCGCGCCTCCGCCCGCAGAGGAGGAAGAGACGGTTGAAAAGGTCAATATCGAAGAGCTGAAGAAAGAGGATCTGGGCGGACTGACCAAACGTCAGTTGAAACGGTTTACGAAAGAGGCTGAAGAGTATAAAGACGAATTTTTCACCGAAATTTCAGCGGATAAGCCCGAAGAAGAGCCGGAGTATACGCTGCAGGACCTGGTGCTGCTCAACCTGACGCTGGCGGAGTCATACGCCAGCCTGAACCAGTGGAGCGAGAGCGTCGAGCCGTACCGGTTTGTGATTGAACATGCCGAAAAAATGCAGCGGCGCGGTTATGCCACCATGAAGCTGGTTACCGCGCTCAGCGAACAAGGGGAATATGACCAGGTTCGTGAGCTGATTATCGAACTGGCCAAGACCGATGCCCGCTACGATATCCGGGTCAATATGGCGATGATGAATGCGGCATCCTCTCTGTTTAATGTGGCGGAATATGACAGCGCGCTGATGCTTTATCGCATGATTCTGCCCCGGCGGGCGCTGGCGGATTTCCATCTGGAGCAGGCCAACGTGATGCGCAGAGATGCCGGCATGCGTGAAATGCAGATTACGCTGGCAACCAACGAAAACGGACGGGTGGAAACTCTGCTGGGCTACAAATATGCGGAGACGTCCATGGAAGGGTCCGGTCAGGCATTGGGGATTGAAATGCCGCCCGGTCTGGTTGAAATCGAAGAATCCATCGGAACCCTGCTGTCGCTGCCGCCGTATGAAGATGACGTGATCTATCGCGTCGGCCAGCTTTATTTTGAATGTGATCGCCCGTGGGAGGCCCTGTGCGCGTTTGACCTGATCGTGTCTCATGATGCGGAGGGCGAGCGTGGCCTGCGAGCCTTCTGCGACGCCATACAGGTTCTGTCCAGGCTCGAGCTCTACGACCGCCTGGAAAAACGCTGTTTTACATTCCTGGATCAGCATACCGCCGGGGTGATGCCGCGCCAGGTAGCCTATTATCTGACGGCTGCTTATCAGAAGCAGGAGAAGTTTAAGGCGATCAAGGCGCTCCGCCGCTACATTGACGGGTTTGAGCCGTCGGACGACCTGCTGGCGCAGCAGTATGAGTGTGAGCTGTACTATATGCAGGCCATTGCGGATCTGATGCTGTTGAACTACAAGCCGGCTCAGCAAGGCTTTCAGCTGGTTCTCGATAAATTCCCGAAGTCTCATCAGGAAGACAATGTGCGCTATTGGCATGCGATGACGCAGCTCTTCCTTCAGGATTATCCGGTAGCCTACGACGAGTTCGAGTATTACCTGGGCAATTTCCCGAAAGGAAACTGGATTGCGGCCTCCTGGTTCCAGGGCGCGATCTGCCAGTTTGCCATGGAACAGTATGAAGAGGCGAAAACGCGCTTTACCTACGTGATTGATACATTCCCCGCCTCGGCGGTTTATCCGGATGCCTGCAGCATGCGCGGAGACCTGCTGGCATCCGACGGTTTGCTGGATGAGGCCGTTCGCGACTATCGCGAAGCCATTCGGACCGCCAAAAAAACTGCGCAGGCAACCTATGCAACCTTTCAGATGGCAACCGCTTTTGAGCTGGAGAGCCGGTACGATGAAATCATCGAGCTTGTCAACGAGTATTTGGAGAGCTGCGGCGAGGAGGCCGATGTGGCCAAGGCGGCTTACTGGCTCGGCAAAATCAAGCTGGAGCAGGGCCTGGTCAGTGAGGCCGTGGATGCCTATCTGGACACCATTCTCAAATATGGCGGCGATATCCGTCAGGACGGAGTGGATCTGATTATTTCTGAGTTGATGATGACCGCCCGGCGGCTTGAACCGGAGGACCGCAGCCAGCTCAGAAGCCGGATTCAGGCCGCTTCCGATGCCGCGGAAGTCGGCACCCTGCAGCTGCGGCTGCGGGTGATGCTGGCCGAAATGGATGAGAAGAAAATTGAACTCGGCGAAACCCTGCTCAGGGAGCTCAGCGATCTGTCTGTGGCCCCGCCGCCGGTTCTGTCCGTCATTTGCGATGCTTCGTTTGCAAAGAAGGAATATTCGCGCTCCGCGGAAATCCTCCAGATCTTTTTGAATCACTTTGAAGATTCCGAGTATATGCGGTCCGCCTATAAACTGCGGGCCTATGCCCTGTTTGACGGGGGACTCTACGAGGAGGCCTTCAAAATTGTGTCTGAATCTCAGGGGCTCTACGGCATTGATGTCGACACCGCATGGGCTCAGATCATGAAAGGGCGGATTGAGCTGGCTCAAAACCGGCTGGATGACGCCCGCGAATCGTTCAAAATGATTCTGACGATCAGTTCGTGGCGGGGAGAACCTTATGCCGAGGCCTGTTTTTACCTCGGGCAGACGGAAGAAAAGGCCGGAAGCCTCAAGAAAGCCTTTGCCTGGTACCAGCGAACCTACTTCCTCTACAAAGGTCACGCGGAGGGTTACTGGGCTGCGGAGGGATATCTGGCCAGCGCCCGCTGCCTTGAAAACCTCGGCCTCGACGGCGATATGCGCAATACCTACCGCGCCATGCTCTACGATAAATATGTTAATAAACTGCCGCAGGCCGATGCGGCCCGCAAGGCGCTCGGTCCGGCGGAAGTGAGCGAGATTGTCGGCAAAATTGCCGCCGGTTTGCAGACCAATCTGACGGTGACCATTCAATCTGAGGAGCTTTAACCATGAAACGCGGACTCATTTTTCTTATGCTTTCTGTGGCAGCCCTGACGCGGGCGGCTGAAGAACCCGCAGTGGCAGTTCATTATAAAAAAGCCTGTTTGCTGCGCGACCAGGGCAATTTTGCTGCGGCGATCGAGGAAGTGGCCCAGGGAATTGCGCTCAATCCTGTGGAAAGGGAGTGGCTGGCCAAAAGCGAGTTGCTGAGCGCCGTTCTTTACCAGAAGCTGGGCATGCTCAAATCAGCGGCCGTTACGGCCCGGCAGGTTGAGCTGCTGTATGCGGGAAGCGAGTTTGAAAAAGAAGCAAAGGCGCTTCTGGAACAGATCAATCAGTTAATTGAACAGTCCGCACCGGCGGAATGAAAATGGAGAAAAACATGAAGACGACAGGGATTGCAATCAGGGTGCTGCTGGGTGCGGCCGGAGCGGTATTTGCGCAGGACGCAGCGGCGGAGGCTGCGGCGCTGACAACGGAGAACGCCACGCTGTGGCAGCTGATCAAAACCGGGGGGATCACCATGATTCCGCTGGGGATTCTCTCCTTTGCGATGGTGACCTTTATTGTGCAGAACTTTTTCTCGCTGCGCGAAAAGACCCTGCTGCACACCGAGATGCTGCC
>JBFHEM010000030.1:0-56379 GCA_041584215.1 Tichowtungia sp. | reverse complement strand
GCAGAGCGACGCCATCCTGCTCGACGGCATGCTGCCGCACCTCACGCGGATCATCACGCTTTTGCACGCCCTGCACCCGCAGACGCGCATCCTTGTTGCGACCGATGCCGACTCGTTTACAATCCGGTATGAGATGCAGAGCCTGGGAGAAACCGCTTATCTGGCCGGACCGATGGATGCGGCTCAGTTTGCCAAAGATATTTGCAGAAAAATCCCCGGCGCAACCGCCCGACAGGGCGACATCTGTGCGATGGCATAAAACGCGCGTCCCTCCTGCGTCCGCGTTTTTGGACTGCGCGGGCTCTGCTTCTTCGGGATTCGCTCAACCGGCGGGGCGGCGAACTTCAGATTTTCGCCCCCATCTCGTACCTCCGGCGTTGCAACCATTTGCTTCAGTTCTGTACTAAGCGGACAAATCAAACGGGCGCTCCCGTAGTTTCCGACGTAGTCCAGGCGATGCAGGGACATAAAAAAACAGCACCTCGTGTAAGATGCGGTTAATTAACAGGTTAGTTGGTCGGGGTGACTGGATTCGAACCAGCGACTTCTACGTCCCGAACGTAGCGCTCTACCAGGCTGAGCCACACCCCGAATACGGACAAGACGGCAAATCATACAGAGGTTCCTTTTTTTGACAAGCCAAAGACTGATTTTTTATCAAAAAAATCCGCCGCCGGCCCGGCGAGGGGCTGCCGACGGGCGGCGGCGGGCCGGTCCGGCGCGATTTTTCCAATGTTTGGAAGCTCATTGGCGTGCATTCCGGCAGTCCAAAAGGTACATTCACGGGCATGGCTAAATTGAAAAACACCTTTTCGTGGTCGTTCAGCGCGGCATCCGATTTTGACGAGTGCCGGCGGCGGCGCTACTGGAGCAAGTACGGCATGTGGGGCGGCTGGGAGCGCAACGCCGAGGCGGTGACAAAACAGGCCTACCGGCTGAACAAGATGACCAACCGCTGGGGCCTGATGGGCGTGGCGGCAGAGAATACCATCATGCGGGTGCTGCGCCAGCATCAGGCCGGCAATCCGATGAGCGCCGAGGAGGCCTACGAGGAGGTCGCCCGCCCCTTTCTGATCCGCTGCTGGAAGGAGTCGCGCGACGGCGAGTGGAAAAACAATCCGAAGCAGTTCTGCTGCCTGCACGGTCATTACTACCGGACAATGGAGGACGAGAAGGCGGCCATCGGCGCCATCCGCGAGCAGGTGCTGAACTGCACCCGGAATTTCATCGATCTGGTTCTTCCCAGACTTGGACACATCTCGTTTGAGCAGGAGATGAAAATCCAGACGCCGGATATGGGCGGCGATCCGGAGAACATCAGCTGGAACGGGATCAAGATGTACGTGATTCCCGACTACGCCTATCGCCTCGGCAACCAGATGCACATTCACGACTGGAAGGCGGGGAAGGTCAAGGATTCGCACCGCGACCAGCTGGCGGGCTATGCGCTGTGGGCGGAGGTGAAGTACAACGTGCCGATTGAGGAGATTTTTCTGTATGTCGAATACCTGAACGAAGGCCAGGTGCTGCCGTTTCAACTGACGGCGGAGGAGTTCGACGAGACGAAGGAGCAGATCGGGGCATCGGTGGCGGAGATGAGCGAGTACCTGGTTGATTTCGACCGCGAACGCAATGAACCGCTGCCGAAAGACGAATGGGAGCTGGCGGCCGACCCGGACTCGTGCCGGATGTGCAAGTTCTATGAGCTGTGCAAGCCGGAACTGGACCAGCCTGAATAATTCAGGCCAGTACACCGTCAGGGATTAAATGTCAGATGTGTGACCGCAAAAACGCGAAGACGCAAAGGGATAAAACGGGCTTTAAAATTGATTTTCCAATAGGGACCGGAACGAATCAGACAGCTTTTTTTTCAAGGTTTAGACCGAAGGTATTCTGAAGAGCCTGTGAGAACAGCTACCCTGTTTTTTTAAAACGCTCTAAAGGCCGGAATGCCCCTGACGCCTGGCCCCTGACGCCTGGCCCCAGGCCCTACGCTTTTCTCTTCTTATCCTTAAAGAGCTCGGATTGTTTTTGGGTTTGCGGGCTGCGGGCGGTATGCGCCACGTTCACGAGCATTCCCACCATCGCAGTGCAGACCAGCAGGCTGGATCCGCCGTAGCTGATGAAGGGAAGCGCGAGGCCTTTGGTCGGCATGGATCCGGTGACCACCGCCAGGTTGATCAGCGCCTGAAAGGTGATCATCAGGGTGCAGCCGAGGGCGGTGAAGCGGCCGAAGTCGTCATTGGCGCGCGCCGCGATGCGCAGTCCGCAAAAGAAGAGGATGACGAAGAGGACGAGGATGATGAGGGTGGCGGGCAGGCCGAGCTCCTCGCCGATGATGGGGAAAATGAAGTCGGTGTGCGCCTCGGGCAGGTAGTCGTATTTCTGGATGCTGTTGCCGAGGCCGGTCCCCCAGCGCCCGCCGGCGGCGAATGCGTTAAGGGCATTGATCAGCTGCCAGGCCTCGCCGGATGCATATTTTTCCGGATCGAGGAAGGCAATGATGCGGCCCATCCGGTTTGAATTGTGAAACAGGAGCAGACCGAAGCCGGTGGCGCCGAGAGCCCCGAAGCCCCACAGATAGAGCGGCCGGGCACCTCCGGCATACAAAAGAGCGACAATCACGGCTCCGGTAAGAACGGTTGTTCCGAAGTCGGGCTCCACCAGCAGCAGGACCGCAAAGAGCCCCAGACCGAGGATGGGAACCATGAGCCCGCGCCTGAAGGTGTGCATGTAGCGGCGGCGGCGGGAGATCCACCATGCCGAGGCCAGAATCATGCCGATCTTGGCGAACTCGGAAGGCTGAATGGTCAGCGGGCCGATCTGGATCCAGCGCCAGCTGCCTTTGACGTTGTGCCCGACGCCGGGCAGGCGGACCATCACCAGCGCAACCACACAGACCGCGGCCACCGGCAGGGCCAGCTTGCGGAAGACCCGGAAGTCGATCTGCGCACAAACAATGGAAACGGGAAGCGAAACAAACAGCAGCCAGATCAGCTGCTTGATGATAAACCACTCGCTGCCTTCATACCGGACCATGCTGGCGCTCGACAGCATGATCAAGCCGATCGTAATCAGCATCAAAACGACGGCGATGAGCAGGGTGATGGTTCGCTGCATTCGATATCTTCCAGCTATTGAAGTTCAGTGAGTTTTCAAAAAAAAGGACGCCCGGAAGGACGCCCTTTCTGCGCGAGCAAAGGCCGCTTATTCCGGGATCGGAACCAGGAGTTTGGTGCCGGGCTTGATGTCGTCGGGACTGGAAAGACCGTTGAGCATCATGATTTCCTCTTTGGTGCTGCCGAACTGGCTGGCGACATCTTCGAGGGTCTCGCCGGGATAAAGCACATGCTCGTAGACCGGCGCGGAAGCGGCCGGCGCCAGCGGCGCGATATCGGCGATGGGAGCGGGAGCCGCGGCGGCCGGAGCGGGCCCGGCGATCGGGGCGGGCGCGGCGATCGGGGCCGGGGTCGATTTCGGGGCCGGGGTCGATTTAGGTGCCGGCGCCGGCGATCTAACTTCGCCCTTTTTGGGGATGCTCAGGCTTTTCCCGGCCACAATGCCGGTGGAGGTGAGCGCGTTGGCCGCCTTGAGTTCAGCGATGCTCAGCCCGGAGCGGCTGGCAATGCCGGAGAGCGTATCGCCCCTCTGAATGACATAGGAGCTTCCCTGCGGGATGGATCCCGAGCCCGAACCGCTGGACGGGGAGGAAACCGACGAGGGGGAAACCGAGCGGGCCGGCAGACGCGAGACCGGGGCGGAGGGAGACCGCGACCCCTGAATGCGGAGGTCCTGCCCGACCACGAGCCGGTTGGGGTTGTCCAGGCCGTTATAAGCGGCCAGCTCTTTCCAGGTGGTGCCGTACATGGCCGCGATGCTGGAAAGCGTGTCGCCCTTTTTGACGGTGTAGAACTGGTCCGGGGCGGCTGCCGGCATCTCCGGCGCTACGGCCATGGGAGGCATTGAGAAGTCGGATTCGACGGGGACGCCGCCGGGGAAGCTGACGGGCGGCGGCAGGAGCATGGAGTCGGTATAGTCCTGCTCCGGAATCCTGGCCGGCTCATCGGTCGGAACATTGTAGGGCCAGTTCAGACAGTCAACAAAGCACGGACCACCGGCACAGCCCTGCAACAGCAAAACAACGATCGGCACCAGAACGTGCAGCGCCACAACAAACAGGTTTCGTTTTGATTTCATGACAACTTCCTCTTTCTTCCTTACTTTTCAATTCGTACGCACTCCGCGCTCTCCGGCATCAAACATTCCACTGCGCGAACAAACGCCTCTCCCCGCTCAGCAAAGCTGCAAAACTGGTCAAAGCTGGTGCAGCCCGGAGACAGGAGCACGGGTTCCCCCGGGCCGGCCTGTTTCCATGCCGCCGCCACTGCTTTTTCCAGCGTCCCGCAGGACAGACACGAAACCGTATCTGCCCATGCCGAATGCATCGCACTGGACGCTTCTCCGATAAGATATAGCTGAGCTACCCGCTGCGCCAGTAAATCTTTCGCAAAACTCAAATCCGTCTCTTTGGCCCGTCCGCCGGCGATGAGATGAACCGGCCCCTGGACCATGCGCAGCGCCGCGCACATCGCCGCCAGGTTGGTCGCCTTGGAATCGTCGATAAAGCGCACACCGTTGATCTGGGCCACGGTCTGAAGCCGATGCGGCAGCGGTTTGAAACTGCGGGCGGATGCCTCGAGGACGCGCGGCGGCACGCCGCAGGCTTCGCCGGCGGCCACCACCGCCGCAGCCGCTGCGCCGAGCACCTCATTGTCAAAACAGGTCCCGCGCAGGTCCACGGCGCCGACCTTTCCATCCGCAAACCGGTAGTCCGCGCCCTCCTCCGTGCCGAATGTTTTCCAACCATCGGAAAAATCCGGTTCGCGCTTTCCAGCCATCGGAACAATCACCGCATCGCCGCCGGCGCAGTTTTCGAACAGACGCATTTTGAGAGCGCGGTAGGCCTGCAGATTGCCGTGGCGGTCGAGATGATTGGGCAGCACGTTGAGCAGCACGCCGACATCCGGCCGAAAGCGCTGCACGGTTTCGAGCTGAAACGAGCTGATTTCGATGACCAGCCAGTCCGGCGGGTCGGGACGCATGACCGCCTCGGAAACCGGAAGGCCGTAGTTGCCGCAGGGAACAGCCGGCTGTCCGGCCAGCGTCAGCGCCTCGGCCAGCCACTTCACCGCCGTGCTTTTTCCGTTGGAGCCGGTGACGGCAAGCGTCCGCCCGCCGAAGCGCGACCAGCCCAGCTCCAGCTCGGAAAGCAGCGCAATGCCGCGCCGCTGCAGTTCGACGAGCCACGGATGGTTCAGGGAAAAACCGGGACTGACGACCGCGACCTGCGGCTGGAAATCCGCCACGTCAACCTGGAAGCCGGAAAAATCATGCGAGTTTTCGTCGGCGACAAGAACCTCCGTGTTTTCAGAACGAAGCAGAGCGGCGGCGGCCCGCCCGCTGCCGCCGTTGCCCAGAACCAACGCTTTGCCAAATGTGTGCATGGGCGCGGATCATAATACATTCAGCGGCGGTGTCTATGTCTTTTCATTCGTCAAGCCCAACAGAATGCGATAGTCTTCGTCCAAAAGCGAAAGGAATGGATGGAATGAATATTAAACTGAACTTTTTCGGGGCGGCCAAAAATGTGACGGGGTCGTGCTATTTTCTTGAAGCCAACGGGGTGCGGCTGCTGGTGGACTGCGGGCTGTATCAGGAGCGCGACCTGAAGGCGCGCAACTGGGCCGACTTCCCCGTCCCGGCCGACACGATTGACGCCGTTCTGCTGACGCACGCGCACCTCGACCACTGCGGACGCCTGCCGAAACTGGTCAAGGAGGGCTTCCGCGGACGGATCTTTGCGACGGCGGCCTCGGCAGAAATCGCCCAGATCATCATGCTGGATGCGGCCCATATCCAGGAAGAAGACATCAAGCACAAGATGAGGCGGCATGAAAAGCAGGGCAAAACCAGCCCCTTCCCCTACGAAGCGCTGTACACCACCGAGGACGCGGAAAAAACCGGGCGGATGTTCACCGCGGCCCGCTACAACACCGCCGTTCCGATCGGCGAAGGGATCACCGCCGAGTTCCGCGAGGCGGGCCATGTCTTCGGCTCGGCAATGATCAGGATCACGGTCGAGCAGGACGGCGAGAGGCGCACCATCCTGTTTTCGGGCGACGTCGGGCGGCGGGACCTGCCGATCATGCGCGATCCGGCCCAGTTTGAGCAGGCGGACTATGTGCTGATCGAATCGACCTACGGGGACCGGGAACACGGCAAAGTGGCGGACATTCCCGACCAGCTGGCGAAAATCATCAACGAAACCCATGAAGCCGGCGGCAACATTGTGATCCCCAGCTTCGCGCTCGAACGCACCCAGGAACTGCTTTATCATCTCAACAACCTGCTGCGCGAAGACCGCATACCGCACCTGCTGGCCTTTGTCGACAGTCCGATGGCCATCCGGATCACCGAAGTGTTCAAGCGGCATCCGGAGCTGTTCGACGAGGAAACCATGGTGCAGGTTCATGCGGGCGACCAGCCGTGCGACTTTCCCGGGCTGACCATGTCGCGCACGGTGGACCAGTCGAAGTCGATCAACCACATCAAGGGCACGGCGATCATCATTGCCGGCTCGGGCATGTGCACGGGCGGACGCGTCAAGCATCACCTGAAAAACAACCTGGACCGCCCGGAGAGCACGGTGCTGTTTGTCGGCTATCAGGCGGTCGGCACCCTCGGGCGGCTGATTCTCGACGGCACGGATCCCATCCGGCTGTTCGGCGAAGAATATCCGGTCAGGGCCCGGATCGAAAAAATATCCGGTTTTTCGGCACATGCCGACCGCAACGAGCTCTGCGAATGGATCTCGTCGCTGAAAACCGCGCCGCGCCGGGTGTTCATCACGCACGGCGAAGAATCGCAGGCCGAGGCGTTCCGGGAGTTCCTGTCGGAAAAAACCGGCTGGCACTGCACCGTCCCCGATTACGAACAGGAAACTGTTCTCGATTGAAGACCGGCACGTCCAGGCTCACGATCGTGAGTCTGGACGTGCCGGCTTCACTCAGCGGATTTTCAGGGAAGCGACGCCGATCAGGGCGAAGATGATGCCGAGGATCCAGAAGCGGATGGTGATGCGGTTTTCGTAGGCATCGACCATCTTGTTGTTTTCTTTGGCGAGATATTCGAAATGGTGGTGAAGCGGCGCGCACCGGAAGATGCGCCGGCCCTCGCCGAAGCGAATCCGGGTGTATTTGAACCACACAGTCTGCAGCAGAACACTGGCCGCCTCCATGACGAACACCCCGCCGACGAGGATGAGCACCAGCTCCTGTTTGATCAGGATGGCAACCGCCGCAATGCCCCCGCCGATGGCGAGGCTGCCGGTATCGCCCATGAACACCTTGGCGGGGTGACAGTTAAACCACAGAAACCCGAGGCCCGCGCCGAGCAGCGCGCCGCAGAACACAGCCAGTTCGCCGCCGCCTTTCACAAACGGAACCTGAAGGTAGTCGGCGAACACAAAATGCCCCGCCACATAGGCCATCGCCAGATAGGCCGCCACCGCGGAATTGGTGCAGCCGATGGCCAGCCCGTCGAGCCCGTCGGTCAGGTTGACCGCATTGGATGAGCCGACCAGGATCAGCACCAGGAAAACCAGGGTTCCGAGAAAGCCCATTGCAGGGATCACGGGCGCCTTGAGGAAGGGAATCATCAGCTGCTGGGTGAGCTCGCGGGTCTGGGGGGTCGACCACAGGGCCAGCAGAAAGACCGCGGTCCAGCCGATCTGAGCCGCCATCTTCATCCAGGGCTTGAGCCCGCCCTTCTTCACCAGTTTGGCGCGGTCGTCAATCACGCCGAGCAGCCCCATGAACAGGAAGGTGGACAGCGCGCAAACCACATAAAAATTTCCCGGCTCGGCCCACAGGACGGTCGCCCCCCCCGTCGCCAGCAGAATCAGGAGTCCGCCCATGGTGGGGATGCCGACCTTGGAAGAGCGGTCGAGCGCCTTGACGCGGTCGTCCTCGCACAGCTCGCTGATCTTCATCGCCCGCAGCCGGTTAATCAGCCACGGGCCGACGATCAGACTCAGAATGAACGCGGTGCCGGCCGCGGCAACCGTACGAAACGTAATGTAGCGGAAGATCCGCAGCGGGGAAAAAACATCACTGAATTGATGAAGCCAGTAGAGCATGCAAAAACCTTGGATTAACGGAGTATTGGATAAGTGAAAATGAAGACTGAAAGCAATGCAGTTTAAGCTCATTCGGAACCGATTCAAGCCTGCTCCTCCGATAACTGAGCGGAATGATTTTGCAGTCCATGATTTTGTAAAAATCCTGCCGCGTGCTATTTTCCCGGCATGCTCCTCGACCTGACAGCCATACAGACCGCGCTAACAAACGGCACCTGCCGCCTGCCCGCCCTGCCCCCCTCCGCGCAGGCGTTTCTCGGCTGCACCCTGCTAAAAAGCAGTCCGCAGCCGCAACTGTGGGTGGTCGACAGTTTCCAGGCATTGGAAAAACTGGCCGACAGCTTCCGCACTTTTTTCGGTTCCCGGAAAAAGAAACTTTTGATTTTCCAGGGATTGGAAACCGGAGACATGGAACTGACCGGCGAAAGCCTGCGCAGCCTGCAGTTCCTCGCAAGCAACCCGACCGAGCCGTTCGTTGTAATCACCCTTTTCCAGTGCCTGGAAAGAAAAGTTCCAAAGCTTGGAAAACCAAACACTCTCTCTGCAGGGAGCACATGCTCCCCGGATACATTTTTCCAGGAACTGGAAAAAATGGGCTACGAGCTGGAGCCCGAAGTTTACGAAAAAGGGGTCGCCGCGCGCCGCGGCGGCATCATCGACCTCTGGCCGCCCACCCGGGAGCACCCCGTGCGCATCGAGTTTTTCGGCGACGAGGTCGACAGCCTGCGCACCTTCGACATCCTCACCCAGCGCTCCATCAAAAAAATCACGTCCCTCGAAATCCTCCCGCTCAACGCCGAAGGCGAAACCACGCTTGAAAAACTGCTGCCCGAACATACGCTGAGGGTGTTCAGCAACCTGCACGAAAACGCGGCCGTCGCGTCTTCGATCGAAATAGGCTGCGTGACAACCGATGTAGTCGACATCGACCTGTCGGCCTACGAAACCAACCTCAAACCCGTCAGCGACAAACACCCCGCCGAAGCCGCGGAGCGGCAGCGGCAGCGGTTCAACCACACCTTGACAGGTATGGTTTCAGAAGGCTGGACCATCGATATCTACATGGAGACCGAGGGGTCGGCAGAACGGCTGCGCGAAGCGTACTTCTCACCGCCCGCTTCCCACGTCCCACAGATCCACACCGGCCTGCTGCACGGATCGTTTATCCGCAAAGAACACAAATACCTCCTGATCACAGAGGCCGACCTTTACGGCTACGCGGCCAAAACCGCGCATGCGCGCAAAAAGGGCAAGGCGGCGGCGGTCCGGAAGGGCGAGCGCGTTGCGGAATGGAGCGATATCCAGCCCGGGGAACTGGTGGTGCATGCCGACCACGGGATCGGCAAGTACATGGGCGTGATGGAAATTGAAATGGCCGGGCGCAAACAGGAAATGCTTCTGCTCGAGTATGCCGAGGGCGCGCGCATCTACCTGCCGACCGGACAGACCCACCTGCTGACGCGCTACGTCGGCATGGGCAATGCGTCCCCCGCCCTGCACTCGCTGAAAGGCAAACGCTGGCAGAACGACCGCCTCTCCGCCGAGGCCGCCATCGAAGACCTCGCCGCCCGCCTGCTTGAAACCCAGGCCGCGCGCGCGCTGAAAAAAGGCCGCGCCTGCCGGGCGGACACGCACCTGCAGCGCGAATTTGAAAACTCGTTTCCGTATATGGAAACGGCGGATCAGCTCTCGGCGATCCAGGCGGTCAAAGCGGATCTCGAATCCGCCCTGCCCGCCGACCGCCTCATCTGCGGCGACGCCGGGTACGGCAAAACCGAGGTCGCCATGCGCGCCGCCTTCAAGATGGTGATGGAGGGGCGGCAGGTTGCGGTGCTGGTGCCCACCACGATCCTGGCCCAGCAGCACTTCGACACCTTCACCGAGCGCATGGCCGCCTTCCCCGTCTGCGTCGAAATGCTCAGCCGCTTCCGCACCAAAGCCGAACAGAACGCGACGATCGCCCGCCTGCGCGAGAACCGGGTGAACATCGTCATCGGCACGCACCGCCTCGTTTCGAAGGATGTGCAGTTCGCGGATCTCGGGCTGGTGGTGATCGACGAAGAGCAGCGCTTCGGGGTGCGCGCCAAGGAGCACCTCAAGCAGCTGCGCAAAGAGGTGGATGTGCTGACGCTGAGCGCCACCCCGATTCCGCGCACGCTGTACATGGGCCTGACCGGCGCGCGCGACATGAGCACCATCACCACGCCGCCGCAGGAGCGCCAGCCGGTCGAAACCATCGTGCTCGAAGAACACGACGACATCATCCAGGGCGCGATTGAGCACGAGCTGGCCCGCGACGGACAGGTGTTTTACCTGCACAACCGCGTGCAGACCATCCACAAGATCGCACAGAAGATCGAAGGGCTGGTTCCGGAGGCGCGCGTGGAGTACGCGCACGGCCAGATGAGCGAAAACCAGCTCTCGGACATTATGCACCGCTTTGTGCGCGGGCTGTTCGACGTGCTGGTCTGCACCACCATCGTCGAAAACGGGGTCGACATTCCCAACTGCAACACGATTCTGGTCGACCGCGCCGACCGCTTCGGGCTGGCCGACCTCTACCAGCTGCGCGGGCGCGTGGGCCGCGCCCGCCGCAAGGCCTACGCCTTCCTGCTGATCCCGCCGCACGGCGTGCTGACCGACGACGCGCGCCAGCGCATTGAAGCGCTGAAGAAGTACACCGGGCACGGCACCGGCTTTCGCATCGCCATGCGCGACCTCGAAATCCGCGGCGCGGGCAACCTGCTCGGCGCGCAGCAGAGCGGCCACATCGCGGCCATCGGCTTCGACCTCTACTGCCAGCTGCTCAAGCGCTCCGTCGCCCGCCTGCAGGGCAAAAAGGTGCCGCCGCTCATCGACGCCTCGGTCGATCTCGACTTCCTCGAACGTTCACCCAGAGCAGGCGAGGCAGGCGGGACGCCTGCGATACATTCCCGTACCGCAGGCGCCCCGCCTGCCCAGGAGAACGGGGCATACATCCCCTATTCCTATGTGGACGACGAAAACCTGCGTGTACAGCTCTACGGCCGCATCGCCTCACTGGCGACGGAAACGGAGGTGCGCGAACTGAAAAAGGAATTCGCCGACCGCTTCGGCAAGCTGCCGCCGGCGATGCGCAACCTGTTTGAAATCGCACGTATCCGCATTGCCGCGGCTCATGCCGACGTCAAGACCATCCGGGTGAATGAAGGCCGGATCCTGCTGATCCGCAACGGCGAGCCCATCATGCCCGACGGCCGCTACCCGCGCCAGAGCGCACTCACGGCCGCCAGCCGCCTCAAGGAAATCCTGCAGCTCATCAAAAGTTTTTAACCGCAACATTCACAAGGATCCCCGCGCGGACACTTCGCAACCAATTATTTTCCAACGAATGACAAGAAGTGAGCCGGCAGCAGTATAAAACCGCCAGCCCATCGTTTGTTTGTCCTTTTCAATTTTGTGCCTCGTGCGAATTTTGTGGTTAACTCTCCCCATGAAGCCGCACCTGAAACAGAAACTGCAAATCCTTTTTCTAGCCATTGGAAGTTTATCCCTGGTCGCCTGCCGTGTCGGAAAGCCCTACGAGATTCTGGAAACCAAAGATCATGATCCAACCCTGTTCACGCAGGGGCTGATCGTGGATGGAGACGACCTGATTGAAAGCGCCGGAAGATACGGCCGGTCGCGGATTGTGCGCTACAATGCCGAAACGGGCAACGTGAGCAAAAGCTCTCCCCTGCCAAACAGCATCTTTGCCGAAGGAATCCACCAGCTGGACGATTCGATCTATCTGCTGACCTGGCAGGAGGGCCGCGCCTACCGGCTGGAAGCATCCAGCTTCCTGATTCGGCAGGTTTTTCCGGTTGAAACCGAGGGGTGGGGGCTGACACACGACGGCCAGCACTTCATCCAGAGCGACGGGTCCGACAAACTGTATTTCCGTAACAGCTCAACCTTTAAAATCGAAAAAACAATCACCGTTCATGACGGCGGGCAGCCTCTGCACATGCTCAACGAGCTGGAATTTGCCGGCGGCCTGGTCTGGGCAAACGTCTATATGACCCCGATCATTGCTGCCATCTCCCCGGACAACGGCAAGGTGGTTCTCAGGCTCGACCTCTCAGAGCTGACAGCCCGCCATAGTGACGGCACCCCCGGGCATGTCCTGAACGGAATTGCCTACGACTCCGAGCGCGACGCCTTCTGGATCACCGGCAAGTGCTGGAACAAACGCTACCTCATCACAATAAACCAGCGGCAATTAACGCCGGCTAATCAGTCATTCATGCAACCCTGCGACGGCTGTTTTTGACCGCGAAGAAACGGAGACGCACAGGGCTGCTGCCTGAAAACATAAAAACCGGCCCTCACAAAGTAAGAGCCGGTAGCGAGCGGATCCGGAGAACACGGTCACCGGCCGCTGCGCTGCTGGGAGCCCTGCCCCTGCGCATCAGAACCAGTCGACGTTTCCCCCTGTCCGGTTTCCCCCTGATTCTGATCCCCGCCGGCGTAAACCGCTCCGGCGGCTGCGAGCAACATAATCAATATGATCTTTTTCATCTGCGCCCTCCTTTGCTGTTAACCGAACCCCCTTTCGGACAACTGGAAGTTTATCCCGGGTCCGGGCCCGGACAAGGATTAACTCATCTGTGATGAGGAGCAAAACCCTCACCAATAAGCTGTTTGATTCGTGCAATTCGAAAAATTTCATAGTAAAGGTCTTGGATGAACCCGCAACTCAACCAATTTATTGAACGCTACATCGAACTGGAGCGCGAGGTGCAGAAACTGGTCACCGGGCTGTGCTTTGAGCTGTGCGCCCAGTGCACGCAGATCTGCTGCCGGGCCGACATCTGCGAGGAGGCGATCGAAAGCCCTTTTCTGCGCCTGATCAACCAGCGCACAGAGCTCGACAGCGACCGGTACGGATTTTTAACCCCGACCGGCTGCGGACTCGACATCGGCCGGCCGACGGTCTGCTACGAATATTTCTGCTATGACCACCTCTATTACCAGCCCGATGAGGTGCACGAAAAGGTGCTGCGCGTCCTGGGGGCGCTGCCCGCCCACGCCGGGCGCAATGCCACGGGAGACACCCACCTGCTTGAAATCATGCAGGCCGAGCAGCTGGAACACCTGGCGTTCCAACGGCTGGAAAAAAATCTGGATCAATGCTTCCAGGCGCTGGAAATCATCAGGGACTTCTACAGCGAAGGAGTGCTGCCGGACGGGGCCGACCGGGTTCTCGATCGAATCACCTTCAGCGAGGAAGACTGATTCACGCCCCGGTCTCTGCCCCGCACGCTTTATACGAAATAAATCTGACTGAACTTGAACCTCTGAGAAAAGGGGGACAGGAATGTCCCGATACTTGAATCCAACTCAGTCAGGCTCATTTCGTATTAGAGCGTTTTAAACCCGCGCGGCGGTTTGATCGACGATGGACTGCAGCCAGGCGGAGGCGGCGGCGCGGGCCCCGTCGCTCAGGCCCTGAACTGCCGCAATGTAACCGGTTTTGCCGGCGGCCTGAATTTCAGCCATCAGGCCGTCGCAGGGCCCCGGCTCATCGTTCCAGGCATTGGAAAGTTCCGTCCGGTTTTTTCCAAGGGCTGGACCATTTGAAACCAGTTTTTCGAGGCGCTGGAACCGTTCGTTGAGAATCAGGTCGAGGTTGGCGAGCGCGCCGTTATGGACGGCCTCGTCAAATTCATCGCGGACAAAGAGGACGCGGACATTCCGGTACCACGCTTTGAGGGCGCGGATATTGCCGATGTAAATGAGGTTGTTGAGAACAATGCGCTCGATGTTTCCGTAGCGGCCCGGTTCGAACGGAAGAGATTTTTCTTTCGGAGTTCCGGGCATGAAGAGCCGGTTTTCGTCGAGGAGGTCTTTGCGGCAGATGCCGCCGGCGGCGATGACGCTGCCGTAGGCGATGCGCGAGGGGCCGACCAGGCCGCCCTGCCCGCCGAGGAAAATCGGCCGCTGGTTGAGCAGCACGCCGCGCGGCACGTCGCCGATGAGCGAGGCGGTGGCTTTGTCCTGATTGGGGGTGAAATTGAAATGGATATAGGACGAGCCGACTTCGGAGTGGTCTTTGCGGCTGGTGCCGCCGGCCATCAGCACGTCGCAGAAGTTGATCAGGCTGCCGAGGGTGACAAACGGCAGCAGGACGGTCTGTTTGAGCCCGACGGTGTGCGCGCCGTTCGCCTCTTCTTCGAGAATGGTGCCGGCGCGCACATGCGCGCCGGCGCCCAGATTGGCGCCGTCGAGAAACACCGCTCCCGAAAAAAAGCCGCCCTTGAGCTTCACATTGCGGCCCAGCTGACAGTTTTCAATGACGACGGGGCCTTCCGCACCAATGACACACCCGGGGCCGATCGAAGAGTTTTCAATGCGGCAGCCGGGATAAATCAGCGTGTCGGAGCAGATGTTGTTTCCGTTGCTCATTTCAGCAGGGCTCCAATGACAATGCCGACCCCGGTGAAGGAGAGCAGCGCAAGGGAGGTTTTGAGCTTAAACGAAAAAGAAAAGCATTCGACGGTGGTGCTGCCTCCGGTAAAGATGAAAAACAGCACACAGACCGCGATCAGCGCCAAGGCCCAGATCAGTGATTTACGCATAATCGGCCTCCTTTCCCGGTCAGTCTTCGGGCAATTGAACAAAGGTGTTATAGATCCATTCAAGCATGGACTCAAACCGCGGATCTCCCCGCAGCGTCGTGAGATCTGAATCTTTCTTCATCCACTCATAGTCGTCGTAGCCCAGCTCCAGGGCGCGGCTGAGCGCTTCGAGTGCATCCTCGGTGCGCTGCACCAGGGCCAGAGAGCAGCCGAAATTATACCAGACCAGCGGGTCCTCGGAGCAAAGATGGCTGAGTCGCTCATCGATCCGCAGACCCTCGGAGTAGTCTCCGGTGCGGGTATACAGGTCCGCCAAAGCGCGCAGAACATCGGTGTCCTCCGGCAGGCGACGGGCGATATTCTCTAGAAATTCGAGTTCCTGATTGTCGGCGAGGGACTTTTCCTCGCGCTGCTCGTTTTGTTTCATTCCGGGAAATCCGTTATTTTCGTTCAGAAATCGGTATCACCTTGCGGGCATTGGGACCGGTATAGATCTGGCGGGGACGGGCAATGCGTCCCTGGGGATCTTTTTTCATTTCCATAAACTGGGCGATCCAGCCGGGCAGGCGTCCGATGGCGAACATGACAGTGAACATGTTGGTCGGGATGCCCATCTCACGATAGGTCAGCCCGGTGTAGAAGTCGACGTTCGGGTAAAGGCCCCGCTCCTGGAAGTACGGGTCGGCCAGCGCTTTTTCCTCCAGCTCCATCGCCAGATCGAGCAGCGGGTCCTGCTTGTTGAGCGAGGACATCACCTTTTTGCAGAGCGTTTTGGCAATCTTGGCGCGCGGGTCGTACGATTTGTAGACGCGATGCCCGAAGCCCATCAGGCGGAACGGGCTGCGTTTGTTTTTGGCCCGTTCGAGCACTTTATCAATATCCCCGCCCTCAGCCATGATGTTTTCGAGCATCTCGATGACGTGCTGGTTGGCGCCGCCGTGCAGCGGCCCCCACAGCGCGCAGATCCCGGCCGAAATGGAAGCGTAGAGGTTGGCCCCGGCGCTGCCGACGGCGCGGACCACGGAGGCGGAACAGTTCTGCTCATGATCCGCATGGATAATCAGCAGTTTGTTGAGCGCATCGGTCATGGCCTGGTTATAGGGTGCTGACGTCACCGGCGAATTGAACATCATGTTCAGGAAGTTTTCGCAGTATTTCAGGTCGTGGCGCGGGTAGACCGCCGGCTCCCCGATTGATTTTTTATAGGAGAAGGCGGCGATGGTGCGCAGCTTGGACAGCAGACGCGTCACCGTCATATCCAGCTCTTCCTTGCAGTTATCACCGAGCTCCGGATAGAACGAAGAGAGGGAGACGGCCATGGCGGACAGCACGGCCATCGGGTGGGAGTGCTCCGGATAGTGGCTGAAAAACTCCTTCATGTCTTCGTGGATCATGGAGTGGTTATTCAGCAGCTCGGTGTAACGAGCTTTCTGCTCCGCGGTCGGCAGCGAGCCGTGGATCAGCAGGTAGGCCACCTCGACAAACTCGCAATGATCGGCCAGATCGTCCACATCGTAACCCCGATAGCGCAGAATCCCCTTTTCCCCGTCGATGAAGGTGATATCACTCGAACAGCTGCCGGTGTTGACGAAGCCCGGATCATAGGTGATCAGCCCGGTTTCCTTGCGCAAGACCTGGATATCCAGGGCCCGTTCGCCCTCGGAACCCTCATAAATCGGACAGGTCAGCACCTGCTGTCCAACCCGAATATCCGCACGTCCAACTTTATCTATTTTTGGCATAGTCATCCCTTTTGAAAAATCAAGCCGGTTATTATTATTGTTGCTCCCCGATGTTCAAGAAAAAAGCCGAACTGCAACCGGTTCCGGCCCGCGCGCGCCCCTTATTCAACCGTCACACTTTTCGCCAGATTGCGCGGCTTATCGATATCTGTTCCACGGGCACGGGCGGCATAATAGGCCAAAAGCTGCAGCGCCGCCACATTAACAATCGGAGAAAATTCGTCGCGCACCGCCGGCACATAAATCACATCATCGGACAATTTGGCCAGCTCGGTGTCCCCGGCCGTGGCGATGGAGATGATGCGACCGCTGCGCGCCTCGACCTCTTTGACGTTCGAGAGCATCTTTTCATACACCTCGTCCGCCGTTTTTGTGCAGATGCAGATCACCGGCAGCGATTCGTTGATGAGCGCGATCGGGCCGTGCTTCATTTCGCCGGCGGCGTAGCCTTCCGCGTGCTGATAGGAAATCTCTTTGTTTTTCAGGGCCCCTTCCAGCGCGGTGGGATAGTTGAAACGCCGTCCGATATAGAGCGAGCTCGGCCCGTCGTGGTGCTTTTCGCTGATCTTTCGAATCAGCTCTTTTTGCTGGACCACATAGTGAACCGCGTCCGGCACCTCGCGCAGGTCCTCCAGGTAGCTGCGCAGCTGGTCGGCCCGCAGATCATTGCGCACCGAGGCAATATACAGTGCGAGCAGTGCGAAGGCCATCTGCTGGGCCGTATACGCTTTGGTGGAGGCCACCCCGATCTCGGGTCCGCACTCGGTAAAAAAGGTTGAATCGCTCTCGCGCACCACGGAGGACCCCTCGACGTTGCAGATGGCAAAAATCTTGCAGCCCCACTCTTTGGCCATGCGGATGGACGCCAGGGTATCGGCGGTCTCGCCGGACTGGGAGACGGGGATCACGAGGGTGCCCGGGTCGATTTTCGGGTCGCGATAGCGGAATTCGCTGGCCAGATCGGTTTCGACGGCGATGCCGGTCAGGTTTTCAAGCAGCAGCTTGCCGTACATGCCCGCATGATAGGCCGTGCCGCAGGAGACAATCATAATGCGGTTGAGCTTGCGGAAATACTGCTCGCTCAGGCCCGCGGGCGGACGGATCAGGCCCTCGCTTGAAATATGCTTTTCGAGCAGCGCGCGCAGAATCCGCGGCTGCTCATGGATCTCCTTCAGCATAAAGGTTTCAAACCCGGAATGCTCGGCGGCCTCCGCCTGGAAGGTGATGGTCTTCACCTCCGGCGTCACCGCCAGCCCGTCCAGCGTACAGATTTCAACGCGGTCGGCGCGCAGCGCCGCCACTTCGCCGTCATTGAGATAGATCGCCTGTTTGATGCGGTTGATGATTGCCGGCACATCGCTGGCAATGAAATTTTCGTGCTCGCCCAGCCCGATAATCAGCGGGCTGCCGAGCCGGGCGCAGTAGACGGTTTCGGGCTCATCGCGAAACAGGACTCCCAGCGCATAGGCGCCGCGCAAGCGCCGCAGGGTAGCGCGCAGGGCGTCCATGGGCGACCCCGCGCCGTCCTTGAGAGCCTGCTCGATCAGGTGCGGGATCACCTCGGTGTCCGTTTCGGACAAAAAGGCGTGCCCCTGAGCGGCCAGTTCATCGCGCAGCTCGGCGTAGTTTTCAATAATTCCGTTATGGACAACCGACACGGAGCGGTCGGAGCTGAAATGCGGGTGCGAGTTAGAGCGCGACGGCGCGCCGTGCGTTGCCCAGCGCGTGTGTCCGATCCCGCAGACCCCGCGGACCGGCTCGGCGTCGATCAGCTTTTCCAAGTTGACCAGCCGCCCGACCTCCTTGCCGGAAGCAATCTGGCCGCCGCTGATGACCGCAATCCCGGCTGAATCATAGCCGCGATACTCGAGCCGCTGCAGCCCGTCGATGAGAATGGGGGCCGCCTGTTTCTTTCCTATATAGCCAACAACACCGCACATAAACTGAAAACTCCTTCAAGCAGGGTAAAATGCGCTGACATTGTGCCTGCCCCTGCCCGTTTTCGCAACCCCAACTTATGCGTAGAAAACAGTTGCAAGCCGAAGGCATTTCCTGTTTCATCCCCACTTCGCAGAAAAAACGAGGAACCGATTTATGGCTAAAAAAAGCAGTATTGCTAAAAATGAGAAGCGCGCAAAGCTCGCCAACAAGTACTACGCCAAGCGTATGGAGCTTAAAGCAATCATTCTCAATCCGGAAAACAGCTACGAAGAACAGCAGGCGGCCTACGCCAAGCTGCGCAAACTTCCGCGTGACGCAAACCCTGTGCGTGTGATGAACCGCTGCCGCGTCACCGGTCGTCCGCGTGCGGTCTACCGCAAGTTCGGCCTGTCGCGCATCACCCTGCGCGAAATGGCATCCGAGGGACTGATCCCCGGCATGACCAAAGCCAGCTGGTAAAAAACGGCCCTGCCGTTTTTTATGAACGCCCCGGATTCGTCCGGGGCTTTTTTTTGCGCATGCACGTAATGAGAAACGAGTACTGCGCAATCGAAATAAAAAAAAAACCGACCCCCTTTGAAAGGAGCCGGTTATTGAAAGCAGAGAAACCCTGCTCAGGCCTTTTTGACCGCGCCGGAGCGGATCGCTTTGGCGGACACCCAAACACGCTTGACGCTGCCGTTTTCATCACGAACACGGATGCGCTGCAGGTTGGGCTTGAATTTACGTTTGGTGGAGCTGGTCACGTGGAGACCGATACCACCCTTCATCTTGGACAAACCTTTACGGACGATGCGGCGACCCGAAACGGTTCCCTTGCCTGTTACTGCACATTTAGCCATAGCTTTACCCTCACAAATTAGAAAATTATCTCAAAGAGGGCGTAATTTACGCACCTGCCCCCGTCTTGGCAAGCAGGAAAAAACGATATTTAGCTGATGCATCTATAGTGCCATCAGACCAGCTCGGCAAAAACAGCGTCGCTCACAAACAGCGCATCCTCGGTAAGTCGCACGCGGCGGCCGTCAATTTCCAGCAAGCCATCACGTTCCAACCGTTGGAAGCAACTGCGTTGCATTTCAAATTGCCGGGCACTCACATCGACTCCCGCGAGAAGCCGCAGGCCCATCACCAGCGTTTCGCGTTCTTTGGCGTCGGGGTCGAGCGTTTCCTCGAACTCGCGGGGCGGCCAGTCTGCGGCTCGCTCGGAGAGGCTTGCCCTACCACCGTCCCGATCCGAACTCACAGGTGGGGCGACGCCTCCGGCGGAGCCGTCGTTAGCCTGGCTGTGCATCAGCTCGCCCGGAGGTCTCGCCCCACCGAAAAACTCCGAAGTCAAAGGTGGGGCGACGCCTCCGGCGGAGCCGTCGTTAGCCTGGTTGTGCATCGGCTCGCCCGGAGGTCTCGCCCCACCGAAAAACTCCGAACTCACAGGTAGGGCGACGCCTCCGGCGGAGCCGTCATTAGTCTGGCTATGCATCGGCTCGCCCGGAGGTCTCGCCCCACCGTCTCGATCCGAACTCACAGGTAGGGCGACGCCTCCGGCGGAGCCGTCATTAGCCCGGTTGTGCATCAGCTCGCCCGGAGGTCTCGCCTCACCGTCCCGACCCGAAGTCAAAGGTGGGGCGACGCCTCCGGCGGAGCCGTCGTTAGCCCGGTTGTGCATCGGCTCGCCCGGAGGTCTCGCCCCACCGTCCCGATCCGAACTCACAGGTAGGGCGACGCCTCCGGCGGAGCCGACGTTCCTGCAATACTCGTCCAGATCGGCGACGTTGGCCCAGCGGGTTCCCTGCCAGTGCGAATGGGCGGCCGGGCCGCAGCCGATGTAGTCGCCGCCGGTCCAGTAGAGCAGGTTGTGGCGGCACTCGAAACCCGGTTTGGCGAAATTGGAAATTTCGTAGTGCACGAAGCCGGCCGCCTTGAGCCGCGCGCGGATGCGGTCGTACATGTCGCGCTCGAGATCTTCGTCGAGCCGCGGCGGACCGCGCTCCGTGAGCGGTGTGCCCTCTTCATACATTAAGTTATAGATGGCGATGTGCTCCGGCCCGAGGGCGATCGCGCGGTCGAGATCGGCATCGAGCATCTCCACCGTCTGGCCCGGCGTGCCGAACATCAGGTCGATGCTGATATTTTCGAAGCCGGCCGCGCGCGCCCGCCGGAACGCGTCTTCGGCCTGCTCCGCCGAGTGGATCCGCCCCAGCGTTTCCAGACAGTCGGAATCAAACGACTGCACGCCGATGGACAGGCGATTGACTCCGTTTCTTTTTAATAAGGAAAGCTTCGCCGCATCGACGGTTCCCGGATTCACTTCGACTGAAAATTCTTCAGGAGAAAAGTTTCCAAGGATTGGAAAAAAGGTTTCCAAGGTTTGGAAATCCGGGGCGGTGGGCGTGCCGCCGCCGACAAAAATTGTGCGGGGCGAAAAGTCCGGCGGCAGGCCGCGGAGCTCCTGTTCCAGGGATTGGAAAAACAGCTCCTGTTTTTTCCAATCCTTGGAAACGACGGAATAGAAGGCGCAGTAGTCGCATTTGCGCACGCAGAACGGGATGTGAATATAAAGTCCCGGCATCATGCCCCCGCCCGTCACTCTCCCATGAGCGTGTCGAGAATCGTATCAACCATGCTGTCCGTGCTGGATTCTCCCGCGTTCGGATCTTCGATATCGCCCGGGAATCGCGCATTCACGTCGATGGAGGCGACCACCGAAGAAGGCAGTTCGGCAACAAAGCGGTTGGCCGCCGCCATTTGCTCCAGAGAGGCTGTCGACTTCGATTTTTTCTGTCCGTCGAGCACGGCGAGCATTTTCCGGTCCGCATCGATCAAGTGTCCATAGGTGACCGCCCAGCTGCGCATCTCGGCATTTGGATACTCGCTGAGATCCGCAAACAGGGACACATCGAAATAGGTCGTGCCGCTGAAGACGGCCTCCTGGTCTTTCTGCTCATTGAAGGCCCAGAAGGTCTGCCCGGTGTCGGGATCTTCGAACTCGACACCGATCAGCAGCCGTCCCCTCAACCCGGCGGCCTGACGAACGGGAAGACGCTGGTATTTGACGGCGAGTTCCCAAAGCTGCCGGCCGTCAATCGACCGGGTTTCGCCGCGCGGCAGCACCGACATGATGATCTGCGGAACTTTTACGGCCGGATAAAGCGTCTGGATATTTTCCAGCAAATAGGGGGACAGAAAAACGGCATCCCGCCGCAGGGCCGCGACATCGCTGCGTGGATCGGCCTTCTTCCCGGCAATCAGGGAATGATCTGTTTCAATGCCCCGGCCGCCCGGCACCCAGGCCGTCATTTCAACCAGCATGCGGCGCGCATCCGGATCGCCGCCCCGCGCCGCCAGGCTCATCCACCTGCCGGCCTGGGCGGCATCTTTTTGCGAAGCGGCTTTTCGCCACAAAATCACGGCGTATTCCCTCGCCGCTCGCAGCACCCACGGGTTTTTCAAAACCGCGGAATCCCCGGTACCGATTGCCGCGTCCAGTTCCACCCCCTCGAGCGCTTTCAGATAAAAACTCTCTCCCTTTCCGGCATGGGGCTCCGTCCCTTCACCGAAACAGGTGCAGTTTGCCAGATAAAACATCGCGGCCCGCGATCCCCGCTCCGCCGCTTTCTGATAGAAGAAAAACGCCTTGGCGACATCTTTTGAAATGCCGGTGCCGGCATGGTACATCAGCCCGATGTAAAACAGCGACTCGGCATACCCCTGCTCCGCCGCCTGCTGATGAAATTGCAGCGCTTGATCCATATCCTTGAATACACCTTCCCCGGATGCATACAGGCGCCCAAGCATATACTGCGCGGCGGCGATATTTCCCTCGGCGGCGCTGCGGTACCCCGCAACCGAAGCGGACAGATCCTGCTTGTATTTTTTCATGAGCTGAAGCCGGGCGGCTTCATTCTCGGTCTGGAGCGCGGCCTGCTCAAACGAGCGGACCGCCGAGGCAAACTTCATTTCAGCCACTTGAAACTGAGCCTTTACGCTTCCGTTCTGCGCGGCTTTTTCATACCACTCCGCCGCGGCGGCCGGCGCCCGGTCCGTACCTGTTCCGGCCTCCATCATTCGCGCCAGTTCATACTGCGCCTCCGGATGCCCGGCCTGCGCGGCCCTGGAAAACAGGTCAAATGCCTGCAGATGATCTTGAGGCAGGCCGCCCAGCCCCTTGGCATACATCCCGGCCAGCCGGAAGTTGCCCGTCGGGCTGCCGCTTTCAGCCAGGAACTGAAAAATCCGAAGCGCCTCTTTATAGTCTCCCTTTGAAAACAAATCGACGGCGAGCGGCTCCTGCAGAGCGGCAAATGCCGGCACATAGCCCGCATCGGAGCAGACCTGCAAAAACCGTTGCGCCGACTCCGGGTTCTTTTCGGCCAGGCTCGTCTCGTACTGCGCCCTCAGCATCGGGTTTTGGGGATCTGCGGCAATCGCTTTTGCAAACCACTGATCCGCGGCGGATTCATCCGGCGGGGTGCCGATGCCCTCGGCCGCCATGCGGCTCAGCAGAAACATCGCCTCCGGATTCGCCTGCCCGGCGGCTTTGAGCATCCATTCGAACGCCGCGCCGGAATCGGCCTCGACCTGGTGGCCTGCATAGCAGCGCAGTGCCAGCTCAATCTGCGCCTGCGGATTATTTTCGCCGGCCTGCTGCCGGACGGTCTCCAGGCTGTCTTTGCGAAACGGCGTGTTCAGAATCGGCAGCTCGCCCGATGCATTCACAGCAAGCAATAAAACTGCGGTCAAGATGGCTGACTTCATATCCTTTATCCCTCCAAAATACGTGCGATCCTCAGAAAGTGTGATATCTTCAGCGCAGGACTCCAAACAAGCAAACGTAAACACATGACAGTTTATTCATAAACCCCGACCGAAACAACCGACGGAATGAAGAAAACAAGACTCGACCAGCTGGTAGTGGACAAGGGACTCGCCGAGAGCCGCGAGAAGGCCAAACGGCTGATCCTCGCCGGGCAGGTGCTGGTCGACGGGCATCCCGCCCCGAAACCGGGCCACCCGCTGACCGCGGACCACAAAATCATCCTGAAAGAGGCGGAGCGCTTTGTCAGCCGCGGCGGCGAGAAGCTCGAAGGCGCCATGGAGGCGTTTGAGCTCAGCCTGACCGGCACCATCTGCCTCGACATCGGCTCATCGACCGGCGGCTTCACCGACTGCATGCTCCAGCACGGGGCGGGCAAGGTGTACGCGGTGGATGTCGGCAAGGGGCAGCTGCACTGGAAACTGCGCGAGGACGAACGGGTGGTCGTGATGGAAGGGGTCAACGCGCGCTACCTGACGCCGGAAGACATCCCGGAACCGGCTGATTTTGCATCCATCGACACCTCGTTTATCTCGCTGACCAAGATCCTGCCCGCCGTCAGGCTGCTGCTGAAACCGGGCGGGGAGATCGTCTCGCTGATCAAGCCCCAGTTTGAAGCGGGGAAAAAAGAAGTCGACAAAGGGCGCGGGGTGATCACCGACCCGGCCATCCACGAGGCGGTTGTTTCCAAGGTTCGGGCATTCGGCACCGAAGAGCTGGGGCTCGAATGGCTCGGCCTGGCCACCTCGCCGATCAAAGGCCCCAAGGGCAACATCGAGTTTCTGGCGCACTGGCGATTGAGCTATTCATAACGAAGCGCGTCGATGGGATTGAGCCGCGAGGCTTTGCGGGCGGGCCACAGGCCGAAGACGATTCCGATCAGCGCGGAAAACCCGAAGGCCATCAGGATGGACTCCTGCTCAATGATCGTCGGCATTTTCGTATAGTGTTCCGTCAGCCAGCTGGCCCCCGCCCCCAGCGCGACGCCGAGGCAGCCGCCGAAAAAGCTGATGACCAGCGCTTCGATCAGGAACTGCATCATGATGTCGTTGCGGCGGGCCCCGAGCGCCTTGCGCAAGCCGATCTCGCGCGTCCGCTCGGTGACCGACACCAGCATGATATTCATGATGCCGATGCCGCCGACCACCAGCGCGATGGAGGCGATGCTCGAGAGCAGAATCGACATCACGCGGCTGGTTTCGGAGAAGGCATCCTGAATTTCGGCCAGGTTGCGGATTTCAAACGGGTTTTCGGCCGTGCCGGTGCGATGGCGCTGGGCAATCAGCGCCAGGATATCGGTCTGGGCGCGATCCATATTCCTCGACTCGTCGATCTGAATTTCGACGCGGTCGACATACTGCTTGCCGAACAGGCGGCGCATGGCCGTGGGAACCGGCACGAAAGCGGCGTCGTCGTAGTCGCTAAACCCGCTGCTGCCCTTTTCCGGCAGCACCCCGATAACCGTGAAGGTCTGGCGGTTGATTTTGACCTGCCGACCGACCGGGTTGTCGCCGCCGAACAGTTCGCGAACCGGCGTCAGGCCCAGCACACAGACGCGGGCCCGGGCATTGGCCTCTTCCTCGGTAAAAAACCGGCCGAGCTGCGGCTCGTACGAGCGCATGAATTCATAGTCGGGATCGACGCCCTGAACCCGGCAGCTCCAGTTCAGGTTGCCCGCTTTGAGCTGGGCGTTGCCGTCCACCGTGGGGCTGACCCGCAGGACATGCTCCACCTCATCCTTAATGGCCTTCACGTCGGCCAGGGTCAGGCGCGAAGACGACCCCTGCGCCTGACTGACTCCGCCGCGGGAGCGGCGCTGTGGATACAGCATGAGCAGGTTGGACCCCAGCCGGCTCAGAGACTCCTCGACGGCGGCTTTGGCGCCGTTGCCCACCGCCACAGTGGCAATCACCGCGGCAACCCCGATCATGATGCCCAGCGCGGACAGCGCGGTGCGGACTTTGTTGGCCAGCAGAGATCGCATGGACTGCCTGACCAGCGTCCAGCCCTCCAGCACCGACCGCAGGCCGAACAGCCTGTGCGACTTCTTCGGCACGTCCGCGGGTTCAACCGGCGGAACTGGCGGAACCTCGGGATTCGGAGCATCGGAAAGAATCTTTCCGTCGCTGATCTCGATGATGCGCCGGGCGTGGGCGGCCACGTTGGCGTCGTGCGTCACCAGAATAATCGTCAGCCCGCGGGCATGGAGCTCGCTCATGACCTGCATGATTTCCTTCGCGCTTTTGGAGTCGAGGTTTCCGGTCGGCTCGTCGGCAAAGATGATGGACGGGTTGTTAACCAGCGCGCGGGCGATGGCCACGCGCTGCTGCTGCCCGCCGGAGAGCTCGTTGGGATGATGCGCCATGCGGTCGGCCAGGCCGACCAGCTCGAGCATTTCCTTTGCGCGCGCCCCCTGCTTGCCGTTGCGCGCGTAAATCAGGGGGAGGCCGACATTCTCGAGGGCGCTGGTGCGCCTGAGCAGATTGAACTGCTGAAACACAAAGCCCATAATCCGATTGCGGAAAGCCGCCAGTTCGTTTTCAGAAAACCGGGTGACATCGGTCCCGTCGATTTCAAAGGTGCCGGAGTCCGGAACATCGAGCAGGCCGAGGATGTGCATCAGGGTGGATTTGCCGGAGCCGGAGGCCCCGATGATGGCGACATACTCGCCCTGCTCCACCGTGAGCGAAACGCCATCGAGGGCGCGCACCTGCACCGCGCCCATCTGATAGGTCTTGCGGATGTTTTCAACGCGGATCATGACTACCGGCCTCCGCCGCGTCCGCCCATGCTCGGCATAAACGGATTGCTGCTGTTTGACTTGCCGACGCTCAAATTCACACGCCGGATCAACACTTCGTCGCCCTCCTCAAGCCCTTTGGTGATTTCGGTGTACGACCCGTCACTCACACCGACTTCGACGGCTTTTTCCTGCGGCTTTTCGGGGTTAGCGGATGCCACCAGAACAGAATATTGAGCCCCGCCGCCCGGCGGACGGGCACTTCCGCCGCCTCCCTCGCCGCCGCCGGGCGCCCCGCCGGGTCGTCCGCCGCCCTGCGCGAAGCGGGCCAGCCGCTCCTTGATTTCGTCGTCGGACAGCCCGCGCTCACGCATCCGCTCCATCATGAAGCTGCGGCGCTCGTCGGCCGACATATTCTGGAAATCGGGCTTCTCCCCGCCGCCTTTGCCGCCGCCCGACTTCTGCTGAACCGCGGATGCGGGCAGTGCAAGAACGCCGGTTTTCTGCTCGACCACAAATTCCAGGTTGGCGGTCATCCCGCTGCGGGCAAAGGGCGGCAGGCGGTCCGGGCGCACATCCACTTCATACATGGTTACATTGCTGATTGTTTTTGCGTCGTAGGCAATTTTTTCCACCACGCAGGAGAAGGTCCGGTCCGGATAGGCCTCCAGCGCAACCTCGACCGTCTGCTCCCCCTTCACCTGCCCGATATCGGTTTCATCCAGGTTGGCGACAATAATCAGGTCGTCGGCAATCACGACCACGGCATCGCTGGCATTGATCGACTGGCCCGGCTCGAAATTGCGGGCGATGATGGTTCCGCCGAGCGGGGAAACCAGCGGTGAGGGCTTGTAGAGCTTTTCCCAGTGCGCGAGTTCCTCCTCACTGGTGGCCAGCGCGGCATCGAGCAGCGTGGCGCGTTCGGTGGAACTGATCCACCCGAGGATCTGCCCCTTTTCGACCCGGTCGCCCTCGTCGACCGTCAGCTCTTCGAGCCGGCCGGCAATCGGCGGTTTGACATCGAGCCGGTTGCGCGGCTGCACTTCACCGGTGGACTCCACGGTGATGCGCAGGTCGCGCCGTTCCACGACGGCCGTATCAAAGGAGGGTCCGGTCTCTTCGATTTTTTCCTGCCGGTAGTAGTTCCTGTAATAATAGTACCCGCCGCCCAGGACGGCGAGGATCAGAACCCACTTAAAAAACTTTTTCACGGATCTCTCCCTTCAGACACCTGCCATTCACTCCAACCCAATGCGTTTTTCCAGCGCGCCTGTTCCGTTTCGGTGGTCCTGCGTCGCTGCAGATACGTTTTATCCTGACTGATCAGGTTGCTCTCAATAATGTCCCAGTCTTCGAACGAAAGCAGGCCCTGTTTGTATTTGGCGGTGGAGATCTCCGCGCGCAGCGCCTCGGCCGTCAGCAGTTCGCCGGAGGCCTTCTCGTTTTCCACGGCATCCTGATAGCTGTTCCAGCGCAGCTGAAGAGAGGCCATCAGCGTGTTGCCGGTATTGAGCAGATCCATTTCGGTCTGCACCACCCGCTCTTCAGCCGCCGCCACCTCGCTTTTGATGCGGTTGCCGCTAAACAGCGGAATGGAGGCCTGCACGCCGACCAGCCAGTCGCCGTATTCGAGCTGATTGTCTCCGCTCAGCCCGGTCGAGGCGGTGAGGCTGATTTGCGGGAAGCGCTCGCTGCGCGTGACGCGCACCCCCTCCCGGGCCGCCGCGATCTGCGTGAGCGCAATTTCATAATCCGGAGTCTGCAGCATCAGGCCGTACAGATCGTGAAGCGCATCCGGCTCCGATGCACCCAAATCGCCCGCCGCGCCCGGGGGCGGGTCCATGCGGCCCATCGCGGCGGCCAGATTGCGCAGTGCGTACACCAGCGAACGCTCCGCCTGCAGCACCTCGAACGAGGCCTGGGTCAGCTGCGCCTTGCTGCGGGCCAGCGATCCGGCGTTTTCGCGCCCGCCGTCAAAACGCAGCTGAATGAGCCGCACATTGTTCCGGCGCCGCTCCTCAATCTGCCGGGTGAGTTCGATGAGATCCTGCGCGTAGAGCACCTCAATAAACGCCAGCCGCAAACGCAGCTCCACCGCGGACTCGGTCTGCCGGTACTGCTCGCGGCCGATCAACAGCCGGGCCAGCGCCTGCTTGCGTTTTGCGTAGGTGCCGAACCCGGAAAAAAGATCCTGCCGGATATCAATCCCGGCGGACATGCTTTCCGACCGCTGCCAATAGACATCCGTCACCATATTGGTTCCGTCCGCGACCTGCCGGGTCCGTTCACTCTGCCCGCGGTTGTAGCGGCCCGATGCGTCGATCTGGGGCAGAAAGCCTGACGCGGCGGAGGAGACGTCATATTCCAGCTCGCGAATGGCGGCGCGCGACGCCTCCAGCTCCGGACTGTCGGCCGCGGCCCGGCCCAGGCAGTCGGACCACGTCAGAAACGCATTGGTTTGGGCACCAGCGCCCAGTCCGACCGACAGACTGACCAAAAAAATCTGAACTTTCTTCATACGGCTTTTCCGGATTAAAAAACGTATAACGCGCATCAGGCTGAAAATATTGTGATCAATTGAAAAAAAGTCGCTAAAAAAACGCAGCGGTGTCTGACCTTTCCGCCATCCGGCGGCGGAAATCTACTCTGCGGCGGCCTCCGCCGCCGGGAACTCGACCCGGAAGCAGCTGCCGCGCCCAGGATCGCTGTCCACCCCGACCGCGCCGCCCAGCTTTTCAACCATCGTCTTCACGATATACAACCCCAGCCCGCTGGACGTTTCGCCGGCGGTCGGACGGCTGCTGAGCCGCGAAAACTGCCGGAACAGCAGCGGGCGCTCTTCGGGCAGAATCCCCGGCCCCTGATCCGCCACGTGCACACGAACAACCGGCCCGGCGGACTCCAGGCGGACCGTCACCTGCGTGGCTTCCGGACTGTACTTGATGGCATTCGAAACCAGATTGTCGAGGATGATGCGAACCCACTTGCCGCTGGCGCGAATCCGCACAGGTCCGGCAGAATTCTCCAGCTGCATGCGGATTATTTTTCTGCGCGCCCACAGCGTCCACGTCGCGTTGCGTTCGTCCACAATCGCGCGCAGGTCGAGCGTTTCGAGCTCGGGGGTCGTTGCGGATTCGACCTCTTTGAGATCGAGCAGCACCTGAACCAGCTCCATCATTTCGTCGGCAGCGTTTTCAATGTCTTGCGCATACTGCAAAATGAGTGCCGCATCGTTCTCGTCCTGAATGAGGCGGGCCAGACCGACCATGCCGCCCAGCGGCGTTTTGAGGTCGTGAACGACGACCTTCATAAACTCGTCTTTTTCATGATGCAGCTGCTCCAGCCGGCGGTTGTTTTCCTCCAGTGCATTCGCCTGTTTTGACATGGTTTCGTTCTGTAAAAGCAGCCGCTTCTGATACTGCTGAACCGTCACATAAACAATGGTCAGCACCAGCAGCGTAATCAGCAGGCAAACGGACAGGTTAACAACCAGTATGCGGCGCAGATATTGCACATTGCCGTTGACCGCCTCCTCCACCACCAGATACCACTTGAGCTCGGGCAGGAACCGCGCGTTCAGCAGAATCTGCTGCCCCCCTCGCTGATATTCAACGGTCGACGAGGGCCGGCTCAGCAGCTTGGCCGCCAGCTCCTGCGATCCCAGGCAGTCGGCCCAGCTCGGCTTTTCAAGCGGGTCCGCCCCGTCATCCGCCCGGAAGGCCACCCGGCCGGCCGGACTCACAAAATAGATCGTCTTGTGATACAGGGTTTTGAAGCGCTTGATCAGGGCCTCAATCGATTCAATCTCGGTGGCGACCCCGGTGATGCCGATAAAGCGGCCGTCATAATCAAACACCTTGTGGTTGATAAACAGCGTCAGCCGGTTGCTGACGTGCATATCGATATCGGCATTGATTTCGAACTCGGGCTCTCCGCTCCTGCAATCCGCATACCAGGTATCGCGGCCGTTGACCGGTTCGATTTGGTTGCGGAATCCCTTGTATGAATAGTAGTTCAGTGTTTCGTCCGAAACCAGAAAGGCCGACGACATGTTCTGCCGGGTCCGAATGGTGTTCAGATAATCGGTGATTTTGGCGACATCGCGTTCGCCCTCAAGCAGCCAGTCGCGCAAAAAGACATCATTGGCCATGGTTGCCGACACATGGAGCGGCGGCAGAAGAATCCGCTGAATCTCCGAATGGATATTGTCGCTGGCCAGCGGCAGCTCGCGGGTGATAACCGCCTGGCGGATATTGGCTTTCGACACGCAGTAACTCACCACACTGGTGGCCAGGAATCCGGCCAGCAGGAACAGTCCCAACAGTGCGACCAGACTGGACTTTTTAAACGAACTCAGCGGTTTAACCATTTCATCCCCATTGCTTCAGAAATCTCTGTAAGCGGCTGAGCATACCTTTTTTCGGCATGCCCGAAAGCTGAAACGACCTGAATGAAATCCGCCGTGCCGGACGACCGGCACCATCTCACGGTTTCACGGACCGCCTTGCTGCGCAGAACGGTCCTCCGGGCCGTTTGCCGTGAATCGGAACACACGGCGCGGAGCAGCACCGTGCAATCCCGTCACCCCCAGGTCTGGGCGGAGGCGGCGCGCCGCAGGTGAATCACATCCACCGTAATATTGGGCGGCAGACTGTCGAGGTAAGCCACGGCATCCGCCACATCGTCCGGCTGGATCATCGCGGAAAAATCGGTCAGGTCGGGACGGGATTGTTTAACCATCTCGGTCGCCACGCCGCCGGGACAGATGGCATGGACGCGGATGTTGGCGTCGCGCCCCTCTTCGATCGCGGTCTTGGTCAGCCCGAGCAGCGCATGCTTGCTGGCACCGTAGGCGGCCTGCTCGGGGTAGCCCTTCACGCCGACCACCGAGGAAATACTGATGATGCGGCCCCCGCCCTGCGCGGCCATCTTCTTCATGGCCGCCTGCGTGCAGAGAAATGCACCCTCCACATTCACTTTCTGAATGCGCTGCCAGTCCTCCAGGGAGAAATCGGCAATGCGGCCGAAAATTCCGACCCCGGCGTTGTTGACCAGCAGATCAATCCGCTCGACGGCGGCAAACAGCTTTTCGACATCGGCCGCAACGGTCAGGTCGGCCGCAACGGTTTGAGCCGATGCGCAGGCGGCCTGTGTTTCAGCGAGCGCCTTTTCATCGCGTCCGGTCAGAATCAGGTGATAGCCCAGTTCAGAAAGCTTCACGGCAATCGCCGCGCCGATCCCGCGACTGGCGCCGGTAACCAATGCAGTCTTCATAAAATTTCTCTCCGTTTATTTTCAAGTCGCCGAAGTATTACCGTACAGCACCCCCCCAATAACAGCAGTAAAACACTGGACGGCTCCGGAACAGCCAGACCGGTTGTTTGAGCAATCCAGTCCCACTCCTCGTTCAGCGCGATACCGCCGCCGATGTCGCCGAACAGACCGCCATAGCCTTCGGTGAAGGTATTGACGCCGACTATTGCGTTACCAACCAGCAGTGATCCTCCGGAATCCCCCGGACCGATCAGAGATTCAATATCGTTGCCCAATCCATCGCCGGTGTTCGGATTATCGAAGTCGTAGCGGAACAATCCATCAGACAGTTCATCAATCACATTGTATCCGACCCGTCGATCGGTCAGAGAAGCATCCGTCGTATAGCCGTAGCTCCCGTAACCGGAACGACCATAACCGACCAGCGTCGCCGTTGCATCTAAAGCAAGAGAGTTTCCAAGGGTTGGAAAAAGCAAGCTGGGCAGCGGGTCCTCAAAATATAGCAAAGACAGGTCGTGCTGAACCGACGGGTTGTTGAAGCCGGTAAAATCCGGATGAATCGAAAAACCGCTGGCGGCATAACTACCGTAGCCCGGCAAATGAAAATCGATCCCCAGACCGCTGTCGACCAGCCCGTCATCGTTGAAATCCACATTGTGGCCCGCCGACAAAACCCAATGTGGAGAGAGCGCTGTTCCCGATCCGTAATAGTTATACCCGCCCGCCGAAATCTCCAGCGCACCCACAAAATCATAAATTCCGGTGGAATCGATCCGCCCCGAAGGCGTATCGCTCGGCGAATCAAACTCTCCCCCCGCCAAAATGGCCTGGGCATCTTGAAAAGCGCAGCCGCTGAGCAGTCCGATAAAAAATATGCGCGCAACAAACCCCATAGCCGCTCCCATTACCGCTGGGTCCAATAATTCGGGCTGCGGTGTTCATGAGCAACTGCCGCCACAATGATTTTATTTCCCCGAATGAAATACGGCAAATAATAGGGAAAAACAGGGCAATTGATTCTGCGATATCCGCCATCGCGTTCCCGCTGCAAAAGAGAATTCTTCGCAAGAAATTGAACAGCGGCTCCAACCTCTTTCCGAAAACGGCGTCCCAAACCGGATTGTTTTGATTCGTACCACAATACGGCATCAATCAATTTGTGCTCCGCCTCATCCATAAACTCAACGATCATTCGCCAAGCCTCTGATCCAGTGTGTCAAAAACATCCGAAGCCGGGCGAGTCTTTGCGTTCCCACAGTCGTAGCGTTCCATCCGCTCGCGAACCACTCCGTCCCACTCGCGCTCTGCATCATCTGATCCCAAGCCGTCACCACTTAACTCAAGAATCCGGTGGACCACCGTCAATCGCTGATCCAATGGCAACGCCAGTGCTTCTTTACAAACCCGATCCATTACAGCAGTCATTCAAAACCCTCCTTTTCAACCCGAAAAAGTTTACCACTCGTTCTCTTACAAATCAGCTGATTTCTCATGAGCTCTGATGCCAGATAATATGTCGGCTCCGTACTTTTCAATACGAGCCGAGCCGATACCGTATATTCGGTTTAATTCTGAAACATCTTTAATGCCCTGCTTTACCACTTCCGACAGCTGTTCATTGGTCATGATGGTGTAGACCTGTACCCCGTCCCGCTGAGCCAGTTCCTTACGCTTATCCCGCAGCCGGGAGAACAGTTCGAACTGTTCCGGGTTGAGTACCTCGCGATAATCCACTTTGGGCTTACTTCGACCCGTCTGCGGCTTGCCGCCTTCCAGCCACTCCGCGCAGAACGACCACCCGTTCCCCGCAAAGGCTTTTTCGACGGTCAGCACGCGCTTCGAGCGCAGAAAAGCGTTCAGCTCCTCCTGCGCCCGGCCATCATCCGAAACCGGAACAAAAAATGTATTGAACTTTGTCATCTCTAAAAACCGCATGAAACGTTCGCAACTGATGCCAGCATCAGGCCGCCATCCTCTCTTTGTTCCATGGGTGGAAACAGGAAACCGGCGGGTACCACCTGCGCTCCTCCAGCTTTCTCATGGTGCTAAACGGGATACAGAACGGAAACCGATGTTGTTGTTCGCGTTGTTCGGGTTGTTCGCGGTCTCGTTGCCGCAACGCGCGTTGTTCGCGTTGTTGTTCCAACTGCCGCCCCGATTGATCCGGTTCGATCCCGACGTGTTTCGCCGGTTCCCTAACTGAAACGCCCCGCCGCAAGCAGCGATTACAGGGCGGGAACGGTTGACGAAGGAGACCTTCCCGCCGCTCGGCTGGAAGGCATCGCACCTCGGCCATTCCAGCCCTACAAATTACAGACTGCAAGCAGCGGAATATTAAATCTTGGTTAATCAACAAACCTATTATCCAGCGGACCAAAGCCAAGCAAAAAGGAACGTATTTCCGATGCTTTCAAAGCAGGACAACTACCCGGCCTGCACACGCAAGACCTCCACCAGCAAATTGAAATCTTTAATATCAGAATGAACAAACCACGAATATTCCCGGCGCGGCATTGATCATCTGATCGTGCGTACCGGCCAGATATAGAACCAGGCTGTCGTGGAAAAATCAACGACGGTTCCATCTCTAACATAAACGACCCACGCCTGGGACCCAAAGGTCTCCCTGGTCCAATAGTAAGAACTGGTTTGCACTTGATAAAAATGCATATGCTGAGCTGTTTGGCCGACAAGGTCTCCCCGGTCCGGCAGTTCCCAGTCAGAATAACCTGCGTACGTCAGATTCTGACAATAGCTGTTCGCATCGGCCCACCTGGTTCTTCCATGGTTCGCATGCCAGATCCACATTCTGTTGCGGGTGCGATCACTCATCGTCACATTGCCGTTGGAGTAGTAGTTTTTCACCCAGCGGGCATTCACCACCACCGATGACACACAATTGGCATCCACAGGGAATGGGCCGGTATTGCCGTCCTCCGTAATGTAGAGTAGAGCAGGATCCGAATCGACGGTCTCCGCCCCCGATGTGATACGCACTGAATAATCGCCTGCATAATCTTCATTCACGGCCTGCAGCTTTAATTCAGAGCCGGTCTGTCCGGGGATCTTTTCGCCGTTAAACCGCCACTGATAGCCGTACGCTCCGGAACCGCCCTGCGCTTTAACGAAGAACTGTGCCTCATCGCCCGCTTGAGCACAGAAGGGCCTGGGCTGAACAGCAACTGACAACGATCCCGCGCCTGCCGGAATCTTATAGGGCCATTCTTTGGAGAACAGATTGAAGTCCACGCCCGGCAGATCATCGTTGTCGAGGCCCCGGATCGTCAGTCCGCAGTTTATATCCGCAGACGCTCCATACGTAAAATCCGCTTCGGTGAGCACCGAATCCACCATCGTGGCCGAACCGGATATTTCCAGGCGCGGATCGGTATTGATGTACAGCCCGGCAGTGCCGTAAATCAGAATATCAACCTGGGGAACCAGTCCAACAGAAGCACTTCCGCTCCCGTTCAATATACAGGTAACCGGCACGGTTTGAAACGGCGCCACATCAAAATTGCGGCTGAGCGTAACAGCCGGCGATGCCCCTTTAACGTATGCGCCTTTCACCCCCATGGCTGCGGTCTGCCGGAAGCCGGTTCGCAGCTCAGCGCTCGCATCCAGATCAGCCGCGGCATTGGCCGTGACACTCGCCTGCACCTTCACAAACACCGGAACATAGCCTGCTGTAAACGTCAGCCACTTTGTGGCACTCCACAGATTCTTATCGAGGCTCGTGGAATAGGCGCCGGACAAAGTCAGGTTCGGCACACAGGCAATATCCAGGTTTCCGGACGCGCTGATCGAAAAGCGATTCACAGAGAGATAGCTGGTTTCCAGCGATGCCCGAACCTGTGAGGTGTAGAGAAACCTGCCTTCATCCAGAACTAGATCCAGCGGGCCGGACTCCACCAGGCTTTCTCCTGAAAAATCGCCTCCGATCGTCGGGAGCGAAAAAGACCGGTTGAAATCCACCGACTGAACCAGGCTGCCGGTTTCGTCAAACTCCAGACTGACCACGTCCTCGCTCAGAGTAAACGACCCGTCCGTCAGGATTTCAGGCAAAAGCACATCGGTGGTTTGCAACCGCAGCAGACTGTTGGTCGTGTCATCAACCATGCCGTCCACACGGCGATAAAAAATTTCGTCTTCATGGGCCGGGGCCAGATTGGCCAGCATCTGGCCGACCGTGAAGGCCGGCGCGGTGTTTGTATAGGCCAGCACAATTTCGTTGGATGAGACCGACGAGATTTCCCACTCATCCGAGCTGCCGGACATCCGTACGGGTCCATTCAGGCGCGCGGCCAGCACCGCGGGTGCGCCGCGCAGCTGCTGCCCCGTCCTCTGGGCATCCGGCGACCCGAAAACAAAGGTGTTGGATGCCGTTGTAATCTACCGCTCAAGCTCGAACGACCACGTGCAGTTGGTCGCATTGCCCAGCAGATCGGAAACCGCCAGCGTCACCGTCTGTGTTTCGCCGTAGCCGCCCAGCGCCGTGTCGCCGCCCAGGTCCAGCGTCAGCACATTGTTGCTCCAGCTCACCTCCGCAGACGCAACGGTATACGCATCGTTTGTTCCCAGCCAAAAACGGATGGAGGAAGCATCGACTCCCGCGTCGTCCGCCAACTCCACCTGCACCGCAGAAAAGCGGCGCACCCCAAAATCTCCATCATCCGGAATGCGGGTTGAAATGTCCGGCGGATACTCGTCCAAAGCCTGTACCCGGAAAAAGCGGCTGGTTGCATCCAGGCTGATCAGCTGCTGTTGAGCCAGCGCATCCGCTTCCGACGGATACCCCGCCACCGTCACCCAGTCGTTACCGGCCAGATTGCTGCACTCCTGAAGCACATACCGGACTCCCGGCCGGGTCGACCACGCCACCTCCCGCTGAGACGTATTCGTCGTCGAATACAGCGCCATCACCGGGTGATCCAGCAATTCAGCAACCGCAACCCCGGCAATAAACACACAGAAAAAGCAACCGGTTTTTTTCATGTTCACTCCCATTAAGACTGGAGTGATTTTAATGTGATTTTGCAGCAAAAACCATAAAAAAACCCGCGTTTCCAATGTTTGGAAACGCGGGGAACCCTTTTTCCGAACATCGGAAAATCAGCTGAAGCGCTCGATGGTTTTGGCGATGCGTGCGAGCACTTTTTCCTTGCCGAGGGCGGCGAGGACGGGTGCGAGGTCGGGGCCGGACTGCTGGCCGGAAACGGCAATGCGCACCGGCTGCATCACGCCGCCGAAACCGAGGCCGCTTTCTTCAACAAAGTCGTGCAGCGCTTTGTCAACGGTCGCCTCATCGAAGGTTTCCAAGGTTTGAAAAATCCCTGCGACTTTTTCCAGGGTCTGGAAAACGCCGTCCTTGAGCAGTTTTTTCTTCACGGCTTTTTCGTCGTATTCGTAGTTGTCATCAAACAGGAATCCTCCCTGCGGCACGATGTCGGACGGCAGTTTGACGCGCGGCTGCAGCAGGGCAAAAGCCGCCGACGCATTTCCGGTCAACTCAACACCCGCTTTTTCAAATTCATCTGCGCACATTTTTCCAAATGCCGCAGGCGGCAGCTGGCGGATATATTCGCCGTTCATCCACTGCAGTTTGCGCAGGTCGACCGGCGCGGGCGAGGATTTGCAGCTTTTCAGATCAAAGGCGGCGATCATTTCGTCGCGGGTCATCACTTCGCGGTCGTCGCCGGGCGACCAGCCGAGCAGCGCGAGGTAGTTGAAGAGCGTTTCGCCGAGGAAGCCCTTCTCTTTGAAATCGCCGACGAAGGCATCGCCGTCGCGTTTGGAGTAGGGTTTGCCCTGCGCGTTGATGATCATCGGCAGGTGGGCGAATTTCGGAACGGGCGCGCCGAGCGCTTTGTAGAGCGCGATGTGGCGGTAGGTGTTTTCGACGTGGTCGTCGCCGCGAATGACGTGGGTGATGCGCTGCTCGATGTCATCGAGCACGTTGGCCAGATGGAATACGGGCGTTCCGTTGGAACGGACGATGACGAAGTCCTGCGTGTCGGCCGCTTTTTTGCACAGCGTGCCCTTGATTTCATCGTCGAAGACCATGTCCTCGTCCGGCATTTTAAAGATGATGCACTCGCCCTGGCCGAGTCCTCCCTTGTCCTCTTTGTAGGCATGGCCGGAGGCGAGCAGCTGTTCGGCGGCATCGAGGTGGGCCTGCATGCGGGTGGTCTGGTAGAGAGGCTGCTCGTCGAAGTCGAGCCCGAGCCAGTCCATCGCCTGCAGCAGCGTTTCGATGGCTTCGGGGGTGGAGCGTTCGATGTCGGTATCCTCGACGCGCAGCAGGAACTGCCCGCCGGTGTGACGGGCGTAGAGCCAGTTGAAGATGGCGGCGCGCATGTTGCCGATGTGCACATTGCCGGTCGGACTGGGGGCGAAGCGGGTGCGGATGGTCATAATTGAGTTCCTCGTTTGCGAAAAACCCAAATACCTAAAGAAAACCCGATGACGAAGCAATGAATTTCGTCACCGGGTATTTCGGAATTCGTGAAATTTCAGCTTACCAGCTGTAGCGCTCGCCGTCGGGCTTGTTTTTGCTGTAGCGTGTGCCGACCGCCCGGGTCACGTCCCCTCCCAGCAGCTCGACATAAACCGTTTTGCGCAGGCGCGACCGGAAATCGCGATCCGTCATTTCCTCAAACAGTTCGATCCCTTCCGCCGGAATGAGCAGGATGAGCCCCTCGCCGGAACGGGCGCTTTCAAAGGTCACGCGCGCCGTATACCCGTTGCCGGTCTGCTTCAGCTCCAGCACGCGGTCAAACTCCAGCTCGACCACTTTGCCCTGCAGGTCTTTTCGCTTGAGCAGAAGCTCCGTGACATTGAGTTCATCGACCGGCGCAGAGGCCGGCTGTGCACTCAGATCAACCTGCGGCTTCAGATTGGCCGCCTTGAGCTGCTGACTCTTCTTTTTAAACGGATTGAGCTGCGCTGAAGCAACAAACGCCGGCACCAGTGCCGCCACCAAAACCAGAACCGTCCATTTTTTCATCCTGTATCTCCTTGTTTGTCTGTTTATTCAAATGACTGAAGCCCTAACGGCACAGCTGCAGAAAAATTGCTGTGAAACGGAATTTTTATCAGCGCACGGCTGTGTGCTGCAGCAGAAAAAACGCTGCGACCCGTCATGTGCGGAGCCAAATCCAGAATCTCTTTGGCAACTTGGAGTTCCATGGAACGGACTTTAAATCTATGCTGTCGGAAAATCAACCCCTATCCTGGAGACCATTATGCGCCCGCACCGAACCGATGTTATTCTATTCGACGAAGAACAGATCCGGCAGCGGGTCGACCGGCTCATTGAGGAGATCGCCGCGGACTGCGACCCGGAAAATCTGATTCTGATAGGGATTCTGCGCGGCAGTTTTATCTTCATGGCCGACCTGGTGCGCGGGTTCAACCGGCACCGGATCCACCCGCGGATCGACTTCATCTCGCTGTCAAGTTACCGCGAGGGAACGAAGTCGAGCGGCGAGGTCAAACTCCTGCATGACACCGGCGAAGAGATGAGCGGCGCGGACGTGGTCGTCGTGGACGACATCCTCGACAGCGGACGAACCCTGGCCTTTGCCAAACAGCTTTTTCAGGAGCGCGGCGCGCGCTCCGTCAAAAGCTGTGTGATGCTCGACAAGACGGCCGGTCACGCGGTGAACATCGAGGCCGACTACATCGGCTTCCCGGTCGGCGATGTCTTTGTGGTCGGCTACGGACTCGACTACAACAACCGCTACCGCGAACTGCCGCACATCGCGGCAGTCACGTTTACCGACGCCTGACGGCGCATCAGCCGCCGTACATTTCGTCGTAATCCTCGGCCGCGGCCCGGATCACCTCTTTGGCCCGTTCGGGGCCGTACATTTCAAGCACCTTCACATCGGCTTCGCCGCCGGGCGTCAGCTTGTAGGTTTCGAAGTAGTGCTGCAGGCGGTCGCGCAGCGGTTCGGGAATCTGGCTGAGGTCGTTCACGTTGGCCCAGAAGCGGTCTTCGTGCAGCACCGCGATAATTTTGTCATCCGCCTCCCCGCCGTCGATCATCTGCACGCCGCCGACGACCCGTGCGCGCAGAATCACCTCGCCGCGGTTGATAGGGCGCTCGGTGATCACACAGATATCGAGCGGATCGCCGTCCCCTTTGAGCGAGGTGGGCGACAACGACTGCACGCGCACCCCGCAGTAGGTGTGCGGCACAAATCCGTAGAGCGTGGGCGGCATCGAAGAGGTCAGCTGCGGACGGTCCACCCGCAGGTAGCCGGTCGCCTTGTCCACCTCATACTTGACCGAATCAAACGGCGTCATCTCGATGTAGGCGTTGACCACATCGGGGGCTTTGCTGCCCATATCGAGCCCGTGCCACGGATGCGGGCGCCAGCGGTAAAATGTCTTGGGAAAACTCATATCACTCCTTATCTGCTCCTTGAAACACCCCTTTAAATTGACGGTTGCCCGGTTTAATGTCACCCCCCAAATTAAAAATCTGTTGCCGGCGGGCAACCCGCCTGTACCCGCCGCGGCATTCACCGGCATCAGGCGCGTCCGACGCCGCACAACCTTCCCCGGGGGCTGCAAAAAGAACATGTGGCCGCGCGCGGGCTTTGCAAGGTTCGAAAAAACCGTTACGCTGTCGGTTTTTACAGGAGAAAAGATGAGCAGACAAAACCTCGAAGATGCGGGATCGTACAAGTTCGGACAGTTCGAAAAAAACGCCGAGGAGCTCGAACGCCTGAAGCTGCAGGCCACCGTTGCGCTGAAGCAGGAGCAGGAAATCTGGGCGGCATGCGGACTGCGCCCCGGCATGAAGGTGCTCGACGTCGCCTGCGGTCCGGGCTTCACCGCCTGCGAACTGGCCAAAGCCGTCGGCGACGGCGAAGTAACCGGCGTCGACATCAACCGCGAACTGATTGAAACCGCGCAGCAGGCCAAAGAATCCGAAGGCGTCCGCAACGTATCGTTCACGCTCGGCAATCTCTACGAGCTCGACCTGCCGGAAAACAGCTTCGACTTCGCCTATGCCCGCTTCGTTTTCCAGCATCTGGAAAAACCGGAAACCGCCCTTTCCAACATTCTGAAAGTTCTCAAACCCGGCGGCATTCTGTGCATCCTCGACATCGACGACAACTGGACCAGCTTCTCGCCCGAAAGCGACGCCTTTGTGAAATTCATCCGCATGTCCGGCGCGGGCCAGAAGCGCAAGGGCGGCAACCGGCTGATCGGCAGCCAGCTGTTCGGCCTGCTCCGCCGCACAGGCTATCAGAATGTCTCCACGCACATCCACCCGCTGCGCACCGAAGATCTCGGAATCCGTTATTTCCTGGGAGTCGCCGTCCTCTTCCGCGTCGAATTTCTCACCAAATTTCAAAAGCTGCTCGCCCTGCCGCAGCTGCGGAAAATCAAAAAAGCCGCGGCGGACCCCGATGCATGGGGAGCGGTCGGCGTCTTCGTCACAAGTGGAACCAAGCAATGAAAGCCGCGCCGGTCCCAACCAAAACCGTTCTCGTCACCGGCTGCTCGTCGGGCATCGGGCTGGCCACGGCGAAGCATCTTGGCGGGCGCGGCTGGCAGGTCGTGCCGACGGCGCGCAAAGCCGAAGATCTCGACATGCTGCGCGCCGCGGGCTTCGAACCGGTCCGGCTCGACCTCACGGACAGCTGCTCCATTGCCGAGGCCTCCGCCGAGGTCCTCCGGCGCTTCGGCGGCCGGCTCGGCGCACTGGTCAACAACGCCGGGTTCGGGCTGACGGTCGCCATGGAAGACTGCACGCGGGACATGATGCGCGCCGTGTTTGAGGTCAACCTGTTCGGCCTGCAGGAGCTGACCAATCAATTCATCCCCCTCTTCCGCAAACAGGGGTATGGGCGCATCGTAAACATCAGCTCGGTGCTCGGAGAAATCTCCATCCCGCTGACCGGCCCCTACTGCGCCGCCAAGTCGGCGCTCGAAGCCGCCACCGATTCCATGCGCTATGAACTGTTCGACTCCGGCATCGGCGTCTCGCTGATCCAGCCCGGCCCGATCGACACCCGCTTCTCCAGGAACCTGGCCCGCCGCACCGATCAGTTTGCGCTCAATCCGGACTCCGTTTTCTATTCCTTTTATAAGAAGGCGATCGAGACGCGCAAAAACGGCACCGCCGGGCGCACCGCCGAGGGCTTTATGAAACCGCCCGAAGCGGTTGCCGAGCAAATTTTCCAATGCCTGAAAAAACGCCGCCCGCCGCGCCGCGCGCGCGTCACCGCCGTCGCGCATTTCGGCGCGTTTGCCCGCCGCTTTCTGCCCGCCGGACTGATCGATGCCGTTGCCATGTCCAAACTTCGGGAATTGATAAGCTGACCTCCCTTTTTTTATATCCGGTATAAATAAAAAAACAGTGTCCTATTTGGCTTCTTTTCCAACCCGAATTCTGAAACTCTCACGGCTTTGCTGAAAAAGCCGCGGAATCCGGGAAGAGCAACTCTTCGTTTTTTACGCAAAATCGGCAAAAGACGGCAAACCGAACGGATCGGAAACGGTCATTTTAACGATTTAACAAGTCAAACTGCAAATCTTCAGGAGGAACAGCAGGTTATGAGTAAGAAAATGGTAACCATTGATGGTAACACAGCGGCCGCCCATGTGGCCTATGCGTTCAGCGAAGTCGCGGCGCTTTATCCGATCACCCCGTCCACTCCGATGGGCGAAGTTTCCGATGTCTGGGCATCCCAGGGCAAGAAGAACCTGTTCGGCAAAAAGGTCGACATCGTTGAAATGCAATCCGAAGCCGGCGCGGCCGGTGCCGTACACGGAGCTCTCTCCGCCGGCGCCATGACCACCACCTTCACCGCATCGCAGGGTCTGCTGCTGATGATCCCGAACATGTACAAGATCGCCGGCGAAATGATCCCGACTGTCTTCCACGTGTCGGCCCGCTCGCTGGCCGCCCAGTCGCTCTCGATCTTCGGCGACCACTCCGACGTCATGAGCGTGCGCCAGACCGGCTTCGCGCTGATGAGCGCCAACAGCATTCAGGAAACCATGGACCTGGCGATCGTCTCGCACCTCGCCACGCTCGAAGCGCGCGTTCCGTTCCTCAACTTCTTCGACGGATTCCGCACCTCGCATGAGATCCAGAAGGTGGAGGAAGTTTCCTACGACACGATGAAGGAACTGCTCGACATGAAAATGGTCGAAGCCTTCCGCGCCCGCGGCATGCGCCCGGAATCGCCCATCCTCAAAGTGGCCGCGCAGAACCCGGACGTCTACTTCCAGGGCCGCGAGACCACCAACAACATGTACGACGCCGTCCCGGCCCTCGTTCAGAAATACATGGACCTCGTCGGCGAAAAAGTCGGCCGCAAATACAAACTGTTCGACTACGTCGGCGCTCCGGATGCTGAAAAAGTCATCATCGCCATGGGCTCGGGCTGCGACACCATCGAGCCGACCATCAACCACCTCAACGCACAGGGCGAAAAACTCGGCCTGATCAAAGTGCGCCTCTACCGTCCGTTCGGCGTGGAAGCCTTCATCGACGCCATCCCGGCCAGCTGCAAAAAAATCGCCGTGCTCGACCGCACCAAAGAGCCCGGCTCCATCGGTGAGCCGCTCTATCTCGACGTCGTCACCGCGCTCAAGGGCAAAGACATCGAAATCATCGGCGGCCGCTACGGCCTCTCCTCGAAAGAGTTCACCCCGCCGATGGTCAAAGCGGTCTTCGACCACCTCGACGGCGACGCCTTCCACGGCTTCACCGTCGGCATCAACGACGACGTCAGCAACCGCTCGCTCAAAGTCGGCGCCGACTTCAACATCATGCCGAAAGACGTTGTTTCCTGCATGTTCTGGGGCCTGGGCGCAGACGGAACCGTCGGAGCCAACAAAAACTCGATCAAGATCATCGGAGGCAACACCGACAAGAATGCGCAGGCATACTTCTCCTACGACTCCAAAAAATCGGGCGGCGTAACCGTATCGCATCTGCGCTTCGGCGACAGCTCGGTCAACTACCCCTTCCTCATCTCGCACGCCGACTTTGTCGCCTGCCACAACCCGGCCTACATCGGACGCTACGACATGCTCTCCGCTCTGAAGGAAGGCGGAACCTTCCTGCTGAACTCGGAAATCCCGACCAGCGAAGTGTTCAATCACCTCACCAAAGAAGAGCAGCAGATCATCATCGACCGCAAGATCAAGTTCTACAACATGGACGCGCTGAAGATCGCCGAAGCCGTCGGTCTCGGCGGACGCATCAACACCGTCATGCAGACCGCCTTCTTCAAACTCTCCGGTATCATCCCGGCTGAAGACGCGATCCAGCTGATCAAAGACGCCGCGAAAAAAGCCTTCGAGAAAAAGGGAATGGACATCGTTGAAATGAACTGGAAAGCGATCGACGCTTCGGTGGACGCCATCGAAGAAGTCGCCGTTCCGGCCGCCATCACCGAATCCTATACGCCGGCCTCCCTGATTGCCGATGACGCAGACGAATTCACCAAAAACATCATCCTGCCCGGCATGCTCCAGAAAGGTGATGATGTTCCGGTTTCCGCCATGTCCATCGACGGCGTCCTGCCGACCGGCACCACCAAACTTGAAAAACGCGGGATTGCCCCGCGCGTTCCGAAATGGATCGCCGAAAACTGCATCCAGTGCAACCAGTGCGTCATGTCCTGCCCGCACGCCGTCATCCGCGCCAAGCAGATCGACCCGGCGGAACTGGCCGACAAACCGGAAAACTTCAGCACCCTGAAGTCCAACACCAAAAACGAAAAAGACCTGCAGTACAAAATCCAGGTCTACATCGAGGACTGCACCGGCTGCGGTGTGTGTGTGGAAACCTGCCCGGCCAAAACCAAGGCGCTCGAATTCAGCACGCTCGAGCACGAACGCGAAGCCGGCGAACGCAAAAACGCCGAATTCTTCGATGCCCTGCCCGACAACGTCCTCGACGGCGTCAAAGACACCACCCTCAAAGGCATGCAGTTCAAAAAACCGCTGTTTGAGTTCTCCGGTGCCTGCGCAGGCTGCGGTGAAACCCCGTATGTCAAACTGGTCACACAGGTCTGCGGCGAGCACATGGTGGTCGCCAATGCCACGGGCTGCTCGTCGATCTACGGCGGAACCTTCCCGACGATCCCGTACTGCACCTCCAAAGAAGGCCGCGGTCCGACCTGGGCCAACAGCCTCTTCGAAGACAACGCCGAGTACGGACTGGGCATGCGCCTCGCCGTCGACAGCAACCGCGAACAGCTCAAGATCTACGTCGAAAAACTGCTCGCCGCCGGCTGCGGTGCCGACCTCGAAGCCGCGCTCAAAAAAGCGCTGGAAATCTGCGTCGACAACTGCATCAGCGATGAAGCCGTCGCCGCGCAGAACGCCGTCAAGCTGCTGCTCCCGGCCGAACTGGACGCCGCGACCGGCGACAAAAAAGCGATCGTGGCCAAAGTCATCGAGCTGCAGGACTACTTCGTCGACAAATCCGTCTGGATCTTCGGCGGGGACGGCTGGGCCTACGACATCGGCTTCAGCGGACTCGACCACGCGGTCTCCACCGGCAAGAACATCAACATCCTGGTGCTCGACACCGAGGTGTACTCCAACACCGGCGGACAGGCATCCAAAGCCACTCCGATCGGTGCGGTCGCCAAATTCGCCAACGGCGGAAAGCAGCAGACCAAGAAAAACCTCGGCTTCATGTGCATGAGCTACGGCAACGTCTACGTCGCCTCCATCTCCATGGGTGCCAACCGCATGCAGACGCAGAAAGCCATTCAGGAAGCGATCGCCTACCCGGGACCGTCCATCATCATGGCCTATGCTCCGTGTATTGCTCACGGGATCGACATGATGAAGACGCAGACCGAAGCCAAACGGGCTGTGGACTGCGGCTACTGGCCGCTGTACCGCTTCAACCCGGCTGCCGAAAAACGCTTCACGTGGGAAAGCCGCGAACCGACCGGAGACTTCCAGGAGTTCATCCGTTCGGAACGCCGCTACACCGCGCTGTACAAAACAAACCCGACAGAAGCCGAAGCGCTGTTCCAGCGGGCGGAAGACGATGCCAAAAAACGCATGGCCTTCTACAAAGCCATGGGCGAAATCATGTAACCCGCCCGGTTCTTCACTGAACCGCGAAAGCCGCTCCGGATTCCCGGGGCGGCTTTTTTTTACTGATCGAGTCCACTTTGCGGTCTCCATTCGCTGCTTTTTATTCGTTGGCCGGAGAAAACAATCCCTGCGCAAAAGTGCAGCCGGGACTCAGCCGTATGGCGGCGTGGACCCGCGTTCCCCGGCACAGGCCGGCCCCGCAGGCGAATACGTCCGGAATGTCGGCTCTACGTTCCAGGCATTGGAAACTGATCCTGCCCTCTGTTTGACTTTCCGATCCCGATTTCCCGGAAAAGGCATTTCCTTCGAGATGCAACCCGTTTAAACTCCCCGCCATGGAGGGGGAAGATGGCGCAAAACGTACTGGGTGGAGAACTGGTCAGCTGCTGTGAAGATCCGGTGACGGGATTTTTCCGAACCGGAAAATGCGAAACCAATTCGCAGGACAAGGGCATGCACACCGTCTGCGCCCTGATGACCGATGAGTTCCTGGCCTTTTCCAAGCAGCACGGCAATGACCTGAGCACCCCCCGCCCCCTGTTCGCCTTTCCGGGCCTGAAGGCGGGCGATTTCTGGTGCGTGTGCCTCGCCCGCTGGCTGCAGGCCCATCAGTCCGGAACGGCGCCGCGGGTCAAACTGGAGGCCACGCATATATCCGTGCTGGAATTCATCGACCTCAAACACCTGAAGGAATACGCGGTCGATCCCCCGTGAACCGGCCCGAACCCTCCCGGTTTTATGATGTACTTCTGCGACGAAGGATGTTTTGCTGTTGCGCTCATTCAGCAGCAAAACAAAGGATTCCCATGAAAATCACCGTCAATCGCGAAGTCATCCCCCCCGAAGCCATCCAGCGCGAAATTCAAAACTACCGTCAGCAGAATCTCGGCACGGACGAGGCGGAGGCGGCACAGGAAGTCAGCCGGAAGATGATTGAGTGGGCGCTGATCCGTCAGCACGCCGCAAAAAAAGACCTGCCGGTTTCGCCGGAAGAAATCGAGGCCGGCCTTCAGCAGCTGTTTCAGGGCCACGGCGGAAAAGAACAGTTTTTTCAGCGCTTCGGCCTGACGGAAGACCGTTTGGATGAGGTGAGACACGATGTGGAACGCAACCTGCAGATCACCAAATTCCTGGACGGGCTTTCGAGCGACATCGAGGACCCGACCGAAGAGGCGCTGACCGCGCATTTCACCGCGAATGCCGGCCAGTTTGTTCATCCCGAAAAAGTGCACGCGGCGCATATTGTGAAGCATCCGCAGAACGAAGCCGCCGAACAGGCCGCGGCCGCCGAGCTGACGGCGATTCGTCAGCGCCTGCTGGCCGGCGACGATTTCCTGACGGTGGCCGGCGAGGTGTCGGAGTGCAACGACACCGCGCCCGACCTGGGCGAATTCGCGCGCGGTCAAATGGTGCCGGAATTTGAGCTGATTGTGTTTTCCATGAACCCCGGCGAAGTGTCTCCCGTTTTCAAGACCCAGTTCGGACTGCACATCGCAACCGTGCTCGACAGAACCGGGGCGCGGCCGATGCTCTTCGAGGAGTGCCGCGAGCAGATTGCAGCCGTGTTGCGCCACGACCTGAAAAACGAGGCCATCGGGGCATGGGTGGATGCGGAAAAAAAACGGGCCGAGATCCTGATTGCGGCGGATTAAGCGGCGCGGAAAACGGACCGCCGCGATCCCGCCGGCACATCACGCTGTCCGGGTGACCTCACCAATCTGCCGGATGTCGTACGGTGTGGCGGCGTAGATGATGCGGATCCAGTTGGTGTAGATAAACCCGGCATGGCGCCAGAGGTTCAGCGGTTTCTGCGCGGGATCATCGTTGGGGAAATAGTGCAGCGGCAGCGGCTGGTCCGGGTTATTCTGCGCGTCCCGCGCGTATTCCCGGCCGAGCGTGTCGGCATCGTATTCAGGATGGTTCAGAATGTAAAGCCGGCGCGGAAACGGCAAAGGGCCGACGCTGCTGACAGCCGGCTCGGCAATCATATTCGGGCCGATCTCCGGCGAGGCGGCGACCACTTCGAGCGCTTCGCAGGCGGCGACCGCCTCGGGATCGGGCGATTTCCAGCGCGAGACCGGGACGGGAAAGCGGTCGGGCAGGCCGAAGGCGATCCCGGTGGAGTCGCTGCCGAGAATATGATCGAACAGGCCGAAAATTTTGGCATCCCGGCGAACACTGTCGATTCCATGGAAATATTTCAGCGCGGCTTTGGCGCCCCAGCACAGGAACATAGACGAGAGCACATTGGTTTTCGACCACTCCATGATCTGTTTGACTTCGGGCCAGATCGTTTCGTCCTCCACGCGGGGCTGCAGGGCATTGACCCCGGTGATGATCATCCCGTCGAAGTGCTGCTGCCGGAGCGACCCCCAGCTCTGATAGAAATTGGTGATATGCTCGGTGCTGGTGTTCCGGCTTTCCCGGCCGTTCTCAATCGCCTCCATGTAGGAATCCGTGGCGGCAAAGGTGAGGCGCACCTGCAGCGGGGTGTGCCCCAGCCACAGCGCCAGCTGCCGCTCCGTGGCCTGCTTGTCGGCCATCAGGTTGATGATCAAAATCTCCAGCGGGCGGATGTCCTGATGACTGGCCCGCTTCATCTCAATCGCGCTGGACGACCCGAGCGACGGGAGAAACGGATGGATGGCGTCACTGGTTACAAGAACAGGCATGGCGTGGGATCCTCACTTTTCGCGTTCAATTGAACAGGATCCGATTATTGCACGATTCAAACAAAGCTCAAGAGCATCAACAGAAAAAGGAGCCGGCGAACCGCCTGCGCCCTGCCCTCCGCCCCCTCTCCGGGCATACGCTGCCCCGCGGACGAGCCGCACGTCCCGCATTCAAGACGGGAACAGAACGGCCGCAGGGAACAGCGGAATGTTGAGCTGGACGTGGACAAAGTTCGCTGTATTGTCTCCGGTATTAACTGCACTTTGCGACCATTTCTCAAGGGAGATCTTTTTGAGCCGTCCGTTTGCCGCCGTCACCATCGCGTCCAAAGCCTATCTGTCGCTTGCCAGAGTCACCGCCCGCAGCTTCAGGCGGCACAACCCGGATATTCCTTTTTATCTGGTGCTGACCGACCGGTGTGACGACCGTTTTGATCCGGACCGGGAACCGTTCACTCTGCTGTGCGCTGATGAGATCGGGATTCCCGATATCGAGAAGCTTGCGTTTAAATACGATCAGCAGGCATTCAGCTATGCCGTGACCCCCTTTGTGCTCCGTTATCTGCTGACCCGCGAATACAGCGGCGTCCTGTTCCTCAAACAGGAAACACTGGTTCTCGACAGCCTGGCACCGCTGTTTGACCGGCTGCCGGATCATTCGCTCATGCTGACGCCGCACCTTCTTCAGCCGCCCCGGTCCGCCGACCCGGTCCGCTGCGAGCTGGACGTGCTGCGGGCCGGAGTCTTCAACGGGGGCGTTGTCTTTGCATCCCGAACAGCGGACACACTGCGGTTTCTGTCCTGGTGGGCGGATCACACCTTCCGAACATGCCGGGTCCTCGTGGAGGACGGCTTCCACTATGAACAGCGGTGGCTCGATTTTGCGCCCGGGCTGGTTGACCGATGCGCCATAATCCGGAACCCCGGCGTGAATGTGGGACACTGGAACCTGACCGAACGCGACATTCGCATGTCCGGAAGCCGCATCACCGCGGCCGGGGAACCCTGCCGGATTTTCCGCTTCAGCGGATACGACCCCGATTATCCGAATCGGGTTACAAAATACACTCCGGAGCGGACCGTCGACAGCTGCGGCGAAGCCGCCGCTGTTTTTTCGATGTACCATCAAATGCTCATCGACGAAGGCTTCATGGACACCCGTCACTGGCCCTATGCCTACGGCCGGTTTGAAGACGGGACGCCGGTCAGCGCACAGCACCGGAAACAATACGGCGAATCCGGAGAGCAGCCGTACCGGCCTGCCAACCCGTTCATGACAGAGCCCGGCACCGGCTGCCGGAACCGGCTCAACCCCGTGAAAGGAGTCCGATGAACAACCTGGCGATTGGCACCGTCATCGCGCCCGACTTTCTGGCCTTTGCAAGAGTTCTGGGCCGCTCCATCCGGACATATCATCCGGACATTCCCTTCTTTGTGCTCATCGCCGACCCGCAGGGAGAGTCCGCAGCAGCGGATGAACCGTTTTTCCGGATCTCCATGGAAGACATCCGGGGACCGGATCTGACCTCCGTGCTGTTCAAGTACGACATGAAACAGGTACTGACCGCACTGAAACCTGTCTTGCTGCAGCACCTGCTGGACAAAGGATTCTCTTCCGCGCTTCACCTTGATGCCGACATGCTTCTGCTGGACCGCATCGACGACTGCATCTCCGTTGTCCAATCTCACTCGCTGACTCTCACACCGCATGTTCAAACCCCCGCCGGCGATCCCGCGCGCATCGCGCTGGAGCACCAGCTCTTGCTGACCGGCATGTACAACGGAGGGTTCATCGGAGCATCCCGGCATCCGCAAACCAGCACCTTCCTCACCTGGTGGAGTGACCGGCTCCGTGATTACTGTTTTGATGATATTCACGCTGGATTTCACTTTGATCAGCGCTGGCTGGATCTGGCTCCTTCGTACATAGAAGACTGCACGATTCTCCGGGATCCGGGCATCAACACCGGATACTGGCATCTGTCCGGGATCGAATCCGGAGATGATCCGGACCGCCCGGCGGTGAACGGATCCCCCTGCCGTCTTTTTCACTTCAGCGGTTTTGATCCGGAAAACCCCGATCAGCTGACCCGATATTATCCGGAGATGGACGCCTTGGGAGCCACAGTGCTCAGAAAACTGTACAGCACCTATCGCATGCAGCTGAATGAAGCCGGGCTGGCCGAAACCTGGAATTCGCCCTGGGCATGGGATCGATTTTCAAACGGAAAGAGGATCACCCCGGAACATCGATACAGTTATCAGAAATTGATTCAGCACCATCTGGACAGGAGCAACCCCTTCAACCAATGGGGCCTGCTGACCCTGCTCAACAGCCTGCGAAGCAGCCGCCGCGCCCTGCGGCAGCGCCTGCAGAAACACCGGGGTGCCCGGCACACCTGAACCCCCGGGCTAATCCATCCAGAGCGTGACGGTGTAGCATTTGATCTCGACCGGGATGCCGTCATCCCCCGCAAGCAGGTGCGTGCCGGCCGCCCAGACTTCGCCGCTCACCGAGGAGCCCTCGCCTGGAAAATCGCCTCCGATGCCTTTCAGGTAGACGGTCTCATCGTCTTCGCCGCAGGACAGCAGCGCGCCGCCCTCTTCCCGGCGGATCACCGTGCCTTCCAGCATCGCGCTTTGCAGCACGGCGGCGCAGCGTTCGTCAAAAATCGCCTTGGCCGCTTTCCAGGCCCGCTCCTCAGACTGGCCCGCTTCGACCGCGGCACAGAATTTGTACTGCAGATAGCCCAGCGACCGGGCATCGGCCACCCGACCCGTCCCCCCGCACACGGCACAGGGCTGATCGTCTCCAAGCGACCCCGTCCCCTGACAGATGGAGCAGGGAATTTTCAGCTCGTCGAGCTTCAGTTTCTTCGCAAGGTCAGGATCCGTTTTCTGAAGCTGGCCATAATATTCGCTGACAGCCGCTTCATCCCCCTGAGCCAGCCCGTAAATCAGGTTGGCGATATTGTCGGCCGTGTTTCCGTTGTACTCGATTCCAAAAAAATTCAGCGCCGCGGCCGTCAGCGACAGCAGGCACAGCAGACTGATCAGGCTTATTCTTCTCATCTTGAACGTTCCGTATAGTTGGTTTTGCTGAAAAACACGCAGAATGTAGCAAAAGAAACCGACCGAAACAGCACAAGAGATGAACTTTTCCTCACCTCAGACACGGCACCCGATGGCGCAGGACCGGCCAATAAAGGTTGCTTCCCATGCGATGCATTGCTATAGAAATCTTTTTCAAACCAGGAAGGAGACGGCCCGGCCCATGTTGCACCCCGATACACAGGTTCAATGGATCAGCGAGGAAATCGGTTGCGGTATTGTTGCGACCCGCGACATCCCCAAAGGCACCATCACCTGGGTGAAAGACCCGCTCGACCGGGTCCTGAGCCCGGACGAGGTGATGAACCTGCCCGCCGCCTGCCGCGACACCCTCCTGAAATACTCATACCGCAACCGGCACGGCGGTTATGTCTTCTGCTGGGACAACACACGCTTCATGAACCACAGCTTCCGGCCCAACTGCATCACAACCGCCTATGACTTCGAGCTGGCCGTGTGCGACATCCGGGCCGGTGAAGAGCTGACCAACGACTACGGCTCGCTCAACATCCTCGAGCCCTTCCACGCCTGCGAGGAAGGCAGTGAACGGAAAATCGTCTACCCGGATGACCTGACCCGTCACTACAAAGAGTGGGACGAGCTGTTGACGTGCGCGTTCGAATCCGCGCCGCATCAGGCGCAGCCGCTGCGCGATCTGCTCAGCGCGGAGCAGTGGGAAACCGCCTGCCGGATCGCCGGCAGGCACGAGCCGATGCGGTCCATCCTCCACTGCCTCCACAAGCCCCGCCCCTGACACCCGCAGGACGAAGAGCCGCGGCCCCGCCCGGTTTTCCAAACCCTGGAAAAACCGGCGGCCCGTTTTCCAAGCCCTGGAAAAAATTTTTCCAGGGTTTGGAATTTAAGAAAAAGAAGCCGCCGCTAAAACATGCGGCCGCTGCGCGCATTGCCGCGCACTTTCTGCTGCTTGGGCGCGGGCGGGCTCTCCAGATAGAGCCCGTACCACTCCTCGCCCAGGCCGGCATTCGAAAAACTCTTGTCTTTGTTGTTGGCCAGCATGTCCAGGTTGCGGGCGAGGGTTTCATCGCCGGTGACCTCTTTGCCCTTGATCAGCAGATGGCGCGCCTGCTCGGCATCCCCTTCTTTCATATAAATCCAGGACATCAACCCGTACAGCAGGGTGCCGCGACTGCCACGCATCCACTTGATATGGCGCTTAAAGGTCTTTTCCGCCGCGGCCACGTCCCCGTTTTTATACTGACGCGCGATCTTCATCGCTATCGTCATCGGCTCCATCATGACCGGCCCGGAGAACAGCCCGGCGGTCGCGAGAATCTGATCAACCTCGTCGAACTTCTTCAACTGATAGAGAAACTGCAGGCGCATGGTGGCAATCTGCCGCCCCATGAGCAGGCTCCATTTTTTGAACGGCTCGAAGCGATCGGTGAATTCAAGCCCGGTGGTGACAAGAGCCATCTGATCGTGTTCGATCTGCCGCTGCATCTGCTTGATGTTCCCGCCGGGACGGGTTTGAAACATCTGGATCTTCCGGCTCATCTGCTTCTGCCCGCGCAGCAGCGTTTCCTGAAGTTCGTTCTGAACCTTTCCAATCCTCTTGCGGACGATCAGTCCGACCAGGACCTGCGCAATGATGAACCCGGCGATACCGGCCGCAATCATTCCTCCCCGACCGACCTGAGCACTGACGCAGGCGGCAACCGCTGCGGCTGAAACAATCAATGAAATAAGCAATGCAAGCATGATTTTCTTTCCTCCTTTTTAAAATTGACCTGTCGTCCGAAACGAAACCCGGGAAAATCCCCTTCATGCGATTTCCCCGCCCCCCGATACGCCAACGGATGTGAGACCCTAAAGGGAACACTAGAACGGCGGACACATCAAAGAAAAAGATAAAAAAGCGGCGGCCGGGCCTCCCCCTGAGATCACCTGATGCGCATAAGATGATCCTCGCGGGAAGGGTCAGCGTTGCAGCTGGCGGCGGACAACCCACCAGGCCTGAAGCCCGGAGAGCAGGTTGGCGAGCGCGAGCCCCGCGACGAGTCCGACAAAGCCGAACCAGCGGCTGCCGAGCAGACAGAGCGGCATGATGAACAGAAACACGCGGCTGAAGCTGATAATCATGACCGGGCGCGGACGGCCGATGACGTTGAGCAGCTGGCCCATCCAGGTGCCGGCGTGCAGGCCGGCATGTCCAAACACCGCGATCAGCAGATAGGTGACGCTCAGGCGGATCACCACCGGATCGGTGCTGAACCAGCCGGAGATCAGCCGGGCGGCCGGGATCAGCAGCAGCAGGGTGATGCCCGCATAGAGCAGCGCAAAACGAATGCTGAGGCGCCGGGCCTCCCACACGCGGTCGTGGGCCTCCGCCCCGAAGTTGTGGCCGACGAACGGGACGATCGCCATGGAATAGGACATGGAGATGATAAACACGATGGTCTCGATGCGCGTGCCGGTGGCCATGGCCGCCACGGCCTGCACGCCGCCCACCCCGGCAGCCAGACGGATATAGAAGCCCTGTGCAACCGGCATGAGCGCCTGCGTGAGTGCGGCCGGGACCCCGAGCCGGATGATTTCGCGCCAGGACTGCAGCAAATGGCGGATGTGCGGGCAGTGCCAATCAATAAGCCGGTGCTTAAAATGCAGGATCAGCAGCGACGCCGATGCGCCCACGGCACGTGCAATAACCGTGGCCATCGCTGCACCCTTAATTCCGAATGCCGGAACAGGCCCCCACCCGAAAATGAGGATCGGGTCGAGAACAACATTCAGCAAGGCACAGGTAATCATAACCTTCACAGGGCGGACCATGTCGCCGGCGGCGCGCAGGCAGCCGTCGCTGACCGGCGGCAGGATGGCGAAGACCGCGCCGATGAACCAGACCTGCATGTAGTCCCGGACAAGCTCGAGCACGTGCCCTTCCGCGCCCAGCATCGAGAAAATCGGCGTGATGCTCAGAAACCCGAACAGGCTGACGAGCACGGTGCCCAGAATTGTCAGGACCAGCCCGTCCGACACGGTGCGCCGGGCCAGCGCCCGGTTGCCCGCCCCCAGCGCGCGCGAAATGATCGACGCCGCGCCGGCCGAAAAGCCCATGGCGAGTGCACCGACGATCATGACCACCGCAAAGGTGAAGCCCATGGCCGCGAGCTCTTCGGTGCCCAGGCGCGAGACAAACCAGGTGTCGGTCAGGTTGAACACCATCATGGCGAACGCCCCGGCAACCCCGGGCAGCGCCAGTCGGAACATATGCTGTTTTACACTTCCAGTCAGCAGCCTGCTCATGGGAATCCTAAACGTAACGAGTAATTAGTGATGCGCAATCCATGGCAGCAGCCGGTATTGCGCATCACTCGTTCCGCATTACATGTTCAAAAGTTTCTTTTTCAGGCGGCTGCAATCCTCGATGACCATGTAAAGACAGGGCACGAGCAGCAGCGCAATGAAGGTGGCGAACAGAATCCCGAAACCGAGTGAGATGGCCATCGGAATCAGGAATTTTGCCTGGCGCGACTGCTCCAGAATCATCGGGGTCAGACCGCCGAAGGTGGTCATGGTGGTCAGAATGATCGGACGGAAGCGCTGAATGCCGGCGGAGACGACGGCGTCGTGCGCGTTGTCGTGGTGCGCGCGCCTCTCGTTGGCAAAGCTGATGAGCACCAGGGCGTCGTTGACGACGACGCCGGAAAGCGCCAGCATGCCGATCACGCCGATCATGGTCATTTCATAGCCGAGCAGCAGGTGACCCAGTACGGCACCGATGATGCCGAACGGGATGGCCACCATCACAATGAGCGGCTGGGAGTAGCTCTTGAAGGGGATGGCGAGCAGTGCGTAAATGCTGAGCAGCACCAGCGGGATGGTGATGGCCATGCTCTGAAAACTTTCGCGCGAGTCGGCGGTGCGGCCCTCATAGCTGTAGTCGAGTCCCGGGAACTGCTCCTGCAGCTGCGGAAAATAGTCTGCATCGAGCTTGGCCATCACCTCGCCGGCCTTTGTTTTCGGCCGCACGTCGGCCGAAAGCGTGAGCGTCCGCATCCCGTTGCGACGGTTGATGGTCGTGTACGACGTTCCGACATCAATATCAACCGCATCGGAGAGCATCACTTCGCCGCCGTCGACGGTGCGCAGGATGAAGTTTTCAAAGTTGTACAGCCGGTCGCGCTCCGCTTGCGGCAGGCGCACCTTCACCTTGACCTCGTTGCGGCCGCGCTGCTGGCGCAGCACCTCGGTGCCTTCAAATGCGGAGCGCACCTGCTGCCCGATATCATTGGCGGATAGCCCCAGACTGATCGCTTCCGGCTTCAAGGTGAAGTCGAACTGGGTCTTGCCCTGTTCAACCCCGTCATCGATGTCCTGCACGAGCGGATAATTTTCGAGTTCCGCGGCCAGCGCCTGGGCGGCGTTTTCCAGGATCTGGATGTTTTCATGGCGCAATTCGACCTCCAGGGCGGGTCCGCTGCCGGGACCGCCGGAATCGGAGGAATAGCGGATGAACCGGACGCCGGGCAGGTCGCCGACTTTTTTGCGCCAGGCCTGAACAAAGGCCTCGGTGCCCATGATTTTGTCGCGAACTTCCGGATCGGCGAGATACACGGTGACCCAGGTGCTGTGTGAACCGCCCCGGCCGATATCCGCAAAGATCCCTTCGACCAGTTCCGGGTGACCGCTTTCTTCAAGCACTGCCTGCGCGCCTTTGACCAGACGCGCGGCGACCTTTTGAGTCTCCTCAACCGGCGTACCGAACGGCAGGGTGGCGGAGGCCCGCGCATAGTCGGACTCCACCGTCGTGAACATGGAGAAGCCCATGCGCCCGCTGGCCCAGTAGCCGCCGACCAGCAGCAGCAAGCAGAGCGAGGCGCACACAACGACATAGCGGTGCGACAGGCACAAGTCGAGGAACGGCCCGTATTTGGTTTTCACCCAGTTGCGAAACCGGTGACTGAAGCGCTGCTGAAAGCGGTGCAGAGCCCCGAACAATCCGGTCGGCTCTTTTTTGCGCACGTGGCTGAGATGCGACGGCAAAATGTACAGGCTCTCCACCCAGGAAATGAGGAAGACCAGAATCACGACGACCGGCAGCATGCCCATCACACGCCCCATCATGCCGGGCATCACCATCAGCGGGACAAACGCCACAATGTTGGTGAGAATACTGAACCCGACCGGTGAACAAACCTCACTGGCACCGCGGATCGACGCTTCCGGACCGCCCAT
>JBFHEM010000029.1:0-56690 GCA_041584215.1 Tichowtungia sp. | reverse complement strand
GATGCCGCCGCCGATGACCAGCCAGACAATGTTGTAGTAGGTAAAGAACTGCTGAAACGACGTTCCGAACCGGTCGCGGACGATTTCAGCAAAGGTGGTGACGCGTGCCTGGCGATACCACGCGGCAACGCCGAGCGCCAGCACCAGCGCACAGGAGGCATTGACGATGTAAACCCACCAGATGCTGAATCCCGCCGCATAGGCCACCCCCGCATTGGCGATGAAGGTCTGCGTGCTGATTCCGCTCATCAGCAGACTCATGCCGACCATCCACCACGACGAGCGCGACCCGGCGCGGAAATAGTCATCCTCATCGCGGTTCAACCGTTTAAACACCACCCCGATCGAGGCGAGAAATACAAAATACAATCCGATTACAATACTGTTCAGCAACATGGTCTTTAATCCTTCCAGCGGCTCACGGGCTCTGTTCTTTTAAATACGCTTTACGCACGGCTTCCTGCTCCCACAACGCCGGCTGATCTTTGACCTTCTGCCACTGCTCAGCCGTCATCATTCCAAACCCGTACGGAATGCGGGGACTGTAGCTGTTATGCCGTTTGGGCTCGGCCATCTGTGTGCGCCAGGAATGAAACCTGGAAAGCATTTCCTCCATCACTTCCGGGCAGGCGGCCGCGAGATCCGTTTCCTCGGCCGGATCTTTTTCGAGGTCATACAGCCGCCAGCCGCCATTTTCAAAATTGACGATGCGCCAGTTTTTCCACCGCACCGCCTTCAGGTTGGTGTTGCCCGGATCGCCGGTTGTGCGCGCGCCGGGATGCAGCTCCCAGGCGAACGAGCGGTCCGGATCCGCCGCCTCCGCTCCGGTCAACAGCGGCAGAATATTTTTTCCATCCTGCGGCTGAGGCATCGGCGCGCCGGCAACGGCGGCACAGGTTGGATACAGATCGAGCGAGAAAATCATGCCATCAAACTCTTCGCCGGCCGGCAAAACACCCGACCAGCTGACCATCGCGGGCAGATGCAGATATCCATCCCACTGCGGATGAATATCGTGTTTTCCCCCGCGATACGGGTCGGGGCGGCATCCGTCATAGGTGTTGCCGCCGTTGTCGCTGGCCAGAATCACCAGCGTTTCGGATTCGAGCCCCGCCTCGCGCACACCGGCCATCATGCGGCCGATCTGGTCGTCGAGCGCGATCAGCGTCGCCGCCAGATAACGCCGGTAGTTTTTAGAGGTCGGCTTGCCGTCGCGCCGGCCGCCGCGCTGCTCGATATCGGCGGGCACCCGATCCAGATATTTTTGAGGCACATCGGTCAGGGGGCAGTGAACCGCCAGCGGAGTGTAATAGAGGAAAAACGGCTGATCCGAGGCGGAGCCCCGCCGGATGAAATCCACCACCGCATCGCCCTGAATTTCGGTCAGATAGCTGCCGTCCACTCCGATGTAGTTCAGGCCGCCGCCGGTGGAGCGGTCAATTCGATTGGTGCTGCGCGGCACGCTCAGGGCCGCTTCATCGAATTCGAGATCGAGCGGGCCCTCCACGCTGCTGCCGATATCCCACTTCTCGGTCCCTACCACACAGGTCATATATCCGGCATCATGCAGCGTTTTTGCAAGGATCGGGCGGCCAGCCGGAACGGCCTGCCCGCGGTTCATCGCATACTTGCCCTCCCGCTGAGGATACATGCCGGTCAGCAGCGCATAGCGGCTCGGACAGCAGGCGGCTGCGGCCGTATAATAATTCATCAATTTCACGCCGGAGTCCGCCAGCGCATCGATGTTCGGGGTCGGGATATCCGGGCAGCCATAAGCCCCCAGGTCACCGCGCGCCAGATCATCCACATAGACCAAAATAATATTGGGTTGTTTTTCCGCTAACGCGGAAAAACAAAAAATCAGAACCATACCAACCACTATTTTTTTCATTCTCACTTTTCCTCAGGCCAGTTAAAAACTCTCTTCCCCGCATCGTGATGCACAAATCCCGGCTTCAGACTGCTGTGCCAGCTCATCAGCTTCTGCTTTAAACCGGAAACCACACCCGGATAAAGATGCGCCACATTGTTAAGCTCCGACGGATCGTTCGGCGAGTCATACAGTTCCACCCGCGAACCGTCCGGATTCATCAGCAACTTCCATTGCCCCTCGCAAACCGCCAGCATCGGGCTCTGATGCGCCACCGCTCCATAAACCGGGAAACGATTTTCCCAGAAGAGCGGCTTTTCTTTTTTCACAGATTGCCCCCGGAAAATCGCTGACACATCTTCGCCGTCACACTCAACCGGCGCCGCCCCGGCCAGCGCAGCAAACGAGGGCAGCAGGTCCACCCCGCTGAACAAAGTGGTTTCATCCAGCTGCCCCTCCGGAATCTGCCCGGGGAACCGGGCGACAAACGGCATGCGAACGCCGCCGTCGTAGAGGCTGCGCTTGGCCCCGCGGAACGGACCGTGGTTCGCCGAAGTAGCGCCGCCGTAATGCGAGGTTCCGGCAAGCAGCCCGTCGACCGGGCCGTTGTCCGAAGTGAAAATGACCAGCGTATTTTCAGCCAGGCCCAGTTCATCCAGCCGCGCCATCAGCCGCCCGAACTGCCGGTCCAGTTCGGTCAGCACAGAATAATAAACCTGCAGTCCGCCGTACTGATCCCCCCACTTGGGAGAAAGGTGTGCATAGAGTTCAAGCTGTTCCTCCGTGGGGAGCAGCGGCGCATGCGGATCGCGAATCCAGATGTTCAGGAAAAACGGCGTATCGGCGTTGCGCTCCATGAAATCGATGGAAGCATCGACAATCGCCGCCGTATTGGTCGCGCGCTGCTCGCGGGACGGACGCAGAATATTAAATTCGTCAAATCCATATTCGGACACCGGCGGCACGGCAGGATCCGTATTGAGATGCCACTTGCCGAAGTGGCCGGTCGCGTATCCGGCGGACTTGAAAACATCCGCCAGTGTCGTCAGGTTTGGATCCACATAATCCGGCATATTGCGATCCGGATTCAGAGACCCCGGCCCGAAAAAGTCGTGCGCGCCGATAGAGGACGGAAAGCGCCCGGTCATAATGCCGGCGCGCGACGGCGAACAGACCGCCCCATTGACATAAAAACGGGTGAAGCGGGTTCCCTTCGATGCAAACCGGTCCAGATGCGGCATCTGCACATCGCCCTGAATTGACCACCCGCCATGCGCAGTCTGCGCGCGCTGCCCGTAGCAGGGAAGATCCGCCCAGCCGAGATCATCGCACAAAAACAGCACCACATTCGGGTGCTTTTCCGCTGCGGCGGAAAAACAAAACAAGAAAGGCAGAATCATGGATAGCAGAATCATTTTTCCAAACATTGGAAAAATAATCGTTAGGCATCCGTTAATCTGAAACGTCTCCATGATTCTGCTTAAAATATACCTGCCAAAACACGGAAAGTCATTTTTCATCCCGCGCCTCCCAACCGGTTTTTAATTTTGTCCCAGAAGCCGGCAACATGCAGCTGAACCGCCGGGCGCGTTTCGCCGCCGGCCCATTCGAACCGATCGATCTGCCCGCCGGCATGAACCACCTCAACCGTCTGCACCCCGTTTGCCATCCGGCAGGAAACGTTGGCCTCTTCATCCCCGGGCAGCAGCACCGTGACAAAGCGCGGCGAAACGGTCGTTACCGAATACTGCACCTTCTGAAAACTCTCCGGCTCCCGCCCGTCACCAAACGACACGGCGGAAGAAGACCACGCGCCATCCGCCTGAGCAAATGCGTACAGGCTCATCCGCTTGTCACCGGAATTCAAATGCAACCGGGGTCCTTCGATCTGAACCCCGTGCTGCGCTTCCGTGAGCATTTGCCAGACAAACGAATGCGTCTGCCCGTCCTGCCGGATATCGTCAAAGAGAACGATGTATGGACGAATTCCGCCACGGCCCTTCACAACCACGGCATGACGCAGCACGCGCTCCGACCCGGCGGCCGTCTTCTGATTCACCTTTTCGGTATCGAGCGAGTCCGTCAGGCGCGTAATCGAGAAGTTGTATTCATCGGTGGCATCGCCGAGGAAATATCCGTAGCCGGGCAGGTCTTCCACTGCCAGCGTCTCCCCGCCGCAGATGGCGCCCGCGCCGGTCAGCGCCTGGGATTTGCCGTCGATCTGCACCACGCTGTGGGCGCGCCCCTGCGAGCGGTCATTCAGTGCCTTTTTATTGCCGTAGCCGGCATCGGTCGCCCAGGCGACGCCGTCGCAGTACAGATTGAAGTGGTTGCCGTCGGCCTGATCGTGGGTCGTCGGAAACGGCTGACCGCATTCGATCGAGAAAAAGAAATCATCTTTTTCAAAGCCGCCGCGCCAGACGGCCAGGCCGCGGCGTTTATAAAACCGATGGGCCGGTTTTTGCTCCGGCGCAACCGGTTCCACACCGGGGGCCGACCAGATCACGGTCAGCGGAGACAGCCCTTTGGAATTCGAGTGCTTCCACTGCACCAGCGGAAAGTCGTCCCCTGAATTTTCCTTCAGGTGCTGATTCCACAGCCACAGCGCCCGGCCATCGTTGTATTCACGGGCCATCAGCGAAAGCCATGGGGTGGCGCACACCCGGTTGTCACCGGGCTGCCCATATTCCGAATCATTGCGCGGTTCCAGCTGCGAACCGCCGGGCATGCTGTCGAACACCAGCCAGTCGATGGAGGCTTTCAGGTGGGGATGGCGCAAAAGAGATGCATCGCCGCGCGCGGCCAGCCCTTCGGCAAACGGAATCACATTCACCATCGCATAGTTGATGTAACCGTGTTCCGCAAACTCGCCGTCGGCCCCGAAGCTGTGGTCAAAATAGTCATTCAGCAGGTTCCGGCAGCGCTCAATCCAGCCGGGGGCTTCCTGAGGAAACGCATCTTCCAGCGCGAGCGCGAGCATGCCGGCCCCGCCGACACTGACGCCCAGCCAGTTGCTGTTCGGATAAAACCAGGCCGGCGTTTCCGCCTCGGCCAGCGCGGACTCGACATAGGTGCGGCAGAATGCCGCCGCCTTTGCGCGCTCGGCATCCGTCATCGCCGGAGAAAAGAAGGAGTACGCCAGCGCCAGCCCGCGGTTGAACTCGCCGAAGGTCAGCCCGCCCTCTCCTTTCATCCGCTCGGAATCCAAAGCAAACAGATCGGAAAATGCCAACAGCACCTCGGCTCCGTGGCGCAGCATAGCCTCATTTTTCGTTACAGCCGCCACCGTGCCCAGCGTCTCGGCCTGCCCGGCCAGAATACGCCCGGCCTGCCGCGGCCAGCCCCAGGATTTGCTGATGTGCGAGCGAATGCTTTTTTCGAGATCAGCCGGATTCAGATAAAAGCGGGACGCGGGATCGTTCATCTGTTCGGCCCGAAGCAGCAGGTCTTCCTTAACCTCCGCCCCGGCGGGTTGCTCAATCGCCGAAAGAAAGCCTGACTCGCCCAATCGTCCATAATAAAAACTGCCGTCTGCAAACGCGGCGGTCCCCGACAGAGTCAGCAACACTCCGATACACCCTTTAATCCATTGGCCTGTAGACATTATGAAAAGTCCTCTGTTTGATCGTCTGTCCGAATCATACCGGAACAACATACACACTACCTGATAATGCCCTCAAAACAAAATGCCTGAAGCGGTAAATGTATTTACAGATTCGGTCAAACGAGTTGACACCTGCCGGACGAACGGGCTATGCTTTCTTCCGATTCACCTCGGAGATAACAATGCCCCCCAAGCTTCTGCTGGTTCTCGAAAATTTTTATGCGGACTGGGAAATTGCCCGGGCCATCTCTTCGAATCCGAGCTGTCACGGCTTCACGCTGCGTCTGATTATGGATCATCACGAAGAAGCCGATGACATGATCCGCCGCTGGAAGCCCGATGTCCTCATTGTACATGGAGATCACGTCCCGCAGATCAAATCCAGGCTGCCTCGCGTCTGTATTTTCGGAGAGCGCACCGGCCGGCCGAAATACAACGTCACGGTCGACAACCGGGAAGTCAGCCGCATGGGCGTCGACTACTTTCACGCCCGCGGGTTTCGCCACATCGCCTATATAACCGGCGACCGCACCATGCCGTTCGCCGCGCGCCGTCTTCAGGCATTCAAGGAATGCATGAACGGCCACGGGCTCAACCCGCTCGTCTATGACGACCGCTGCCTGAGCGGACTCGATCCGCTGAAAAGCACGGACCAGGCGATCACGGAGCTGGGGAAATGGCTGCTGCAGGCACCCCGCCCTCTGGCGGTCTGCGCTCATGACGATGTGCACAGCCTGCACATCCTGGAGGCCTGCCGCCAGACGGGGCTGCGCGTTCCGGAAGATATTGCGGTTCTGGGCACCGGCAACCATCCTGTGCTGAGCACCTTTACAACCCCTCACCTCTCCAGCATTGCGTTTCCTTATGAACAGATCGGCAGCGAAGCCGCCCGTCTGGCGGCCAATCTGCTCAACCGGAAAAATCCGAAACCCGAAAACATCGTGCTCCCGCCCGTCCGGATTTTCACCCGCAAATCAACCGACATCATGGCCGTCCGCCATCCGGAACTGCAGCGGGCGCTTCAGTTTATAACTGAAAATTCGCATCGGCCCCTGCAGCCGGCCGAGGTCATCCATGCGTCCCCGGCGTCCCGGTCCAAACTGCAGCGCATGTTCCGGGATGAGCTGGGCCGAACCATTCTGGAAGAGATTCACCGCCGGAAAATTGCCATTGCGAAAGAACTGCTGGAAGAGACCAACCTGACCATCGATGACATTGCCGAGCGCTGCGGCATGCCCGGCGCGCCCTCTTTTTCGCGGCTCTTCTCGAAAAAAACCGGCCTGGCGCCCGGCCGCTACCGTCAGCAGGTGCAGGCGAGAACAAGCGCGCTTGATCCTGCTTAGCGATTTGTACAGAGATAAATAGCAGCGAATGAAATAGAATCAGCGAATGAGAATTCTCGATTCGTTGTTTTCTCCATTCGTTGCTAATCAACCGCCCCTGTATGGGGCGCTCCACACGAAGCAAGCGAGACGCTTGCGCTACTTTCTGATCATTGGACAATCCTCACGATCCGGTTATCCCGTCTAAAAAATATCCGGAGGCGAGGTGGAGCGGGACCGGGCATGCTTTGAGACAGCAAAGAAACGCGCCCGGAGGTCGCGTTCCACCCTTGCGATTTGACGTTTCCAGACCTTGGAAAACGGTGCGGTGTGCGGCTCCACCGGAAGGGTCGCCCACCTCAGAACCATCCGGCTCAAATGACATTTACACCCTTTTGTCATTCGTTGTGCCTTTCAAGACCACTCTGAACAAGAATGAATGGCAGATCACTCTCGGCAAAAAACAGCTGTCGCGCAGACCCTGTCGATCAGTTATCCCGTCTGATAATCTCCAGAAGCGCGGCGAGGTGGAGCAGGACCTCCGGGCACGCTTTGATCCAGCAAAGAAACGCGCCCGGCTTGTCCGCCGCAGCCTCCGGCGGAGGAGGAAGATCGCGTTCCATCCGCGTTTCCAAACATTGGAAAACGGTGCGGTGTGCGGCTCCCCCGGAGGGGTCGCCCACCTCAGAACCATCCGGCTTAAATGATATTTACGCCATTTTCGTGATTCATTGTGCTTTTCCCGACCAATCCAAACGATTGGAACTATCCCAAAAAACGACGGTGTACTGCTCAACGACAAACGGACCGACGCTGCCCAAAAGTGCAACGTCAACCCGTGTGTCGAATACACATCCCCCGAGGAGGAATGTGGTTGATCGCCTTATTCGTCCGATGTGACTTTCAGCCTCACAAACGTCTGGGCCGAGGCCGTACTAACGCGATTGCTGACGATTTCAAAATCGCCGTCAATCCCGGCAGAATCGACTTCGTCGGTCGGGTCGATCAGGTCGTTCAGCAAGTCATCGCCGGCAAGCACGGCATACTGCAACCCGCGCTCTGCCGCATCCAGACGGCGACGATACACATAGTAGAACCAGTTGGTTCCGCTGACGTCTTTGAGAAAAGCAGAGGGAGCGACGGCTGCGGCATCTGAGTTGGTAGGAATCCCGCCCAGCGCATATTCAATCAGGTTATTCATGCCGTCCGAATCAGGATCGGCCAGCTCATCGGCATCCGGCCCGGACAATGCGGGAAATCCTTCCAGCCAGCCGGCAAACGAAGCTTCATTAAACCCGACCTGAATCGAGCCGGTGCCGCCATCCGCAAACTGCGCATCATAGGCCGCATTGAGGTCCGCAAAAGAATAGGTTCCCGGAGCGTAGGTTTCGTCCCCGATCACCAGCGAGCCAACGACAATGTCCTGGTCGAGAATCACTTTGCCGTTCCCGGCCGTAGCGATCGAAAGAGTCCCGTTGCGGATGTCGACATCATTATTGAAATCGGTCGTGCTCCATGCCACCTGAATCATTCCGGTATAGGCCAGACCGTTGGTGATCGAAATTCCGCGATATCCCAGATCGCTCGTATTATCCGCATCAGCCCAGGTCCCGCCGCCTGTCAGTGTTCCAACTTTAAAATCAAGCCCTTTGCCGGCATCCGAATAGGTGCGGAAAAAGGTCGACGCCTCAAACTCGACCACATGCACGGTCACCGTGCCGCTGAAGCCGAAGATTTCCGCCCCTCCCGTCGCGGTCAGCTTCTGGATCGAATAGGCAGCCGGCGACACAAAAGCCAGCACACTGTTCATGTTCAGGTTGGCGGCGAACGACCCGCCGCCGGAAGGAGACCGCAGCGTGAACCCGCCTGAATAATAATCATCGCCGGTATCAATCGAAACCGGACTGGCACCGGCACTGTTGGTCCAAAAATTCAGCGTATTCCAGCTCTGGCCGCTGCCTGTGGTCGCCGTAAGATGGTAGCTTTCATTCAACACCGTGATTGACCCGGTTCCGCCATCGACAAACGATGAGTCATGGGCTGCGTTCAGCGTCTCAAACGAATAGGTGCCCGGATCATATTCTGTGCCTCCAATAATAAGGGTTTTGACTGTAATGTCGCTGTTCAGGATCACATCCTCATAGCCCGCTGTTACAATTTCGTATGTGGCGCTTGAAAGGTCGGCATCGTTCTTCCAGTCGGTTGTTCCAAAGGTTGATTGAATCGTACCGGTGAACCCGGCCGCATCCGTAATCGTCAGCCCATAGTATCCAAGGGCACTCGACCCATCTCCCATTCGCATCGTCTTGCTGCCCGTCAGGCCCTCAATCTGGACATCGACACCGCGATCTGAACCGGCTGAAAGCTGCGTATATCCGTCCAGAAAAAAACCGACCAGATGAACGGCTTGGGTTACCGCAGCGTTTCCGACAACCAGCTTGGCACCGCCAACATCGATCAAGTTCGTGATGGTTGCCGTTCCGGTATGCTTTAAAAGGATTGATCCGCCGGATGACGTCAGCGATTTTCCGCCAAATACCGGAGATGCACCGGTCGGAGTCCGTGCGACAAAGCTGTTCAAATCATAATCATCCGCCCCGGAAATGCTGATCGGGTTCGCTCCGGCACTGTTCGTCCAGGCTGTCAGCGTACTCCAGCTAAGCCCTCCTCCTTGAGACGCCGTCAAATAATAGTCCTCAGCCTGCACGACGGCTGACAGTGAAAGCAGCCCCGTCAAAACCGACCATCCGATTCTTTGTCCAATCCTCATCCTTGTCTCCTTTGCGTTTGAATCCTTCTCCAACGAATTGACGATGAAGATACCATGTCCACTCAAATTTCAAAATGACCAATACGGCAAACATATTACCACATCGGATCAAAAATAATTTCCAAGCATTGGAAGTCGCGAGGCCAGGTGAAGCTGTCGCCTCGCGACCTTCTGAGCCTGCAAAGAAACGCGCCCGGAGGTCGCGTTCCACCCGCAAAAGCGTCCGGCCCGGGCTATGCCGCACGAAAAGGCGTTCTCCCTTTGCGATGTGACGTTTCCAACCCTTGGAACCACAGAGGACCGCATCAGATTATTGCTTGAGACCGACCGAATCGAAACGGGCAACTGTTCCGAGGGAAGCCAGGCCGGCATATCCGGAGGAACAGGCTGAATCCGTCTGATCAATAAGCAACCGGCCATTCAGGGAAACCTGAATACTCGAGCCGTCCAGTTCGACCGTCAGGCGCAGAAAGAAAAGATCCTGAGGATCCATGCCGCTGGAAACGGTTTGCAGCGCCCCGGCCCCGGCCTTATAAAGCGTCACCTCGCCGTTGTTGCGCACAAACGCCATGTAGCCGCTGTCATAAGGTCCATCCGATGCACTGGTTTTGCGGAACTGAACCCCGCTCCACCCGCGGCCCGAATCCTGCCGCAGGTAAACCTGCAGCGTGCCGTTTGTGATCAACGCATTGTCCCAGGTTATAGTCCGGGTTCCATTCGTTGTTCCCTGCAGCAGGGTATGGTCATCCACACTCCATGAACCGGAGTTAGCCGTCCACCCATCGAAGGTTCCGTTATTAAACGTTTCGTATCGGCTGTAAACATTGGAGGTCAGCGACCCAATATTTGGAACAAAAGGAAGCCCGTCTTCATAGCGGAAATTCGTTTCGGCGGTAATCGTTTCCGACTGCGTGTGGTTGATATAGGTGCGCCAGGATGTATTGCTCTGCGACCCGATCCCCAGCGTATTGCCCTGCACCAGCGCATCCACCACATATTCTGTCGGAGTCCGCTGATCATCCAGACGGATGGCATTATGCCATCCGCTGTGAATCGTATTATTGATCAGGATCAGCCGCTCCCCGGAAATATGAATCCCGTGGTTCATGTAGTCTGTGATGGTGTTATTGCAGATCAACACATTCCGCAGTACAACGCCGGTATTATGATACCCGATAATGGAGTCCTGAGAACTGACGTGACCGTTCTCCAGATTAATACGCGCGCTGCTTGACAGCTCGCAGCCCTGGATGATCACCCCTTCCGCGCGGGCAATGGCAATGCTGCCGCCCAGCGTCTGATCAATCACGCAGTCATCGATCAGCACATTCACAGCCCGTCCGGCGCAAATGCCGTTCCCGTAATTATTGGTTGCCGCGCCCCAGCTTTCCCAGTTTTCAATCGGGTTGCAGCCCGCATTTTTGAGAGTGCATCCCGGTTCCTGCGCAGACCGTGGACTGCCCACCGCCGCCGGTCAGCGTGGCCCCGGCAGGCAGTTCCAAAGAAGACCCGACAGAGTAACGGGTCCCGGATGTCAGTTCGTACACATGATCTTCACCATATTGCTGAAAGCACCAGGCAATACTGTTAGCAACCGAAACGTCGGCATGATCCGAAATCCCGCCATGCGCAATCCGGATTGTGTCCGTCGGCAGATTCTGCAAACGAACCCAAAACAGAAAGCCGATCACGAACTTCACACGTGCGCCTCATTTTTACAAAACAGTACATTGTGCAAAACTCATCACCGCATCCATCCATATTAAAGCCGGCTCATGGTGAGGCCGCCGTCGACAGTTATGGCCTGGCCGGTGGCATACGGCAGGTCGCCGCGCGCCATGGCGGCGGCCAGCTTGCCGATGTCTTCAGGGAAGCCCCAGCGCTTTTCAACCAGCAGCTCGGTGTTATAGATCAGATTATCGTATTTTTCGGTCACGCCGGCGGTCATGTCGGTTTTGATGATGCCGGGCCGGATTTCATAGACCGGAATGCTGTGCTCGCCGAGGCGCGCGGCGAACAGCGAGGTCATCATGGCCACCGCGGCCTTGGAGACGCAGTAGTCGCCGCGGCTGATTGAAACCACCGTCGCCGAGATCGAACCGATGTTGATGATGCAGCCTGTGAACGAATCGTCGGCCTGCTTCTGCTCAATCATCCATTTGGACACAGCCTGCGTCAGCGCAAACGGACCGAGCAGGTTGATCTGCATGATCCACTCAAAATTCTCCTGCTCCACATCGAGCAGGTCGCCGCGCACTTTGGCCCCGACACCGGCGTTGTTGACCAGCACGTCGAGCCGCCCGAATTTTTCCCTGACGGCATCGAGCATCGCGGAGCGGTCTTCGGTCGAGGCAATATCGCCGGAGCAGTAGAGCACCTGCGCGCCCATGGCTTCGAGCTTCTCAACCGAGTCCGCCACCTTGGCCGCATCGGAGCGGCCGCTCAGCGCCAGATCAAACCCGTCGGCCGCCAGCTTTTCGCAAATTCCAAACCCAATCCCCCGGCCGCCGCCGGTCACCAATGCCACTTTTTTCATAGAACCACTCCGTAGTTAGTTATCTGTTATTCGTCATTGGGGGTTTCCGGGAAATCATCTGCCCGCACCCCCTCATCATTTTGAAAAACTCTCTTTCCAATGTTTGGAAAATTCCCTGCTGCTTCTTTCAATGATTGGAAACTCCTACCCTCATACAGCCGAACCGATCATTTTGCCGTTCATCATTTTGCAAAACTCTTTGCGCTCGCACCGATCATTTTGCCGTTTATCATTTTGTAAAACTCTCTGCGCCCGCACCGATCATTTTGCCGTTCATCATTTTGTAAAACTCTCTGCGCCCGCACCGATCATTTTGCAAAACTCGCTGCGCCCGCAGCGATTCATCCGCTTTTTTTCGCAAAATAATGGCCGGCAAAATAATCTATTTCACTGCACTCCCAACCTTGTTGTAATTCTCTCTATTCCTGCACGAATTCAACCGCGGTTTCATTTGTGAACAATGGGCGGACTATAATTAACATCAGCTAAACAACCGTAACAAATTCTATATTGTGCTTATCAAAATTAACCCACTGCGCACATTCAACACCAGTGTTTTCAAGCAAAGTGATTAAATGCCTGCGGTAATCGGTTCGATGCTGAACCGCCGTTATAAACAACGCGGTTTGGTCATTCAGCATTCTGAATTTCTGCCGGCCAATCATCACGCCTCCCCGCCTGACATCAACGAGCTTCTCAACATGATCTGCTCCGCCAAAAAAGTGAACAATCGCATCTAAATATAAAGAAGATTCTAAAAACATGCCCCAATCGTTAACTAAATCTTCAACAATTAACTTTAGATGCTGACTTTCTGTATCAATTGGTCGCCACCCATCCGTTTCAATTTGATAGGTATACCGTCGCCCAACATCTAATTTCGTAGACACAAACTCATGGGTCACGCGAGGCGTACGGAAATTCAACAGCTTCCCATGCTGTAAAACACAAAGAAGTAAATAGTTCAGCAGTTGTCGGCGATGTGACCCATCAAACGCCCTGACCGTCTTGAGCTCGTAGACAACCGAGCGATTAATGAGCAGGTCCATAAAATAGGTCTTGCAGAAATCTTTATGCGTCACATGGATCGGCACTTCCGTTTCTACAAATTCAAACCCCGCAACCCGACAGAGCCGTGCCAATTCATTCCGATAAATTTGCTCATCATAAAACCGACCGAGACCACTATGCGCCTCGAACACCTGCTTCATGACAAAGTAATCCATCTTATGAAACTCCGCCTCTGACACAGGCCTCAAATCGACTGTTTCAATTGGCATGACCAGCTCCTCCGTATTTCACCCTTTTACCATTGCTCCGCACCGATTATTTAGCCGTTCTTCATTTTTCAAAACTCTTTGCGCCCCAACCGATTCATCTGCATTTTTCGCAAAATAATGGACGGCAGGATAATCTATTCCACCGCACTCCCAACCTTTCAGAAATCTACCGCACCGATCATTTTGCCGTTCATCATTTTGCAAAACTCTCAGCGCCCGCACCGATCATTCTGCCGAACATTATTCTGCAACCCTCTCTTCTACGCGAGCCCCCGTGCCTTGGCCGCCACGCGGCCTTTCTTTAACTCGGGGCCGTAGATCTTCCTGTCGCGGATGACGCAGCCGCCGCAGCCGACGCCGTCTTTCATGATCTGCGTGCACATCGAACAGGTGGTGCAGCACCTGGCCGGATCCATCACGCCGCTTTCCAGGATATCCTTGACCAGCTCGGGATAGGCGAAGGCGCCGCGACCGAGTCCGATCAGCGAGCACCATCCCTCTTCCACCAGGCCGGCGGCGACCTGCGGCAGCAGGTGGCGCAGCCAGGCGAGGCCGGCGGTCGGCACCGGGCATTCGGGCAGGCTCTGCTGCATGTCGCGCACGGTCTGCTGGAAGCGGGCCACACCGATCAGCGGATACTCGGGCGGGTTGGCCTCGCCGACCAGCGAGTTGTCGTGCGGGCGGTTCATGTGCGGCTGGAAGCGCGGGAACCCGACCGACACGTTGAACATCGGCATGCCCATCTCAAAACACTCTTTCATCAGCCGTTTGGGTTCGCTCAGGTCGACGGTCCAGGTTTTTCCAACCTCTGGAACGACGCCCCAGCCGTACGGGTACGGGCAGGGTTCAAGCACGGTGGTGCGCGAGGTGACAAAGGTGCTCTTCGGCAGCTCATCCATCATGCGCTGCGCGGTTTCGCGCAGGAAGCGGGTGCGGTTTTCATAGGAGCCGCCGTATTTTCCCCCGCGGGTATGCGCGCCGAGCAGCTCGGCGATCAGATAGCCGTGCACGGCTTTCATATCGACGCCGTCGAAGCCGGCCTCGGCCGCCAGCTTCGCGGCGTTTACAAAGTCGTCCTGCAGGCGGTCGAGGGTTTCGTCGGAGACCGGTTCGATATCGGCCATGCCCAGTTTCTGATCGAGAAACGGGTTGTGCTGAACCTTGAGCGGTTTCACCTCGCCGCCGGGACGGCTGAAGCGGCCGGAGTGGGTCAGCTGAACCACAAACTGAAGTTCGTGTCCGAACGCGGCGCGCGCGGCGGCCTTGGCATCCGCCACCAGCCGTTTGTAGGCATCGAGATTGTCTGCGGTAATGCGCATCTGCCTGGCGTTGGAGCAGCCCTCCGGCACCACGGAAACGGCCTCGGCCCAGATCAGGCCGGCACCGCCCTCCGCGAACCGCCTGTAGCGGCGGCCGGTCAACGCGGTCGGCGCGCCGCTGACGGGATCGCCGTCGACCCCCTCCATCGGCTGGATGACAAACCGGTTGGGCAGCCTGCGCCCGCCGATCGTCACGGCGTCGCCCAGCACGGCGGTGTTTTCGGAGATGGGCAGCTCCAGCTTCAGCGCGGCCAGGTCGCCGCGCAGATCGTCGTAGGTCTTTAAATCAAATCGTCTGAAATCAGTCATGGGGTTGTTCTCGGTTAATCGTTATCGGTTAACAGTCATTGGAATACCCGGCATCTGACAACGGATAACCAATAACCACCGCGCAGGGGCGCGGCTAAAACCGTTTCTGTTTATGGATGTGCTGAAGAATGATGCGGCAATCCTCAAGCACCTCATAGGTGTGCTCGAAGAGCGCGTCGAACTGCAGGCAGTCGCCCGCCTTTAAAACGTGCGTTTCGTACGGCAGCACGATTTTCACCGCGCCGTCGAGCACCCAGCAGGTTTCGTAGTCGTCGCGGTGAGCATCCGGATCGGAACGCTTGGCGCCCCTGGGCGCCTCGGCGTAGTAGCACTTGGAATTGGCAAACTCGATCATGCGGAAGTGGAAGTCGCCGGCCACACGGTCGGATTCCTGCTTGCACTGGGCGGTGCGCGACTCGATCAGCGCCAGCAGTTCGGCGGCGGTGATCCCGAAGGCGCGCGCCAGGCGAAAGAGCGTGCCGAGCCCGGCCACGGTCTGATTGCGCTCCAGCTTGGAAATAACCGCCGGCGAAATCCCGCTCTTTTCCGACAGATCCGCAATGGTCAATCCGTCGCGCTTGCGCAGGTCGCGCAACACCGTGAAATTGTACATTTCAGTGCCTTTATCTGTAAATTCGCTCATCTCTCTTCTCCATTCATAAGCAAACCATAGCGCCCATTAACTTTCCCTTTCAATATATTTAATCAATATTTTTATTGATCATGAATGAACAAATCGCCAGCCTATCGGAATTCAAAGGAGGGATGTGATGAAAATCCAGCGCGCGATCCAGCCGGACCATCTGATCGGAAAACTAAACCGGCTCCAACAGCTTTCAGCGCAGAAGATTGAGCTGATGAACCGCGAGTATGATGCCTCGCAGGGGTCACCCGTCTTCACCGTTGAAGGCAGGTACACCACCCGCGGCTGGACCGAATGGACGCAGGGTTTTCAGTACGGATCGGAAATCCTGCAGTTCGACGCCACCGGCGACGAAACCTTCCTCGAAACGGGCAAACGCAACACGGTCGGAAAAATGGCGCCGCACGTGACCCACTTCGGCGTGCACGACCACGGGTTCAACAACATCAGCACCTACGGCAACCTGCTGCGCCTCATGAACGAAGGCCGCATTCCCGAAAACGAATGGGAACGCAATTTCTATGAAATGGCGCTGAAAGCCTCCGGTGCAGTGCAGGCCCGGCGCTGGACCGCCCGGCCCGGCGGCGGCTACATCTATTCCTTTAACGGTCCGCACTCGCTGTTCGCCGACACCATCCGCTCGCTGCGCTCACTGGCCGTGGCTCATCAGCTCGGCGGATCGCTGATGGGAGAGAATGACAAAAAAACCAGCCTGCTCGAACGGCTGATCCGGCACGCGCAGACCACGGCCGAGTTCGCCGTCTTCTACGGCGAAGGGCGCGACGCCTATGACGTGCGCGGCCGCACGGCGCACGAAAGCATTTTCAACCTCAACGACGGCGCCTACCGCTGCCCCAACTCCCAGCAGGGCTTTTCGCCCTTCACCACCTGGACGCGCGGCCTCGCCTGGATCATGCTCGGCGCCGCCGAGCAGCTGGAGTTTTTCCAGACACTGGAAAATTCCGAGCTCGAGCCGTTCGGCGGACGCGAAGCCGTCGAGGCGATGCTGCTGAAGATGGCGACCGCCACCTGCGATTTTTACATGGAAAACTCCGCGGCCGACGGCATTCCCTACTGGGACACCGGCGCGCCCAGCCTCTGGAAACTCGGGCCGGACTATCTCGACAGGCCGGCCGACCCGTTCAACAGCGCCGAACCGGTCGACTCGTCCGCCGCCGCCATCGCCGCGCAGGGGCTGATCCGCCTCGGGCACCATCTGGACGATAAACGATATTTCCAGGCCGGCCTGACCGTCCTGCAGACCCTGCTGGAGGAGCCCTATCTCAGCACCGCCGAAACCCATCAGGGCCTGCTGCTGCACTCTGTGTATCACCGGCCCAACGGATGGGATCACATTCCGGCCGGACAAAGCGTGCCGTGCGGCGAGTCGAGCATGTGGGGCGACTACCACCTGCGCGAAGCCGCCCTGCTCGTCCAGCGCCTCGCAGAAGAAAAACCCTATTTGAAATTTTTTATGTAACCGCGAATGAACATGAATATTTTGCCCGCGAAACACGCTAAATATCGCGAAACGGATTCTGATCTTTTTCGCGTGAGGCGCAGCCTGTTTCGCGTATTTCGCGGGCAAAAAAAACGGAGAAAAATATGACTATTGGAGATCTGAAAGAAATCAAAGGCCGCACCTATCCGGCCCGGCGCCTGACGCAAAACCTCGTCGGCGGCGCATCGCCCGTCCAGTGCAAGAATTTTTCCATGGGCTTTGTGACGCTCGACCCCAACGGCGGGCAGGTTCCGTGGCACAATCAGGAACAGGAAGAAGTCTATTTTGTCGTCTCGGGCAAAACCGAAATGTGTCTCGGCGAAGAGCGCCGCGAAATGTGCGCCGGCCAGATTGTTCAGATCCCCTCCGGCGTCTACCACCAGATGACCAACATCGGCGACGGACCCGCCACCTTCATCTACGTCTACGGTCCGGCGGGCGATGTCGACCACTGGAAACAGGAACTGGCCGGCACGCTGCCCAAAGCAGGCGTCGATGTGCCCGCCCTGCCCGCCGGTGCCCGCCCGCAGTGCACCGACATGCCCGAGGGCGGACCGATCATTATTTGAAACTTGAAACTGGAAACTTGAAGTAAGGGCGAGCCTTGTGCCTGCCCCCGAGAAAGGAAAACCACGATGGAAATCAAACGAATCGGAATCATCATGAACGGGGTGACCGGGCGCATGGGAACCAACCAGCACCTGGCGCGCTCCATCACGGCCATCATCAAGCAGGGCGGCATCAAGGTCGGCAACGACCTGATCATCATGCCCGACCCGATCCTGACCGGACGGCGCGACTACGCGCTCAAAGCCCTCGCCGAACAATACGGCAACGAAGCGCGCGGCGAAGCCTACAAATACACCACCGACGTGCAGGGCGCGCTCGACGGCAAGTACGGCGACTATGAAATCTTCTTCGACGCCTCCGGCACCCTGCAGCGCGCCGGCTTCATCGAAGCGGCCGTCAAAGCCGGCAAAGCCATCTACTGCGAAAAGCCGACCGCCGTTGAAACCAAAGAGGCCGTCCGCCTGGCGAAACTCGTCGCCGCCGCCGGCCTCAAGAACGGCGTGGTGCAGGACAAGCTGTGGCTGCCCGGCTTCCGCAAAATCAAAATGCTCAAGGAACTCGGCTTTTTCGGCAACATCCTGTCCGTCAAAGGCGACTTCGGCTACTGGGTCTTCACCGGCATGGAAACCGACCAGCCCGCCCAGCGGCCTTCCTGGAACTACCGCGCGGAGGACGGCGGCGGCATGATGATCGACATGTTCTGCCACTGGCGCTACGTGATCGACAATGTCTTCGGCCCGGTCAATAGCCTCGTCGCCTACGGCAAAACCGACCTGCCCGAGCGCCGCAAAGAAGACGGTTCGGTTTTCAAAGCCACGGCGGACGACTCCGCCTACGCGATGTTCCTGCTCGAAGACGGCACCATGGTCCAGTTCAACAGCTCGTGGTGCACCCGCGTGCGGCGCGACGACCTGCTCACCGTGCAGGTCGACGGCGACAAGGGCTCGGCCGTGGCCGGTCTGCGCGAAGTGAAAACCCAATCCGCAGCCAACACCCCGAAGCCGGTCTGGAACCCGGACGTGCCGCAGCCGATCGATTTCCTCGCCGGCTGGGAGGATGTGCCCAACAACATTGAATACGACAACGCCTTCAAAATCCAATGGGAACTGTTCCTCAAGCACGTCGTGCTCGACACCGAGTGGAAATATTCCCTGATGGAAGGCGCCAAAGGCGTCCAGCTGGCCGAGCTCGGCATGCAGAGCTGGAAAGAGAAAAAGTGGGTCGACGTTCCGGAACTCGGATAGACGACCCCGAAGCAACCGAAAGGCCGGTTTTTCCAATGTTTGGAAAACCGGCCGCCTTTTTTTCCAGCCCCTGGAAGCGGCGCCGCCGGTTTTTCCAGGGATTGGAAAAAATCGTGCTGCGCATCCTGCCGGAATTCATTCAACAGGGCAGAAGAGCGCGGCGGCCGCAGGTCACAAACAAAAACAGCCCGCGAGACCGCGGGCTGTTTTCTGAACCGGTCTGAAGGCCGGGTTACACAAGCGTAACGTTTTTGGCGCAGGGACCTTTCTGGCCCTGACCCACTTCAAACTCTACAGCCTGACCGTCGGCGAGCGTGGCATAGCCGCCGGTTTTGATTTCCGAATGATGCACGAAAAGATCTGCGGAACCTTCATCGGGTGTGATGAAACCAAAACCTTTGTCTGCGTTGAACCATTTTACTGTGCCTTTGCTCATATCTACTGTCCTTGTACTCGTATTAATGTGCCCCCCGGATACGTCCTGTATTCGGATGAGGCGGGAGGACGGTAACACGTCCGGAGAATTAAGGAACCTAATTCGCCACTTTTAAATGCGGCGCAACGGAACCGTCTGACTCTCATCATCGAGATCCCCGCCGCGGCGCAGCGCGGGATTGCGCCCGCTATGGATTGAGGTTCCTGCCTCCGGGCGGTTCGCCAGGCAGCAGCACGCGCAGGAACCAGGAGGGGGTGCAGCTCCACGCGTGACAGCTGCTGTTCATCAGATGGCTGCGGTAGGGCGAGGCAAAGTCGTCTTCCGGAACACAAACCTCCCAGAAGGTGTCCGCGCCCCTGCGGATCATGCCGCCCCAGTAGTCGTGCAGCAGGCTGTTCGCTTCGTCCAGCATCCCCGCCGTCCGCAGCGCTTCGACGACATAGTGGACCATATAGGGTGCCACCGGCTTCTGCGCGGCGGGATCCCGCATGGCATTGCGCAGCGCCCGCTGCGCCTGCTCCCGCGCCGGCACGCCCGCCAGAACCATCCAGGCCTGCGAGGCCCACGAGACCTGCCGGTCCGGACCGCTGACAAACAGGCCGCGCGATTCGTCCCACAGCTTTTCGCGGGCCGCATCCATCATGCGGGAAATGGCGGCAGCGGCGAACGGCACGTCGTCGGCCCGCCCCAGCAGTTCGGCCAGCTTGAGCGTGTCCTTGAGCCCGCACAGGATGACGCCCTGCTCAGCGGCCTGCTTGTCGAGACTCCGGTTCCAGTCGATGAAGAGCCACCAGCCGGGCGGTGCCGCAAACAGGCCCTCGCCGTCGACGGTTTTGAGCGTGAAATCCAGCTGCTTGAGAACCAGCGGCCACAGGTCTTGCGCGGTTTCGACATCGCCGCTGGCCTCCAGGTATTCGAGCACGGTGGACGCGAACAGCGCGGTGTAGTCGAGAATGCTGTTGCCGCCGCGGGCCGGCTCGGGGCGCTCGAACACGCAGGTGGCCACCAGCCCCTCATCGGTGGCCGTTCCGGCGAGCAGATAAAGTGAGCGCTTGACCAGGTCGAAGTTGCGGTAGGTCGCATAGTTGGCCAGCGCCTGCAGGCGCAGATCGCCCAGCCAGAGGCGGCGGTCGCGCTTCGGACCGTCCTCGAACACCGTCTGCATGCAGTCGCGCAGCGTCCGCCGGGCCGTGCGGTCGAGCGCGGCGTCTTCCGCGCTGCGCGCAGCGAACGGAAGCAGCCTGCTTTCGTCGGCGGAAGTCACCGCCTCGGCATGAAAGTCCGTAAAGCCGGCGGGGCCGTAGGTGCTGCAGGCCACCACCGTCACTTTCACATAGCGGAATGCATAGCGGCGGGGCAGTCGGACCGTTGACGGCACCTCGTCGATGTTCACGGTTTCATCCTGCAGCCAGGACCGCGGCAGCGAGCCGTCATAGGGATCGAACGGCTCGGCCACTTCCGCCGGCGTTTCGCCGAACACGAACGAGAGGCGCACGGGGGCATCGACCGGGATGTCGAAGCGGCGCAGCGAGAAGATGAAATGCCCGACCAGGTGCTCGCCGAAATCGAGAACAAAACTGTCGTCCGGCTTGAGCGGACGGTTGCAGACCTCCTCCACCGGAACGGCAGGAACCACCTTCCAGCCCTGGAAGGCCGCGGCATCCCGTTCCATCTGAACCACCGCAACCGGAAGATTCGTCGACGTGAACAGCGGCGGCATCACTTCGGCGGCCGTTGCCAGCCAGCCGGCCCGGCGGGCTTCAACCTGCTCGAGCTGCTGCGCGAAAAAAGCATCCTCCAGCCCGATCGCATCGCAAAGGGATTCCGGCGCGGCACCGCGCGACAGGCCCGGCAAAAACAGCGCCAGGGCGACGGCAGCTCGCCCCGCCCTGCATCGGATCAATAACGTATTCATAAATTCTCTTTCGCTTACCGAGTCAACGGCACCGGCGGCAGCCTGTCAAACAGCTCATCTGATTGCGTACCTTCCGTACTCCCGGGCGGTTTTGTACATGGCGACGACGTTTTCGGTGGGGGAGTTGTCCTGCAGGGCGTGGGTCGGCGCAAAGCAGTAGCCGCCGCCCGGCATCAGGATGTCGAGCTTGGCTTTGCAGTCGGCCACCGTGTCTTCGACCGATCCGGACGCGACGGGGCCGGCGGTGGAGATGCAGCCGTGAAAGGCCAGCCGCCCGCCGAACTGTTTTTTCAGATAGTCAGGCGACATCCTGGCCGCCTCCGGCTGGAGCGTGTCCACCACCTGAATTCCCATCTCGATAAAATCCTCGAACGCCCAGCTGCTCGACCCGCAGCTGTGAACCATCACCGGCAGATCAAGCGACTTCGCCAGGTCGACCAGCCGCTGATGGCGCGGGCGCAGCAGGTCGCGATACATCTGGAGGCTGATCAGCGGCGCAATCTGCGTGCCGAGGTCCTCCCCGATCCAGATGAGGTCGATGGCACCCCGGCAGGCCTCGACGGTGCGTTCGAGCATGGCGAGCTGAACCGCGAGCCGGCGATCCCACAGGGCAAACAGCGCGTCATCGTCATCGGCCATCCGGAAGAGCACCTGCTCGACGCCCATCAGCATGCCGCTGGAATTCATGAAGTCGCCGATGCCTGGGCTGCCGAGCGCCCAGAATTTATCGGGATAGTTTGCGCACAGCGCCGCGGCGGCCTGGTAATCAAACTCATCGGGGTCGGGCATCGGCCAGGCGGCAATCATGTCCAGATCCGCCTCTTTGAGGGGAAAGTCGCAATAGTCCCAGTAGCCGCCCGACTCGTTTTCGACCCAGCGGGTATGCCGGCCCCATGCATCGACATGCCTGCCGGGCGGCACCTCGCGCAGCGGACGGCCGGCGTACGCGGGACTGCACTGATAGATATCCACCCCCAGCGCGGCGAGCAGTCCGTAATTGTCGTCGGACGCCAGCCCGAAATGCCGCTTGAGCCGGGTGTTGATCCCCTCGTTGCACATGTAGTTGATCGGAACCCGGTCGGGCTCCTGAAAGTTGATCGCCAGCTTTGTTCTTTCTTTCGATGTCATCCGAAACCCTCCGGTTCTATTCAATTACAAAGAGCAGATTACACAGAATTATGACGACAAAACAATCTGTGCGGAACGGGGTCAGGAATGTCCCCGCTCCCGACCATTCAGCACCGCCGGACCGGAGCGGGGCTTTCCAGCCCCCGAGGTTCAATAGATTTCGGCGAGGTCCACGAGAAACTCCAGATCCTTACCGAAGAGCGGAGAGTCGTCAGGGACAACAAACGAAATAAAGAACGCCTCGGTGGCCGGACGGCTCTCAGCACTGAGATTGAGCGAATCGCGCCCGGCATTCATCAGGGCAAATTCCTCGACCGGATGATTGGCCTTCTGCTTTTTCTGCTCAAAAAACACGTCGTCGGGCATGGTGACGTCGTAGGTCACCCACTCCCCGGCCGGCAGGGGCGAAGCGGACTGGATTTTCTGTCCATCGGCCGTATCGAGCGGCAGGTCAGTCAGCGCGTCGCCGCTCGTCCACGGTTTAAAAAAGGCGGCGTCGCCCTTGGTGTCGTTGGTGACCATGCGCAGATAGACCTCCCGGGCCTCTTGGGGCACCTTGACGCGCAGGCGGAAGCGGTGCATCTGCACATCGGGAAAGCGCCAGATGAGAATGCCTTCGCGCTGATCCGGCAAAAACCGGACTTTCGCCTTCAGGGCGCGGCCGCCGGTAAACGATCCGTCCTCTTCAAACTCCAGCCTGTAGAGCGCGCGGAAGCTCTGCCAGCCCGCCAGGCTTTTCTGCTGCGACTCAAAGGTGTCGAACCACACCGGCAGCTCCACCGCCTGAACAGACACCCAACCGAGCAGCGCGTATATAAAAAGAAAGTGTTTCATCTGATCTCCCTGGTCCTGAAAATCAACAGAATGATATTTACAACATAATGACAGGCACTCTGATTATTCTGTTGGCATCATTTTGTTAAAACTCTCAATCGTTTCCTTTGCGGTTAAAACAAATTCACCGTCGGCGGGAACGGTGATTTTCCCGGCGACGATGCGCGGTTCTTTCGCAGTGCGGTCGACGCGGATGGAATAGTCTTTGCCGCGGAACCGGTACTTTTTGACGGAGGCCCAGTCCCAGTCGGCCGGCAGGCTGGGAGCGATGCGCAGCCCGTTGGCGGCGGGTTCGACCCCGAGAATCCCGTCGACATAGAACATGGGAACAAGTCCGCTCTCGGGGAAGCACAGCAGCACGCCGACAATCAGGGTGTGGCCGACATGATTGCTCGGCACGCGCCGCAGCTCGTCCTTTTCGAACTCATCGACGATACCGGCCAGCCGCTTCATGGCATTTTCGATGCCCGCATAGTTCAGGCGCGAATGGAGGTCATAATAGGAGGTGTAGAAAATCGCCCCGCCGTTCTGCATGGAGAGGCCGTACGTTCCCTCCTCGTCGGGATCGAGCGCGCCGCCCCAGGTTTCGACCAGCTCCGGCGCGGTCGCCATATCGACGGTGTTGGCGCGGGCGCCGAGCCCGAAATGATAGATATCCTCACCGGTGGAAGCCTCCCCTTTCACAATCCGTTTGCCGTCGAGCCAGTCGAGCACGCGGCGGGCCCGGTTTTTTTCGGCCAGCCCGCAGGCGAGGATATGCTGGTTGACAAAGGTGAAGCCGAAGTCGCGCTTCAGGCCGTCGGCGTCGATCCAGCCGATATAGCGCCCGGTCTGTTCGTTCCAAAACAGCTCATTGAACGTTTCTTTGACCTTGACGGCCAGCGCATCGTATTCCGCCGCCCTGGCTTCATTTCCGAAATGACGTTCGAGCCGGGCCATGGAAAACAGCGAGCGGTAGAACTCGGCGTTGTCGTAGGCCGCCTGATGGCCGAACTTGAAATAGTCCCAGTAGTTGCCGGATTTGGAGGAGGCCAGCCCCTGCACCTCCGGGTCGGTGATCGTCAGCACGCCGTTGGCGCCGCCGAGATTTTCCAGCTGGTAGCGCATGGCCAGCCGCAGCTTTTCGAGATTGGTTTTGCCGGTGACGGCGCAGACATGCTGCAGGAAGGCCTCGTCGCCGGTCTGCAGGCAGTAGTGAACCATGCCGTTGATGTAGCAGGCGTTGTTGACGTAATGGCGGTTGTGAAACAGGTGGCGGGGATCGCCCGGGCAGGCCCAGACATAGCCATCGTCATCCAGCGGGTAGTCGAGCCACTTGGCGCGCAGTTCGCCCAGCTCCTTCGCATCGGTCCAGCTGAACTCCAGCGCATCCCAGGCCATCCATTCGGCGTTGCCCATGTAGCTGACGCCGCACTCAAAGGGGCGTTTGCTCTGGCCCGAGCTGACATAATCGAGATGAACCTCATTCACCGCGCTGCCGTAGGCGTACCAAAGGTTGTTGAGCGCCGCGATGACGGAGCCGCGCGCCGAGCAGTCGAACAGCAGCTCTTTTTCGCCGGCCAGCGTCATGCCGCCGATGGCGATGGTTTCGCCCGGTGTGCTGCGGGTGGCAATCAACCGCACCGCATCGGCCGCCACGCCGCTGAACTGAAAAATCACATCCCTGCCTTCAAACCCCGGAAAAAAGAAGCACTGGGCGGTGTTGAGCTTGTACCAGGTTTTGCCGCCGTTGATGGAGTATTCGATGCGGAAGTGCGTCGGAAAGCCTTCTGACCCCTTCACCGTCAATTGGTCCAGCGCATAGAGTCCGTCGAGTTTAAGCTCGCAGGCCGGCGCATCCCAGTAGTTTTCGGCCGGCTCGCTCGTCCACGCTCCGCGCGATCCGATCACGGGCCGCGCTTCCCCGGGCGGCCCGGTCACCTCAACCGCAAACGGAGTCCACTCGCTCTGCCGGCCGCTGATGCTGACCGCGCAGAAGCGCCCTTCATAGGTTCCGGGTCCGGCATACGTATGCTCCATGGCACCGTGAATGCCGGAGCGCTTGATCGAACTGGGCGCCACCGTTCCGTCGCCCCAGTCAAAGACGTAATAGAGCATCTCCTCATCCAGGTCCTGCGCGTACGGAACCTGCACCGGCGATGCCGTCGTGGCCGTAAAATCCGCCGAAAGCGAACAGGCGACAGCCAACCCCGTTAAAAACAACCATCCTCTCATGCGTCCTCCACTGATATACAATCCGAACCGGTTGAATCAGCGTCGTCCAACCGGTACAAAATGTAAATAAAAATGTTAAGCATTTATCCATACCGGGCACCCGCCGGATCATTGCGGCCCGGAGCCCGGGCATGACGAGCGGCGCGCGACAATCATTTCGGCTCCGGATTATCCTTGAAGACGGCGATTTCGGAAAACCCGGCGTTGACGGTTTTGGGACCGGTCTGCGTAACGATCACTTCGATCCAGTTGACGGTCTTTTCGGGAAAGTTCAACTGCACCGGAGTAAGCCCCTCATTGTCAAATCCCTCCGCGATAATGGAAGAGCCGTTGCTGAAGTTGATCCAGGCCGTCCTGACGTGGTCGGTGGTATTCGGACGGTCAAACAGCCAGATGTTTTCGATCGTGACCGGCTCGTCCCAGACCAGGCGCAGCTTGGCGCCGGTGGTTTCGAAGCTGGATGCCCATTCCGATGACGGTTCCGCCGGATAGCCCGCGGCCCGGCCGTTGTTTACGCCGGATGCCGGATGGCGGGACGATTCGCTGGACACCTTGACCCGCGCCTGCAGGGCCAGGTTTTCCGGCAGCGGAAGATAGCGGTAGAGCGCCGCGTTTTTGAAGGCCGTCTGACGAAGCAGCGTGGTCCCTTCAGGAACCAGCTCAACCGCCTCGGCCCGGTTGTCCGACAGATTGAACAGGTGCCCTTCAAGCTTCAGCCCGCACTGTTCCCACGGACGCGCAGCATCGGTTGCACCTCGGTGAAATTTAAAAATTGCGGTTTCCTCGCTCAGGGCATATTCAGGAACCGCGTCCGCGGACGGAACAATGTCAAAATCATCGAACCCGGTCTCGGCGTATGCCTTGATCGACCGGGCCCGACTGGGAATCGGCAGCGCATAGGTCAGCGGGCCGCGCGTCCAGTACTGACTGCCGCCGGCCAGTTTATGCGGCACCACCTTCGCATCGAAAACCAGCCTGACCCGATCACCGGGCTGCCATTTTTTTTCAACCCGGATGAACCCATTCTCCCGGGAAACCGCTGCGCCGGCGGCGACCACCTCGGTCTGTTCCGACCAGCCCGGATTGCGGAAATACACGGGGAAAGAAAGCGGTTTATCCGGAGACACGACAAATTCAACCTGATCTTCAAACGGATAGATCGTGTTTTGTTCGACGGTGACCGCCGTGCCGTTGAGATCGGTGTTCAGCACAGACGGCCCGTAGGTGCAGACCGCCAGGCCGGAACCGTCCGCCGTTTTCACCCACATTCCATCGACATAATACGGATAGAACCGCCCGGCCCAGTTGACGCAGCACAGCGCAACATCCTCATGCGTCGGCGAAAACTTGAAGCGTCCGCCGTGGCCGCGCGCCACCGAGGCTTCCGGCTGGTTGTCGGAACTCAGGTAGGCAATGGCCCGGCCGTCTTTCATGCGCGCGCCCTGCACGGCATTGAATGCCACGCGTTCGATCCAGTCCCCGGCCAACGCCAGTCCGGTTTTCTGGAACACGGACTGCATGCTGTGCTCGAGCTCCTGCATGGTGCAGAATTCGCAGCCGATCTCCGGACCGGCCAGGCGCTGCAAAATGTCTTCATCGCAGACCACGGCCCCGCCGGCATTGAGATGCCGCTCAATTTTCATCGGGTAGTTGCTGATCGGAGAATATTTTTCGTCGCCGGTGGTGTAATACAGGAAATACGGCACCCGGACATGCTCCATGACATGCACGCCGTGGCCGTTGAACAGTTTGTCCTCATCGGACAGGTTGCGAAGCAGGCAGTCATATTCGAATACATCCTCCGGCCGGTTATAGGAGTCATAGAGGAATTGGGCAAAGTCCACGTAGGCGGAATCCTTCGTCAGCCGGTACAGCCACTCGCAGATGTCGACAAACATCAGGCTGTGCGGCGGGCCGCCGCGCGGAATGCGCTCGCGCCAGAAGGGTTTCGATTCGCCGTACTGAGACATGCTCAGCTTCGCGGCCTTCTCGACGGCCTCCAGAACCTCCCTGTGTCCGGTCAGCTCATAATAAGCGAGCAGTCCGCGAAACAGCGTTGCCTGGGCCCACAGATCGCCATTGACAAACCCGATCGGCTGTTCATAGCGGCTGTCTTTATCATAGACGCCGAGGTATCCGTCCGGCTCCTGGAAACTCAGCACCTTTTTCACCAGCGCGTCGACCGCCTGAATCGCCGCCTCATTCCCGGACAGCCAGGCCGCCCGCACATAGCCGTCCAGCCAGCAGCCGGTCTGTTCGCCGCTCCACCAGACCCCGCCGATCGGCGGCTTGTACATGGAGGCCTTGGCGGCGGCATTGAATGTTTCGATGGTCACGTACGACGTCAGCTCCGGCAGGTGCGGATAGTATCCCGTGGTGATGTCCTGCTCGAGCTGCACCTGGAGCCAGCCGCGGGGCTGAACCTCGCCGATCTTCAGCGGGGCAAACCGGGCTTCCGGCTGCTCTGCGGCCCATGCGGAATTCAATGCCTGGCCGCCCAGGAACAGGACGATCAAAGAGCAGGACAAAAAATATTTTCTCATAACAGTCATCTCCTTCAGCTGCACGCGGCGATTCGGTCAGAATCGCAGCGCTTTTTTATTCAGTCCGGACACCCTGCGCAAGGCCCGCCAGCGAAGCCTGGGCATCACCGCGGCGGTCTATGTGCCCGGCCTGCGCATGGCCCGGGCCAAAAACCTGCCGGGCAGGCGGTCCGTCAGGCCTCGGTCAGCTCGCCGCGGCGCTCTTTGAGCAGGCGCTGGGTTTCCATGGCGCGCTCACGAGTGATCGGATAGAAGCTGATCAGCAGCAGTCCGAGACCCAGCACCACCACCTGCCCGATGACAAATGCGTTCTTTAACATCAAGAGCACGTGATCCGGCACGCCGGCCGTGTCGGCAAGCTCTGCGTCAAAACCGATCCATTTCAGCAGGCTGCCGGTCATGATCGCCGCCACGGCGACGGCCATCTTGCGCGAAAATCCGCCGATGGAGCTGAACATGCCTTCGCGGCGCAGGCCGGTCTTCAGCTCATCCTCTTCGCAGACATCGCCGATCATCGTGAAAAAGGTCATCCAGGTGCCCTGCAGTCCGAGGCCGACAATGACCGTGGAAGCCAGTTGAAGATACGGCATGTCCGGGCGAAGCGTCAGCAGCAGACTGCCCGAACCGATCAGCGTGACCAGCAGCTGAATCTGGGCCGTGCGTTTTTTACCGATGCGCGTGCCGAGCCAGACGGCAATCGCCACACTGAAATAGGAAACGAAGGCGTAAACGGTACCGCCAAGGCCGACCAGCGCGAGGCCGGCGGCGCGGTCGCCGCCAAAAATGTAGAAGATGTTCACATAAAGCCCGATGCCGCCGAAGGTCGCCAGCCCGGTCAGCACCACCACATTGGACAGCGCCACCAGCAGAAACGGCGCGTTCGACGCAGACGCCACAACCGCCTTGCCCAGCGAAATGTGCTCCTGCGCTTCGGCCTGTGCTATTTCGCGCCCGAAAATCGCGGGCATCAGCCCGCCGAAGAGAATGATAAAGCCGACGCCGACACTGACCCAGATCGCCCCGCTGACGGTTCCGCCGAAGCGCTCTGCTTCAACCAGACGTGGAAGCCACGGCAGCACAAAAGACATGGTCAACCCGATATAGTTCGGCCACGCCAGGAGCCGGCAGCGCTCGTCGTAGTCGGTGGTCATCTCAAACCCGAGTGCCTGATAGGGAATGATGTAAACCGTGTAGGCGGTGAAATAAAGCGTTCCGAGAATGGCGACCCACCAGAAAACAAACCAGTCGCTGTGCACCGGCGCCATCCAGATAATGGGAAGCATGATCGCGCACAGAGCGGCCCCGATAAAGATGTAAGGCCGCCGCCGCCCCCAGCGGCTGCGCGTATTGTCCGAAATATTGCCCATAATCGGATCGCTGATGGCATCAAAGACGCGCGGAATGGCGATGGCCCATCCGAGCAGAGCCGGATCCACAAACAGAGCAATGTTGAACACCGGCATCACCAGCCCGCCGAACGCGTTCATGATCAGATTATCCGTCATCGCCCCGAACGCATAGCCGATCTTGTTCAGCAGCGGGATATGATGCGGACTGTACTCTTTTTTCCTTATTCCAAACATGAACCACTCCCTGCAATCGTTATTTGTTATACTTAAACTGCCCTGTCGCTTCGCTCTCGGGAAAAACGCCCGGATGCTCAACCGAAATGTGGCGAACAGATTATACAAAAAGAAATCAAAATACAGGATTTTTTACCATTTAGAATCTTCAGTCGAAGGCTCGATCATTTTTGCGTTTGGATGAAACGCGCGTCCCGAACAGGTTTTCCCGCATGTCGGTGCTTCGAAATCCCTGTATCATCGTTTCTCCGCGGATTACTCGGGTTGAGCACCCATTCGGGCAACGGATGATTGCTGAGAGTTAATTGGATCGTCTTCATTATTGTCTTCTTTTTAACTGCACCGTTTCATATGCATTTCAAACAGAATAATGAGTACAGAATAATAAAACCGGGTCGGCGAGAAAGATTGCAGCCGTTTATTATTTTGTAAATTTTCTCTCCCAAAGTCTGAATATGCAAAAAGCCGGCGCGGATCTGCGCGCCGGCTTTAACCCTGAGCAATAACAACTTACTCAATAACTATGCGATAAAAGGCCTGCGGGGCGGATGTGTCGTTGGTGACGGACATCGTTCCGTCCAGTCCGCTGATCTCTTCAACCGCATTGGTCCACTCCCCGCTCACCAGGCTCGCGCGGCACTGCAGCACATAGGTTCCATCCGCATCGCCGGTCCAGTTGAATACGAGATTCCCGCCAGACAACCCCATCCCGACATGACCAATGAACGTTGGCATGGGATTCACCTGCGCCAGCAGAAAGTTGTCGTATTCAAAGCTGGGGGTTCCAGCTGTCGTGCAGAAGAATCCGGCGCGACCGCCGGTGAATGCCTGCGTTCCGTCCACTCCGTGACTGAAGGGGTTGAGCTGTTCGGATTTTCCCTTGCGGGTAATCGTGCAATCAAACTCATAGGCATTGGTCGATGTCACCGTCAGCGTGTAATACGAACCCACGGCGAAAGCTTCCAGCGCATCCGATTTAGAAATGATGGTGTTAATGCTTCCGTCAACATTGCGCAGCAACTGATAGGTTGGAAAGTCACCCTTGATACGAAGCATGTAATAATTGGTAGGGTTCTGGTAATTGAATACAATCCCGCCCCACGTGGAGGCTCCCCTCGCTTTCACATCGGCCCGGACGGTGAACCCGAGCCCGTCGCCGTCGCTGACGGTTTCACCCGCCATGCTGTAAAGAACGTCATTTCCGCCGCTGGCCGCCGCCGAATAATACAGTGCGCTGTTGGTCAGCGCCCAGCTGCCGCCGCTGGCGACCCAGTCGGAACGGATCAGCGATCCATCCGATGTGTAATCCACCGGCGAGCGGTTGAAGTCGTCCGTCACCAGAGTGCCGGGCACGGTCTCAACCGCCAGGCTGAAGTTGTCATAGGTGCAGTCGGGGGCGCTGTTATAGGAGGTATTGTACAGCCCCGCATAACCGCCGGTAAAGGTTCCGTCGATCACCGCCTGCGTCGGATTCAGGTTTGCAGAGGATCCGGCTTCTGTAATGGAAAAGTCGTAACGGCCTTCTGTGTCCGACCAGACGGAGATCGTGTAAAAATTGGTCATGCTGAAATTGACCAGCGCGTCGCTTCTGGAAACGACCGTAGCATTCCCCCCGTCAACAACTGCGAGGAACTGATAGGACGATGTCTCGCCCTTGATGCGCAGCGTGCAGTAATTTGACGGATTCTGATAGTTGAAAACGATTCCGCCCCAGAAGCTGGTGTACGCCACTTTCACGTCGGCAGAAACGAAGAATTCCGTTCCGTTTCCGCAGGCCAGCGTCATGCTGTCGTTCAGCAGCATCGACTGCCCCCGCTCATCCAGCGCATTGCCGATATCGCTCTGAACCTCATTGTTTTCAATTTTCCACACCTGCCAGGCGTTTTCCGGCGATGAAGTGAACCAGTGGGTTCCGATATCCGCCCCGTGGGTGCTGTAGGCTGTATCCGCCCGATCAAAGTCATCGAATACGGCTTCCGCATGGACTGTCAATACAGCCGCCAGCAGAGTGATAATGCACAGGTATTTCTTCATTCGTTCTGTCCTCTCCTTGGTTGGTTACAGGGTTCTTGTTCGGGAATGCTCCCGTCTCGCACCATTCAGTATACAGGCCGCGGCAGCATTTTAAAAAAACAATTAATTTCCACGATTTTTCATGGAGACCGCGGGGATCGGCCGGAAGAAATCCGCTTCGACCGCGTCAAAAGCTCCACTCCTTCACGGTTTTTCCGGCGGCGTTTTGCACGCGCACCCAGTCGAGCTCAATCAGACCGGGGGCGGAAGACGGATCAATCCGCAGACGGGTCAGCGTTTCGGCCGGAACGGCCACCTGAACGGTCCGCCACTGATCATCATGTTTCATCTCAAACGGCACTTTTGTCGCTCGCGAGGAGTTGTTGTAATAAACAGCAGCCTCCCCGGCTGAACCGGACCGGATTTTGAAAGACACGACAAAGGGCCCCCCGGTTAATTGAAGCGCGCCCTTGTCTTTGACATATGGATCATCCCCGCTGCTGGAGATCTGCAAAACGCCACCTTCGCGATGGATCACGCAGGTTCCCATCGCCGCCCAGTCGGCACCGGCACTCAGCTCCGCCTGCTCTTCCGGCGTCAGCCCGATAAACTCCGGATGATACTGCTGCGGATCAAACGACGGGTTGCGGTTCGGCAGCACGGCATCGGCATCGTCTAAATGGGCCTGCAGCAGCCGGTCCAGCTCCGCAACCCGTTCGGGATATGCATCCGCCAGGTTGTTGGTTTCGCCGAGGTCGTCGGCGAGATTGTAAAGCCGGTAGGCGTGCGCGCCGTTTTCCCCTTCGTGAAACAGCCGGATCAGCTTCCAGTCGCCGGAATGAACGACCGCCGACGGCGGCAGCCAGTCGTGCTTGGGAACGGTATACGGAAAATAGGTGAAGATGGCCTCGCGCTCCAGCGAGCCGCCGCGCAGGGCCGGCGTGATATCCGCGCCATCCACCACATGGTTTGCCGGCATTGGAATCCCGAGCTGATGGAGAAGGGTCGGGTAAAAATCGGAGGCCTGGATGATTTCACGGCTGCGGCTTCCGGGTTTTGTAATGCCGGGCCAGACCACCACGCACGGCACGCGCAGGCCGCCCTCGAACGCCGTGCACTTGCCGCCGCGCAGCGGCCGGTTGTCGGCCGGGGTGGTTCCGTCGACCGAATCGAACATATTTCCGCCGTTGTCGGAAATAAAGATGATGACGGTTTCGTCGGCCATGCCGGCGGCATCGACGGCGTCGAGCAGCGACCCGACCGCGTCATCCATCGATTCCACCATCGCGGCGTAGGTCGGCGAACGCGGCGAACCCGAGACCGCGGCTTTTCTGCGGTATTTTCCGATCAGCTCCGGCTTGGCATCGAACGGCGCGTGAACCGAAAACTGCCAGTAGTTCATGAAAAAAGGCCGATCTTTCGTGACCGATTTCATCCAGCGGACGGCCTCCGCGGCCATGCGGTCTTCAATATGCTCTTTCGGAACATTCTCCTTGAATGCCGGGAATTCCCACGGGGCGACAAAACTGCCGGCCGGGCCGGGGCCGGACCAGTGCGGGATGTCCACATCGAAGCCGTGCTCCAGCGGCGTATAGGGCTCGTGCCCGAGATGCCACTTGCCGAAGTGGCCGGTGGCATAGCCGGCCTGCTTGACCAGTTTTCCAAGGGTTGGAAGATTCGTGTCGAGGCGGGTGACGGTGCGCACCGCGGTCGCCTTCAGCCCGGGCTTGCCGGTCTCGTCGGCGGCCGGCTTCAACAGCACGCGTTCATGATGGCAGCGCGGCGCGGTGATGCCGTGGCGCGCGGTCGTCTGGCCGGTGAGAATGCTGGCGCGCGTAGGCGAGCAGATCGCGCTGTTGGCATAGGCCCGCGAAAAGGTCATCCCGCGCGCGGCCAGCCGCTCCAGGTTCGGGGTTTCATAAAAGTCCGTGTGCCCATAAAGCGAGGTGTCGCTCCAGCCGAGGTCATCGGCCAGAATGAACACCACATTCATCGGGTGGGCCGAAACGACGGCGGCGCACAGCAGGGCTGCCGGCAGCAGGGTTCGAAATTTTTTCATGGCGCCGAATATACCCAACCGGTCCGAAAACCGGGACTCCAATCATTTTACATTTATTCTCATCAGAGCTTCGACGGAAATACGCCGGCCCAAAACCAGCGCCATGGCATCGACCCGCCGGTACAGTAACTCTGCAACGAGCCCCGGAATATACCAGCAGGGAATGAAGACTTCAGTGATGTATCCGCAAAGATTAAAGCGGTCGTCATAGACCATACTCCTCCGGTTTGCAGTTATCATCGGGCCGCAATATCTCGTGCATTTCAATTTATTAGCAACGAATGACAAAAAGCAACGAATCGACAGCGACTTCAATTTCTCAATTTGCTGTTTTTTCCATTCGTTGCCACTCCAATCGGCCCTTCAGGCACGAAGCAAGCGAGACGCTTGCACTACGTTTCCAACCACCGAAAAACCTCAGCGTTTATTTTCTCTGCTACAGTTCGGTGTTGATTTCCTGGATGAGCCACTTTGTGAAGCCCAGCACCGAGTGGGGATCGGACTCCGGGCCGACCGGACGGCCGCGGCCGGTGTCATGAGGAAAGGTGTTCAGGTAGTAATGCATGCGCGGGTGGTGTTTGGGCAGCCCGGCTTTCCAGTACTTGTTGAGCCAGTCGCGCTCGATGAATTCGTAGTATCGCTCCGACTTCCAGATGACCGGGCCGTAGTAAAAGATGTATTCCTTGCCTTGATCCAGCGTCCACTGCGCCCCCTGAATCACCTTTTCAGGCCTGGACCACCCGCTCTCGAGCGGCCAGTGCCGGTTGAACTGGTGGCACTCGTAAGCGATCCCGTCACTCTTGTCCATAATGGGCTGGAACCGCTTGTCGGTAGCAAAGAATGAAGGGTCCTGGACCATCTGGATGAGCTTGTAGTTGTCGTGCTTGAGAATCTTCTGTTTATGGGCCTTCTTGAACATGGCGCGGATATCATCGAAATCCTTCTCATAGAGGATCCGGGTGTCTTCCTTAAAAGGACCGGGCTGGGCATCCTTGTGCCCCCTGTGGATGGCCAGGTCGTACTCGCGGCAGATCAGAATATGCTCCACCTGCCCGCCCTTTGACTCCCAGTCGCGGATTGTTTTAATCAGGCCGTTTTTTTGCGGGTCGAGATCGTCGCGGGCCTCGCTGAGCCCCCAGTAATATTCAAAGAAAACGCGTTTGGTTTTGAAGTCGCCGTCCAGCCAGCCCTTGACGATATCCAAATGCTCCGCCACGAACGGATAGTTTCCCGCCTGCTTATCGAAGGTCGGCATGCCCGCCCAGGATCCGCCGTGATTCGACTTGAGGTCTCCAGCCCCCCGCGGCAGAGGACGAAGCCCTACCAGTCCGCAGGTCCTGTTTGTTTCAGCCGGCCCGGCCTGCACATCGCAACACCCGAACAGCACCATGAACAGTGCAGCCAACGATACTATGTAAACACGTCTCATCTTCGCTCACCCCTTCTTTCACTTGTATCAGAATGCAGCCGATTGCCGACAGAAAACGACGTGCTTCAATTTCTCAATTGCAGTCCCGCTGTTTTTTCAGAAAAAACAGAATCTAAGTTGTCAACCGGCAGCACGTCCTGAAAATTTTCTCCGCAGCGGATATTATCATATACCAGCCGTATATGAGCCGGTTGTTTCGCACGATAGATCCCCATCCGCACATCAAAGCAATCGATATACCCGGTTTCCGGCAGCCCGGCGGGAAGTTCGGCATCCGGTGTGACCCCCCAGTTATACCGCCGATCCGCAGTCGGGCTGGCCTCATCCAGCGTATTGACCCACAGAGTAATCCGCCCCGGTTTTGAATTATGGATATGATTCGGCTCAAATCGATAGATCACGGTGTTCCAGCCGGGACGGAAGGCGCCGGTTGCCGCAATTTTAGACATGGCCTTATAGCCTCCCTTAACCGGCTTTCCTTCATTTTTTACATGCAGAGTATACCCATGGGTTCCGTCGATTTCACGATACGCCATCCAGAGCGGCACCACTTTGGTTCTGCTATGGGCTCCGGTTTTGAATGACTCCGCACTGGGCGGCAGTTGCCAGCATTGCGTGATCGTCGCATGATCCGGCGGCGGCGGGAGCGACGGGTCGATGTACAAAGCGTACCCGAGATACATGACCTCCCCCAGCCGCAAAGCGTTCTCCTCATTCCCATGAGCCATGTAGAGCTCCATGCGCTCTTTGCGATGCTGATCCGTTTTCACATCCGAAGCAAATGCCAGCTCAAAACCCCGGCTGCCGCCCAGCCCGACCCCATCCGAGATCTGCGCCACGGCGGTTTCCGGGTGAGGCTCGGCATCCTTGATAAAACGATGCTTCTTTTCCGGGCTGCCGGGATACGCATCACAAACATCATAATAGCGCCGCTCCTCCAGCGCCCCGCCCTCCGTCAGAAAATCCAATGTCGTTTCTCTCTCAAAATCCAGATCCACAATCAAAGCACCTGCCGGCGCAGATGGATGGGTTCCAGGGAATGAATGCCCGGTTTCCCCAAAACAACCTCCCAAACAACCTGCCAAACAACCTGCCAATCCAACGCTGACAACCCACTTCTTCGAAACTCTCATTTCAATCCTCTATTCTCATTTTCGCTCGAAAAACCAGATTCGAATCACATTCGGGGCAGCCGGGCGCACAAAGCAGTAGCCGGCGCGTCATCCGCGCCGGCTACTGTCGTTATCACCACAGACCATCAGATTATTCGACGGTTATGCGGTAAAACGCCTGTGCCGCAGAGGTGTCGTTGGTGGCAGACATCATCCCATCAATGCCGCTGATGTTTTCAACAACATTGCTCCACTCACCGGCTACGAGACTCTCGCGCCGCTGCAGCGCGTACGTACCTCCGGCATCGCCCGGCCAGCTGAACACAGCATTCGCTCCATCCAATTGCACGCCAACCACTCCGATTTCGGTCGGCGGCGGGTTCAGTTCAACCACCGTGATGCTGCCCCCGTTATCGATGAAGCTGCCTCCCTTCCCGGCTGCAACGAAATCGGCATGAGTGTACGTTCCCACGTTAAAGTTGGTTGTTCCAACCATCAGTGACGCGATAGAAAGCGATCCGCTTAAGTCGTACTGCCCGCCGGAAATGTTCAAGCCGGCTTTCTCCCAGGATCCACTGCCGGATAAAGACAGGCTCCCCGTCACCAAAGTAAACACTTCTCCATTCGCAACCACGTCGTTAGCCGCAGTCAGATTGAGCCGGCCTGCGCCGGTCTTTTGGGGGGCGGCCTCGCTGCCAAAGCTCAGCGTTGCAGCATTTATATTCAAAAAAGAAGCAGCATCACTAACCAAAAAGGCCGCAGGGCCGTCGAGGTTCAGTCGGATCACCGCACCGCCGCTGGTTCGTGATGCATGCTGCAAGCGAACCGTTGCATTGCTTAGGGTCAGCGTGGAAACAAAATTTGTCGCATCAATATCAAGAAATCGTAATAACGCCGAGTTGTTGATCGTCAGACTGCCACCGGAAAAGTCTCCGTAAACATCTGCCGGAGCCGCTGCGCTTGAAGTGCTGATGACATAGCTGTTTGTAATGGACGGAATCTGGTCATCAGACCAGTTTGCTGCCGCCATCCAGCTCCGGCCCGCATCACCGTCATCCCAGGCAATCTCAGAACCACTGGCCGCAACGACCGTAATACTGCCGCCCTCATCAACGAAATTATCTCCTTTTCCTGCCACCTGAAAGTCCGCATAAGCATAGGTTCCAGCAGCAAAACTGATTCCACCGACCGTAAGCGATGCAACAGTGCGGGCTTCGTCCAGCACATACTGGCCGCCGGCGATATGAAGGCCGATCTCTTGCGTATCCGCCGCGCCGTCAAAATCAATTGTCCCGCCATCCAATCTGAAAACATCGCCACTCGTTGCGTTAATCGTTCCGATATTCAGTACCAATGCCCCGGCTCCGTATTTATATGGCGCCGCACCACTGGCAAAGGTCAGCGCATCAATAGTCAGCGCCAGGGAACTGTCGGCAATATCGACGTAAAACCTCGCCGCACCGGCAAGTGTAAGATTTGTAATGATCCCCGCGACGCTGCGGTCTGCATGCTGGACGCGAATAATCCCTGCGTTATTGGTGACTAGATTAACTTTCCAGGCATTGACGGTATCGGTATAGCGCAATATAGCGCCACTGCCATTGAGCGTCAGGGAACCTCCAGCAAAATCTTCCAGTGCCGGATCGACAGTGTCTGAGCTTAATACATAGTCGTTTTCTGGCACAGGAATCCCGTCCGGATTCCAGTTTGCGGCGCCCATCCAGGCCCTGTCGGCTTCTCCATCCCAGGTAATTGTTGCCGCCTGCGCTGCCCATGTCAGTGACACGAACAGAGCAAATATATAACGGAGGGTCTTCATGCTGGTCTCCTTTGTTTGCGGTTGTCTCTTCATAGCGCGTCGCGCCATGGATATATCTTCTGTAAGGAGCTATTTTATCCCGCGCGCTGCACATATGAAAACATATTTATTTTTCATAATTTTACATAACATCGGGGACGCGATACCTCGGAGCATAAAGAGAACACATTCGTCCTGTTGCCGCATATTTAATTTGATCGAAGAGCAGACGAAGAGCTTCCGCACAGGAGCGAGTCAGCTCAGAGCGCGCGCCCTTCCAGTCCGGATTCGCCGGGGCAACCAGCACCCCGGCCATATCGGCACCCCAATCCGAAGCGGTTCCACCCAATGACGGGTTCCCAAACTGAACGGGGCAACGATAAGCCGCCGTCCACCTACAGGTTGATTCCGCTGCCGGGTTCAATCCGCGGAGGAAAGAGTACGGATCGGTCAATGTACTTTTTGTGCTGTTGATGTTCATCGTAGATCCGCTGAGCAATGAGGAGCGGGTCCTCCGGATCCTGTGCTTCTTTTAGAAGGTCATCCACCTTGGCATCCAGTTTCTGAACCAATTCGGCAACCCGCGGGTTCTGCACCAAATTATTCAGCTGTAAAGGATCCTGCTCGTTATCAAACAGCAGCCAGGGTTCCCGGGTGTCGGATTTGCGGGCATAGGTATACCGTTTGGTGCGAACGCCGCGCCACGGCCCGGAGCCGTTCGTGATCCAGTTGTTCCCCAGCCAGATCAGTCGCATCAGCAGAACCGCATCCTGCACCTCTTCATCGCGACCCATCGCCGCGCCGCTGATGTCCTTCCCGTCGACAGGTCCGCAGGGGATGTTCGCCAAAGAAAGAACGGTCGGCATTACATCAACCGGCGCCAGCAGCGCGTCCGTCACCGTGCCGGATTGAATTTTTCGCGGATATCGCATCAGGAACGGGATGGAAATCGATTCTTCAAACGGCATCTGTTTTCCGACCTGACGGTGAGACCCGAGATTATCCCCGTGATCCGATGTGAATACGATCAGTGAATTGTCCAGCAGACCTGTTTCTTCCAATGTTTGGAAAATATCTCCGAGACAGTCATCCAGCGCGGCAATGGCCGCATAATAACCGCGGTACCATTGTTTAAACGCACGGTTTTCCGGATCTTTCAGCGCGGGAAGAGTTCTTCTTCTTCGCGTCTGATGACGTTCCGGCAGCGCCGTGTCACAAGCATTCCACAGGGCCTCTGCCGGGCCGAAATCATTGACATTTTCTCGCAACTGGATTTTGTCGGCAGGAAAACGCTGCATGTATTCTTCCGGTGCAACATACGGATCATGCGGCGGCCCCCAGGACAGAAAAAGGCAAAACGGATGATCCACCTCCTGCTGTCGAATAAAGTCGCAGGCTGTTTCCGTTTGGGCAGCCGCATCATATCCTTTCCAGGTGCGGGGCGCTGGCTCCTCCTGACAATAATATTTCGAATCAAAATAGTTATGCGTGCACTCCAGCGTTCTCCAAAAGTCGAAGCCCAACCGCCGTTCCGGCGGGATATATACATCCCGGCCCCGGCCGTCGATATGCCACTTTCCGATATATCCTGTCCGGTATCCATCTGCCTTGCACACCTCAGCAAAATACGGCGTCGGATTCCGAAGAAAATGGTCATTCATGAGCATCCCGTTTTTCATGGGGAAATTCCCGCTCATCAGCATGGCACGATATGGCGAGCAGACCGGATAGGTGCTGTATGCATGCGAGAAACGAACCCCTTCTGCTGCCAGGCGATCCATGTTCGGGGTGGGAACCTGCTGCCCGCCGTAGCATCCCAATTCCATGGAGCGCAGCTGGTCGGCAAAGATAAAAACAATATTGGGGCGATCGTCTTCCTTTTGTTTTTTCAAAAAAGGCAAAAAGGCCGTGGCCGCTCCGGTTTCTAAAAAATCTCTTCTTTTCATTTCACTTTTTTCCAATGTTTTGAACCAACGGGGCAACGGTCTTATCTGCAGCCGACCGAATGGTGACCCGCTCAACCTATAACCCGAGCGGCTCGCCCTGCTCCACGATCACGATCCGGTCGATGCGGAAGTTATATTCCCGCCGGGAGAGCTGCAGGGTGTGATGCCCTGCGGTCAGCTCAAATGCCAGCGGCGCAGTGCCCAGCCACTCCGTCAGCTGCCGCCACATAAAGATTCCGCTCGACACAGCCGGCAGCGCGCAGCTGGCTCGCTCAGACCCGTCGACCGAAACATACACGGAATCAGTCGCGCTGTTGGTTCCGCACCCGGACATCCAGATAGTATAGATGCCGTTGGTCGGCACGAAAAAGTCATAGTTTGCGGTTCCGGTTCCGGAGAGATTGGTCTGGCTCAAAACCTGCCCGCCGGATGCGCTCAGGTCATCGACAACGACAAACGGCTCGGAAATCGTGCCGTCCTCGGCCTCCAGCTCAATGCGGTTGCGCGGAGTCAGCGATGCCGGATCCAGCTCGCCCGGCTTCTGAAGGAACACTTTGTCAATGCGGGCGCCCTGCTCGCGGCGGGTCAGGCGCAGGGAGTGCGGGCCGGCAGCCAGCGCCCAGCTGAGCACGTCTGCGGCACCGGCTTCCTTCAGCTTTCTCCATCTGAATGTTGTGCCCTGAAGAATTCCGCAATAACGATTGGTTTCGCCGTCCATCGAAACATAGACGGAATCATCGTTGCCGGTTTCACCGTAAGCCAGCAGCCACAGATTCAATGCGGCCGGCTCAGACAGCTCAAATGCATAGTCGACGGAACCGGTTCCGTTCGTCGCCCCGTCCGGTTCTTCGATGCAAAACCCAAAACTCGCATCCGGATGCGCGATGCGCTTCATCGCCCCGCTGAGAACTCCGGCCTCGGCCTCAAACTCCAGCCGGTCCGCATCGGGATTGACTTCGGCGAACGACGTCCCCATCCGGTAATCATCAAAATAAAGCGACTGCGCCGGATGGGCCACTCCGCCGGGGCCGGCGTAGAGGCCGCAGCGGATCGACATGGTTTCCTTCACCGGATCATAACCGGGCCAGACATGCCCGGGCATTTCGCCCCAGGGGCCGATATAGGTTCCGGCCGGCCGGCCATCCAGCCAGATCCGGATCTCTCCGTCTTTTCCGGACTCGACATACTGCGGAACAAACTTAAACACAAAGGTGTGCCACTGCCCTTTGCTGATGGTTTGCCCGGCAAAGATTTCTTTCACAGTAAACGAGCGGGCCGCGGCCTCCCAGCGCCAGTCTCCATACTCATCATTAAACGTCATCGTGAACGGGACTTTTGCCGCGCAATTGGCCTGCCAGACCTGCGTAAAATGCTTGGGAAACACGCCGGACTCCTCATCGATATAGAGTCGATAGGCAACATAGCGGGTCTGATCAAACCGCAGGGCCTCCGGCCCCGACCAGTTGGCAATCTCGATCTCAACGCGATCTTTATGGTCGTTCGTATTCGCCAGCGATTTCATCGCCAGAGAGCGCGCACCGCTGTAAGCCCGCTCCGTGGCAAGATAGACTTCACCGTACGGCCAGTCATCCGTCGGGATATTGCTGGTGACCCCGTCTTCGGTGTAGCGGTGATACCAGCCAAATTCATCGCGCGCGACCCACTCATACTGAATGGTTGCCGGCTCCTCGAATTCACGGCTCACATGATAATGAGCATTCGGCTGCAGGCCGAACAGAAATCCGCACATCAGCAACAGGTTTGAACAGATCAGCAACATATATATCCTTCATTAAGCCGACTTACCCGCATAGAGTACTCTTCCGGCTTGAAAACGGGAACCTCTGTTATTTTACATTAATTCCCGCCGCTATCCGTTTTCAGCTGTCTTTCATTCCGTTTCTTCCAGTCGGAGATCCCCCTGCAGGGTCCGCTTTTGAGCATCCAATCAAACCGGGTTGGTTTGCTTCATGATTGAGCCTTCGTAATAAGGGCTTGCAGCTGCAACACATTTTCCAGACCAACCGCCAGCAACGGAATTTCCGGATAGGTCTCTTTAAACGGTCCGTAATTGGAGCGACTGACACGCGAAACGTCCCATTTCACCTCAAGGGAAAATGGTTTTCCAAGCATTGGAGTGACGACGAAATCCACCTCGTGCTGCTGCTGGGTGCGCCAAAAATGAATTTCATCACCGCTGTACATCTCCAGCAACCGCCGGAAAACAAAATTTTCCAGCAGTGCGCCCTTGTCCTCCCGCAACTGCGGAGGCTGAAACGACCCGTAAAACCAGTTGCGCAACCCGGGATCATTGAAAAAAATCTTTGGCATCTTCCGAAGCTCCTTCACGGCACTGCGATGGAACGGTCGGCAAAGAGAAACATGGAACGACTGGCGCAGCAAGCGCACATAGGCATCCACCGTCTGATTACTCATGGCCAGCTCCTTGCCCAGCTCCTGCATATTGACCAACTGCCCCGTCCGGCCCGCGAGCACCTTGGCCAGCATTAAATACAGGTCCGGACGCTTCACACCGGCTTCCAGCGCATCCTTCTTCACGTAGGACGCTGCAATTTCCTGAATCAGCAGAATCTTTTCCTCCGGTGTCGGGGCCAGCACCACGGCGGGATATCCGCCGAAGCACAAATATTCATTCAGCGCCTCGCTGAGCAATGGCCGGCGGCTCACGGGGACCTTCGCCCCGCCCGCATAAGGAATCAGTTCATCCCTCCCGGAAAAATGCAACATCTCCTCAAATGACAGGGTTTGCAGCTCGAACATGCGCTTACGGCCGGCCAGAGAATCCTTGAAATGCTCATCGATATAAAAACTCGACGACCCGCTCACGATCAACTTCAGCCGGTCGCCCCAGCGGTCATAATTATACTTCAAAAAATTGGACGGATTCTTGAGATACTGGATTTCATCGATGAAAACCACCGCTCGCTGCCCTGGAGACGGCGGCGGGGATGCCTCAAACAGATTGCCGGGATGCTCATTAAACAACTGGAGAATCTGCGGATCTTCCAGCGAAAGAAAATCCACCTGCTCGCCCTGCGCTTTGAGAGTCACGAACAGCTGCCGCATCAGCGTGCTTTTTCCAATCTGGCGCGCCCCGAGCAAAACACTGATCTCAGCCCGAGCAGCATGGGCCAGCAAACCGGAATAGGCCTCCCTGTATATATTCATGACATAATTTTATCGGGTATTTTTATGTCGGCAACATAATTTTATCACATTACCAATTCATATTCAAACGCCCGCGGCTTACTCCCCGGCTTTGAAAACGAAGTCATCGAATACAAACAGATCGGCGGTGCCGGATTTGGAGCCGCCGTACAGGCCGGCAGCGCCGGAGACAAACATCGGCGCCGCCTCGACCTTGGAGCGGTGGATCAGCACCTCGCCTTTGGCGGTGTCGGTGATCGTCACCACGTAAAACCGGTCTTTCGGACTGAACTGCAGCCGCAGCGTGTATTGCGTATTGAGCGCAAACGGGGTGGCGAGCGTTTCGGTATCCACCACCAGCGGCTTGGCGTCGCCGGCCAGCCGCACCAGCTGATACATGCCGTTATCGAACTTGATGCGCAGCATGTAGAAATTTTCGGCATCCTGAACATTAAAGGCGATTCCGCCCCATGCGCTGCGCGACCCGCTCGAAATGGTCGCGCTCAGATCGATTTTCTGTTTGCCGTCCCCCACCGCATCGCTGTGCGTCAGCGTGTAGTGAGTCGACGCGGCCATTCCGGCCCACAGCTCTCCGTCCTGGACCGACCACGCCGCCGGATGCTCATTGCTCCACTTGCGGCTCAACGGCGAACTGAAATCATCGCGCACCTCCCGCTTCACGGCCTGGATGTCCGCCGCGGAATCGCTCAGCCCGGACTCCGTAAAGTCGGGCGGCGGAAAGTTGTCGCTGCGGAACGGACAGGCCGGCAGCCCGGCGCTGTTGTAGAGGTTGCACAGCGGGAAGTTGGCCCAGCCGTAGCGCACGGCCACGGGTGCGGAAATTGAATCGGCCCACACCTCGACCGTGTCGCCGTCGATGATCTTCGCCTGCGCCTTCACAAATTGTTGATCCGCCCCGCAGACGGTGAATCCGGCCAAGGTGTCCGCCTCGACCACAAAGGCCTCCGGATCCGTGCCCGGCTCAAGGCGCTTGTTCCTGTTCATGGCCACCCGGCGCGTTTCCAGGCCGGAACCGGTGTTTTGGAAGGTGATGCGGATCCTGCTGCCGGCCGCTTCGGCGGAATCAAATTCAGGGCTGTGCGCCGCGATCTCCGGCTTGTCGAGATGAGCCGCCAGCAGGGCGAGGCGCTCCCCGACCGGCTGCTTGTTCTGCGGATGAATGTCTAGCTGCTCGCCGGAATCGATAATCACCGCGCGGGCGGTGTTCGGCAGGGTCAGCGCGGCGTCCTGCGCCTCGCGCAGGAAGGCCCAGGCCTCGCCGCGCGCGTCCCAGCCGACGGCGCCGTAAGGGGCCAGCTGCACAAACAGGAACTCGAAATCGCAGCCCCACAGCCCGCGCCAGACCGTGATGAGATCGGAAATCATTTCGCCGTAGATCGAACTGTAGCGGTCGTCGGACTCGCCCTGATACCAGATGCAGCCTCGAATCGCGAACGGGATCACCGGGTGGATGGTTCCGTTGAACAGGCGCGACGGAGCGCGCACCAGTCCCGGGTTGCGTTCGCTCTCCTGCCACCACGGATTGTCCGGACCGAGAAACGGCGCGTAGAGGTCCGGCTTGCTCATCATGAACTCCATCGGCAGCCACTGATTGACCGCGGTGCCGCCGCGGTTGGCGTAAAGCAGCCCGACGGGAATCCCGGCCAGCGGCTGCAGCGCATGACCGAAAAATGCGCCGGTCGCCGAAAACTCGCGCGCCATATCGGGCGTCATCGCCTGCCAGGAATCATTGAACGGCGGATCGATGACCACCTCTTTGGACGGCGCTTCCGTTCCGATCCCTTCGCGCCTGAACTTGAACAGGCGCACCATCGGATTGCTCAGCACATCGGCTTTTGCCTCGCGCAGCGTCGGATAGAGCCGGATCTCGGTGGCCATGTTCGACTGCCCGGCGCAGAGCCAGACATCGCCGACGAGGACGTCGGAGAGTGTCAAGTGTCGAGTGTCGGGTGTCGAGTGAACCACCAACTCCCGAGCGTCAGCGGATGCCGACATTGGATCCAGAATCACCCGCCATTCGCCACTGTCACCTGCCACGGTTTCCTTTGTCTGCCCGGCGAATTCCACGATCACTTTTTCGCCGGGATCGGCCGTTCCGTACACCGGCACCGCCTGATTGCGCTGCAGCACCATATGGTCCGTAAAAAGAGGGTTGAGCTTCACCTCGGCCATACCGAAAAACGCCAGCAGGGCGAAGAACGCCGTTAAAAACAGTTTATTAAAATTCATTATATCCCCTCTTACTTCAAACGCACTTTACAGTGCGTATTTTTACACAGAATAATGACCACAGAATAATTAGAACCGATGGCCGTTCATTATTCTGCACTCATCATTCTGTTAACTTTCTTTCCCAAACACATTGGAAACAGTTATTTCGCGACTTTGTAGAGCTCGAGCATGACGGGCTCGGGCCAGGGCTTCGGGCGCTCCACGTCGCGGTGGTTGGGCAGGGTCTCCCAGCGAAGCATGTAGCGCGAACCGGCTTCGGATGTTCCGCTGTCGGAAGCGGTTTTGACCCGCATTTCCGGAAAGTCGGAGCGCACCGTGCGGATCTCATCGGGAAGCGGCGGGATTGTGATGGTTCCGGCCGGCTTGAGCGTCTCTTCGTCGAGCACCCAGGTTTTGGAGCCTTCTTTGATATGGCTGAAGCCCTGCGTCAGCTTGCCGTCCCGCAGCGTGACCGGGGTGATTCGAACATCGTAGGTGATGCTGCCGCCGCCGGAGAAATACCAGCGGTAGTTCCAATCCGAAGTCTGATAAATCTTCCAGGCACCGTCTTCCCAGCGGGCGTTGTAGAGCTGGGTATTTCCGTTTTCGTCGAATTTGTGATAGGCGAGAACGATGCGATTTTGGGAATCAAACCCGATCTTGCCGTTGCCGTTGAGCATGCCCTCTTTAATCTTCACGGGATCGACCACGACACCGGGGGTGCCGAGGTGAATCGGCAGTTCGATCGGCTGCCCATCGATCGTTTCCCAATGAACCAGATCCTTGCTGCGGGCGTGGCACAGGTCGTGATTGGTTTCGCAGTGAATGGTGTCGCGCCAGACCCAGGTCATATGGAAATACCCATCCGGCCCCAGGGTTGGGCCCTGGAAATAGGCATTCATTTTTCCCTGGCCGTCCGTCAGCGGCCGGTCGAGCAATCGGCTCCAGTTTCGCGCGGCATGGTCGTAGATATTGTAGATCTGATCGCCCTTGCCGCTGCTGCCGTCACGGTAGGTGAAGATCAGTTCATTCTTCGAACCGCGCATGAATTTTGGATAGGTCACCTTGTCTTCCTTTTCGCCGGTCATGCGGTGCACCGGAACCAGGGATGTCACATCATACGGCCGGGTCGAACGAAAATAGATCAGCGGCACAACGTGCATGTTGCCGCTGATGTGAATGAACCCGTCATCGTCGAGCGTCATCTCGACATAGTTATGACTGTCCCACCCCAGCGTGCTCGGCAGCTTCTGAAAGGTCCATTCCTTCGACCCGAGCCTGCGCTGCCCGGCGGTCATCACACGATTCACATCGTAGAAACAGATGAACTGCCGCTCGCCGACCGTCTCCAGTGCGAAGGAAACCGGCGTGGCGGACCAGACCGGAGCCACCGGGATTTTTTCCAAAATGGTGTTTTCCGCCACAACAGGTTTCGTCTCTTTCTCCGCACAGCCCGCAAGAGCCAGAGCCGCCAACATGCTGATTATCATTTGCTTTTTCATATTTCCTATCCCTCTGCTTTTAAAAATTCACACTTCAAAAATAACGACAGAATTATTTGACGACAGAACCATTAAGATACTGAATCATTCTGTCGCCAAATGATTCTGTCATAAAAAATCCCCTTGCTTATTGCGGCCCGGCTGCTTTCCAACCATTGGAAAGCAGCGCGTTCATTCGCCGGACAACCGGGCCTTGAAGCGGGTCGTTGGCGAGGTTCACATTTTCCTGAGGATCGTTCCGCAGGTCGAAAAGGGTGTGGCCTTTAAACGCGCCGTCATTGTCGCGCCACTCGGTGTAGCGCCAACGGTCATCACGAACGCTCATGCCCGCCTTATTGCGGTCGGGCCGCACAAAACAGCTGAATACGGCTTTTTTCCAAACCCTGGAAGAATCGGAAAGCAGCGGCGCGAAGCTGGTGCCCTCCACATGCTCCGGAACCGGCAGGCCGGCCAGCTCGCACAGCGTCGGATAGATGTCGACCAGCTCGACCAGAGCCTCGGTTTCTTCGCCGCCCTTCGAAACGCGCGGATCGACTGCCATCAGCGTCGTGCGCAATGACCGTTCAAAGTTGGACTCTTTGCCCCACAGCGCGTTCTCGCCGAGCTGCCAGCCGTGGTCGCCCCACAGAACAATGATCGTGTTGTCGGCCTGGCCGCTGCGCTCGAGTGCGTCGAGCAGCCTGCCGATGTTGGCATCACTGTAACTGACGCAGGCGCGATAGCCGCGGATCAGGCTGCGGGCCAGCTCGTCGTCCATATCGGTGATCGGCGTGGGAATGCCTTCGTAGCCGCGCACCTCCGGCGAATCGTGCATGGCGATTGCCGGAACATCTTTCGGTGCAAACGGATTGTCCGCCAGCTCCACATCCGGATAAAGATCCCAGTATTTTTTGGGTGCATTGAACGGCAGGTGCGGACGCCAGAAACCGACGGCGATGAAAAACGGCTGCTCTTCGTTTGCGGCCGCTTCGATGCGGCGCACGGCCTCGGCGGCCATCAGGCCGTCGGGGTAGGCTTCGTCCGGCACATCGGCGCATTCAAAGGCCGGGCCGTAGCGACCGTTCTTTTTGCGGATGGCCTCGTTCTCCGGCAGATTGTAGTGATTGTGCAGCCACGGCCCGCGCCACGGGGGAACGCTCCAGCCGTCCAGATCGTCGTTGCGGCTGTGATAGATCTTGCCGAGCGACTGCGTCACGTATCCGTTCTGCTTCAGATATTTTGAAAGGGTCAGCGTGCCGGGCGCATCGGTGTCGACGTCCGGCTGACGGCGGTCGATCACGAACCGCTCGCGGTTCGGGCGCAGCCCGCTCATCAGGCTGGCGCGCGACGGGCCGCAGACCGCGAACTGGCAGTAGGCGCGCTGAAAAACCGTTCCCGTTTCCGCCAGCCGGTCGACGTTCGGCGTCACCATGCCGCGCTCCCCGAACAGATTCAGTTCCGGCCGCAGATCATCGACCGCGATCATCAGAATGTTCGGCCTTTTTTCCGCCGCAGCGGAAAAAACGTTGATTGCTGCCGCAATCATCAGAACGGGTTTTATCTTTTTCATACGCATGCTCATAATCAACGCTGTTGTTAACAGAATGATGAGAACAGAATAATGAACGCCGGATAGGTCAGCCTGATCATTCTGTTATCATTATTCTGTTTGCATTCTTCCCTGCTGATACGCGGGTTCTCCTATTTATTAAGCGCGTCGGTTTTGGCGGTGAAGTCGGCGAGATATTTGGGATCGGCGAAGGGGTCGGCCGTTTCGCGCTGCCATTTTTCCAGATTGATTTTCAGCGCTTCAAGCATGTCCGCCGCTTCGGGATTGGCGGCCAGATTGACGCGCTCGAACGGGTCGTTCTGCAGGTCGAACAGCTCATATTCCGGCGCATCGCGGTACGCCGCATAGGCGGCGCGGATTTCGTCTGCGGTTCCGCCGAAGAACCGGCCGGGCTGATAAAAGTCGGGATTGAGCACATTCCAGCTGGATCCGGTTTTGACCGCGCCCGTTTCCGAGGCGGCGCGAACCGGGCCGATTCCGGACAGCGGGTTCGCGCGTTCATGAAGCAGATTGTGCACCAGCTTGTAGCGCGAGGTGCGGATGGAGCGGCGCGGGTAGTAATGCTCTTTGCGGTGCGCGGTGTATTCCGCGCAGACAAACTGGCGCCATGCCGGGCATTTACCTTCCAGCAGCGGCAGCAGCGATTTTCCCGGCAGCTCGGCCTGCGGCTCAAACCCGATCAGTTCAGCCAGCGTCGGAACAATATCGACCGACGAGATCAGCTCGTCGCGCACCTGCCCGCCCTGCCCCTTCGGCCGGCGAATCAAAAACGGAACCTGTTCGCCCGCCTCATAGCAGGAGGTCTTGGCGAGCGTAAACGGCGCGCCGTGGTCGCCGAGGAAAATGACCAGCGTGCTGTCGTCGAGTCCGCGCTTTTTAAGCGTTTCCATCAGCAGGCCGATGCCGGTGTCCAGCCGCGACACGCAGTTGTAGTACGCGGCGACTTCGGCGCGCAGTTCCGGCACGTCCACCCCCATGAAATCGAAGGGTCGAACCGCATCGGGCGCGAGCGGGTGTTCCGGCAGGCCGTCGCACCGGTTGGCCTCCGCATCATACGGGCGATGCGGATCAAAAAAGTTGACCATCAGAAAAAACGGCTGCCCCCCGGCGGAGTCGATGAAATTTTCCGCACTGCGGTTGACGCTGCGCACGTGACGGGTTTCCGGCGCGCTTTTCAGCTCCCAGAAGTCGAACGGAAATGCGCTCTCGGGGCGCACATGCAGCTTGCCGATGATGCCGGTGCGGTAGCCCTGCTTTTTGAGCATCGCCGGCAGCGTTTCGACGCCGGGATGCATTTCATAATCATTGGTCAGGCCGATCTGCCCGTTCTGATGCGGATAGAGGCCGGTGAGCATGGCGCTGCGCGACGAGCTGCACGAGGACTGCGCGATAAAGGCCTGCGTAAAGCGCACCCCGTCCGAAGCCAGCCGGTCCAGGTTCGGGGTCGGCACCGTCGGGTCGCCGCAGCAGCCGAGATGCATCCCCAGATCATCCGCCGTGATCAGCAGTACATTCGGCTTTTTTTCCGCTGTCGCGGAAAAAAACGTGATTGCTGTCACAATCGTACAAAACAGATACATTTTTTTCATCATGACTTTCCTTACAAAACCCAACCACAGTTTTTTTGACAGAATCATTCACAACAGAATCATTATTCTAATGCAGTAGTGAATCCCCATGATTCTGCTGTAAATGATTCTGTCGACAATCCCCTTAATTACAACTGTTGCTATTCAATCAACATATCGTTTTGCGACGGGAATGCGGTGTAGTTTGAAACATCGACCGGCGCGCCGGATTGTGCCCAGTCGACGCCGAGCTCGGAGAACAGCTTCATCTCGCGGCAGGCCTGTTCGGCCAGGTCCAGGAATCCCGGAATACAGCGCACCGGCCCCAGATCGTTAATTTCGGAGGAAATTACGGATTCCGGAATGGCAGCCGGAGGGCCAAACGACTCAAACGCGCCGTTCCAGGCCAGCATGTACGGACGGCATTCCTCCACGGTAATGAGCGGGCGCTCATTGCGGGACAGCCGGTCCACCAGCGCTTTGAGCATAATCAGCCGGTCGAGGTCGTTGCTGTTGTCCGGCGTTTCCGCCTCTTCGGTGCGGCCGTCTTTCCAATGGATGGAAAGCTGAAAATAATCGGTCAGGCAGATGTCGGCGTTCCCGGTTTCGATCTCGCAGAAAATCGGGGTCATCTCTTTGGAGCAGAGGCCGGCGCAATAGAAAACCGGAACCCCCTCTTTGGTTTCGATCCGCAGGCAGCTGGTGTCTTCGCTTTCAATATTGTTGCCGTGATAGAGCTCGGCCTGCACGCGCAGCGGCGTGGCCATGCCGTCGTTCGGCGTGGCCAGATAGAGCGCTTCCGCCAGCAGGTGCGCCAGCGGGTTGCCGATGGTTCCATCCAGCACCCACTGCCCGTCCACCTTCATTTTCCCGCTCCAGCCGCTGCGCGAAAAATAGGACTCCGGGCGCATCCAAAGCGCCCGGGCGCGGACCGATTTGACCGCGCCGAACTCGCCGGCCGCCAGCTGGGCTTTCAGCCGCCGGGTCATCGGGTTGAACAGGTGCTGAAAATTGACGGCAATCCATCTGCCACTGCTGCGCTGCAGTTCAATCAGACGGTCGACATCCTGAATGGTGGCTGCCGGCGGCTTTTCGAGCAGCACGTGGAAACCGGCATCCACCGCCTTCTTCGTATACTCGTAATGGCTTTCGATGCTGGTGGGGATGATGATGGCCGGACACTCTTCCGGAGACAGCGCGTCGAGCAGTGCATCGATATCCTTCAATACCGCAACCCCCTGCTCTTTGAACTTCTGCGCGGCGTCGCTCTCCGGCCGGCGGGTGGTGACGGCGACCAGCCGGCACACGTCGGGCAGATCGGCGATGCGATCGATCAGATACCCGGCGTACCCGCCGCAGCCGACCATCGCCAAATTCATTGTTCCGCAAACAGCATCCATCTTAAATCTCCAAAACTTTCTTTTCATCCGCCGCCTGGCGGGCGATCAGACAGGCGCGGCTGAGCGCCAGCGCGTCGGCTGTTCCGGTCAGCCCCTCCCGGCCTTCAATAAAGGGAACGAACAGATTCTCCGGCTCGTCGAGCGGAACAGACTGCGGAACGTCGCCGTCTTTCAGCAGCATGACGGATTGCTCGCAGGCGCGCGCCTCGATGACGCCGTCGGTGCCGACGATGCGCACCCAGTCGTCGCCGTGCGTTTTGGCGCTCATCGGTCGGAAGTAGTCCACGCTGACGGTCGCCTGAGCGCCGCCTTCGAGTTCGAAGATGCCGCAGCAGGTGTCTTCGCAGTCGGGGCGGGTCAGATGGGTCTGATTGCGCTGCAGCGCGGCGACCTGCACCGGCAGCAGGCCGGTGGTGAACTGGATCATGTCGAGCGCGTGAATTCCGATCCACGGGAAGGTGCCGCTGTAAATCTCGCGTTTTCCAAACCACTCCGGGCGGGCTTTTTCATCGCCGTACTTATAGGATTTGCGCGCGTTCATCAGGACGGGCCGGCCGATCATTCCCTCTTGAACCAGGCGGCGGGCGGTCTGGAAAACCGGCAGGCCGCGCATGGAAAAGATGGCCATCAGCCGCACGCTGTTTTTTGCAACGGCATCGGCAATCGCGGCGTTTTCTTCGAGCGTGGCGCCGAGCGGCTTTTCGGCGATGATGTCGAGCCCCGCCCCGGCGGCGCGGATGACGCCGGCGGCGATGAAGCCGGGCCGCGTGCTGACGATGGCGATGTCGGCATCAGTCGCGGCGAGCAGCTCGTCGATGGTTCCAAACATTGGAACATTTTTCATTATCGGCTTCCCGGCGAGCAGACTCATGTCCTCGCCGTCAAACGCCGGGGCCGCCCCGACGAGCCGTGCGCCGTCGTATTTTTCCAGGGTTTGGAACACTTCGAGAACGTGCCCCCACCCGCCGATGCAAATAATGTTTTTCATATTATCAGTCCTTTAATTCTCCGGCCGGATGCATGGTAAACAACATGATGTTTACAGAATGATCTCACTGCCGCGGTTGTTGTTTTGTTCTCTCTATTTTTTCTGTGTGTTTTCGATGGAGCGGCGGCCGGCGCGGTTCATCAGCCAGCCGATGATGAAAACGCTGGCGGCGGTCGCCGCGATGATGGCGCGCGCCTTGAGCGGGTTCGGGAAAAGAACCACGACAAAAAGCCCGGCGGAAATCATCATGGCCATCGAACCGACCAGCTTGAGCTGGCGGACGTCTTCAGAGCCGACCCCCTCCTTGTCCATGTCAACGGGACGGTTGAGGGTTTCATAGAACTGCGCGATACCGGCTTTGGCGTTTTCGCCGACATATTTCCAGCACAGCATGGACAGGAAGAACGAGCCGGCCCCCGCAGCAAAGATGCCGAAGACCCGCACCGGCAGCGACCATTCATTGACCAATGCGATGTAGCTGTAGGCCGCGCCGCAGATGATGGAAACGACAGCCGACCAGCGCGGCGTCTTTTTGACCCAGTACATCAGCACAAACGGTATGGCAATCGGCAGGCCGATCACCGACGACAGGATCAGCATAAGGTCGAAGAGCGCAAACTGCTCCTGCCGGGCGAGGAAGAGCGCCCCGGCGGTCACCCCCGCGCCGCACAGCACGTTGAAGGTGCGCGAGGCGATGAAAAGCTCCTTCTCTCCGGCATTCGGCCGGAAGAGCGGCTTGTAGATGTTGAGCGTGATGATGCCCGCGTTCTGGTTGATGGCCGCATCCATGCTCGAGAGCGTGGCGGCAAAGATGACCATGACCATCAGGCCGGCCAGGCCGGAAGGAAGCAGCCGCAGCCCCATCATGACATAGGCGGCGTCCTGCGGATGCTTCAGGCCCGGCAGCAGCTCGCCGAGGTTGGGGAAGAAGTGCGAGGCGGCGATCGGCGGGATGAACCAGACGATCGGCCCGATCAGAAAGAGCAGCGCGGCGAAGTAGGCCGCCTTTTTGGCGTTCTTTCCGTTGCGCACGGAGAGAAAGCGGGTCGAGCCGACAATCGAATTGAAGATCATGAAGATCTGGGAGAAGTAGGCCAGCGCCCAGACCCAGGTGTGCTCTTCGCTGAAGAGCCGGAACTTTGAAGCCTCGACGTTTTCGACCATCCCGCTGAAGCCGCCGATGTGCGTCAGGGTCAGCACGGCCACCACCACCGAAAGGGCCATCAGCACCACCGACTGCAGGAAGGCGGACGTCATCACCGCCCACGACCCGCTGAGAGTGGAGTAGAGCAGAATGATCGCGCCGCTGATGAGGATGGTAAACGACATCGGCACGCCGAAGGCCACCGACAGGAAGGTCGCCAGGCCCATCATCCAGATGGCGCCGCCGAAGAGCATGTTGGGCACCTGGATCCAGAGGAAGAACTGCTCCCCGAGGCGTCCGAAGCGGTTGAAGATGATCTGCGCCGGGGTCACCTGCCGGGTCTGGCGGCATTTGGCGGCAATGAATTTCCCGGCAAACAGATAGGCGATCACATTAAAGTAGAACAGCAGGATGATCAGGATGCCGTGCTGATAGGCGAACCCGGCCGCGCCGGTGAAAGTCCAGGCGCTGAACGACGACATGAAACAGCCGGCTCCCGCCAGCCACCACGGAATCTTGTTGCCGCCGATGAAAAAATCCTTGGTCCCGCCGCACAGCTTTTTGAGAATAAAACCGAGACTGGCCAGCATCACCAGATAGGCGGCAATCACATAATAATCTGCGACGCTGAAATGATACACATACTCTGAAACATCCATCTCGGGTTCTCTCCTGGTTAAAAAGGGATCGTTTGCCTTCGTTCGTGCCGCTATAGAACCCTGTTTGAGCCAAACCCGCAAGTTTTCAACATTTTACATGAATTTTCACAGCCGCCGGCGGTCCCGGTTCCGATCAGCCGCCGGATGGCCGGCCGGTGGTTACCGGAGCGGTCTCACCTCAAGCTCCACGGTCCCGCTGACTGTCTGATCGAGCACCCATCGGTTCTCCACCCGGGCTGCACTCACCGGACTGCCGTCACAGAACACCCGGGACGCCCCCTCGAGCGGCGGAAGCTCCACCCGCGCGCTCATTCCTTCGGGCAGGGTCAACGACAGATTAAATGTCCCGCTGAACCTCCAATCGATGAAAACCGGGCCGAGCGGAGTCGGAACTTTCCCCCTGGCAAACGTGAGGTTTCCAATCCTTGGAACAATGCGGGCCGATGCCCATCCGGGGGTGAGCGGCTGCGCCCCGAGCACGCAGCGCGGCAGCAGGTTGGCGGGCGCGGCACCCCAGGCGTGATTCCAGTCCTGATTCGGTTTGTACTTAAGATCCCAGGCCTCCCATGTGATCGTGGCGCCGCTTTCAACCATGTGGCGCCAGCTGCGATCCCCGGGAGCGGTCATCAGCTCAATCGCCTGCCGGTCCGCTCCGTTTTCGAAGAGGCCTTCGAGCAGATATTGCGCCGCGTAGACGGAGCAGCGCATGCCGCGCCGGGCCAGCCACTCCGCGATGTTTGAGCGGTCTGCCTCGGGCACCAGCCCGAAGGCGAGCGGAAAAAGATTGGCGTGCAGCGAACAGTGGCCGGTTTGAACACCGTCCCGATAGAGCACCCGGCCCGCATCGAAAAAGTGCTGCTGAAATGCCGCGCCGCCTGCGCGAACCCGCGCTTCAAAATCCGCGGCCTCATCGTTCTTTCCGAGCGCGCGGGCCAGCTGCGCCATCTGCGCCAGGGCCCGCAGGTGAAAGGCATTGACCACGGTGTTGTGCGAGGTGAAAACATACCCGTCGCGCTCGCCCGGCGGCCAGTCGACAAGATCTGTTCGTTTGACCTGCTTCGCGTCGCTGGCGACCAGTCCATCGGAGCCGACACGATCGCTCAGCGTTTTTTTTGTCAGCGCATCATAGCGCCCGGCCAGCCACGCCGTGTCGCCGGTTTGCATCCAGTCGGCATGAACCATAAATACCATGTGCGGAGCCCATTCGCTCGGCCAGGTGGGGTGTTTCAGCAAATGGTCGATGGTGTCGCGCGCCATCTGAATGTCGGTGCCGGTGGCATAGTGACTGAGCTGATTGAGGTACGCATCGGCTTCGTAGGGAATGCGCTCTCGATCGCCGTCCACGTATACCCCCGCAAAGGTCGTGGCCTTGATGGAATAACGGCACAGCTCCCAGATCCGGTTGAGCATTTCATCGGACGATTCAAACGCGGCCGCGTCGTCATCCCATGCGGAGGCGAAGGCCGCCTGCCGCACGATCTGCTCCGGAAGAAGATCTCCGGGCCAGCCTTCGAGTTCGACCCAGCGGAAGGGCAGCACAACCCCCCACTCGGGCGGAGTCAGAATCGCCGGCGGACGGCCTTGCTTGGTATTTCGCGCATCCGGAGGCGGTGCCGCGAGCACCGGCGTGCTGCCGTCGAGCTTCACACCGGTGCTGTGGTACCGAACGGACCCCGGCGGCCGGCGGTTGATCCGCCCGTTCAGCAGTGCCTCGCCGAAATGCACCGTGACGGTTTCGACCGCATCCCCGGGCGGCATCAACCGGACATTCCCGAACGCGACGCGACCGAAATCAATCAGAATCGCGCCGTCCGGCTGGCGGGAAATCTGCACCGGCAGTTCGTCAGCAAGGCGGGTGGGCGCAGCCATCCCATGCGCTGCAAGGAAGGCCAGGAACAAAGCTGTAAATTTCCGCGTCATGGTGTTGAAGGCGGCAGGACAATCGGCTGCTGCAGCTGTGTGTCTCGTGAAGAACGCCCGATCAGGACCGTGAAACTGCCCGGCTCCAGCACCCAGCCGCCCTCTTCCGGGCTGAAGAAGGAAAAGGCGTCGCGTCCGAGTTCAAAGCGAACCGTTTTGGATTCCCCCCTCCGCAGGGAGATGCTCTGAAATCCTTTTAATTCCCGCGGCGGACGCGGCAGGGAGGATTCGACATCCTGCACATAGAGCTGAACCACTTCTACACCGGCGCGCTTCCCGCTGTTTTCCACATCGACCTGCACCTTCACCGGAAAGCTGCCGGCATCGACCGTCAGGTTGCTGTACTCAAATGTCGTGTACGAGAGTCCGTGTCCAAACGGGATCAGCGGCTCGATCTGCTTTTCATCAAACCAGCGGTAGCCGACAAAGATGCCCTCGCTGTGCTCAATCGTGTCGTGCTTATCGACGCCGGGCTGACGCGATGGATGGGCCGGCGAATCTTCATATTGCTTCGGAAAGGTGATCGGCATACGCCCGCCGAAATCTTCATCGCCGGAAAGAACGGCGGCCAGCGCGCTGCCG
>JBFHEM010000028.1:0-57962 GCA_041584215.1 Tichowtungia sp. | reverse complement strand
CGCGCCGTCGGGGTGTTTGACGCACAGAACGGCCGCCACAAAGATGGCGCCTCCGATGAGCATCACAAACTGCACCACATCGGTCCAGAGCACGGCGGCCAGTCCGCCGGCCACGGTGTAGAGCGTGGCCAGCAGGCCCATCAGCAGGATGCTGGCGAGCAGCGGCAGCCCGGTGGCGATCGAGAGCGCCATGGCCGGGGCGTAAATGACGGTCGCCATCCAGCCGAGCCGCGCCAGCAGGAAGAGCGCGGCGGCGGTTTTGCGCGCGGCCGGCCCGAAGCGGATGCCGATGTATTCATACGAGGTGGTGATGTTCAGCCTGCGGTAGACCGGATAGAAGACCGAAATCAGAATCGGCGCGAGCAGGGGGCTGACGATGGCCACGGCCAGCAGGGTGACGTTGCTGCGGTAGGCCAGGCCGGGCAGGCCCATGTAGGTCACGGCGCTGGTCAGCGAGGCGTACATGCTCATCGCCACCGCCAGCCAGGGCATGCTGCGGCCCGCCAGGAAAAAGTCATCGGCGGTTTTCTGCCGCCCCGCAAAGCGCAGCCCGATCCACACCATCACCGCCAGATACGCAACAAGAACCGCCAGATTGATCACGCTGAAACTCATGGAGCAAATGTAATGCCCTTCTGCAAAATATACAGGTTAAACTTTTGCTCTACCTGAGCCGATCTCTATGCAACCCGTTGAAGTTAGATACTGCGGTCGTCAGTCGATGACATTTTTTGACCTTCTTCATGAATTTCTGACATGGTTGGAAAAACAAACCTCTAAGCAGCATGACCCTCCCTGTAACCTCGAGGACTTTGGTATATATCATTATATGACATATCCGCCAACATCCAAATTTTCCGAGCATTTGAAACTTTTCAGGCGGAGAAGCCGATGGCAGATGTACAGGAACGCTTATAGGACACTTCGGTTTTAAGGGCTCGAACCGCTTCAAACGGGGTTTGGCTATTGGCACAGTACTGTTGCCGCTGGTGTACCGTTTTGAAATCGCCGGGGGTGAGATCTCGAATTTCTTTGAGTACGCGCCTTACTTCGGAAGAGAGCCGTCCTTTGGGCAGGAAGTATTTTCGGAAAAGCGTTTCTTTGCCCTTATCAGTAAGCGGCAGGAATTTTATTTTCCAGGTGAAACGGCGCAGAGCCGCTTCATCCAGATTATCGAGCAGGTTGGTGCAACAGATGCATACTCCGTTGAAGTTTTCCATCTGCGTGAGCACTTCATTGGTTTGGCTGGATTCCCATGATCGATGAGCTGTCTTTCGGTCGAGAATAAGCGAATCGGCCTCATCGAGGAAAAGAACTGCCCCCTCCTGTTCGGCCTGCTCAAATGCAGCGGCGATCTGTTTTTCGGTCTGGCCGACGTACATACTCTGCAGGTCGGACATGCGTTTGATCAGTAATTCCTTTCCCAACTCGTGCGCGATGTATTTGGCAAACTCGGTTTTTCCGGTACCTGGAAGCCCCCAAAACATGATGTTGGCTGAAATCGGGCATTGCCCGTTATCAACATTGAGCTGCCGTACTTTTAGCGATGCAAGCAGTTCCCCCGGCGGCAGGTCGGTGTGCAGCGCATTAACATCATAGTGGAGACTGATGCGATTGAGCTTTTTCTTTTTGCGCTCTATGCCGGAGAGTTTCTCGTGGTGGGCCAGCAATTGCCCGAGAGTTTCTTCGACCTCTTTTGCAGTCGGCCGTTGTCCGGCAAAGATGTTTTCTGCGGCACTGAGGGCGGATGCGATGCCGCCAGCATCGGTTTCGTAGTCACGGGCCAGGCGCGAGATCATCGCCGGGCGGATGGTTTTTGAGAATATATGCCCTTTAACCTGCATTGACCATGCGCTTTCACGCTGGGCGGTGGTGAATTTTTTGAATTCCAGACTGTAAGAGAATCGGCGCAGTACGGAGCTTTCGATGCATCCGGTTTCGTTTGCGATCCAGATAACCTTGTGTTTGCTTTCATCCATAAAGTTGTTGATCCAGCCTTTGTCGACCAGCTTGCGGCCAAAGATGACGGCGGTGTTCAACAGGCTGTCCACCTCGTCAATGATTACGACGGAGTCGGCCGGGGCAATGCCCATGGTCGCGGTGATAGCGCCACGCCTGTCGCGTTCGTCACCATCATCGCCGTATTTTACGAGGAAAGCCTTTCGCCCGGCTTCGGCGGCTAGAGCTTTTGCCAGCTCGGTCTTACCGGTACCGGGTCGACCATAGAAAAAGAGGTGACAGGGCGCTGGGCTGCGCAAGGTTTCAAGCATGACCCGCCTGTCTTTTTCTGAAACCGGAAAGCTGTGCAGCGGAAAAGATGCGTCCTTCGCCATAGAATATTCATTGCCGCAAAGAAAATCATCGGATAGGCCACAGAGATATTCAAACACCTCGTCACTGGACTCAAAGCTGTTCTTGCCCAGTTCGACCAGCCCCTTTGCGGCCAGAGAGCCTCCTTTGACAACCCGGGAACTCACATCCTTTTTTGGAAGGTCCAGGGCGGCGGCGATCAAAGATATCCAGTCAGAAGACGGATACTGATCGCAGTAACTTTCGAAGGGATCTCCTATCTGGTAACAGGCAAAGCATTCGAGAATGCGGATATCCACTAAAGAGAGCCCGAGCAGATTCATCAAGCGCAACCTGCGGCGGCCATAAACGGAGTTCGGACCGGGCATTGTGGGCTGTCGAGACTTCAGCTCACAGGCCAACTCTTCGCGCAGGCGGCGCTCGGATCGTACCGCATGTCGTTTTTCCAGTAGCGGGATAAGATCCCGGATCAGATCATCGATATCACTGGAGGGCTGGATTTCCTTAATATCATTTTCGTCAAAAACCTTTGTGACCGCCTTGACTGCCGGAGCGACGCCGGTGAAAGAAAACACCATCTCCAAAAATTCGCTATGCAGCGGCGAGTACGGAAGGAGATTGAGCGCATAGCGGGAAAGCAATGCGCTCAGTGGAAAATTGGAATGGTCGGGGGTCGGGAAGCTCTGTCTGCCGGAATGTTGGAACCTGCTCATGTCTGTTCTCCTGATTTTTCTTGCAGGCTAGCAAGCAGAGTTGGACATATGATGTACTACTTGTTCTTCTCCCAGCCAGTTAGGCCCTTCTCTTTAGTGTAATTGTAAATTTCCAAATCACTGAGAAAGGCTGAATCTTTCCTTTCTCTTATGAACCCCATTACTTCATAGAACCGTTCTTGTGCTGCGGGGGTATGTTTTTCAGAAATAATGAGAACAGGCTTAATCCCCTTGATGGGACCGGCATGTTCCCATTCAGGATGGATCAGGCCGATTCGCTGTTTTTGTTCGAACATACGACGCACAGCTTTATTAAGATTTTCGAGGCCAAGGTTTTTAAACAGATCGTAATACAGACCGATTTGGAAAGGACTTCGGTATATTCCGTCGGTATTTGAGCCGTGTTTGTACTCTATCAGGAGGATTTCTCCGTCGCGGTTGAGGGCAAGAAAGTCGAGCTCGTTGCCGAGCGGTTTTTCATTTAGTTTGCTGCCATACCGTTTGCTGTCTTTCTTTGAAAGACCTTCTAGCCAGTCTATGTACGGGGCTTGAAGCGGATTATATTCTTTTACTTTTTCGGATTCGCATTGATATCCAATAACCGCCTCTTTATCCAAAATAACGAAGTCAGTGTTTTTAGATCCGCAGATTCCGAATTTTCTCGATAATTCGTTCTGGTAGTAACCCTCCTTCTTGTTTTCGTAATACCGCTTAAATTTTTTTGGATCATTAATGACTGCCTCTAGAAGATGTTCAAGTTGATCTTGGGATATGTCCGCAGGAGTTTTTGCTTCATACAGCTTAGGTTGAAGTTGCTTATAGGCCTCAGCTGCGTTGAGTTTAATGCAACCATTTCTTAATGGCGATATTGTCAAAATGCGTGAAAGGCCACGGTATACCGAGATCCATTCTTTTGAGTCATTTCGCCCAATTAAAAAATCTAGACAGTCATGGGTTTTGACAAAATCGAACAGCCAACGGAGCTCTCCTCCTGAGCACAGCAGTTTTCCAAAGTCATCGCTGATGGTTCTGTCGTAGTACATTAATGGTCTCCTTATTTGTAATTAGATCGATTGGGCTTCTCCATCATTGCACATTTCAACGTTCGGAAACAGTTCGATGTAGCGTTCCGGCATAAAGCTGTGAATAGGAATGACTTTACGCGGATTGAGGGCGGCGACAAGCCGTTTCAGATCTTTGGGGCCGGCGTGGCCGGAGGTGTGGATGCTGGTTTTCGGAATAGAGTGTTTGGCAAGCCATTCTTTTGTTGAACCGAAAGAGTCGCGCTCCCAATAGCCTTCCCATTGCGAATAGATGTAGGTTGCTCCGGCGAGGCAATCGGTCCGTTCGAGATCTTTTTGATGAAGCGGACGGAACAGCAGGGTTGATTTTTCGGGGGTCTCGCTGAGTTTTTCTATGAAGATGCGGTTGGCGGAATGGCGCTTCAGCAGGTCGAACCATTTGTTGTTTTTGATATATACACGCTGCCTGTGTGGAATGTAAACCGCGAGATCCGGCCAGCTGGATTGTGGCAGGTTGGGGTTGCCGGTTGCTTCCAGAATGGCGGCGGTGTAAAGGTCGATCACCAGCTTGCGCCCGGTTCGTTTGGATGCCCGCATGATGGAGACCAATCGGTCAATATTCTGTGCGGATGAATGAACCAGCGCGAGGCCTTGGGTTTGGTTCATGGTTTCGATCAGTTGGTTTTCAATATCTGACTCGGTGGCGAAATCCTGGTCGTCGTTAATACGGCCGATGGAAGAGCCTTCGAGGAGCAGGGCATCAACATTTTTTGGCGGGTTGGCAATGAGGCGCTCAAAAAGAGCCGCTTTGCGACCGTGGGCGCGGAAATCACCGCTGTAGAAAATGCGTTTCCCTTCGCTTTCGATCAGCAGGGAGTAGGAGTCGTAGGCAGAATGGTCGACCAGATATGGAGTTATGCGAAACGGGCCGATATCGAACGGCTTTTCTGATTCAAAGTCCCAGCCCTGTGCCGGGACAGGCCAAAAGTCTTGCATAAAAGGGGCTGCGGCTGTGAGAATTCGTCTTGCGGCGGCTCCCATGCCGATGGGGATGTCCGGAGAAATCAGTGAGAGGAGCCCGAAGTGGTCTTGATGGGGATGGGAGATCAGAATGCCAAGCAGGGATGGGTCGGATCCGTCGAGTCCGGAAACATCCGGCAGATATTGCTCATGCTCGTCTTCGGCATCCAACGGCAGGCCGAAATCAAGAATGAGTCGCTTGCCTTGACTTTCCAGTTCTACACAGCTTCCGCCGATTTCTTTTGCTCCGCGATGAATGCACAGCTTCATAATTCCCCTTCATCAAAATGATTTTTCAAATAGTTTTTGTAGTTGTCGGGCAGTCCGAACTGTTCAACACCGTTCAGAATATTCTTGATGACATTTTTTTCCGCCCGTGTTCCTTCGGTCGAGTTTGCGGCCACATACACCCGTGCCGTCAGGCATTGGTTGTCTCGCGTTGACACGGACATTTGCTGTTTGGAATAAAGTCCGCCGGCAACGTCCTCGTAATGATCCAGCGCGGCTTCATCATCGGCGCTCAATTTCCACAAGCCGCCGTAAAGGGTAGCCTGCGGGTGGGGGATGATTGTCGGCCAGCCGTCTGTGTTAATGATGAGTCGCCATCCTGGGAGTCTGGCCCAGCCCGCAGGAATGGCGGTCGGGCATCGAATGGCCATGTCCTCCATGCTCATATTGGTTCCGTATGCGAAGTAATATTTCATGTCAGGTATATTACAAAATGGACTTGGACATATCGTGTCTATGGTCAAATGTTTTTTTGCATGGACCGGATTTCCTCGGCGACCATCTCTTTAAGTTTTTTGGGAGCAAGCACCTTGCAGTGCCGTCCCCACGACAGCACCCAGTGCTCGACCTCGACCAGCCCTTCGGCGTCAAACTGCAGCTCCACACTCCCGTTTTTGTGTTCGATGATATCCTGGCTGGGATGCCATTCACGTTCCAGTACGCGCCGGGCAACTGTTTTTGAAAACAGCAGTTTGACGCAGAAGTGGTCATCGTTTCCGCCATACATGCGGAAGGTGCTCGAAAAGTAGGCTTCGGCATCAAAGTCAGGAGGGACGAATTCCTTTCGAAGCAGGGTCAGCTTTTGAATTCTGCCCAGAGCGATTTTTTTGATGGCACTGCCATCATTGATTTGGACACACAGAATCCAGTCCCCATGCAGATTGGCCAAATGCAGGGGCTTGACCGAAAAAGTCCAGATGCCCTTTGACGTTTCGTATTCCACTTCCAGCATTCGCTTTTGAAGCAGGGCTTTTACGACGGTTTCCCAGATACGGGGTTTAACCGGAATGACTGGAGGGCTGAATACAGTGAATTGAGAATAGAGTTTGCCGGGGGTGACGGAAATGGAGTCTGGAAGCATTGCTGATAGTTTTGAGAATATTTGACGCAGTTCCTTTGCTGCCGGGGTTCCCTGATATTCAGCCAGTGTGCGCGAGGCCATCAACAGAGAAACCAGCTCACCTTCGCTCATGGAACAGGCGGGCATCATGAACGTCGGGTTTTCGTAAAAATATCCCTTTTTGATCGCGTCATATTCAATCGGCGCATTCATGCGGTCCCGCATATATTGAAAATCGCGGTGGATCGTTTTGGTTGTCACCTCAAACTGCTTCGCCAGCCTGGTGCAGTTCGGGTAGCTGTTTTCTTTTAGCTGGCGGTCTATTTCCAGCAAGCGTTCTACCTGTGTTTTGCAGCGATCCATCGTTATCCTTTCCGGGGTATTGGACACAAAATGTCTAAGGCCGGATGCTAGCGTGATCTCTGAATCAAAAAAAGGAGAAATCATGAATGCTGAAAGTGAGCAGGTGACCTTTGCCGATGCAATCCAGGCCGTATCGGATCATAAGTTAAAAACGTTGACGCAACCTTTAGTCCCGTTTCTCAGCTACTGGCGGGAAGAGCGTGTTATTTTAGAGCGCTTGTTTAATCGGCTTGGGATGAATCCGGTCAAAACAGAGCTTTTGTTTGAGTATACCGTGCCCTGCGAATCATCAGTTTCGGCAAGCACGGATCTGATGCTGTTATCCGATGAGCTTGCCGTGGCCTTTCATGCAATCTGCTTGCTGGATCACAGAGAGACAACCGTGGAAGACTGGATACTAAAAGGTGATCGGGAGCTGCGGGAAAGAGCAGTGCAGGATTGGGTTGAAATGATTCGGCCGGTTTCGCGGCGGAAACTCGGTTGGGAGCATTTTCAGTGTATTCCAGTTTCTCTTCTTCAAAGTACGGCGGCGGTATGCGCCATTCCCGCTCAGCGCCAGATTGTGAACGTCCAGGCATTTGTAGAGGGCGGGCTTGTGTTTGCTCCCAAAGAGCTTTTGGCAGACGTTGCCTTTTTAAGTCAGCTCGTTCTTCCGGCGGAGAATTTGGAGTTTCATATCGACCTGCCCATCTGGATTTTTCCTAACAAGCATTACAGCGCGTTGATGAAAAAGCTGGAGCGGACTAGTTTTGACGATACGCCGGAGTTGTTCCGAAAAGAGATTGCAAAGCACAGTCTATTCAAGTTCGAGGCCGATGGGCTTTCTGTCGTCTATAAGGCTTAGTTTGCAATCCACTCCGCGTCAGTCAGATATTCGTCCAGAATCTGCTCATAGGTTGCCAGGCGGTGGCATTTTTTCACCTTCTTGATGAACTTCCGGCCATTGGAAAGATGCTGCGCCGGATAGGCCCAGAACTCTTTCATTTTTCCAAGCATTGGAACTTCGCCGTCGATCACCGTCCGGTAGTTTTCAAACACCTCGTCGTGAAACGCCCGCAGCCGCGCCACCGCGTTTTCCGTGACCGGATTGCCGCTTTTGATCTGCTCGCACAAAAAGGGATTGGCCAGCAGCCCGCGGCCGAGCATGAATCTTCCAAGGGTTGGAAAACATTTGTCCAGGGTTTGGAAAAAAGCCAGGTCGCCGATGTCGCCGTTGTAGCAGACCGGCCGGGTCAGCTCCTGAAATGCCAGCGCGAAGGCGCCGAGGTCGGCTTTGCCGTCGTACATCTGTTCCGCCGTGCGCGGGTGGACGATCACCTCGCTCAGCGGATGGCGGTTGAGCACCGGAATCAGGTTCATCAGTTCCGATTGGTCGGAGACGCCGAGCCGCACTTTGACAGAAACTTTGCAGGGGCTTCCGGTGCAGATTTCTTCCAGCAGGGCGTCAACCTGCTCCGGATGAGGAATCAGCCCGGATCCGCGCCGCTTGTTGCGGATCGGCTTGTGCGGGCAGCCGAGGTTCCAGTTCACCTCTTCGTAGCCAAGGTCGTGCAGGGCCTTGGCCATGTTGACGAAATCGGCTGCGTTGTTGCCGATCAGCTGCGGGATGAGCGGCAGGCCCGAGTTGTTTTCCGGCAGCACATCCCGCAGCAGCTTCGGGTTGATCTTCTCCGCGTGAACAGTGGGGATGAACGGCGCCATCTCGGCGTCGAGTCCGCCGAAATGCCGCACGAAGGCTTTGCGGTAGTGCATGGTGGTGATGCCGCGCATCGGAGCCAGAATGAGAAAGAGAGGTTTCATATCAACGGGCAGTATCGGATAAAATCAGGATCGACAGAATCATATTTTGACAGGCGATTGTATTTTGGAATCGACAGGCAGGGCGAGACCTCCGGGCGAGCCGCAGTCTTTTTGGGTTACGGAGCGAGGCGTTTGGTGATCCACCCGGTGTTTTGCGGCTCAAAGACAATCCGGTCGTGCAGGCGGCTGGCGCGCCCCTGCCAGAATTCGAACCGGTGCGGGATCAGCCGCAGGCCGCCCCAGCTGCAGGGGCGGGGGATCGGGTCGTCACCGAATTTTTTTTTGGCGGCATCCAGCGTGACCGGTTCTTCAATTTCGGAGCTTTGGGCCGAAACCCATGCGCTGAGCTGACTGTCCCGGGGGCGGGTCGCATAGTAGGCATCCGAGGCTGCGGCGGAGAGTTTTTCCACCCGCCCCTCGATCCGGACCTGCCGCTCGGACGGAGGCCACCAGAAAACCAGCGCCGCCTGCGGGTTTTCTTCCAGCTCGCGGCCCTTGCGGCTTTCGACGTTGGTATAAAACACAAACCCGTCCGGGCCGTGTTCCTTCAGCAGCACCATGCGGGCGGAAGGCCGGCTGTTGAATGCCGTGGCCAGGGTCATCACCGCCGCATTGTGCGGGTCGGCCCGGAGCGCGGCGCAAAGCCATTGCTCAAAAAGGGCAAACGGGTCGCTTCCCGCGTCGGCAGGGCTGAACGGTTCGTTATCGTGTATGGGGCGATCCATGAAGTGGGTATACCATCCCGCGGCCATTGATGGAAAGAAAAGGTTCCGGGCGGGCGGGAGAACCTGATGTGCGCAGCAAAAAAGACATGGACGATGTTTTTTTTATTAGTTTTTCGGTTGGCGGATGGTCGAAAACGGCGTAAGAGGCGCCTTTGTAATTGAATCGAGGTGCATGAATAAACTGACCATCCGCGCGGCGCTGCCGACTGATCTCTCTGCGATTGAGGCGATTGAGAACCGGTGTTTCCGGGGCTCGCGCCGCAGCTCCCGGCGTGCGCTGGCGCACAGCCTGCGCAGTCCATCCCAGAGTGTCTGGATCGCGGTCGGCCGGCTGGCTGGAAAACGGCAGGTGGCCGGGGCGATGATTCTGCATCACCATCGGCTGTCGGTCCGCATCTATTCGCTGGCGGTTATGCCGGCTTTCCGCGGCAGCGGAACGGGGCGGCGGCTGGTGCAGCGCGCGGTTGCGCTGGCGAAAAAGACCGGGCGGAGCTCGGTGACGCTTGAGGCCGACCGCCGCAACCGTGTGCTGACCGGCTGGTACGAACAGTTCGGCTTTGCGACCTGTCGGATTCTGAAAGATTATTATTCCCCCGGCCGCCATGCGGTGCGCATGCGGCTCATCCTGACGGAGAAAAACTAAATGGCGATTCGCAACCTGATTATCCTGAACAATCCCGCTCACTGGACCTTTGATATTGAAGAGGTCGAAGTGGTTTCCGCCAAGGCGTATCTGACCGACAGTCAGTATGCATCGATGAAGAACGCGCGGGTGTTCAACCTCTGCCGCTCCTACCGCTACCAGTCGGTCGGCTACTACGTCTCCCTGCTGGCCGCCGCCCGCGATCATCGGGCGATCCCGAATGTGACCACCATGCAGGACTTCCGCTCGCAAACGATTATCCGCACCATTGCGGAGGATATTGACGAGCTGATTCAGAAGACGTTTTCGAAGGTGAAGCCGACGGAGTTCTCGCTGTATGTCTATTTCGGGCAGACGGTCGTTGCGGAGCACCGCTATGTGGGGCGGGCGCTCTATAATCTGTTTCAGGCCCCGCTGATGAAAATCAACCTCGCGTTCACCGGCAAATGGCTGGTGCAGCAGATTGTTCCGCTCTCGCTCGAGCAGATCCCCTCGGAAGACCGCGAGCACATTGCGGAGTTCGCCCGCAGCTATTTTTCGCGCAAGCGGTTTCAAAAAAGCCGGATCCAGCAGTACGCCTACGACCTGGCCATCCTCGTCAATCCCGAAGAAAAGCACCCGCCTTCGTGCAGCAAGGCGCTCAAAAAGTTTGTGGAAGCGGCCGATAAACTGAATGTCTACACCGAGTTTATCACCAAAGCCGACTACAGCCGCCTGCCGGAATTCGACGCGCTCTTCATTCGCGAAACAACCTCGGTCAATCACCACACCTATCGTTTTTCGCGCAAAGCCCATGCGGAGGGACTGGTGGTGATCGACGATCCGTGGTCGATCCTGCGCTGCGCCAACAAGGTGTATCTCGCCGAGCGGCTGGCTCAGGCCAAAGTGCCCGCGCCCCGCACAGTGATTTTGCAGAAGGAATCGCTCAAGCAGTCGCCCGCGCGCCTGGGGATCACCTTCCCCTGTGTGCTCAAGCAGCCCGACAGCGCGTTTTCGGAGGGGGTTGTGAAGGCGGTGGATGAAGCGGATTTCCGCGAAAAACTGACGGGTCTGCTGGGGAAATCCGATCTGATCATTGCGCAGGAGTTTATGCAGTCCGACTTCGACTGGCGGGTCGGGATTCTCGACCGCAAACCGCTGTACGTCTGCAAATATTACATGGCGCGCGGTCACTGGCAGATCTGCAACTGGAACGGTGCGCAGAGCAACCGCTTCGGAAAAGCAGACACAATGCGGGTGGAGGATGCCCCGCCCGAGGTGGTGCAGACCGCGCTCAAAGCGGCCAACCTGATCGGCGACGGGCTTTACGGGGTGGACCTCAAGGAGGTCGGCGGCAAGGTGGTTGTCATCGAGGTGAACGACAACCCCAGCATTGATGCCGGGGTCGAGGATGTCGTGCTGAAAGAGGAGCTTTACCAGACCGTCATCCGCTCCATCATCAGCCGGATCGACGGGCCGAAAAAATAGTTTTCTGCGTGCGCTGTTTTGTGTTGCGAAGGATGGCACGCCGGCGTATATGCCTTTTTTGATACAGACAGAGAATCGCCTCGCGTGAGGGATGTTTGTCTGCGGTTGGATTCCGGAGAATATCGAATGAAGAAACAGATCATAGCAGGGGCCGTTGTGGCCGCAACCTTGATTGCATGTCAGGCGCAGGCGGCGGAAAAGAAAGCCGGCGGGGCCGATTCAGACGGAGACGGAAAAGTCAGCAAGGCGGAGTTCTGTGCCGCACGTGAAAAAGCGGCAGAGAAAGCCGGCAAAGACTTCGATAAAGCGGCGGTTGAAAAACAGTTTGCCGCCAGGGATAAAAACAAAGACGGTTTTTTGAGCAAGGATGAGATGCCCGCCAAAAAACCGGCGGCCAAAAAAGAAGGCGCAAAAAAGAAAGTCGTTGAAGACGACGAATAACCCGAGTCTCGCCGCATGGCTGCGCCCCGCCGGGTACCCGGCGGGGTTTTTTGCTTTCGTCCGGGTTCCACTGTCTGGAAAAAACAGCGGAAATGTTTCCAACCCCCGGAGGATTTGGGTAAAAGGTTCCAAGGTTTGGAAGCCGGGAGCCCCGGCGGGCACAACCCGTTCCACGGGTTGGCGACGAGGTGCGTGCCTCAGCGGCAGGCTTTCGGACCCCGGAATTTTAGGAGAGAAGAATGTCTGAAAAAAAATGCCCCCTCAACCGTGAACAGCTTGAAGAGCTGACAAAAGAATATCCAACGCCGTTTCATCTGTATGATGAAGCCGCGATCCGCGCCAATGCCCGCGCGCTGAAACAGGCCTTTGCCTGGAATGCGGGGTTTAAGGAATATTTTGCCGTGAAGGCGACGCCCAATCCCTACCTGATGAAAATTCTGGCGGCGGAGGGGTTCGGCGCGGACTGCTCATCGCTTCCCGAACTGATGCTGGCCGAGTCGGCCGGCCTGGCGGGTGACGACATCATTTTCACCTCCAACGACACCCCGGCCAGTGAGTATGTCGCGGCATCCGACCTGGGCGCGATCATCAACCTCGATGACATTACCCACATCGACTATCTCGAACGCTGTGCGGGCATTCCGTCCCTGATCTGCTGCCGCTACAACCCCGGCGCGCTCAAGAGCGGCAACGCCATCATCGGCCATCCCGAAGAGGCCAAGTACGGGTTTACCCGCGAGCAGCTGTTCGACGGCTACCGCATCCTGCGCGACAAGGGCGTGAAGCGGTTCGGGCTGCACACCATGGTGGCGTCCAATGAGCTCGATGCGAAGTACTTTATCGAGACCGCCCACCTGCTGTTCGATCTGGTGTACGAGCTCTCCTCCGAGCTGGAGATTGAGTTTGAGTTTGTCAATATCGGCGGCGGTATCGGCATTCCCTACCGTCCGGAGGAAACGGCGGTTGACCTGGTCGAGGTGGGCGAGGGAATCCGCAGACTCTACGACGAGATGATCACCGGGCGCGACCTGCGCCCGCTGGATGTGCGGATGGAATGCGGGCGGATGGTTACCGGCCCCTACGGCTGGCTGGTGAGCCGGGTGCTGCACAAAAAGAACACCTACAAGCAGTATGTCGGCCTCGACAGCTGCATGAGCAATCTGATGCGGCCCGGAATGTACGGCGCGTATCACCACGTGACCGTGCCCGGCAAGGAAGATCAGGCCGCGGATTTCGTCTGCGATGTGACCGGGTCGCTGTGCGAAAACAACGACAAATTCGCCATCGACCGGGCCCTGCCCGAGCCGGAAATCGGCGATCTGGTTGTGATCCACGATGCCGGTGCCCACGGACACTCCATGGGCTTCAACTATAACGGCAAGCTGCGCTCCGCCGAGCTGCTGCTGCGCGAAAACGGCTCGATCGTGCCGATCCGCCGCGCCGAAACCATTGAGGACTACTTCGCAACGCTCGATTTTGCGGGGTTGAATGCCTTCGATGCTTAGGGCATACTGATCGTTTTTAAGGAGATTTCATGATGTTACAAGGAGCCCATACTGCGATTGTTACGCCGTTTAACACCGATGGCTCGGTGGATTTCGGCAGACTGCGCGCGCTGATCGAGTTTCAGATGGACAATTCCATCGACGGAATTGTGCCGGTCGGCACCACCGGAGAATCGCCCACGCTCAATACCAAAGAGCACATGGAGGTGATTGAGCAGACCCTGCACTTTGTGAACGGCCGCGCCAAAGTCATCGCCGGAACCGGTGCCAACTCGACCGCCGAGGCGGTCGAGCTGACGACTCTGGCGAAGGCGCTGGGCATCGATGCCACACTGCAGGTGACGCCCTACTACAACAAGCCCAATCAGGAAGGGCTCTACCGCCATTTTTCAACCGTGGCCGATCTCGGCGTGCCGGTCATGCTTTATAATGTGCCCGGCCGAACCTGCCGTGAAATCGCCATCGAAACCGTGGCCCGTCTGGCGCAGCATGAGATGATCGTGGCTGTCAAAGAGGCCGGCGGCGATGTCGCCCGCGTCAGGCAGACGCTCGATGCCTGCGATATTGAGGTGCTGTCCGGCGATGACGGACTGGCCCTGCCGATGATGCGCGCCGGGGCAATCGGCCTGGTCAGCGTGGCCTCCAATGTGGTGCCGGGCGTGGTGGCCACGCTGGTGCACACCGCGCTCGACAAAAAGTGGGATGCCGCGCAGATCCTGCACGACCGATACCTGAAGCTGTTTGATGCGATGTTTATCGACACCAACCCGATTCCGGTCAAAGCCGCGCTGGCGATGATGGGGAAAATAGAGGAAGTGTACCGTTTGCCGCTGTGTTCCATGGGCGATGAGCTCAAACAGAAGCTGCTAGAGGTTCTCATCCAGGCCGGGGTGCTGCAGCCTCCGGCCTGATCCGGCCGCAGACCGTCGTTCCGGGAAGCCGGAACGGCTTTTTTGTTTATACCAGCGAGGAAAGGTAGTCGATCCACGCATCCATGCCGGCGCCGGTCTTGGCGCTGAGCTTCAGCGTCATCATGCCGGGATGCACGCGCTGGATGGAGCGCCGGCAGGCTGTCAGGTCCCAGCCGAGCGGTCCGGCCAGATCCATCTTTGTCAGCAGCGCCAGTTTGGCGGTCGCGAACAGCACCGGATATTTTTCCGGCTTGTCCTCGCCTTCCGGGGTGGAGAGCAGGGCGACCTTGAAATGCTCGCCGAGGTCGAAGGCGGTCGGGCAGACCATATTGCCGACGTTTTCGATAAACAAAAGCTGCGTCCCTTCTTCCAGCACCTCGGGCAGCGCCGCGGCCACCTGTTCTGCGTTGAGGTGGCACGAGGTTCGGGTTTCGATCTGGAAAATCCTTGCGCCTTTGTTCGCAAGACGGCGGGCGTCATGATCCGTCTGCAGGTCGCCGGTAATCACCGCGCACTTGATGTGCCCGTTCAGCGCCTCCAGCGTTTTTTCGAGCAGCAGGGTTTTCCCGGAGCCGGGCGAGGAAATCAGGTTGATGGCCATCACATGGCGAGCGGCGAGCACCTCGCGGTTGTGCAGGGCGATATGGTTGTTGTGCGCCAGTACATTCTGCTGCACCTCGACCACCCGCGGGGCATGCTCCCGCGGGTGCGCGGGGCCGTGCTCATGATGATGATGATGGTGATGATGATGTTCGTTGGCTTCGCCGCATCCGCATTCAGTGCACATTATTCGACCTCCATGGATTGGATGTTCAATTCCCGTCCCCCCAGCAGCTCAACATGGTCCGATTCGCAGAACGCGCAGACGCAGTGCGGGAACTCAGGGGACGACTCCTTCGCGCACTCCCGGCACCGCACCCGGACCGGAAGAACCTCGATCACCAGTTCCGCGTTTTCCAGCCGGGTGCCCCGGGCCGCCAGCGGGAAGGCAAACTCAAATGCGTCGATCTCGATTCCCGCCAGTGTGCCGATGCCCACGGTGACGCGCAGGGCGCGGACGGCATGCTCCGCGTCGAGCACCTTTTCAGCGGCTTCCACGAGGCTGCAGGCTAGAGAGAGCTCATGCATGGAAGGCATTGTCGCATTTTGGGCCGCTCAATCAAGTGTGCGGAGAGGAAAATGAGATGTTGTCTAAGCTTATACACAGACTTGCCGCCCCGGATTTTATCTCGTATACTGCCAACAGGTTTAACAACAAGTCGAAAGGGAAGTCTATGTCCACAGTCAGTAAAGTGCTCGAGAAAAAAGGAAAAGAAATCCTCTCTGTCTCACCGGATGCCGCGGTTTTTGACACCATTGAAAAAATGGCTCAACGTTCTGCCGGCACCGCGCTGGTCATGGAGGGCGGCCGGCTGGTCGGAATTGTTTCCGAGCGCGACTTTATCCGGAAAGTCTACCTGCAGAACAAGTGCGGGCAGGGTGCGACAGTCAAGGACATCATGTCCACCGGCCTCTCGACGGTGACGCCGGACGAAGTGCTCGAAAACTGCATGAGCACCATGACCGAAAAACGAATCCGCCACCTGCCGGTGCTTGAAGGCGACAAAGTGGTCGGAATCATTTCCATGGGGGACATTGTCAAATACCTGATCGACGAAAAGGATTTCGAAATCAAAAACCTGCAGAGCTACATCTCCGGCCCGGGCCTGTAAGTTTCCAGACCTTGGAACTCTGCCGGCCGTTTTTTCCAAACCCTGGAAAAAGCGGCTTTTTAATGTCCCCGAATGCAGCCCGCACGCTGAGAAAAATGATTTTAATTCCGGCGGGCGGGGGTATGGTGGAATGTCGGTTGATTAACTATTGGAAAGCAATCATGAGCTGTGCATGTGAGATGAAAGAGAAAATTGATGAGATGATTGCCCGCATCGGGACGGGGCCGGAGATGGCCATTCCGCTGCTGCAGGCCGTGCAGACGGAATTCCGCTATATTCCGATCGAGGCGATCGAACACATCGCGACAAAAACGGAGATGACGGAAACAAAGCTGTATGGCGTCGCCACCTTCTACTCCCAGTTCCGGATGACGCCGGTCGGCGAAACCATCATCAAGGTCTGCCATGGAACGGCCTGCCATGTTGCCGGCGCCAAAGGCATCACCGAGGCGCTCGAAACGCGGCTCGGCGTCAAGGACGGCGAAACCACCGAGGACGGCAAATACACGCTCTCGTCCGTCGCCTGCCTCGGATGCTGCTCGCTGGCTCCCGTCGTTGCGGTTGGTGACAATATCTACGGCGGCCTCGACCGCAAAAGCGCCGCCAAACTGATTGATGATCTGGAGGCCAATGACCCCTCATAATCATAATCTTGCTCATAATCCTGATCTCCATATTCAGATTAAGATTAAGATTGAGAGTAAGAGTAAGATTAAGATTAAGAGTATGATTACGATTAAGAGATAGAGTTATGGATAAATTAAAAATCTCCGTTGGAATGAGCACGTGCAACATTGCCGCCGGCGCGCGCGATGTTTTCCAGGCATTGGAAAAGCAGATCGCCGACGGCGCGATCGACGCGGAGCTCTCGATTATGGGCTGCCTCGGCATGTGCCACGCCGAGCCCCAGCTGCGCGTCACCGCCGCCGACGGCACCGAAACGCTTTACGAAGGGGTGAATCTTCCAAAGCTTGGAAAAATTGTGAAGGAACATCTGCAGGGCGGGACGCCCGTGGCCGGCTGGGCGGCCGACCTGGATGCCCGCCTCGACCGCCAGCGGCGCATCGTGCTGCGCAACAGCGGGCATACCAATCCCGAGAGCCTGGATGACTATCTGGCGAGTGACGGCTACAAAGCGCTCGCGTCCGTGCTGAAAGGAGCGCCCGCCGCAGTGATCGAAACGATGATCGCCTCCGGCCTGCGCGGCCGCGGCGGCGCGGGGTTCCCGACCGGCCTCAAGTGGAAATTCGCACTGGCTGAGAAAAACGATAAAAAATATGTCGTCTGCAACGCGGACGAGGGCGATCCCGGCGCGTTCATGGACCGCACGGTTCTGGAAAGCGACCCGCACGCGGTGCTCGAGGGAATGGCCGTTCAGGCCTTCGCCACCGGGGCCAACGAAGGCTATATCTACTGCCGCGCCGAATACCCGCTCGCCATTGCCCGCCTGAAGATCGCCATCGCACAGGCGGAAGAGAAGGGGTATCTCGGCGAAAACATTCTCGGCACCGGTTTCTGCCTGCACCTGCACATCAAAGAGGGGGCCGGCGCGTTCGTCTGCGGAGAAGAAACTGCGCTGATGGCCTCGATCGAGGGGCAGCGCGGCATGCCGCGCCTGCGCCCGCCGTTCCCGGCGCAGTCCGGCCTGTTCGGCAAGCCGACCACCATCAACAATGTCGAAACGCTGGCCAGCGTGCCGTGGATCATCCGCAACGGCGCGCAGGCCTACGCCGCGATCGGCACCGAAAAATCCAAGGGAACCAAGGTGTTTGCGCTGGCCGGTAAAATCAAACACGGCGGACTGGTTGAAGTGCCGATGGGCATTACGCTGCGCGAGATCATCGAAGAGATCGGCGGCGGCACCGGCACCTCGCGCAAGGTGAAGGCCGCCCAGATGGGCGGCCCGTCCGGCGGCTGCGTTCCGGCGGAGCTGTTCGACACCCGCATCGACTACGACGAAGTCACCAAAACCGGCGCCATCATGGGGTCCGGCGGAATGATCATTCTCGACGAAACCACCTGCATGGTGGATGTCGCCCGCTACTTCCTCGACTTTACCCGGCTTGAATCATGCGGCAAGTGCACCTTCTGCCGTGTCGGCACCAAGCGCATGCTTGAAATCCTGACGCGCATCTGCGACGGCCACGGCGTACCGGAAGACATCCCGCTGCTCGAAGAGCTGGCGGTGCAGATCAAGGACACCAGCCTGTGCGGGCTGGGCCAGACTGCGCCCAATCCGGTGCTGACTACGCTGCGCTACTTCCGCCACGAGTACGAAGAGCACATCAGCGACAAAAAATGCCGCGCCGGCAAATGCGTCAACCTGTGCGGGTTTGAAATCACCGATGCCTGCACCGGCTGCACCGTTTGCGCCCGCCAGTGCCCGGTCAACGCCATCACCGGCGAGCGCAAGGGACTGCACGTGATCGACCAGGACACCTGCGTCCGCTGCGGCGTCTGCCGCGACGTCTGCAAATTCGACGCAGTCGCAGTGACATAGTTCATAATCTTAATCGTTCTCTTAATCCTAATCTTCTGCTGGGGAGGGAGAGATTAGGATTAAGATTAAGATTAAGATTGAGAGTAAGAGTAAGAGTAAGATTAGGATTAGGATTGAGAGTGAGAGGAGGGGGAAATGAAAACCTATTTTGACCATGAAAAACTGAATGTTTATCAGGAGGCCATTCGTTTTGTCGCATGGGTTTCTGATCTTCTGGAATCGGTGCCGAAGAGTCTGGCCGCCCACAATCAGTTGGACCGGGCAAGCACTTCAATTCCACTGAATATTGCTGAAGGGAACGGAAAGTTTACTCCTGCGGACCGTTGCCGGTTTTTTGATATTTCCCGGGGATCCGCATTGGAGTCTGCATCCTGTTTGGATGTGCTGCAGGCGAAGAAGATCATTGCGCCGGAAACCTGTGTCGAAGGAAAAGAAATCCTGGCTCCAATTGTTGCCATGCTGGTCGGGTTGATTAAGAGCAACAGCTCGGATCGAGTCTATGAGGAGGGCGCGGAGTGCCGGGCAGCGGGAGAGTAAGATTAGGATTAAGAATAAGATTAAGAATAAGATTACGATTACGATTACGATTACGATTACGATTAAGAGTAAGATTAAGAGAGTTCTATGAGCACAGTGAATTTTATTTTAAACGGACACCCGGCTTCAGCAGAGCCGGGCTCGACGATTCTCGATGCGGCCAGGGCGGCGGGATATTTTATTCCGACGTTTTGCCACAACGAAAAGCTGGAGCCGTTCGCATCGTGCTTTGTGTGCGCGGTCGAGGTGGAGGGCCGCCGCACGCTGGTGCCGTCGTGCTCGACCGCCGTCACGGAGGGCATGGTGGTGAACACCGAAAACGAGCGGGTGAAAAAAGCCCGCACGGTGTGCGTGGAGCTGCTGCTGTCCGACCATACCGGAGACTGCCTCGGTCCCTGCATGACGACCTGCCCGGCGGGCATCGATATCCCCGGCTTTATCAGCCACATCGCCAATGGCGATGATGCGGCAGCGCTCGAGCTGATTATGAACAACATGCCGCTGGCGGGCTGCCTCGGTCGCGTCTGCACCCGACCCTGCGAAACCGCCTGCCGCCGCCAGCTCGTCGAGGAGCCGATTGCGATTTGCCAGTTGAAGCGTTTTCCGGCAGATCAGGTGGAGGTGTCGCTTAAAAAAGTTCCAAGCATTGGAAAACGCGTTGCGGTGGTTGGCGCTGGACCCGCCGGCTTGTCCGCCGCCTTTTTCCTGCAGCAGTTCGGAGTCGACTGCACGGTATTTGATGCCCACGAAAATCCGGGCGGCATGATCCGCTACGGCATTCCGTCCTACCGCCTGCCGCGCGATGTGATCGACGGCGAGGTTGAAACCATTAAACAGCTCGGTGCGGAATTTCGTTTCAACACGAAACTCGGCACGGATATCACTCTCGACCAGCTCCGCGAAGAGTTCGACGCGGTTTTCCTCGGCATCGGCGCGCAGAAGGCGTCATCTATGCGCACGCCCGGCGAGGAGCTGCCCGGCGTGCAGAGCGGCATTGAGTTTCTCGGCAAGGTGTCGCGCGACGAAACCCTGCCGATCGGAAAGCGCGTGGTGGTGGTCGGCGGCGGCAACACCGCCATCGACGCCGCGCGCACCGCGCTGCGCCTCGGCGCGGATGAGGTGTCCATTCTCTACCGCCGCGCCCGCGAACAGATGCCCGCCTGGGACGAAGAGATCGACGCCGCACTCGACGAGGGCGTGATCCTTGAAACGCTGGCCGCGCCGGTGAAGATCGAGCCGGCCGGAGGGCGGCTGGCGCTGACCTGCGTGCGCATGGAGCTGGGCGAGCCGGACGCGTCGGGCCGCCGCCGTCCGGTGCCGGTCGATGGGTCGGAGTACACGACGGATGTGGACGATATCATCGCCGCCATCGGCCAGAACGTCGATGCCTCGATGGCGCCCAGTCTGGAGCTGACCGACTGGCGCTCGATCCAGGCCGACGAACAGACCGGGCGGACTTCTGTTGCCGGCGTTTTTGCCGGCGGCGACTGCGTGACCGGCGCGGACATTGCGGTGAATGCGGTGGCCGCGGGCCGCCGCGCCGCCTTTGCGATCAAGCAGTTCCTGACCGGCGATCCGGTGGTCGGCGATCCGGCGGGCTACAACCATTCGATGGGCGAGCTCGATGAAATTGACGAGGCGGTCACCGAGCCGTTTGAAACATCAGCCCGCACCCCCATGCCGCACCTCGATCCGAAGGTGCGCGCCAAAACCTTTGACGAGGTCGAGACCGGCTTTACGGAGGAGCAGGCGCGCGCCGAGGCCGCGCGCTGCATGGAGTGCGGCTGCCGCGACGCGCACGAGTGCGCCCTGCGCGAGTACGCCACGGCCTTTGATGTCGAGCCGTCCCGTTTTAACGGGGACCGCCGCGCCTACCGCCGCGACGACTCGCATCCGGTTCTGGTGTATGAAGAGCACAAGTGCATCCAGTGCGGCAGCTGCGTGCGCGCCTGCGACGAGCTTCTCAACAGCCCCTGCATGGGCTTTGCCGGCCGCGGCTTCGAGGCGCGCGTCAAGCCGGCGCTCGACCGCGCCATGGTGCTGATCGACGACGAGCAGCTGCCGAAACTGGCCGAGTTCTGTCCCGTTGGCGCCTTAACACTAAAAACGGACTCTGTAGCGACATTAAACAGAAACTCATAATCGTAATCTTACTCTTAATCATATTCCTGCATCTGGAGATAGATTAAGATTGTGAGTAAGATTATGATTACGATTAAGAGGAAGAGGAGGAGTGACCATGGGAAAATTCGAATCAGTTGATGCGGTGCTCGATTTTGCGATTGCCCGCGAAGAAGAGGCGTTTGATCTTTATCACGGCCTCGCATCGAGAGCGACGGATGCCGGGATGCAGGCGCTGTTCACCTCGTTTGCCAAGGTGGAGGCGGGCCACAAGCAGAAGCTGGAGGGAATCAAAGAGGGGACCGCCTACCTGCCGATCCGTGAAAAGGCAACGGATTTGAAAATTGCCGACTATCTGGTGGATGTGGAGCCGGCGCCGGAGATGAGCTTTCAGGATGCGCTGGTGCTGGCGATGAAGCGCGAACAGGCGGCCAGCGCACTCTACACCCAGCTGGCCGCGGCGGTCGGCGACCCGCTGCTCGCAGAGCTGTTCAGCCAGCTGGCCCGCGAAGAGGCCGCCCACAAAACCCGCTTTGAGGACCTGTACGAAGACAATTTTCTGTCGGAAAATTAAATTTCTGCGGGAAAAGAGGCTCGTCGCGGCGCGCTGATGTTTAAGCCGTTTGAAATGAATGGCTTATGGCGTTTTTCCGGCCGATCCGCGTGTGGGTTTTCGGGTTTTGAGCAAGATACTGCTTGCTACAGATCTCCCCATGAAGTACAAATTTGTTTTTTGCCGGAACAGGCATACAATTTTGAATTTATTGAGGTGGTGCTATGACGCAAAGCGAAAAAGAGATCGAGATCCTCTATCAGATTTCCCAGGTGGCGATGACCCGTCCGCATACGGTCTCCGAGCTGATGGTCGAGGTGCTCGATATCATGGAAACCGAGCTCGGAGCCGCGCGCGGGACGCTGACGCTGCGCAAGCCGGACACCGATGAGTTTATCATTGAGGCGTCCCGGGGGCTGACCCCGCAGGAGGAAGTCCGCGGAAAATACAAAGAGGGGGAAGGGGTGACCGGTTATGTGGCCAAGACCGGCCAGTCCGCCCTCATTCCCGATATTTCGAAAGATCCCCGCTTTTTGAACCGGACGCAGTCGCGCACGGACAAGCAGACGGCATTCATCTGTGTTCCGATTGTTCATCAGAAGAACATCATCGGCACCATGAGCATTGACCTGACGATCACCACCGATGAAGACGAGCTGCGCAACTACCAGCGGTTTCTTGAGCTGGTGGCCAATATTCTGGCGGAGGCGGTGGCCGGAATCCGGGAGGCCATCGAAGAGCGCTCCAGCCTGATTTCGGAGAACGAACGGCTGCGCCGCCAGCTGGGCGACCGCTACCGCATGCACAACATCATCGGAAACTGCAGCTCCATGCGCTCGGTCTACGAGCAGATTGTTCAGGTGGCCGACAGCACGGCAACCGTGCTGGTCCGGGGCGAGAGCGGAACCGGCAAGGAGCTGGTGGCCCGCGCCATCCACTACGGCGGCGAACGCCGCAACAATGCCTTCGTGAGCGTCAACTGCGCGGCGCTGCCCGAAAATCTGATCGAAAGCGAGCTGTTCGGGCATGAGAAGGGGGCCTTCACCGGCGCGACCCAGCAGCGCAAGGGCCGGTTTGAAATGGCCAACGGCGGCACGATCTTTCTGGATGAGATCGGTGATATTTCGCCGGCGGTTCAGGTGCGTCTGCTGCGGGTGCTGCAGGAGCGCACCTTTGAGCGGGTCGGCAGCAACGACGGGGTGTCGGTCAATGTGCGGGTGCTGGCGGCGACCAGCCGGAACCTGGAGAAGGAGATCGAGAAGGGGGGCTTTCGTGAAGACCTCTACTACCGATTGAATGTGTTCCCGATCATCCTGCCGCCGCTGCGCGAACGCCGCAGCGACATCATGCTGCTGGTGGATCACTTCCTCCAGAAATACAGCACGATGTACGGGAAAAACATCAAACGCATTTCGACCTCCGCGATCAATATGATGATGGCCTATCACTGGCCGGGCAATGTGCGCGAACTCGAAAACTGTGTGGAGCGCGCGGTGCTCACCGCCGCCGACGATGTCATTCACGGCTACAACCTGCCGCCCTCGCTGCAGACCAGCGATGAGACGCAGACCTCCATCTTCCCCCGCGACGGCGCGGACCTCAAGACCATGGTCGAGAGCTACGAAAAAGAGATCATCACCGATGCGCTCAAAAAGCACCGCGGTAATGCGGCGGCCTGCGCGCGCTACCTCAACACCACTCAGCGCATCATCAACTACCGCATCCAGAAGCTCGGCATCAACCCCGAGGAATACAAATAGGCCGTTGCAGACTGCGCGCCGCAAAAGAAAAAGCCGCCCGGCATCCGCCCGGCGGCCTTTCTTTTTCCAGACCGTGAAATCGTGTGTGAATCTATGCGTCGGATCGGGTCTTTTTCGCCTTGGATTCCTCCGTCTGGTCGTCGTCCTCGGCGGGTTCAGCCGGCTTTTCTTCTTTCTTCTCCGGCAGGCTTTCGGTTTGGCCGCGCTTGAACTCGTTGAGGCTTCTGCCCAGCGAACGGGCCAGTTCGGGCAGCTTTTTGCCGCCGAACAGAAGGATGATAACAAAAACGATCAGCAGAATTTCGGGGGCACCCTGCATGCCGGGGATCAATGCGAGTGTATTCATTCGTCGGGTCCTTTTTCTTTTTCGCGCCGTTCAAACAGGCGCAGTATTCCTATACAGCATTCATAGAGAAGATACAAGGGAATCGCCATCTGCAGCTGGGTGATGATGTCCGGCGGGGTCAGCAGCATCGCCAGCACCAGGATGCCGATGAAGACGTGACGGCGGTATTCGCGCAGCTGCTTCGGCGTCACCAGCCCCATGCGGCCGAGCAGAATCAGGATCAGCGGCAGCTCGAAGGCGAGGCCGAAGCCGATCAGCAGGTGCAGGACAAAGCCGAGGTATTTCTCGATCTTCCAGTTGGCGACCGTGCCCAAATAGTCGTTGAAATAAAACATGATGTTGACGGCCACCGGCAGCGAGATGAAATAGCACAGGCTCACCCCGCCCGCAAAAAGCAGCGCCCCGAACACGCCGCCGATCGCCAGCATCTTGCGCTCCTTGGGCTTGAGCCCCGGCAGCACAAACTGAGCGATGAAAAAAATCAGCAGCGGCAGGCTGATCAGGATGCCCGCCGCGAAAATCACCTTGACTACCTGCAGAAACCCTTCGACCGGCGATGTGGTGATCAGCTCAAAGGTGGCCTCGCGCGCTGCGGCTGTTTCCAGCAGCGGGGCCTGCAGCCAGTTGAGCAGCGGCCGAGAGAGCGGGATGCACACCAGCGTGCAGACCGTGACGGCGATCAGGCAGCGGAACAGCATCTGCCGAAACGCCTCAAGATGTTCGAGAAACGGCTGCTCCCGGTCTTCGCTGTTCAGTTTTTCTCTGAGCTTGTGAAAAGGGTTTTTCATGTTTTCGATTCAGCGTCTTCGGTTTCGTCTTCCGGATTCTCGGCAGTCTGTTCCTCCGGCTCCGGTTCGGCGTCGTCAACCCAGTGGAGGTCGTCCTCGTCGTCGGGAACGGCGGACTCGACATCATAGGGCTCTTCGCCGGCGGTTCCCTGATGCAGATCGCTGTACATGATTTTATAACGGAAGCTGGCGGCGGCGCGCTGGATCTTATCGAGTGTGGTTTGAATGGTTCGAAAGATCCGCGGAGCATCCTTGGCGCCGAAAAGCAGAATCAGCACCAGCATGATCAGCAGGAATTCGCTGCCGCCGGGGGAGATAAACGCCAGGGATGGCTCGACGCCCGAAAGACCCGGGCAGGAAGGAGGTCCGAAATCCAAAATGCCCAGAAACGAAGGAAGCACGAAGCACGCGGCACGGAGAGCGGACTGCTGCTCCTGCTCATTTCCCCGGGTCTTGGGGTGTTTCGTTATTCGGATGTTCGATTCCGACATTTGATCCTTTGGGTTTCTTTGAGGTTTTGGGTGGATCGTCATGCGTGCTCTATATGCCCAGGCCGCTCAGCGAGTTCATGATGTTGTTGATGATTGCGGTGAGCTGCGGGTGATTCACTTCAAATTCTTCGGCTGTGTGCTGCAGGGAGTGAACCAGTGCATGGGGCACGTCTCCGGGCTGCTCGAGGGCGGCGTCGATGTCTCCGGCCAGTTTCTGCAGTTTGGGATCCTCGGAATTGATCTGCTTCAGCTCGTTTTGCAGCTCCTTCAGTCCGTGTTTTGTTTTTTCACTCATAACAAGTCCTCCATTCGCCGGTTAGAATAGCGGCTTTCCAATATTTGGAAAAACAAATATGCGCCTCGATGCGATCAATTCCCGGCATGGAAAAAAGGCTGTGCAATATTTCAGTTGCGTTTTCGAGCCGCTTTCCAAATAGTGTTCGGCTTTGAGGCGGGGAGTAGCGCAGTCTGGTAGCGCGGTTGCTTTGGGAGCAATAGGTCGCAGGTTCGAATCCTGTCTCCCCGACCATAAAAAGCTGCCGAAAGGCGGCTTTTTTTGTGTCCGGGAGCAGTGATGAGAACCTGCGAAGCAGGTTTGACGCGAGCAGGCGAGCGAGGCCGGCGTTATTGCGACGGCCCCCGAAGGGGTGAAACAATCCTGTCTCCCCGACCATAAAAAGCCGCCGAATGGCGGCTTTTTTGTGTCCGCGATCAGATGAGCGCATCCGCCCCTTCTTTTATGACGCCTGCGGCTTGTGCCTGCCTCTCTTATCAAGTAAGGTTGCGCGAATGAATAACACAGTCATCATCATCCCGACCTACAACGAGTGCCAGAACGTCGAGCCGATTGCGCAGGCGGTGCTGGATACCTCGCCCGATGTGGACATCCTGTTTGTCGATGATAATTCCCCCGACGGGACGGGTCGGCTGATCGATAACCTGGTTCAGGGCAGCGACCGAATTCACGTGCTGCACCGCATGGAAAAAAACGGGCTGGGCCGCGCCTATATTGCCGGGTTTAAATGGGCGCTCGAACGCGACTACGAATTTATTTTCGAAATGGATGCGGATTTTTCCCACAATCCGAAGGACATTCCGGCCATGCGGGCGGCGGCCGAAACCGCCGGGCTGGTGATCGGATCGCGCTATATCGGCGGCATTCGCGTTATCAACTGGCCGCTGCACCGCCTGATCCTCAGCCGCGGCGCCGGCATTTATGTGAAGCTGATCACCGGGCTGCCGCTGACCGATCCGACCGGCGGATTCAAATGTTTCCGTCGCTGTGTGCTGGAGGCGATCAATCTCGATGAGATCATTTCAAACGGCTATTCCTTCCAGGTTGAGCTGAACCATCAGGCCTGGCGCATCGGCTGCAAGACGGTCGAGGTGCCGATTGTGTTTGAAGAGCGCCAGTCCGGCACCTCCAAAATGAGCAGGAAAATCATTTTCGAAGCGCTCTGGATGGTCTGGAAGCTCCTTTACCGCGCGAAATTCAAGCGCGCTCCCGAGTGCCGGGTTCCTGCCGGCAAGCCGGGCTTCCGCTGCTGTAAATAGTTCCGGCACGATCTGCGGATCGTTTGCCGGCTGCCGGGCGGATGCCGCGACTCAGGCCAGCCGGTTGGCGGAGGTGAAGTCCACGCCGTGGTGCCGTGAGATCAGATTGGCGGCGATGCGGCCGGATTCGTAGATGGTGGGCAGCCCGCTGCCCGGGTGGGTGCCGCCGCCGGTCAGGTAGCAGTGGTCCACCTCCTCAAACTTGTTGCGCGGGCGCAGGTGAATCATCTGATCCCAGCTGTGGGCGAGATTGAAGGTGGCGCCGTCATACACATTCAGCTCGTCGCGCCAGTCGGCGGGCGTCATCACCTTTTCTTCAACGATGTGCCCGCGCAGATCCGTCATGCCGCCGCGCTGCTCCATGATGTCGAGCACGGTGTTGCGAAAGGCGCTCCGCTTCTGTTCCCAGTCGGTGCCGCTGCGCAGGTTGGGCATGGGCACCAGCACGTAGACCGCGGAGTGGCCTTCGGGTGCGAGGGTCGGGTCGGTGACGGATGCGTTGCGGACATAGACCGACAGGTCGCGGCCCGGCTCGCGCAGGTGGAAGATGTCATCGACGTTTTTGCGGTAGTCCTCGGCAAAGAAAATGGTGTGGTGCGGCAGGTCGTACTGCTTGTCGAGCCCCAGGTAGAGCATGAAGGTCGAGCAGGAGAACTTTTTCTTCTCCAGCCTGGCCGGGCTGTATTTCTTCAGCACGCCCGGCTCAAAGAGGGTCGAGGCCGCGTAGGCGAAGTCGGCGTTGATGATCACCTCGTCGCCTTCAATTTTCTCGCCGTTTTCGAGCTCCACGCCGCAGGCCGCGCCGTCGCGGACGAGGATCTGTTTGACCGGCTTGCCGAGGTGAATCTCCGCTCCGTTGGCGCGGGCGGTGTCCGCCATGGTGTCCGAGATGCGGCTTAGCCCGCCGATCGGATGGTAGATGCCGAAGGCGTGTTCAATGTAGGGGATGATGGCGAACATGCCGGGGCATTCCCACGGCGACATCCCGAGATACTTCGCCTGGAAGGTGAACGAGAGCGCCAGCTCCTGCTCGCGGAAATTTTTCACCATGATGTCGTAGAGGCTTTTGCCGAGCGCCAGGTGCGGCACCGCCTTGATCAGGTGCGGGGAGAGAAACGAGCGCCAGGTGTGGTACGACTTCTGCAGGCAGGGATAGAGCGCGTCGAAGCGCTTTTTCTCGCGCTCGAAAAAAGCGGCGTAGGCCCCGTCCATGCCGGGGAAGACGCGGGCGATTTCGGCCTGCATTTTTTCAAGATCGTTGACCGGCTCGATCAGCTTGTCCTGAAACTGAAGGCGGTACATCGGTTTGAGTTCGCGCATGTCCATTAAGTCGTCGCAGGCCGCGCCGGCTTCTTCAAAGACCTCGTCGAGAATCGGTTTGAGCATCAGAAAGGTCGGGCCGATATCAAAGGTGTAGGGGCCGAGCCGGAAAGCTCCGTTGCGGCCGCCGACCCGCTCCTGCGCCTCGAACACCGAAACCCGGAACCCGCGTTTGGCCAGGATCATGGCGGCGGTCAGCCCGCCCGGCCCGGCCCCGGCCACGATGATATGCTTGCTGGTCATATATAAACTCCCGCTTGATGGAGCGACTTTACGTCGCATTTGGATAAAAAAGAAGTCTCTTTTTAAGCTCATGTCGGTTAGCATGCGGGCATGTTCAGCCGACTTTTTGTGAGTTTAAACAATCTGATGACCCGCCTGCGCCGGATCAGGGTGGCGCCGGAAAACCTGCTGCTGCTCGTTCCGCGCTGCCTGCAGAAGACCGGCTGTGCACAGACACTGGGCGAAACCATCGACGACTGCAACGCCTGCGGGCAGTGCAACGTCACCGATCTGCTGGCCATTCGCGACGAATTTGGGATCCGGTGCAGCATGGCGGCCGGCGGGCGCGAAGCGCTCGCCTTTGTGCGCGACCCTCAGGTCAAGGCGGTCATCGCCGTCGCCTGCGAAAAAGAGCTGATGCAGGGCATGCTGGCGGTCTTCCCGACGCCGGTTCTCGGGGTGCTGAACATTCAGACCAACGGCCCCTGCCGCAACACCCGGCTCGACCCCGACCGCGTCCGCGCCGCCATCCGCTCCCTGCTCAAATAGCCCCGTTTTCCAAGGGTTGGAACCAACTGCATTGGGGCTTGCTCGATTTTTCCAATGTCTGGAAAATTCTGCTCCCACGCTTCCAACCCTTGGAGGAATCCGGTAAAAACTTTCCAAATCTTGGAAGGGTTCGTGTTGATCCGGTTCTTCCGGTCAAAAATATCAGTCCCCTGCGAAGAAGCGGTAGGCGCGCTTCATGGCGGTCAGCGAAATGTTTAAGGGCGGATAGACGGCTTTGAAATCAAAGCGGGTCGAGCGGGTCAGCACGCTGCGATGGTGGCTGAATTCATCAAATCCCGCTTTGCCGTGCGAGGCGCCCCATCCGCTGGCGCCCCGCCCGCCGAAGGGCAGTTCTTTCGGGATCAGCTGGCTGACGGTGTCGTTGATGCAGACGCCGCCGGAGGGGATGGCATTCATCAGCCGCTGCTGCCGGGCGCGGTCCTCCGTGAACAGATAGAGCGCCAGCGGGGCGGGGCGGGCGCGGCAGAAGTCGATCACCTCCTGTTCGCTGTCGTACGCAAGCACCGGCAGCAGCGGGCCGAAAATTTCCTCCTGCATGACGGCGCTGGCGCGCGGCGGATCCGGGAGGAGGGTCGGGGCGATGTAAAGTTCGTCTGCATCGCGCACGCAGCCGGGCGCGAGCGCGACGAGCCGGTCGAAGTGGCGCCGGTTGACGATGCGCCCGAAGTCGGGGCTCTGCTGCGGATCGTCCCCGTAAAACGCCGCAACGCTTTTTTCCAGGGTTTGGAAAAAAGCGGTCAGCTGTTCGCGCGGCACCCAGACGTGGTCGGGCGCAACGCACAGCTGCCCGGCGTTCATGAAGCGTCCGCGCACGATGCGCCGCGCGGCGATCTCAAAATCGGCGTCGTCGCAGACGATGACCGGGTTTTTGCCGCCGAGCTCCAGCGTGGTCGGAATCAGCTGCTGCGCGGCGGCGGCGGCGACCTTGCGGCCGATCTCCGTTCCGCCGGTGAAGAAAATGTGGTCGAACGGCTGGTCCAGCAGCATGTCGGCGGTTTCGCGCCCGCCTTCGACGAGCCGGACCGTATCGGGATCGAAGGTTTTTTCAATCAGTTCGCGCAGCGCCGCGGAGGTGTGCGGCGTCAGCTCGGAGGGCTTGAGTACGGCGCAGTTGCCGGCGGCGATGGCGGCGACCAGCGGCGAAAGCACCAGCTGCACGGGATAGTTCCACGGCCCGATGATCAGCACAACGCCCTTCGGCTCCGGAATCACCCGCGCGTGCGCGGGCCGGACACCGGCCGGAACCGGGACGCGCCGGACGCGGCTCCAGCGGCGCAGGTTTTTGAGTGCGTGGCGGATTTCGCTCTGCACATAGCCGGTCTCCGAGGTGTAGGCGTCGAGCGCTGATTTGCGCAGGTCGGCATGGAGCGCGGCGTGCAGCTGCGGCTCTGCGGCCTCCAGCGCAGCGGCCAGTTTGCGGAGCTGTTCGGCGCGGAAGGCAGGGCTTCGCGCGGCGTTTCCCGCGAAGAAATTCTTCATGCGATCAATCTGGAATTGGCTGCTCATCGGGCTTGGCGGAATGCTCGGGCAAGTCTAGACTGCCGTCAAGCGAGTATGCAAAAGGTTTGTTCCATCTTTATTTTGTTTTGGATGCTGGCCGGAACGCTTCCGGCGCAGACGGTGCCCGGACTGCAGGCGGGGATCGACCGCTTTCTGGCCGCCTCCCGCGTCTGGAACGGAGCCGCGATGGAGGCGGCCCGCGCCGAACTGCAGGAGACCGCCGCCCGGCAGCCCGGCCAATATGAGCCGCTCTACTGGCAGGGCGTTGCCGAATTCTATTTGGTGCTCTACTACGGGCTCGCGGAATCGGAGGGGTATGATCCCGACCGGGCCGCGGCCGCCGGCGAGGCGGCCGTAAAAACGCTTAAAGCCGCGATCGATGCTTCGCCGCAGGAGGCGGAGTGCCATGCGATGCTCTCGTGTGTTTACGGATTCCGCATTGCCGCTCATCCCTGGACCGCGCTGTGGATGGGGCCGCGCGTTCTTTCGCTGCAGCGCGACGCGCTCGAACACGGGCCGCAGAATCCGCGCGTGCATTATCTGATCGGGGCCGGGTATCAGGGCGCACCGGATTTCTTTCGCAACACGGACAAGGCGCGCGATTATCTCGAACGGGCACAGGTGCTGTTCGAAGCGGAACGCACCGCAGAGCGCGGGCAGTACGAACCGGACTGGGGCTATGCGGAATGTCTCGGACTGCTGGGCGATCTGAGCCGCGAACAGGGCGACGTGGACGCGGCGCGGAACTGTTATCAGGCGGCCCTGAGGGCCAATCCCGGCTATACGCCGGCGCAAAAAGGCATCAAGGAGATCAGTCGTGGAAAAGCAGACTAAACGCGTGGCGGTGATCGGGTCCGGACTCGGCGGGATTTCCGCCGCGATTTCGCTGCGGCAAAAAGGCTACGAAGTTGATGTGTACGAAAAAAACGCGCAGATCGGCGGCAAGCTCAACCAGCTGCAGGCCGAGGGCTACACCTTCGATCTCGGCCCCTCCATTTTGACGCTGCCTCACATGTTTGAGCGGCTCTTTGCGCGCTCCGGAAAAAAAATGGCCGACTACATCGCCGTGCGCACCGTCCGCCCCCACTGGCGAAACTTCTTTGAAGACGGCTCGGTGATCAATCTGTTTCCCGAACCCGATCAGATGGCTGCAGAGGCGGAGCGGGTCGCGCCCGGATCGGCGAACGAGGTGCGCGCCTTTCTCGACTACGCCGCGCGGCAGTACGATCTGATCGATGCCGGCTATTTTGAGGCCGGGCTCGACACCGTCCGCGACTTCCAGCGCTTCTACGGCCTGTGGCAGTTTGCGCATTTTGATTTCTGGCATTCCATGCACGGCGCGGTCGCCAAACGCATTCGCGAACCGCACCTGCGCGATGTGTTCGATTTCTTCATCAAATACGTCGGTTCGTCGGCCTACGACGCGCCCGGGTTCATGAGCTGCATGCCGACCATCCAGTTCCGGCACGATCTGTGGTATGCGGACGGCGGCATGTACAGCATTGCCCGCGGCCTCGGGCGGCTGATGGACGAGCTCGGCATTCGCGTGTATCTCAACCGCGAGGTCCGGCGAATTGAAAAATCACCCGGCCGGGTCTGCGGGCTGCTGTTCGCCGACGGCACCACCGCCCCGGCGGATATCGTGGTGTCCAACATGGAAGTCATTCCGGCCTATCGGGATCTGCTCGGTGAAACCGGCAACTATTTCCAACGCCTGGAAAAACGGCTGGAGCCCGCCTGTTCCGGCCTCGTGCTCGATCTCGGCCTCGACTGCAAATACGAGCAGCTCGCCCATCACAACTTTTTCTTCTCGGGAGATCAAAAGGAGCATTTCCGCAGCGTGTTCCGGCAGAAGAAAATCCCGCAGGACCCGACGATTTATCTGGTTGCCGCCTCGCGCACCGACCCGACTGTTGCGCCGCCGGGATGCGACTGCCTGAAAATCCTGCCGCACATTCCGTATCTCAACGACAAGAACCCCTATACGCATGAAGACTGCCTCGCGCTCAAGGAGCGCATCCTCGACAAGCTCGAACGCATGGGGCTGACCGACCTGCGCAGTCACATTGTGTTTGAGCACCTCTGGACGCCGTTCGATATCCGGGAAAACTATTACTCCAACGGCGGCTCCATCTACGGCGTGGTCTCCAACCGCTGGAAAAACCTGTCCTTTAAAGGGCCCAAGCAAAGCCCGCTCTACGAAAACCTTTTCTTCACCGGCGGCTCCGTCAACCCGGGCGGCGGCATGCCGATGGTGGTCCTCTGCGGCCAGAACGTCGCCAGGAAGGTCGTGGCGTGGGACCGGAACTGACCATCCGGCTGCTGAGCCTCGCCGGACTGCTGACCGGGTGGCTCCTGTTGCGCAGTCTTCCGCGCTGCGCGGCGGCAACCGGCGGCGGGCGGGCCGCCGTTTCCGTCGTCATTCCCGCGCGCGATGAGGAAGGCAGCCTGCCGCACCTGCTCCGGTCACTCCGCGGCCAGAGTCCGCCGCCCGAAGAAATTATTGTGGTGGACGACGGCTCGGCCGACCGCACCGCGGAACTGGCGCGCGCCGCCGGCGCGCGGGTGATCGCCTCCGCGCCGCTGCCCGCCGGCTGGCGCGGCAAGGCCTGGGCCTGTCAGCAGGGGGCGGATGCCGCCGCGCACGACACGCTGATTTTCATGGACGCGGACACCCGCTTCGAGCCGGACGGGCTGCCGGCGGTTTGCCGCGCCTTTGCCGAGCGGGGCGGCGCGCTGTCGATCGCCGCGTTCCAAACCCTGGAAAAACCGGCCGAGCAGCTTTCTGCTTTTTTTGTATGGGTGATGACCGCAGGGAGCGAACTGTTCGGCCCGTTTCTGATGGTCTCCAAGGCGGATTACGAAAAGGCCGGCGGGCATGCCGCCGTGAAGAGCCGGGTGCTCGAACATGTCTATCTGGCCGCCGAGTTCCGGCGGGCCGGAGTTCCGGTCCATGGCCTGGGCGGGCGGGGGGTGCTCCGCATCCGCATGTATCCCGGAGGGCTGCGCGACCTTTCCAGGGGCTGGAAAAAAGCCTTCGCCAGCGGGGCGGCCCGCACGCCGCCGGTCCGAATGGCCGGCATCATTTTCTGGCTGGGCGCCGCCGCCGGAACCGCCGTCATGCTTCCGGTCGCCGCCGCAGAAACCTCGCTTCTCTGGTGGGGCCCGCTCTATGCTGCGTTCGCCGGACTGCTCTTTATTCAGCTGCGCAAGCTCGGGCAGTTCCGCCTGCTGACCGCGCTTTGCTATCCGGTGGCGCTGGGTTTCTTTTTTTTCATCTTTGCCCAGTCGGCGCTTCAGAAAAAACAGAGCTGGAAGGGCAGAACCTATGCGGATTGAGTTTTCACCCTGGATGCTGGTGCTGGTGAATATTGCCGCATGGTCGGTGTTTCATCTGGGCCTGGCCGCGCTGGCCACGGCGCTTCCGCTGCGGCTGTTTCCGCCGGACGGATGGATCTGCCGCGAGCGGCGGTGGGAACGCTGCGGACGGATTTATGAAACGCTTTTCGCCGTGCGCCGCTGGAAGGGGCTGCTGCCCGAGGGGGCGGACATCCTGAGACGGGGATTTAAAAAGGGGCGGCTGGAGAGCCGCGACCCGGAGTATCTGCGCGAGTATTACCTCGAAACCTGCCGCTCCGAGATCTGCCACGGAGCGGTCTGGCTGTGCGGCTGGCTCTTTTTTCTGTGGAACCCGCCGTGGGCCGGCTGGATCATGGTCGCTTACGCGACCGCGGCCAACTTCCCCTGCATGATTACCCAGCGCTATAACCGCGCGCGGCTGAAGACGTGTTCCCGGGGTTGGAAGCCATAGAAGGGCGGCGCAGATTTTTTTCCAGGGATTGGAAATCGCTGTCTCTGTTTTTCCAATGCCTGGAAAAAGCAGGCAGCGATGCGGTCAGTGAATGTGGATGTCGTCGGGCAGGTCTTCTTTTTTGATGAAGAGCAGCGGGAAGACGATGTCGCTCAGGCAGCAGGGGATCCAGACGGCAATGAACAGGAACAGGCCGATCCCGACTCCTTCGAGGATGCTGAAGCTGCCGGACTGGGTGCGCAGAATGTGGAAGAGCGAGGCCGCCATGCTCAGCAGCACGTGCCCGGTGTGCGGAAAGTGGGTTTTCGGATACCAGTAGGCAAAGCCGATGCCGAACAGCGCGGCGAAATTTATGATCACCGGCATTTCCACAATCCCGAGGTGCGCATGCGCGTGTTCCATGCCGAGCAGCAGTTCGGCCCAGTAGGGGATCAGGCAGTCGCTGAGTGTGGCGATGCCGATCGAGCCGAAGTAGCCGATCAGGATCACCGCCAGGGTGCCGCCTTTGGAATGTTTGGTTTTCGCGCGGTAATTGCGGTAGAGCGCGGCGGTCACCATGGCGCTGAGCACCACATGCATCGGGTGAGTGAACTCGAACAGGTCGGCGGCGCGGTCGGTGGTCAGGAAGGCCGGTGCCCAGCGGCGCAGGAGCATCATCAGCGCGACGCTGCCGAACGCACCCAGCAGGGTGAAGGGGCCGTGGTGGCGGAGTTCTTTGAGGATCAGTGATTTCATAGGCGCAGTTGTAGCAGAGGTTTCAGCTTCTGTTGAGAATGATTTTCATCCGACGCAGGATTCGGCGGTTCAGCGGCGGGGGTTTTCGTTCGGGGATCCGCCAGCCCATGCCCTCTTCAATGGCGTATCGGCAGGGGTTGCAGTTCCCGCAGGGGGTTCCGTCCCGCTTCGGAGTGAAGCAGAACCAGGTCATATGCATGATGGGTTCCCATCCCTGCTCCTTCGCATATTCAGCCATTTGCAGTTTGGTCATGCCGATGATGGAAAAATTGAACCGGTGAAAGAGCGTATGCTCGTTGGTTGCCTCATTCCCCGGCTGAATGTGAAATCCATCTGCGTCGGCGGAAACCATCTGTTTCAGAAGATGATGAATCCGGCCACCGTGCTGTATGCCCATCTGCATGTCCGTGAGGCCCTGCTGCCTGCAGAAGCGGGCGAACCAGTCATATTGAATGCCCAGATGATGTTCCTTGCAAATCGCCTCAAAGGCCGCAGTGATTTCTGCGTCCGGCGCAATGTCCTCCACGGCATAAAACCGGCCGGGCTGGATGAGTTCACGGGTCTGGGGGTAGTCTTTCAGGATGCGCTCCTTGATCCGCTTCATGGTCTGGAGCTCTTTGCCGGTCGACGGGCGCTCCGCATCGATCAGGTAGAACGGGGTCACCTCTGTTTTGCGGATCAAAAGCAGCTGAAGCAGCTGGAAGGTGGAGTCCCAGCCTCCGGTCCATAGAATGTTCACGCGTTCAGCCATTTTCTTTATGGGTTCCTTTGTTCCGATCCGATGATCCCTGTACCCTATTTCCTTTTTTTGCGTGTCCGTCAAGCCGGGGTTGCATCAGGAGCCCGAAAAGGTCCGCCGCTATTCCCTGTGACGGGCGAACGCCTTGCTGAATATCGGCAGGTACGGATGAGTATCCGCCACAAGAAGAACCGCCAGATCCCCTTTGCGGGCGATGTGTGCCAGCTTGCGGGTTGCCTCTTCCTCGTCCTGAGCCGTGTCGATGCACTCCTTCGAAACGCCCTCGCCGATCAGGCACACCCTGAGCATGTTCGATATCTCACCCGGAGCCCGGCCCCGCCGGTATGTTTTCACTTCGTAGCAGATAAAATAATCAAAATGAGGCGCCAGGGCCTCCGTCATCTCCTTATAGTGCCAGTCGGGCCGGTTGCCGACGGTATAAAACATGCAGATCCGCTTTCCGGAAACCGTGATGTTCCTGAGGCTTTCTCCCAGAAGCCGGCAGGAGGGCGGCTGTGCGGCGGTGTCGAGCAGGATGGTTTGGGAATAGCCCTCGATGAAATTGAGCCGCCCGGGAGACATTTCCAGTGAGTTTTCGAATGTGCTTAGTCCTTTCCGGATATCTTCCCGGGCAATGGACAGTCCCTCGGCCAGGGCTGCGGCGGCCATCGCGTTCGCAATATTCTGCGGAAACAATCCGTTCCGGCAGGACGGCAGCTCCGCAATCCGAAGAAGGGGCTCCGCCGAATCCCCTTCGCAGCGCACAATGCAGTCCCCGTCCGGAGAGAGGCTCCGGCGGAATACAATTCCGCCTGCCTCCATATGCTTCTTCACAATCGCCGTCTCCTCTGCCAGGGAAAACAGCATGACTCGATGAACCGGATAATCGGCGATCAGCCGGGCGCAGTGCTCATCATCGGCGTTTAAAACCACCGCGTCTTTTGCCGCATTGATCACCCGCTGTTTTAAGGCCGTCATTTGCTCAAGTGTATCAATGCCATCGATACCGATCTGTTCTCGGCCCACATTGAGCAGGGCGGCCACCTCGCATTGTTTCAGGTAAAGACCGTTCTCCAGCAGCCCGCCCCGTGCCGTTTCCAGGACCGCCGCGGTGATATCCCTGTGGCCCAGCAGTTCATGAGCGCCTCTGGCGCCTGAACGATCACCCCGGCACACATAGTCGCCGGCAACGATCACTCCGTCCGTACAGGTGCAGCCCGCGCGATGTCCCGCACCCGTCAGAATGTGCGTCAGCATGCGGACCGTGGTGGTTTTCCCCTTGGTTCCGGTAATCATCGCAACGGGAATGCGCCGCCCGAAGCGGATTCGTGAACGCCGGACCAGATGCCGGCGAACCCTTTTTGCGGCAGGGTAATAAACCCTGTCGGCCGCCAGGCGCTTCAGCCGGAATATCCATCCCTGTTTTTTTCTGAGTCGACTGATAATTGTTCCGTTCTCAGGCTGAGGCTTTCAGTCTGGTGGCGACTCTGTTTTTAAAAGAGTTCAGCGGTTGAAGACATCGTTTCCACGCAGGAACGGGCCCCCGGACGTGTTCGGGAATCCGCCAGCCGAGCCCTTCCCTGATGGCATACCGGCAGGGGGGGCACTTCCCGCACGGTGTTTTGCCGTGTTTCGGCGTATGGCAGAACCAGGTCATATGCATGATCGGATCCCAGCCCTGCCGGGTGGAAATCTCCGCCATGTCCAGCTTGCTGAGTTCGACCACCGGAAAAGAAAACCAGCGCGACAGCGCGTCTGCGGGGCGCGGTTCCGAAAGCCCCTGCTGGAAGGTGATGCGGGCGTGGTCATCGCGATGAACGCACAGCTGCATGTCCCGGATGCCGTTTTGCCGGCAGAAGCGGGCCAGCCAGTCGTATTGAATGCCCAGCGGGTTTTTCTCGCGGGCCGCCTCAAAGGCGGCAGCGATTTCTGCATCCGGGGCAACGTCCGCCGCGGCAAAATACCGGGACGGGTGCAGCAGCTTCCGGGTGTGCGGGTAGTCCTTGAAGAGCCGTTCCTTGATCCGCTTCATCGTCTGGAGTTCTTTGCCGGTCGACGGGCGTTCGGGATCGATGAGATAGAAAGGGATCACCGGACGGCGGTCTGTCAGCAGCAGCCGCAGCAGCTGGAAGGTGGAGTCCCAGCCTCCGGTCCACAGCAGATGTACGGGTTGTTCTGAGTCTGGGCGCGCGTTCATAAGCAGTCCAATCCGTCAGCAATCTGCCGGAATCGACGAAGAGGTGACAGCCAATTCGTAAAAATCCGGAGGGCGCGGCCCGTTTTGCGCTTTGAAAGGATCATGGGGCAATGGTAGCGTACAATCCTCTTTATGCCCTTGGAAGCGATACTCAAATATCCCCTGGTGTTCGCGGCCGGACTGCTGGTCGTGCTGGCTGTGACGCCGTTGTGGTGCCGTCTGGCTCCCCGGCTGGGCCTGATCGACCGCCCCGGCGGACGGAAAATTCACAGCGCACCCCGCCCGGTAGGCGGCGGCGTCGCCGTGTTTATCGGATTTCACGCCGCCTGCGCGGTGGTTTTCCTGCTTCCATGGCAACCCTTTGCCGGACAGATTTCCATCGAGTGGTGGTTCCGTTTCATCCCGCTTTCGGTCGGCGTGCTCGCGGTGGGCCTGTGCGATGACCGGTTCGGGTTGAGACCGCTCGTTAAACTGTCAGGACAGACCGCGCTGGCCGCAGCCGCATACTTTCTGAACATCCGCCTGCAGAATGTGCTGGGGTTCAACCTTCCCGTGTGGGCCGACTTTTTCGGCACCATCCTCTGGTTTGTCGCCCTCATGAATTCGTTCAACCTGATCGACGGCGTGGACGGGCTCGCATCCGGGATTGCACTGATTGCCGCGCTCGGCGTCGGCGTCTCCCTGCTGTTCCGGCAGACCCCCGGCGATGTGCTTCTGTTTCTGGGCCTGGCCGGGGCCTGTCTCGGTTTCCTGCGCTACAACTTTTATCCGGCCACCGTTTTCCTGGGCGATACGGGCAGCCATTTTCTCGGCTTCACCCTGGCGGCGCTGGCGATTTCCACCAGCTCCAAGGGGCCGGCCGTCGCGGCCATCGGCATGCCGATGCTGGCCGTCGGCGTGCCGCTGTTCGATTCGGTCCTCGCCGTCTGGCGCCGCTCCATGCGCCGGGTTCTGTGCGGGGCCGACGAGGCGGGCGAGCGGGTCGCGATCGATCAGGGGGACGCCGAACACCTCCACCACCGCCTGCTCGGGCAGGGCCGGCGCCATGACCAGGTCGCCTGGCTGCTGTATGCCGCCACGGCGCTGCTCGCGCTGATCGGCGTTCTCACCACGGTGTTCCACGACAAAGCGCTCGGCATCCTCGGCATCGCTTTTGTTGTCACCGCCTACATCGTGGTGCGCCATCTCTCGTGGATCGAGCTGCGCGATACCGGCGAAGTGGTGCTGCGGGGCCTGACGCGCCCCGTCCGCCGCAACCTGTCGCTGCTCTTGTATATTGCCTCCGACCTGCTGATTCTCAATGCCGCCTGGTTCATCAGCACACTGCTGGTCGAACTGCAGAGCGGACCGCTCGACATCAATCTGAAATCCGCCTGGCTCAAAGCGGTGCCGGGCGATGTGCTGCTTCCGTTTCTGCTGCTGATGGCGTTCCGTTCCTGTTCGCGGGTCTGGTCTCTGGCCGGGGTGGTCGAATTCGCCGCGCTGGGAATGGCCGGGATGCTGGGCGGTGCTCTTTCCTGCGGGGTCGGGCTGCTGTGCCTGCCGCCGAATGCCTCGCCGTGGGGGGTGCTGGCCCATAAAATCATGCTGTTTGGTCTCGCCGTTCCCTGCATGGTCGGCACCCGGGGCTTCTTCCGCATTGTGCAGGAACTGATGAATCGCCCGGGACGGATGTCCCCGGCTGATCCAAAAGGGCGTTTCCGCACACTGATTGCGGGCAATGGCCACGATCTGACGCTCTACTTCCGCCGCCGCTTCTCCGGCGAGGCACCCGCAGAGGACACCGTGATTGCCGGCGTCGTTTCGAGCGATGTCGCCTTGCGCGGACACTATATCGCCGGGTTTCAGGTGCTGGGGAACCCCGCGGACCTTTCCTCTGTCATCCGCCAGAAAAAAATCGACCGGCTGGTCTGGGTCGGGGCAATGAGCGCGGAGGACCGGACCCGGTTGCAGAGCCACCTGCCGGACACCGGCGTGCGCCTCGCGCACTGGAGAGTGACAGAGGATGACCTGGACCTTTCTGAGTTGTAATCTGCATGATGAATGCATTCTTTCAACAGGCTCACCGGGCGTTTCGCCGTCTGCACGGGTTGGCCGGCCCCCTGGACGCCTCGCCGCAGATGCCGCCCCCGTTTGAGCTGGCCCGGCGGCACCGGGTGCTCGGGCTGTGGGTGGATGAACAGATTCCGGAGTCGTGGAGGCGGGCCGTTTACGGGCAGGCCCTGCACGCTGCCCGGCTGACGGACGAGGCGGCGCGGATTGACGATGCGCTCAGGAGTTCAGTGGAGGGACTGCGGCTGGTCAAAGGCCCCGCCCTGAGCGAGCAGGCCTGGCCGCAAAACGGCCTGCGGTGCTACGACGACCTCGACTTCCGCTGTGAAAAGAGTTCCCTGCCGGCGCTGGCCTCCGGACTGGCGGCGCTGGGCTATCAGGTGAAGGCGGTGGATGACGCGCATCGCGATCATCTGTGGCATTTCGGGTGGGGGCTCGAGTTTCGGAACCCTGACGGCGTGATGGTGGAGGTCAATCATCGCATGTTTCCGGCCCACTTTCCGTGGCCGGATCCGTTGACCCGTTTTTCTTCAGGGCAATGGGCTCCCTTGAGGCTCGCGCAGGCTGACATCTGCTGTCCGCTTCCGGCGATGCATCTGCTGCTGGCCTGTGCCCATGCCGCCTGGCACGGCTGGGAGCGTCTCGGGTGGATGGTTGATATTGCCGGGCTGCTGGTGCGTCATCCCGGCATCCTGCACGATGCATCATCCCTGGCCGCTCCCGGCTCCTTCCCGCGAAATGCCCTCAACTGCGGTTGCGCGATCGCCTCGGAAATTTTCGGACCGCTTCCCGGCCTGGAGCCCGGGGCGCTTCCCCCTGCGGCCGGGCAGGTGCTGGCGCTGCAGGAGCGCGAAGCGCCGGCGGTCCCGGCAAAGACGCTGCGGCGGATTCACCGGCAGCTGATGCGTCCGAATGAGGTTGCCTGCTACACCCTGCGCCGCCTGTTGACGCCGGGAGACTCCGATTTCAGGCGCTGGCGCCTCTCCGGCCGGCAGCGCGGCCTCTACTGGGTGCTTCGCCCGCTGCGGCTGCTTCCGTTTGTATGAATCAGAGCACAGTCGGCTTCAATTATCCCACACCTGTAAAGGTGTGGGATTTCCCGGCACGGCACCGCGTTTATGCAGTGCTGAGACGCATCGCGGGCCCGGTTTACCGGCTCATGGCTTCGGCAACCGCATCGCAGACACCGGCCAGATTGCCGGGCGTCAAGCCGGCGACATTAATGCGCCCGGATCCCACAATGTAGATCGCCTTTTCCTCTTTCAGAAATTCAACCTGCTGTTTGGTAAGCCCGCTGAATGAAAACATGCCTTTTTGTTTGGTTATAAACGAGCAGTCCATTTCAACCCCGCGGTCGCTCAGGCCTTCGGCCAGGGCGGCGCGGGCCTGCGCAATGCGGTCGCGCATGGCGTCGAGCTCGGTTTTCCAAAGGCTGGAAAGTTCTTCGTTCTGAAGAATAGTGGTTATGATCTGTCCGCCGTGAGCGGGCGGGTTGGAGTAGATCACGCGGGCGGTGGCTTTCAGGTGGCTCATGGCGACCGCCGCCGCTTCGGCATCGGCGGCAACCACGGTCAGCGCGCCGGTGCGTTCCCGGTAGAGGCCGAAGTTCTTCGAAAACGAGCTGGCAACCATGAATTCGGTCCCGGAGGCGAGAAAGGCTTCCACACCGACGCGGTCGGCTTCGATGCTCTCGCTGAAGCCCTGATAGGCGAAGTCCAGCAGCGCGGTCCATCCGTTGGCCCTGGCAATTGCGGCGACACGATCCCATTGGGTGGAACTGAGATCCACGCCGGTCGGGTTGTGGCAGCAGGCATGCAGCAGTACACAGTCGCCCGCCGGGACGGTTTCGAGCGCGGCGAAGAAACCGTCTTCATCGAGCGCTTTGGTTTCCGAGTTGTAGTACGCGTAGTCCCTGATGGTCAGGCCCGACGCGCTGAAGATGTTCTTGTGGTTGGCCCAGGTGGGATTGCTCACCCAGATCGTGCCGGAACTGAATGCTTTGAGCAGCTCGCCGGCGACGCGCAGCGCTCCGGTTCCGCCGGGCGTGTGGATCGTTGCGGCGCGCTCGCATATGCTGCCGAAGATCATTTTCTGCACTTCCGCTCCGTAGGCGGCTTCCCCCGCGATCGGCATGTAGGATTTGGTGTTCTCGGTGTCGAGCAGAATTTTTTCCGCCTTTTTGACCGCCTGCAGAATCGGGGTGTGACCCTCTTCATCTTTGTAAACCCCGACTCCCAGGTTGACCTTGGCAAAGCGCGGGTCGCTTTTAAAGGCTTCGGTCAGGCCGAGAATGGCATCGGCGGGAGCTGCTTCAACATTTTTCCACATAATTTGTCTCCATGCGTACGACGTCGTCCGTACTGAGTGTCACCTTCTTTTATCGTTCCGGAGCATCCTGCCCGAAACTTACATATAATACTGTTCAAACCATTTTTTAAGCGCGTTGCGCTCGGGCTTCAAAATCCCCATTTCACGCCGGGCGTTTTCCGGCGAGTCGGAGGCGTGCGCGGCGTTGACCATAATGTCGCTGCCGTACTCCTTGCGAACGGATCCCGGTTGGGCCTTGCTCGGGTCGGTCGGGCCGAGAATGGTGCGGATTTTGTTGACCGCATCTTTGCCGGCATAAATCAGGACCAGGCAGCGGACGGTTCCGTCTTCTTCCATTTGGTCCTCCGCAACATCCGGGAGCCACAGGCCGGTCATAAACTGCATGATCCGGTAGAACTGGTGGTCGCCGTAGGACGGGCCCAGCGTTTTGTACAGCGCTTCCCGGACGCTGTCGGGCATCAGAAAGCCGAATTCCCCTTCCAGGGCGGCGCAGGCTTTTTCCGTGGTGTTGTCGCACAGCTTCTCGCGCAGGACTTTCTGAACAGGGCCGTAGAACTCCATGGCCTCGGCCATGCTCATGCGGTGCACCTGGGCGCCGATCAGCCTCAGGCCGGAGCGCGAGAACAGGTCGATGATGTTGCCGGGGCGCGAGCTCGGAAAACGGAAGTTGTCCGGCTTGATGATCACCAGCGTTTTCTGCATGTCATCATCGGGCAGGCTGAGCGGATTGCGGATGACTCCTCCGTCGCTATCGGCGTACTCCATCCACAGCTTCAGCGTCTGTTTGGCGGAGTCGAGCGTCGGGCCGATCAGCACCGCGGGTTCAAAATAGACCAGGTTGCCCTCGTTGTCGTGGACCGAGTCGCCGTAGGTTCCGCGGACGGTGTCGGCCGATTCCTGCGCGTCATCAAAGCCGCCGGCGGTGTCGTGAATCTTGCGGATGGCGTTCTCCCCCTCGTAAAGCAGCATCATCACGCGGTGCGGACGGCCGGTGTCGGCTTCGGGGCCGAAGGCGCGCAGGATGTAGTCGGACAGGACGGTTTGGATGTCGGGAGAGACATGCGGATGCGTGCGCACCAGCTCGGCGTAACGCTCCACCAGCTCCTGGCTGGGGCCGAACATGCGCGACGCCACAAGTTCCAGCCCTTCGATGCGGCTGAAGCGGCCGATGATGCCGCCCGTGCGTGATTTGCGAAGCGAATGCGGTGTAATCAAAACAAAGCCGAGTTCTTTGGCCATAATCCTATCCTTTTTTTTAATGCACTCTCCTTTTTACTTCTCTGGGGAAGAAGGGCTAGGATTATGCCCGCTTTTCAAAACGAAAAAATAAAAAACTGCGAAGGACCCCGTGAAAAATCTCTCTGAAAAAATAATCAACCGCCAGCGCCAGCTTGTTACCGAGATGCTGGAGGAGCTGGCGCCGCATGTGATCGACAAAGGACATCCCGCCGATCAGATCCTCGCCCGTTTCTTTAAACGGCACCGCGAGCTGGGTTCGCGCGACCGCCGCTTCCTCTCCGAAACCTTCTTTTCCTTCTTCCGCTGGCGCGGCTGGACCAACCCGCTCGGCCTCAGCCTGGACGATGCCGCATCCCTTTCCGCCTATCTCGACCAGACCGAGGTGCACCCGGCGCTTCAGCGCGAAAACCGGGTCCCGCTGGGCGATAAGAGCCTGGATGAAAAGCTCGCGGTCCTGCGCGAAGGGTTCCCGGAGTTCCAGACCCTGGAAAAAGCGAATCTCGTTTTTCCAGAGTTTGGAAAGTCCGTCGAGCTGCCCGCCGGCAAAGAGAATGCGTTTTATGATACCCTGCAGGCCCGTCCGCCGACCTGGCTGCGGCTGCGCAATGATATCTTTAAAAAGATGCTCTCCGAAGCGGGCATTCCCTTTGAACAGCATCCGCAGATGGAGAACACCGTTTCGATTCCCGCCGGCCGCTCGCTCGGCGCGCTGGGCCACGGCGGACAGTTTGAGGTGCAGGATATCGCTTCGCAGGCGGTGGTTGCGGCCGCCGCGCCCGAAAAAGACAGCGACTGGTGGGATGCCTGCGCCGGCGCGGGCGGCAAAACCCTGCAGCTCGCCGATGCCATTGGCGCCGGCGGAAAGGTGCTGGCCACCGATGTGCGCGAGCAGGCGCTCAAGGAAATGAAAAAGCGCGCCCGCACCGACGGCATTCCTTTTATCCGCTCCCAGATTCATGACCTGGCCAACGATGCGCCGTTCACCAAGCAGTGGGACGGGGTGCTCGTTGACGCGCCCTGCTCGGGGTGGGGCACCTGGAGCCGCAATCCGGATGCGCGCTGGCGCACCGATCCGCGCGATCCCGCTCAAAAGCGCAATTTGCAGCTGCGCATGCTGGGCCATGCGGCCCAGTGTGTGAAACCCGGCGGCCGGCTGATCTATGCGGTCTGCACCTTCACCCGCGAGGAAACCGTCGAGGTGCTCGAGCGGTTCCTCGCGGACCATTCAAATTTTGTTCCCGAGGCGTTCAGCAACCCGCTGACAGGGGAGCCGACCGACGGCACGCTGCAGATCTGGCCCTGGGACGGGCCCGGTGACGGTATGTTCATTGCCCGTCTGCTTTCACGTTGACCCTTTGACGGCTCGGGGCTAAGCTCCCCTCTCATTTTGCAGTGGAAACTTAAAGAGGTTTGATTATGGCGATGATGATTAGCAAATTTCATAAACTGATTCAGTCCAAGGTCGTCTGGTACATCGTGCTCGGCGTCATTGTAATCTCATTTGTCGGGTTCTTTACTCCGACGATGGGGGACAAGGCGGCCCGAACCAAGGAGCAGGACGCCGGCAAGCTGTTCGGAGAGACTGTGTCCCGACAGGAACTGCGAACCGCGTACAACAATATTTATCTCTGGCAGATCCTGACCACCGGACGCATGCCGGAAATGAATGATGAGACGGTCCGCGCCATGGAAGAGAGCGCCTGGCAGCGCCTGGCCATTCTGCGCAAATCGGCCGCCGAAAATATTCTCGTGAGCGATCAGGAGGTGATCCAGCAGATTCAGCGCATGCCGATCTTCCTCAATCAGAGCAATGTGTTTGATAGAAACGCCTACCAGACCATCCTGGGCCAGCTCGGCGTGTCGGCCAATCAGCTGGAAAACCTGGTTCGCGAGCAGGCGGTGCTGCAGAAGCTGATGTACCGCCCGGTGCAGGCCGCGCTGATCTCTCCCTACGAGCTGGAGCGCGCCTACCATATGTACACCGACCGCATGGTTCTCAACTATGCCGTTCTGCCGCGCGCGCAGGTCGAAAAAGAAGTGACGGTTTCAACGGAAGAAGCCCAGGCCTTCTTTGCCGAAAACACCGAGTCCTTCCGGATGCCCGCCCGCGTGCGTGTTTCCTATGTTGAATACGCCGTGGCCGATTTCATCGATCAGGCCGAAGTGCCCGAAGGCGCCGCGCTGCAGGTTTACAATAAAAACCTCGACCGCTACCGGGTGGAAACCACCGGCGATGTGGCCGCCGTGGAATATAAACCCTTTGAAGAGGTCGAGGCCGAAATCACCGGTTCGATCAAGGAGTTCTCCGCCCGCCGCCTGGCGATTGAGCAGGCAACCTCGCTGGTGGCCGATATCGCTCCGAAAGCGCAGAACGCAAAGCCGGACTTCAAAGGCGCCGCCGCCGCCGCCGGCCTGACGGTGAAAACCCTGCCGGCCTTCGGACCGGGCGATCCGCTTAAAGGGATCGATGCCTCCGCGCCGTTCAAACAGGCCGCCCTCGGTCTGCAGGACGACGCCTACAGCTCGTTCAGCGACGCGGTGGCCGGGAAGGACAAGGTGTATGTGATTTCCCTCGAACAGCGCTACGACTCGTTCCTGCCTTCTTTTGACATCGTCGAAAAAGAGGCGACCAAGGCCGCTCTTGCCCGGAAGGTATCCCAGGTGCTGTCTGAGCGGTCCGCAGAAATCCAGGGCGCACTGTCCAAGGCGCTGGCCGGCGGTACCTCCTTCGAAGACGCGGTGAAGCCGTTCGGGCTGACGGTGGAAACCACCGACGAATATGATCTGACCTCCCAGACGGATCACAAATACTCGAACGTGCTGATTCCCTCGGCCATCATGGTTGAGCAGGGCAGTCTGTGTGAACCGGCTCCGGTTGAAGACGGCATGCTCTTCGCCTATGTCGCGCAGCGCACCTCCGCGGATATGGCGGTCGGCCTGCCCGCCATTCGACAGGAGCTCATCAGCGGCCTGTCCGGGGTGCGGTCCCAGCGCCTGGCCGCCGACTGGCAGGCCGAGGTTATGGCCGAAGCCGCCCTCCAGGTCAACGAACGCTGATCTCCGGGGATTGCATGTTGCCCGAGCCCCGTTTTCCAAACCCTGGAAAAACGGGGCTCTCCGTTTCCAGGCACTGGAAAGCCGCCCGCACGGCGGGCCGGCGCGGAATTGTGACCTGAAAAGAAATTGAATCGCCTCCTGAACTTCTGAATACTGCTCTGAATGACTGAACAACCTACAGCCGCGCTGCGTCCTCTGTGTGTGGATATGGACGGAACGCTCGTTAAAACCGATACGTTTGCGCAGGCGCTGCTGCAGCTGGTTCGCACCCGGCCGGCATCGCTTTTTTCCATTCCCGGGTGGGTCCGGCCGGGGCTGGCTTTTTTTAAGCAGAGGGTCGCCCGGGAAATCCGGCTCGACCCCGCCGCCCTGCCGGTTCACTCCGGACTGCTCGACTTCCTGAAAGGCGAAAAAGAAAAGGGCCGCCGGCTTATTCTGGTGACCGCCTCGGATGAAGCCCCGGCGCGCGCGGTCGCAGAGTATGTCGGACTGTTTGATGAGGTGATGGCCAGCGACGGAACGGTCAACCTGAAGGCCGCCCGCAAGCGCGACGCGCTCATCGCCCGTTTCGGGAAGCAGGGCTTCGATTATATCGGCAATGCGTCCGACGACCTGAAGGTGTGGGATGCGTCTGCTGAAATCATTGCCGTCAACCCCTGCGGCCCGGTCCGCCGCGCGCTGCGCGGCCAGACGGTTCGCCTCTTCGAGGACCGCCCGCCGAAGTGGAGGGCGTGGCTCAAGGCCTTGCGGGTGCATCAGTGGCTGAAAAACGTGCTCATTTTCCTGCCGATGCTCCTTGCGCACGAGCTGAGCGATCCGCAGCTCTACGTCCAGGCGGTGATTGCCTTTTTTGCCTTCAGCTTCCTGGCGTCCTCCATCTATGTGGTGAACGACCTGATGGATCTGCACGCCGACCAGCACCATCCGCGCAAGCAGCGCCGCCCGTTCGCCGCCGGCAACCTCAGTCTGCTGGCCGCCGCAATCGTCGTGCCGGTTCTGGTGTTCGCATCGCTTCTGCTTTCACTGATGCTGCCCGGGGCCTTCAGCGGCATTCTGCTGATCTACCTGCTCATCACCACGCTCTATTCCTGGCGGATCAAGCAGATCGTGCTGCTCGACGTGCTCACGCTGGCCGGGTTCTATACGATCCGCATTCTGGCCGGAACCGCGGCCTATCAGGTGGAAACCTCCGGCTGGCTGATTGCCTTCTCCGTTGCCCTCTTCTTCAGCCTGGCGCTGGTCAAGCGCTACGCCGAGCTGCGCGAGGCGCTCGAGGCCCATCCTGAAAAGATCGGCGCGCGCGGCCGCGGCTATCACGCGCGGCACCTGCCCTGGCTGCAGCGGCTGGGCGTCGCCGCAGGGATTGTTTCCGGGGTTGTGCTGGCTCTGTATATCACCAGCGATAAAGTGGTGCAGTTCTACAACACGCCCGCCGCGCTGTGGCTGCTCTGCCCGCTCGTGCTCTACTGGATCTGCCGCATCTGGCGGCTCGCCGCTCGCGGCGAGCTGTCCGACGACCCGCTCGAATTCGCCGCCCGTGACGGGCAGACGATGATCCTCGGCCTGCTCGGCGTCCTCATCCTGGTCTGGGGCAGTCTGTAGTTTCCAGGCCCTGGAACTCGATTGCATACAGGCGCACGGAGTTTTTCGAGCGTTGGAAAAAGATCGGGTTGTGTTGCAAACCCGGGCCGGGGCAACTGCACCGACAGCGAGCTCTATTCGTGGACAATGCCCGCGCAGGGTGACTGGAGGCAGATTGACGCGCAAAAGGAAGTGCTGCCGAAAGCATCAATGATAAACGCATTATCAGTGTGTCATCCATCTTTCACGATTGTGGAGGTTGGATGACACACGTGTTCGAAGGAGAACGATGGAAATGAGTGACAATGTTCTCGTTGAGCTGTTCGACGTTTCCGCCGATTCCGCTGAGTTCGCGACGTGTCTGCGCAGCGATTACAAGGTCTGGCCAACCGCTCGCTTGGAGCGAAGAGCAATACGATCGGTTAGTGAAATAAAGATGCGCCCTGTTTTAAAGCCGCTGAATGATTCGTATTGATCGGCAACAATGTGTGTCATCAGTTTACCTCGATCGTGGTGAACAGATGACACAGAGTCACAGAGCATATGCGATGGCTGTGCGCAGCCGGTTGTGCAGTTCCCACACCTGTGTGCCCAGATAGTTGTGCGGGTGAAGCTTTCCGGGAAGCAGCGGATCTCCAATCATGGCCTGAATGTAGGCTTCGGATTCCTGATAGAGCAGCTTCATCAGCTCACCGCTGGATGGAGCTTGAGCGATGGAGTGCAGGTTTTCGGTGAAAACGTCAATGTACCGCTGGTGCAGCTCGTTTAGTTTTTGGAAGTTCCATGCATTGCAGACCATCTCTTCCTGATCTTCATGCAGGACAGTTCGTGATTCCAGCAGGTAGGCGACGGCGTGGATGGATGCGGCTTTTTCGAGGTCGTCATATTCCGGGCGGATGTCCTGCGGTGTGATCCAGACGCTTTTTTGCAGGCAGCCCATTCGCAGTTGTTTGAGAAATTTGCGCAGTGTATCCCGATAGTGGCGCTCTTTTTCCGGAACATCGAAAATGAGCATGTACCAGATTCCGTTCCAGCGTTTGTTCCAGAATTTGTCGGGGCAGTGGTAGTCCGGGCGGGAGCTTTTGCCGGCTTCGGTCAGGATGAGTCGGGGCAGGTCGTCTCGACCGTCTGTTCGAATAATTAATCCCTTTTTCTGCAGCCGTGACATGGCGCTTCGGTATGCGGTTGACGTGGGGAAGGTTTTGCTCCAGCTGATTGAGCGCCCCCGGGTCATGAGGATTTCTCCGATCCCTCCCAGAATATCGAGCCATTCTTCACTGGCCCGTCTGCGAACCACGGGGAGGCTCAGGTCGGGATGATGAAATGGTTTCCAGTTCATATGTGTCATCCAAGTTCCACGATCGTGGATATTAGATGACACATGCCGGCGTGATGCAATGAAAAACAGTTTGGCAGGGTCAGGGGTTTTCCGGCGATAGATGAAGAGCAGAAGGCCGCAAAATACGCCGGGAAATACGCGGCCGAGCTTGAGGAGGGTTCCTGTGAAGCGCCGGGAATGACTCTGCCGCCGCGGAACAAGTCGGATGCGTTTTTATTGATGCGGCTCCAGAGAAACCCGATTCCCATCATGAAGATCAGTTAAACAGCAATTACGGTATAGTCCCAGCCAGCGAGCATGAATGTGTTGTGCGCCAATGCAGTGTATTATTTGCGTCATGATTGGGTTCGGTAAACACGCGGGGTAAGGCCCGTCTCTTTTTTGAAAAGCCGGCTGAAGGCCTGCGGTGAGCCGAACCCGGACTCTTCGGCGACATCGGCCATGGAGAGGTCGGTGGTGCGCAGCAGCGCCATCGCCCGGTTGAGGCGGTAGTTCTGGATATAGCCGCCGAGCGGAATGCCGGCCGCCTCCCTGAACAGCACGCGCAGGCGTGATTCAGAATAGTTCAGTGCGCAAGCCAGATCGGCCACCACGACCGGGTGTGCGCGCCATTCGTCCAGCAGACGGTTGACGGTGCGCAGCAGGCTGTCTTCGGGTTCGGGCGGCAGGTCGGTGGCGCTGCGCTGTCGATCCTGCTTCAGCGAGAGAAGCAGATGGAGCAGGTTGGTCTGCAGCTGTTCCGCCTGCAGCTCGGCACGGGGCTGGTGCCACTCGCTCAGCAGCTGTTCCAGAGCACGCCCTGTTTTTTCGCCGAGATCAACGACCCGGTTTCTGAGCGGCTCCAAAAAGGTGCGCGGTTCCAGTTCAAACGTGCAGAACAGCCATTTGAGCTGCGTGGATCTCAGCAGGCTGAAGTGATGAAACTGGAAGGGCAGGATCAGCAATGCCTGGCCGGGCCGAAACGGCAGGGCCAGATTATCCACATGGATATGCCCTTCCGTCTGGAGGTTGAAGGCCAGTACAAAACGGTGATGCGATCGGTTCTGCAGGGCCTCCTGCTGCAGCTTGCATTTTTCGCGGCGCAGGAAGATCAGCAGGTTTTTCGGGGTGGGCAGCGCGGCATACCCCCGGCCTTTAAAATAATCCTCCGGCTCTTCGAGGTGCAGTAATTCCTCATTCATGCAGGAATGGTTAGCATACCGCCGAGCAAAGTCAATATGGTTAAAAAACAGGCGGAAATGCAAAATAATTAAACTTTATGGTTTGGGGAGCCGGCATCATGCTCACTGCAGCAAGTTTGGAGAACGAGCATGAATGTAAACAGCTTAATCAAGCCGGAGCTGGATCCGGATTTTCTGCCGGCCGCGCTGTGGAACCGGGCTTATCAAAAACTCGTTGAAGAAGGCGATGCCTCAACAGACGTTTCCATCGCATTGGTTCGCCCGGATCAGACCTGCACGGTTTACGAAACCCGCATTCTTCCGAACGAAGAGGTACAGACCCTGCGCTATCTGGAGCGCATTCTGAAGTTTCTGCTGTGGCAGCGCGGCGGCTGCACGGTGCTGATCGCCGGATGCGATCCGCTGACCGAAAAGCTCGCGGCCATCTATTCGCCCGCCGGCGCTCGCCGCTTCGATTATGAGTTTTTCGGGGCCAAGACCTATCTTCAGCCGCTGGAAATCAAAGCGTGTGCTGCCGGTCAGATTCCCGAGCCGAATGAGCAGTCGGTGCCGCTCGGACGGCATCTCGACGGCTGCCGCATCGGTTTCGACCTCGGCGGATCCGACCGCAAATGCGCGGCGGTGATTGATGGCGAAGTGGTCTTTTCTGAAGAGGTGGAGTGGAATCCGTATTTTGAGAGCGACCCGAACTACCACATCGAGGGCATCAACGACACGCTTCAGCGCGCCGCCTCGCATCTGCCGCGCGTCGATGCCATCGGCGGCAGCGCGGCCGGTGTGTATGTTAACAGCGAGGTGCGCGTGGCCTCGCTCTTCCGCGGTGTTTCTCCCGAGAATTTTGAATCAAAGGTGCGCCGCATCTTTTTCGATCTGAAAGCGCGCTGGGGAAACATTCCGTTTGAAGTTGTGAACGACGGGGAGGTGACGGCGCTGGCCGGGTCGATGTCGATGAACGAAAACGCGGTGCTGGGCCTGGCCATGGGGACCAGCGAGGCGGTCGGGTATGTGACTCCTGAAGGCAGCATCACCCCGATGCTCAACGAGCTGGCCTTTGCGCCGGTCGATTATCGAGAGGATGCGCCCGCCGACGAATGGTCCGGCGACTTCGGCTGCGGCGTTCAGTATTTCTCGCAGCAGGCTGTGGCGCGGCTTGCTCCGGCCGCCGGTTTTTATTTTCCGTCCGGTATGCCGTTTCCGGAACAGCTGATCGAGGTGCAGAAGCGGATGGCGGCCGGCGATGAGCGCGCCGCCAGGATTTATTCCACCATCGGAACCTATCTGGGCTATGCGATTGCGCACTATGCCGATTTCTATGAAATCCGCAAGGTGCTGCTGCTCGGCCGGGTCACCAGCGGGCAGGGCGGAAGCCTTCTCATCGAAAAAGCCCGCGACGTGCTCGATGCGGAGTTTCCAATGCTTGGAAAACAGATTGAAATTGTCACCCCGAACGAGAAGGATAAGCGCCACGGTCAGGCTGTTGCCGCGGCCAGTCTCCCAATGATTGGCCTGTGCGCCGGAGCCTCGGCGAAGGAGGAAGGAAAAAAATGAATCCCTATCTCAAGTTTGTAGAAGCAATTCAGGCCGGTGTTGATCAGGCCAGAGGGCTGAGTGTGAAGGGAAAAACCGCGCCGAAAGAGTCCGGTCAGAAAGTGCTTCTGTTTTCCCCGCATCCGGACGACGAATGCATCACCGGCCTGCTGCCGCTGCGCCTGATGCGCGAGGCGGATATGCAGGTCATCAATGTGCCGGTCACCTTCGGGAGCAATATCGAACGCAGGCCCGGGCGCGCCGCCGAGCTGAAAGATGCCTGCGGCTATCTTGGGTGGTCTGTTTGGGGTCGTGACCGTTTCCGAGGTCTGGAAACTGGTGATGTAGTCGAAATCTTAAAAACAATCCGTCCCGGGATAGTTTTTATGCCGCATTCCAAAGACTGGAACTCAAGACACATCGCCGCCCATTTGCTGGTGATGGATGCGCTGAAAGAGATGCCGGCGGACTTTTCCTGCACCGTCATTGAAACGGAGTACTGGGGCGCGATGGACGATCCGAATCTGATGGTTGAATCGGATGCCGCAACGCTGGCCGATCTGATCGCGGCGCTTTCGCAGCACACCGAAGAGGTCGCGCGCAATCCCTTTCATCTGCTGCTGCCCGCGTGGATGCAGGACAACGTGCGCCGCGGAGGCGAGATTGTCGGCGGGCAGGGCGGCGAAGTGCCGGACTTTTCCTTCGCGACGCTTTACCGCCTGAGCCGCTGGGAGAACGGGCACCGAAGCCAAGGGTTGGAAAAAGGAAGACTGATTTCAATGAAGGACAGCTTACAGGAGATATTCTGATGGAAATAATTATCAAGAAAGACGCGCATGAAGGAAGCTGCGCCGCCGCGCGGGTAGTCGCCCGGCTGGTGCATGAAAAACCGGATGCTGTGATCGGTCTGGCGACCGGCAGTACGCCGCTGAAACTCTACAACGAACTGATCCGTCTGCACAAAGAGGAGGGGCTCGATTTTTCGCGGGTCACCACTTTCAATCTCGACGAATATATCGGGCTGCCCGCAGATCACGAACAGTCCTACCGCCGCTTCATGAACGAAAACCTGTTTCATCACATCAATATCCAGATGGAGAACACCCACGTCCCCGACGGCATGGCCGAAGACATCACGGCCAGCTGCGCGGCCTACGAACAGTCCATTGCCGATGCCGGCGGCATCGATCTGCAGGTGCTCGGCATCGGGTCGGACGGGCACGTCGGTTTTAATGAGCCGACCTCGTCGTTCGCATCGCGCACCCGCATCAAAACCCTCACCCGCCAGACCGTGGCCGACAACGCCCGCTTTTTTGACGGCGATGAATCCAAGGTGCCGCACCACTGCATCACCATGGGCATCGGCACCATCATGGATGCGCGCATGAACATCATGCTGGCCTTCGGCGCGAACAAAGCCGATGCCGTTGCCGCGACCATTGAAGGGCCCGTCGCCTCCATCATGCCGGCCTCCATCCTGCAGCATCATCCGCGCGCCAAGATATTTATTGATGAAGCTTCGGCTGTTGGTTTGAAACTGGCAGATTATTATCGCTGGGTGTACGACAGCAAACCGGATTGGCAGAAAGACGCCTGACGGTCAACGGTCGGAATGTCCCGGGTCAAAGGTCTTAATTGCGGACCTGCGACAGACAGACTTTTGACTTTGAACACAGGGATGAAATAACGGAGTTCACATGCAACTGACGGGACTGGACTGGACCTTTATTTTCGGTTTTTTTGCGCTCGCACTCGGCATCGGAGTGATGTGCACGCGGCAGGCCGGAAAATCCTCATCGGACTTCTTCCTGTCGGGGCGCAACATGCCGTGGTGGCTGCTCGGCGTTTCGATGGTGGCCACCACCTTTTCAACCGATACGCCCAACCTCGTCACCGATATCGTCCGCAAAAACGGCGTCGCCGGCAACTGGGTCTGGTGGGCTTTCCTGCTGACCGGCATGCTGACCGTATTCATCTATGCCAGGCTGTGGCGCCGGTCCGGAGTGCTGACCGATGTCGAGTTCTATGAAATCCGCTACAGCGGAAAAACGGCCGCTTTTCTGCGCGGGTTCCGGGCGATCTACCTCGGCGTCTTTTTCAACATCATGATCATGGCATCGGTGTCGCTGGCCGCCATTAAGATCGGCGGGGTGATGCTGGGCCTCTCGCCGGTCAACTGCATTGTCTGGGCGTCGATCGTCACCGTGCTGTTTTCATCGCTCGGCGGTTTGAAGGGCGTGCTGGTCACCGACTTTGTGCTGTTCATCATCGCCATGACCGGCGCGGCGGCGGCCGCGGTGTTTTCCCTGAAAAGTGCGGAGGTCGGCAGCCTGTCGGCGCTGTTCAGCAATCCGGCGGTGGCCGGTAAACTTTCCTTCTTCCCGAAGCTGGTTGCGGCCGAGGGCGGCGGCTTTACGCCCGAAAGCATGAACCTGCTGGTTTCGGTGCTGATCATCCCGATCGCCGTGCAGTGGTGGAGCGTTTGGTATCCCGGTGCGGAGCCCGGCGGCGGCGGATACCTTGCCCAGCGCATGCTCGCGGCCAAAGATGAAAAGCACGCCACCGGTGCCGTACTCTTTTTCAATGCGGCGCACTATGGCCTGCGCCCCTGGCCGTGGATTATTGTCGCCCTCTGTTCGCTGGTGGTCTTTCCAAACCTTGGAAGTTTGCAGCAGGCGTTTCCGAATATCGACCCGGCGATTATCAATGACGACCTGGCCTATCCGGCGATGCTGCAAAAAGTGCTGCCGGCCGGCTGGCTCGGCCTCGTGCTCGCTTCGCTGACCGCGGCCTACATGTCGACGATCTCGACGCATCTCAACTGGGGCTCGTCGTATGTGGTCAACGATTTTTATAAACGGTTCGTGAAGCCCGGCGCGCCGGAAAAGGAGCTGGTCCTCGTCGGCCGCATCTCCACAGTGCTGATGATGGTGGCGGCCGGGTTCATTGCGCTGCAGCTGACCAACGCGCTGCAGGCGTTTCAGATTCTGATGCAGATCGGGGCGGGCACGGGCCTGCTGTTTATCCTGCGCTGGTTCTGGTGGCGCGTCAACGCCGTCAGCGAGCTGGTCGCCATGGTGGTTTCGTTTGTCGTCGCCGTGCTTTTCCAAACCCTGGAAACCGGACTCGAAGACTGGCAGCAGCTGATCATCGGAGTCGGCATCACTACGGCGGCGTGGGTTTGCACCGCCTTCTTAACCAAGCCGGCAGACGAAGAGACGCTCAAATCCTTCTGCAAAAAGACCCATCCCGGCGAAGCCGGATGGAAACAGGTTTATGCCGCCATCGAAGCCGAGGGCGGGGAGATTCCGGGCGATTCCGTCAACCTCCCGCGCGGAATTCTCTGCATGGTGCTCGGCTGCGCGCTGGTCTACGCCGCCCTCTTTGCCACCGGCTTCTGGCTCTATGGACAGGCGTTGCCCGCGGCCGTTCTGTCGGTTGTTGTTCTGATATCCGCTGCTGCCCTGTTCAAACTGTGGGGAAGAAAATGAGTCCGGTTATGCTGTCTGTAGTCTGTGCTGCGGTGTCGGCCGTTGCCGCGCCATCCATTATTCCGCACCCCGTAGAACTGAATGAGCAGGGCGGGGAATGGGAGCTGAGGGCTAAGACGACGATCCTTTATTCCGGCAAAGAGGCAACGAGCGAACCTTTGGCGATCGGCGGGTTCCTGCCTTTGGAAAAGGTCTATGCCTTTGAACCGGTCATCGACGGGCTGGATGCTCAAGCGGCCTCGCACATTCTGGGTGCGCAGGGGCAGCTCTGGACGGAATACATGCCGAACATGAATCACGTGGAATACATGGCGTTCCCGCGCGCCTGTGCGCTGGCCGAGCTGGTCTGGCTGCCGCGGGAGCAGAAAAATTATGAGGATTTTCTGAACCGCATGAACGTACAGGAAAAACGATTTGATGCCGCCGGCGTCAACTATCGGGAGATTAAAAATTGAATCAATTTAAAGACGTGGCCGCGGCATTTCAGTGCCCGGGGAAATATCTGGGCGAAGCGCCGTACGGAAGCGGACACATCAACGACACCTTTAAGGTGCTTTATGAAGTGGACGGGAGCGAGGTGCACTTTATCCACCAGCGCATCAACCAGAACATTTTTAAAAATGTTCCCGCGCTGATGGAGAATATCGGCCGCGTGACCCGTCATCAGCGCAAAAAATTCGAAGAGGCCGGGGCGGATGAGCTGGAACGGCGTGTGCTGACGCTGGTGCCGACGCAGGAGGGCAACGATTATTTTATCGATGCCGCCGGAGACTTCTGGCGCACCTATGTGTTCATTGAAGATGCCGTGGGCATTGATGTAATTGAAAACACGGATCAGGCCGTTGAGTCCGCGAAGGCCTTCGGCGAATTCCAGTGCCAGCTGGCCGACCTGCCGGGCCGTTTGAACGAAACCATTCCGGATTTTCACCACACCCGCTCGCGCTTTGATGCGCTGACAGCCGCCATTGAAAAAGATGTCCACCATCGGGCGGACGATGTGAAAGCGGAGATTGAATTTGCGCTGGCGCGTGAGCAGATCACGGATGTGGTCATTGATCTGATGGCCGCCGGTGAGATCCCCGAGCGCGTGACGCACAACGACACCAAGCTCAACAATGTGCTGATCGACCGGAAATCCGGCCGGGGCATGTGCGTGATCGATCTCGACACCGTCATGCCCGGATCGGTTCTCTACGATTTCGGCGACATGATCCGCACCACGACCACTCATGCGCCTGAAGATGAGCGCGACCTGTCCGCGGTGGAGATGGATATCGACTATTTCGAGGCGCTGGTGAAAGGCTATCTCGAGACCGCCTCCGGCTTTTTAACGCCGAAGGAAATCGAACTGCTTCCGTTCTCCGGCAAGCTCATCACGTTCGAGATCGGGCTGCGTTTTCTGACCGACTATCTGCAGGGGGATGTCTATTTCAAGACGCACCGCGAGGGACAGAACATTGATCGTTGCCGCAAGCAGTTTAAAATGGTCGAATCGATGGAATGTCAGATGGGTGCGATGCAGCGTGTAATGGAGAAATACCAATGAGAGTTTTAGTCACCGGCGGGGCCGGATTTATCGGCAGCCACATCGTGGAGCACTTTCAGGGGCAGGCCGAGGTGCGGGTGCTCGACAACCTGCGCTCCGGCTATTTAAAAAACCTTGAAGGGCTCGATCATGAGTTCATCAACGGTTCGGTCACCGACCGCGCCGCCGTGCGCGCCGCTGTGCAGGGCGTCGATTTCATCTTTCACATGGCCGCGATGATCAGCGTGCCCGAATCGATGGAAAAGCCGGTTGAATGCGTCGAGATCAACACCACCGGAACCCTGATTGTGCTCGAAGAGGCCGCCAGAGCCGGCGTGAAAAAACTCTGCTTCTCCAGCTCGGCCGCCAACTACGGCGACAACCCGACGGTGCCGAAGCTCGAAACCATGCTGCCCGAACCGAAAAGTCCGTACGCCATCACCAAACTCGACGGCGAATACTACTGCGACCTGTTCAGCCGCGAGGGAAAGCTCAGGACCGGCGTCATGCGCTACTTCAACGTGTTCGGCCCGCGCCAGGACCCCGGCAGCGCCTATGCCGCCGCCGTCCCGATCTTTATCGACAAAGCCGTCAAAAACGAGCCCATCACCATTTTCGGCGACGGTGAACAGACCCGCGACTTCATCTATGTGAAGGACATCGTCGCCGCCAATGTCTTTCTGGCCATGAACGACACGCCCCCCGGCTTCTTCAACGTCGCCTACGGCGGACGGCTCACCATTAACGATCTGGCCCGAAAGATCATCGAGCTGACCGGCTCGTCCTCGACGATTGAATACGCGCCGGAGCGGGCAGGGGACGTGAAGCACTCCATGGCCTCTGTCGATAAAATCAAAGCCGCCGGCTTCGAACCGGCCTCCAGCTTCGATGAAGGCCTCGCCGCAACCATCGATTTTT
>JBFHEM010000027.1:0-58384 GCA_041584215.1 Tichowtungia sp. | reverse complement strand
GTGCCGTAGAATTCGATGAGATAGGGCTGGTCTTTCAGGTGCGCGGGCAGCTCGACTTCATGCGCGATCTGATCCGGGCCTTTGCCGGCATTGATGCCTTTGACCGTCTGATCGTACACGCTGCGAATCGCCTCGCTGTAGTTCTGCAGCGCCGTCGCCGCGGTGGCCGGATCGAGAATGGGCATGGTGTGTCCCGGGACCAGAACCTGCGGTTTGAATGCCGCCATTTTGGCGACGCTGTCGGACCAGTTCAGCACGTCCCGGTAGGCCGTGCCGCGAATCGCATACAGGTTCGGAAAGAAGCTGTAAAAATTGTCGCCCGCAAACAGCACTTTTTCCTTCGGCATCCAGACAAACAGCGCGTCGTCGGTCTCGCCCGGGCTGAGATAGAATTCCAATTCGACACCCGCGATCACTGTCTTGTATCCATCCTCGGAAATCCGGACGGTCGGGGCAACAAATCCCTTGCCGCCGTCGGTGTCGTCCGTGCCGGCCGGAGCCACCCCGCGATTGGTCTGTTCTTTCGGCGGAAGACTGCGCCCGAACTGCCGGACATTGCGTTTGCCTTTGACGGGGTTCACATCTTTGTTGATGCCGCCCTCGGCGGAGCCGAACCCCGCGGTGGCGTAGATCTCCGGCGTGCCGTTTTCCATAAAGGCGGCGGCTCCGCCGATGTGGTCGCCGTGGCTGTGCGTGTAGATGATCGCCTTGACCGGCTTGTCGCTGTACGCCCGAAAGGCCTGCATGGCTTTCGCGGCGCTGGCCGGCCCCTTGAGGGTGTCGACGATAATCACGCCGTCGTCGCCGACAATCATCGACGTATTGGCACCGTGGAACCCGACGGCAACGAAGACATTGTCGGCCAGCTTCACGACCTTCTGCTCAAACTGCCGGTTCTGGGCATTGAGCATCTTCAATGCGGTCTGCGGTTCTACCTGAGTTTCCCCGGCGGCAGTAGTGATCGCCGCAAGGACCGCCGCCAGGCTGAATACGAGTGTTGATAGTCGGTTGTTCATGATGATTTCCTTCTCAGCTTACTATTTTACCGCAGGCTTGATGAGTACTCAACTCACATATCAGCCGCGGCTGCGGGCCGGCCTGACCTTGTTCAAGACGGGCCACTACTTCGCCTCCTGCCCGGCGAGCCATTTGGCGTAGCCTTCTTCCTGAATGGCTTTGCAGTTGGCGGCGGCCGCCTGGCCCATCGGTTTGCCGGACTCGTGCATTTTCTTTGTTTTTGCACAGGGGAACCCTTTGCATTCCGCACACGATTTGATTCCCTTGGCCTGCGCACAGGGGCGCATCTCACACGCTTTGCAGTGGTCGGCGAAGGTTTCAGCCGGCCCCTTGCAGCCAGTGCACTTGCCGCCGGTGTACATCGGGCAGCTTCCACAATAGAGACCGCAGTAGGCGCCGAGGTCTTTGCCGCCTTGTACAGTTGATTTCATGGCGCATCCCGCAGCAAGCGCTGCGCATCCGCAAAGGGCGACGCCGGTGAAGGTTCTTCGTGTCATTTTCTTCGCATCCGTCTTTTCTCCCTCCGTTTTTTTGTTCGTGACCGAACTGTTTGGGCAAATTTTTTATTCCATATTGCGGCGGACTTCCGCCAGCAGCTCGACGAGTTTTTCCTGATCTTCAGGAGGCATGTTTCCGTACACTTGTTTCTGAAGCTTTTTGGATATCTTCTCAAAGGCCGGACGAATCGCCCGGCCCTGCTCCGTCAGCTGAACCAGCATCACGCGGCCGTCTTCCAGGGATTGGAACTTTTCCACATAGCCGTGCTGCTCCAGCGTATTGACCATTCCCGTGACCGTCGATTTGACGCGTCTGACTTTTTCAACGATCGTCTTCATGGCAACCGGTTCATCCTGCTGGAACAGGAAAAACAACACCGAGCCGTGCGCCGGAACAACGCCTTCGATATCCGCGCCGCGCAGCTCCTGCTCGATAAAAAGGTTGGCCAGCTCGCGAATACGGGCGACCTGCCCTATCACGCCCTGAATTTGTTTTTCCGTTGTCATGAGCGCAAATTAGTTCGGCCACGAACTTTCGTCAACGGTAAATTCAACTCTCTTCGAACTGGAACGTGTCCTGACGGAGGTTCATATTTGCCTGTTTTGAAAAGGAAGCCATCATGAGCCACACAACCAGCTGTAATATTCGACAGAAACAAAAGGGTCTTTTCGCACTGCGCCTGAGGGCCGTCGGCGGCGAACTGACCGCCAAACAGCTTCAGGCCGTCACGGCCGTTGCCGAAAAATACGGAACCGGCGGCATACACATCACCACCCGCCAGGGCATCGAAATCCACAATGTCAAAACCGAAGATCTCAAACAATCCCAGGCCGAGCTGGAGGCCGCCGGACTCAAAATGGGGGCGGACGGAAACCGCGTGCGCATCGTCATCGCCTGCCCCGGCAACAGCACCTGCCGCTTCGGATCGATCGACACCAAATCCATGGCCGCCAGCCTGGATGAGCGCTACTTCCGAATGGACACGCCCTACAAAGTAAAATTCGGTGTCACCGGCTGTCCGAACAACTGCGGCAAGGCGCGCGAGGCCGACATCGGCATCATGGGATCGCGCATTCCGGTCTGGACGGCCGACGCCTGCGTTCAGTGCGACGCCTGCATCAAATTCTGTGTGACCGATGCCATCCGCAAAGAAAACGGACAGTACATCCGTGACGAAGAAAAATGCATCCGCTGCAGCGCCTGCAGCGGACGCTGCCCCAAAGGAGCCTGGCAGCCGGAATCGTTCGGCTACACCGTCCTCATCGGCGGCACCCTCGGCAAAAAGCCGCGGCTCGGCATTCCGCTCGCCGAACACCTGGCCACCGAAACCGAAGCGCTGGACCTGGTCGACCGCACCCTCGCCTTTTATAAAAAGAACGGATATCCGCGCGAACGCCTCGGCCACATGCTCGATCGTCTCGGAGAAGACTTCGTCCGCCAGTCCATCCTCCGCCACTAAGTCAAAACGCCGCCTCCGTCGCAATAATAATAATGACAATAAAATAAAAAATAATAAAATAAAGTGACAGGCACATTATAATTGACGCCAACAGGCCGTGCTGATAGACATGTTTTATGAGGAAGCCGAGGATACTGGGAACCAGACAGTCGAATATTTATCACGTGATGTCGCGCGTGGTGGATCGGAGATTCATTTTCAGGGAAGAGGAGAAAGAGTTTTTCCGGCTGACAATGCGTAAGCTGGAAGCTTTTACCGGGGTGAAGGTGCTGACGTACTGCATTATGTCCAATCACTGGCATTTACTGCTGGAGGTTCCCTCTTCCGAAAAGGTGAGCAATGAGGCGCTTTTTCAGCGAATTGAGGGGTTTTATTCCAAACAGCGGGCCCGGGAAATCCGGCAGGAGGTTGACCAGGCTCATGCGTATGCGCTGGAGTCCGGAAATACGGATTGGGAAGAGGCTGTGCTGGATTCATATCGGTCCAGGATGTGTGATTTATCCGTGTTTGTGAAGGAACTGAAAGAGCGGTTTTCAAAGTGGTATAATCGAAAGCATCACCGACGTGGCACGCTGTGGGAAGAGCGCTTTAAAAGCGTGCTGGTTGAGAATTCGGAACATGCTGTTTCGACCATTGCTGCTTATATTGATTTGAATGCGATTCGGGCGGAAATCACAGATGACCCGAAGGATTACCGCTATTGCGGCTATGCGGAAGCGGTGGCTGGAGGCGAGGCCGCCCGACGGGGGATTCGCCAGATTCAACAAGGGAACAACCGTGATGTCAGCTGGCGGAAGGTTGTTTCCAAATACCGGACCCATCTGTTCTGCAAGGGAGAACGGACCGACGAACGAACCGGAATTGCACCGGAGAAGGTGCAGCAGGTGCTCGATGACGGCGGGGAACTGAACGTCGGAGAACTGCTGCACTGCCGGGTGCGCTATTTCAGTGACGGAGTGGCGCTTGGCAGCCGGCGGTTTGTCGACGAGGTGTTTGAAAACAACCGCAGGCTGTTCGGCCGGCGACGAAAGGACGGCGCACGAAAGATGCGTGGCGGAGACTGGAACGGCCTGTTCAGCCTGCGCACCCTGTCACACGCCGTCACTGCGACGGGATTTTCTTAACAATCATGCGGCAAATCCCGCATGACGGAACAGAGATCGTCATGAATGACGAGGTTGGCCTCGCGGTCGAGCTGGGTCGGGTTGCGGTTGATGACGACCAATCGGCAGGTGCGCGGGCGGTGCGAGGGCAGAACGGCGGCGGGATAAACCGAGAGCGAGGTGCCGAGCACGAGCAGCAGGTCCGCGCGGCGGACCGCGCGCACAGAGGCGTTCCATTCGGACTCCGGCACAAGCTCACCGAAAAAGGTGATGTCGGGCTTGTAGACGCCGCCGCAGACGCAGTGCGGGACGTCGCCACGCTCGATGATGGGGAAGAGCGTTTCGGTTTCCGTTCGTGCTCCGCAGGACTGACAGGTGCTGAAGATATAGGTTCCGTGCACCGTGCAGACCGGGGACGACCCGGCGCGCTGGTGGTAGTCGTCGACATTCTGGGTAATCACGGTGACATCCCTGCCCTGCTCCGTCCATCGGGCAAGCGTCCGGTGGGCGACATTGGGCTGAGCATCGCGCACTTTGGAATAGAATTCGCGGGCGAATTTGTAGTAGATGGACGGGTCGCGCCGGAAGGCCGGCAGGTCGAATACATTGACGTTGCGCTCGTCGGAATAGATTCCGCCGGCCGAGCGGAAATCGGGAATGCCGGAGCCGGTCGAAATCCCGGCGCCGGTCAGCACCGCGATTGATTTGGCAGCGCGCACCCATTCTGAAAGCTGTTCGATGGAATTCATGGGTTCACCCTACACAGAGAACCGGGACAACTCAGCCCGGAATCCGCCGTTTTGTTCATCGGCAACAAATTCCAGCATGTTGCGGATGCTCTCCAGGCTGTCTTCCTGGTAGTGGGAGACATAGAGAAGCTGCGTTAGGTTTTCGCGGGCGATGAGTTCGAGCGCGTTTTGAATCAGCCGCCGCCCCAGCCAGTCGAGCCCCTGGCAGGGCTCGTCAAGGATCATCAGGGCCGGACGTTTGACCAGCGCGCGGGCGATGAGCAGCAGGCGCTGCTGGCCGTACTCCAGCCTGCGGAACGGGGTTTTTGCGAAGCGGCTCATGTGCAGGATTTCCAGCCACTCGCGCGCGGTCTGCTCTTCCGACACCAGCGGTTTTTGATACAGGCCGATGGAGTCGTAAAAGCCCGACACAATCACGTCGAGCGCGCTGCAATCTACGCGGTACTGCAGATGCAGCGCGGAGGAGACCATCCCGATGTGCTTCTTGATTTCCCAGATGGTTTCACCGGAGCCGCGCTGCCTGCCGAAGATTTGGATGTCATTGCAGTAGCACTGCGGGTGATCGCCGAAGATGAGTCCGAGCAGCGTGCTTTTACCGCAGCCGTTGGGGCCCTTGACCTGCCAGTGCTCGCCGTTGTCGATCCGCCAGTCGACGCCGGAAAAGATAATCTTACCGGTGTAGGCCACCCGGCCGTTTCTCAGTTCGAAGACGGGGTCTTCAAAGCGGGCGCTGTGGCGGTGAGCGCGGGTCAACTCCATCATCTGCGCGCTCCGCTCCTGCGACTGGTCTTTGATCTGCGAGATCACGGGATGGCGGTCCCACTCGGCCTTGCTCATGCGGTGTTCCAGCCGCCCCTGGCTGAAGAGGGCCACGCGGTCGATCCAGCCGGGCAGTTCCTCTTCGCGGGAGACCACCACCATCATCTGAACGGTTTCAGCGAGCGACGCCAGCATGTCGGCCAGCGCGGCCCGGTGCGCGATATCGAGCCCGGAAAACGGCTCGTCGAGCACCAGAAAGACGGGGCGAACCGCCATTGCGCGCGCCAGCATGACGCGCCGGGTCTCGCCGGTAGACAGCACCCGGAAGCCGCTTTCAGCCAGCTGGGTCAGATCGAGATCGCCGATCAGCTTCTGCGTGAGCTGCGGATCGCCGCACTGCTGAAAGATCAACTCATAGACGGAGGTTCCGGTGTCGATGCGATCGAGAAAGTCGCTGTCGTCGTCGGCAATCTCCCGCTCCAGCAGGCGCTGCTGTTCGACGAGAGAGACCTGCGCGACCCGGCCCGCACCAACGTCAATGCGCCCGGATGCGGCGACGGACTGGCCGCACAGCAGATCGCCGAGCAGCGCGCCGACGTCGCCGTCGGGGCTGAAGATCCCCCAGGACTGTCCGGCTTCAACAACCCACTCCTCGATCTCCAGGGTGAACGCGGCGGTCTGTGCTTTCAGTTGTTCAAATCGAATTTCCATTCAAAAATTAATAGCCGCAAACACGCGGGAAGTCACAAAAATATGAACTCAACCTCCTCGTGCGCATCAGATTGATACGCGCCCCCACATCATCCGCCAATGCACAGGCGATATATGGTTGTGGCGATGAATCCAAATGACGGGATCAAGCCGGGACCCGCCAGCGACCGGGCACGGCCGCCCGAAAAAGTGATTTCCAATGCCTGGAAAAAACGCTTCCAGAGTCTGGAAAAATCGGCTGCGTTTTTTCCAGACCTTGGAAATTGTCCGCGCCGGCGGTCTCACGTATTCTCCAGTGCATGAAAACGAAATCCATTCCCGATCACTTCCGCGCCGCCGCCCGGAAATTTTCCGACCGGCCGGCAATTGTCAGACCGGAACTGACGGTGACGTACGCCGAGCTCGACGCGCAGTCCGACGCCGTGGCCGCCGGGCTGATCGCGCGCGGCACCCGGCCGGGCGATCACATCGGCCTGTACGGCATCAACAGCTCGACCTTTGTCGCGATCTACCTCGGCATCCAGAAAGCGGGCGCGACGGTCGTGCCGATCAATCTGCTGCTCAATCCCGAAGAGGTGGCCTGGATTCTCAACGATGCGGAGGTCACAACCCTGTTCTACTTCGAACCGTTCGCCCCGGCAGTGGATTCCATCCGGCCGGCACTGCCGGCCATGCAAGATTTCATATGCGTGGAAAAAGACCTGCCGGAGATGCTCCGCGCTCCGGTACCGGGTTTCAAGCTTGAAGTTTCCGGCGACTCCGTCGCTGTCATCATCTACACCTCGGGCACGACCGGGCACCCGAAGGGCGCGATGCTCACCCATGGCAATCTGGTCAGCGACGCGCTGTCCGCCGGCGCGGCGCTCAAGCTGCGCCCGCAAAGCGAGCGGTTTCTGGTCGTGCTGCCGATGTTCCATGCCTTCGCCTCGATGGCCGGCGTACTGATCCCGCTGCTGCACGGCTCGTCGCTGGTGCCGCTGCCGAAGTTCGACCCGGTGCAGACCGCCCAGGTCATTGACGCGACCGACGCGACGATTTTCCTCGGCGTACCCAGCATGTACAACCTGCTGCTGCGCCTGCCGGAGAAATACACGTCCGCCATCCGAAAACTGCGTTTCTGCGTCTCGGGCGGCGCGGCCATGCCCGCCGAAATTATGAAGCAGTTCGAGCAGCGCTTCGGCGTGCTGATCTATGAAGGCGACGGCCCGACCGAGTGCGCTCCGGTCACCTGCTTCAATCCGATCGAGGGGCTGCGCAAGCCTCTGTCGGTCGGGATCGCCATCCCGGGCGTGGAGATGAAGATCATGGACGAGACCGGACGGGAGCTGCCGAGCGGCGAGCCGGGCGAAATCTGCGTGCGCGGCCCGAATGTGATGAAAGGCTACTGGAAGCAGCCGGAGGAAACGGAAAAGTCGTTCTTCGGCGAGTGGTTCCGCACCGGCGATATCGGCACCGAGGACGAGGATCATTATTTTTATATCGTCGACCGCATCAAGGACATGGTGATCGTCAACGGCATGAACGTCTACCCGCGGGTGGTGGAGGAGGTGCTCTACCGGCACGAGGCGGTGCGCGAAGCGGCAGTGGTCGGCCAGCCGCACAAACTGCACGGCGAGGTGCCGGTCGCCTATATCGCGCTCGAGGAGGGCGTCGCGGCCGACGGCGCGCAGATCTCTGAAAAAGAGATCCGTCGCTTCTGCATGCAGCATCTGGGGCGGCATGAAATCCCGCGCAAAGTGGTTTTTATGGACTCGCTGCCGAAAAACGCGGCGGGAAAAATTGTAAAGCGCGAACTGCGCAGGCAGGGTGAAGTCGAACGAGGAATCGTCACGTAGACGATGCTGGAAACCTCGTCTATATGACGATTCCCGCGGCGCCCCCAGGCTTGATTTTTTTATTTAACGGAATATCACTTTATGAATCAGAATTTTATAAACGATGTAACCAGCCGGCTGACCGCGCTGGTTGAAAACAAAACGCTGACAGGCTGGAGCCTGACGGCCACGGACTCCAACAGTCTGCAGCGCCTCTATTCCTCGCCCGACGGCATCGCGCTGAGCTGTCACCAAAGCCGCAACGTCGAGGGCGAGGCCTTTAAACTGTTCGTCTGCAGCCCCTCCGGAACCGAAGAGAGGATCGGCACGGCCACGATTGACCTGGTGACCTACCAGCCCATTGACCAGCAGCTGAAGAATGCGGTTGAACTGTCAACCTGCAGTCAGAATAAAGCGTGGAAGCTGGCAGGCCCTCCCGCCCGGGAACCGAACGCGGTCGAAACCTGCGATCCGGAAATCCGCGACAACCCGGAAGCCGTGGCCGAGGGCATCGAAAACCGGGTCATCGCCGCCTTTTCCAAAACAACAGGATGCCGTCTGAATTCGGCCGAACTTTTTGTAAACAGCTCCCGGACGCTGCAGATCAATTCCAACGGGCTGTCCTATGAAACCGAGCGGAGCGAGCTCTATCTGGAAGCCGCCATGGAAAAGGCCGGCCAGGAAAACGACAAGGAAGTCCACGAGCACACGACCTCTGTAACCGTGAACGATCTGGATGTCGAAAATTTCATCAATGGATGCGCCTTGCAGGTTGCGGTGCTGGGCGACAGCGAAGAGCCCGGGACCTCCGGGAACGCGACCATCCTGATATCCAAAGACGCACTTTCACACATGCTGAATGCCCTGTTCTCGCAACTCAACTGCCTGAACGAATATCTGAAGCTCCCCTGCCTGAAACCCGGAGACCGTTTCGGCGGCGGCGACGGCGATCCCCTGGACCTGCGCCTTGACCCGACCATTCCCTGCATGGTGCTTTCGTCGGCCTACGCCATCGACGGCCTGCCGGCCCGGGGCGGTGTGCTGATTCAAAACAACACCGTGCTCGACCGCGTCATCGGCAACCGGTTCGGTCAGTATCTGGATCTCGAGCCCAACGGACTCAGCGGGAACCTGGTGGTCAAACCCGGCACGCTGGACGCGGACACCCTGCACGGACTGGACTATACGGAAGTCATTAAATTCTCCTCCCTGCTGATCGATTCACAAAAACTGACCTGGAGCTCCGAAATCAAACTGGGGCGTCACGTTGCGGCAGACGGCACCGTCACCCTGGTCAAAGGGGGCGTGGTGTCCGGCAGCCTGAAGGAAAACTTCATCGACTGTAAATTCTCATCGCGCCCCGGTACCGTGAATGCGCCGCAAGTCAGCTACGAACCGCCGCTGGGTTACCAGGGCCCCGACGCCATGCTCATCACCAGGGGCGTCAGCATTGCCGGAAAACAATCAACCCGTTGAGGATCCTTATGAGTAAAAAAACCTATCCCCTCCCCGGCGAACTCGCCGTCTTTTTTCCCCTGCTTGCAACGCTCGTCCAGACCCTGGAATCCGGCGCGCAAGACCGGCTCTACGCCTTCGCCATGCTCGAAGACCTGGACCAGTTTCAGAGCAGCGTAAGCCAGACCGAAACCAGCGGACTGACCGCCGACCGCGGAATCGTTCTGCGCATCCTGGCCGGGCACCGCAACTTCGAATATGCCACCAATCATTTCGATGAAAAAACACTCATCGGCGCGGCAGAAAAGCTGCGCGCCGAAGCGCTGACCTATATCCAGACCCTGGAAAACCCGCCGGTCTACACCCCGCCCGCCTGGAGCGACGAACCGATCGACTCATTCGCCGGGCCCGTCCGCAGCCTGATCCTGACCCGCGGGAAACTGCCGGCGGCGGAAACCCCGGTTCACTTCGGAAGCGCCTTCGACCCGGCCATTTCCGAGTCAGCCAGCCGATCGGAAACCGTTCAGCGCTCCCGCGAAATCAAGGAGGCCATCGCCGGTGCCGGAGGCGATAAACTGGCCGCCGCCGGATGCATGATTCGCCGCAAAGTGAAGAGCCGACTTTTTGTCGACCGCACGCGCCGCATGTCGCAGTCGCTTTTCAGCAGCCTGTACTACCTCTACGCCGTCACGCCCTCCGGGAAAACGGTCCGCGAGGTGATCGGCGGCATGGCGGGAGCCGAAGCCGGTGCCGGAATTGACGAGGCGCTGATTCAGCGCCTGGTTGAGACCGCCGACAAGGTGGAACACGCCGGGCGCATTCAGCCCGGGCGCTACCGCATCATTACCGGCCCGGACGTGACCGGTGTGATTGCCCACGAAGCCTTCGGCCACACGCAGGAAGGCGACACCTGCCGGCTCGGCCGCAGCTGTGCGCCGGGCCTCCGCAAACAGGGAACGCTCGTCGGCAACCAGCACGCCACCATCATCAACAATGCCGGCGTCTTCGCCATGGGCAGCCTGCCCTACGGGGTGAACGGCACGCACTTTTTCGACGACGAAGGATTCATCGCGCGGCCGCAAACCATTCTGGATAAAGGGACGCTGTCATCCCCGATGAACGATCTCATCTCATCGCTCGCCGGCGACATCAACGGGCCGGCGGCCCGGCAGTCCAACGGGAAACGCGAAAGCTGGCGCCGCCCGCTGATGCCCCGCCAGACCAACACCTACTTTACCGCCGGAGACAAAACCCTCGACGAACTGGCCGCGCTGTGCGGAAACGGTTTTATCGCCGAGCACGCTCACGGCGGCATGGAAGATCCGAAAGGAATGGGCCTGACCGCCGGCACGGAATATCTGGAGGAAGTGAAGGACGGCAAACGGACCGGGACCCTGTTCCTCGGCCCGCAGGGCGGACATGTTGAGCTATCCGATCCGGTACCGCGGCTGCTCAGCTCCATCCTGGCCAAAAGCATGATTTCAGAAGAGGACCCGCTGAATGAACCCGGCAGCGAGCCCATCAACAAATGGGGCGGCTGCGGAAAATACCACAAAGAAAGCGTCGAAGCCGGCTGCGGCGGCCCCTGGATCCTCTGGGAAGGCATCACCTGCGGGTAACGAAACAGGCCAACGGACCCGCTCGCGGCCCGTTTACTGCCGCGGAAAAACAGGGGACCCACGAACCTTTCTGCTCTTAATAATTAGCTTGAACTCACCGTCCGTCGCGGTTCAGCATCCGGGCATTATGAAAACAGAAATCAACAAGACCCAGGCCATGAACAACATTATGGAACTGCTGGCCGCGGCGGGACCGAGCGGAGGCGAGGGACCGGTTGCCGAGGTGGTCAAGCGGCAGCTGCTGGCCGCCGGTGCCAAAGAATCGTGGTTTTCCTTCAAGGGAAAAAGCCGCCTGCCGAAGCAGTTCACCATCGCCAATCTGGTTGTGAAAATCCCGGGAACGCTCAATGCCCCGCGCATCATGTTTTCGGCGCATCTCGACACCGTCCCGATCTGTCAGGGGGCGGTGCCGGTCATTCAGGGCGACCGGATTGTGCCGCAGGGGAAAACCGGACTGGGCGGCGACAACCGCGCATCGGTCGCCTGCGTCGTCACGATGGCGCAGGCCCTCCTGCAGAGCGCCCTGCCCCGCCCGCCGATCACCCTGCTGTTCACCGTCGGCGAGGAAAACGGGCTGTACGGTGCCAAGGCGTTCCGCCCGCAGGACGGCGGCAACCCGGCGATGTGCTTCAATGTCGACGGCAGCGGCGAGCGCGACGGCGTGATCGGCGCGCTGGGCGCGACCCGCTGGCGGGCCGAAATCCACGGCATCAGCGTGCACGCGGCGGCCAACCCCGAAGGCGGCGTCTCCGCGGCCGTCATTGCCGCCAACGCGATTGCCGAACTCAAAGCCAATGGCTGGTTCGGCCGCATCGACAAAAGATCCGTCAAGGGCACCGCGAATGTGGGATCGCTGCACGGCGGCGAGGCCGACAACCAGGTGATGGACCGGCTCACGGTGACCGGCGAGTGCCGCAGTCACAGCCCCTCCGCACTGGAAAAAATTTCCAGGGTCTGGAAAAGCGCGTTCGAGAAGGCCGCGCGCGAACTGAACAATGCGGCCGGCGAATGCGGCTCGGTCGATTTCATTGAGGACAGCGACTACCGCAGCTTTAAGCTCAAAAAGAGCGATCCGGCGGTGCAGCGCTACCTGAAGGCCGCGCCGAAAGCCGGACGCCCGGCGGCGGTTCAGACGATCAGCGCCGGGCTCGACGCCAATATCCTGAACGAAAACGGCATTCCGACCGTCACCTTCGATGCGGGCAACGACCACGCGCACTCGCTGGACGAATGCGTGCACATTCCGCGCTATCTGGAGGCGTGCCGACTGGCCGTCGCCCTCGCAACAGAAGAAGTTTAGACAGGATCACAGATCGACAGGAAAAAGATCCTGTTGATCCGGTCGAAAAATGGAGGAATGATGAAAAAGACTCTTCTTTTACTTTGCCTCTTCACTCTAAACAGTGCGGCAAATGATTTTGCGATCAGGCTCTACGGACAGCTGAGCGAAACCCAAGGCAATCTGTTCTTTTCGCCGGCCAGCATTGAGGCGGCGCTGGCAATGACCAGCGAAGGCGCGCGCGGCGACACAAAAAAACAGTTTTTCCAATGTTTGGAAATCCCGGCAGACAGGAGTGTCTGCCCCACAGAACATTTCCAAACCCTGGAAAACGCCGGCGGATTTTTTCCAGGCATTGGAAATTCGGTGACGCTTGAAAATGCCAACGCGATCTGGGTGGATCAAACGTTTCCAATCCTTGGAACCTTCCGGGCGACGGTGACGGGCCAATACAGCGCCGAGGTTTGCGCGGCGGATTTCATCGGCCGGCCGGACGCGGAGCGCAAACAAATCAACCACTGGGTGGAGCAGAAAACCCGCGGCAAGATTCCGGATCTGCTGCCGGCCGGCTCCGTCGATTCGATGACCCGCCTGCTGCTGGTCAATGCCATCTATTTCAAGGGCAGCTGGCTGCATGCGTTTGATCCGAAAAAAACATCCGATCAGCTGTTCCGGACCGCGGCCGGCGTGTCCGTTGAGGTCCCCATGATGCAGCTGAACAGAACCCGACTTGCCTACGGGGAGAACGACTGCCTCCAGACCCTGGAACTTCCGTATGAGGGCGAAGCGGTGTCGATGCTGCTGATTCTGCCCGAAGCGGATCAGGCGGGGATGGCGCTGGAGGCGGCGCTTGCGCTGGAGCGGCGCAAAACGGATGTGAATGTGTTTCTGCCGCGCTTCAAGGTGGAATCGACCTTCGCCTCGCTTAAACGCCAGCTCGTCGCGCTGGGGCTTACCGACGCGTTCGATGCGCGGCGGGCCGATTTCTCAGGGATCAGTGAACAGCCGCTTTATATTTCCGATGTGGTGCACAAGGCGTTTGTGGACGTGAACGAGGAGGGAACCGAAGCCGCGGCCGCCACCGGGGTGATGATGCGGGCCACCTCGATCGGCGCGCCGCCCAAAACCTTCCGCGCCGACCGGCCGTTTGTTTTCCTGATCCGCGAAAACGAGTCCGGAAAAATCCTGTTTGCGGGGAGAGTTGCGGATCCATCCGGGTTTTAAATGGTTTACCTTCCCGTCTATCGAGTCTAAAGTCTCTTCGTTCGATGCACATTCGACACGAAAGAGTTCATGAAAAAAATGTTGATCATTTGCTGCCTGCTCTTCGGATGGACGGCATATTCAGACCCGTCCGGACTCCCGGCCATCAATCCCCGGGCCCAGCAACTCCCGGCCCATGCCGAACAATCGCCCCGCCACGGCGTTTCCCTCTACTGGTTTGTCATCCTGGGAGGCTGGTCTATCATCATCCTGTTTATCTGCTGGAACCTGCAGCTTAAGAGAGAAATCAGGCAGCGCCGAAAAACGGAGAGCGACCTGAAAAAGATGGAGGCACTGAAGGACAACCTGATGCACATGATTGTCCACGATATGCGCGTTCCGCTGACGGTCATTTCCGGCTCGCTGGAGCTCCTGGCCTCCCCGCCGGACCCGCTCCAGCCGGAAAACCCTGACTCGAAATATCTGCGCATGGCCCAAACCAGCTCCAAAACCCTCACCCGAATGGTGCAGACCCTGCTCGACACCTGCCGGCTGGAGTCGGATCAGCTGCCGATCAACCGGCAGCAGGTGGACCTCAGGCTGGTGGCTGAGAAAGCCGTGCAAATCATGGAATCCCACGCACGCCCCGCCAACCAGCGCCTCATCCTCTCCGGGGAATCCGCCATCGGCCACATTGATCCCGAGCTGATCGAGCGGGTTCTGACCAATTTGATCGGAAACGCGATCAAAGCTTCGTCGGAAAAAGACGTGATCGAAATCCGCACCGCTGACAGCGCCGCCGCCTTGATCGTCGAAGTGTGCGATTACGGCCCGGGAATTCCCAAAGAATATCAGCAGCGGATTTTTGAAAAATTCACCAGCGTGGAAAGCGGCGACAGGCGACATCTCGCATCGATTGGACTGGGGCTGACCTTCTGCAAGATGGCGATTGAAGCCCACGGCGGCTCCATCGGGGTCCAAAGCGAAGAGGGGCGCGGAAGCACGTTTCGGTTTGAAATCCCGAAAGTCCGCCCGCAGACAGCCGGCACCCCTTAGCCGCAAAAAAACCGCCGGCGGCGGTTTTGGCGGAGAGAGAGGGATTCGAACCCCCGGAACCTTGCGGTTCTTCGGTTTTCAAGACCGACGCATTAAACCACTCTGCCATCTCTCCAAGCGAGCGGGAAATATACGGAGCCGACAGAGAATATCAAGCCCTACCCGCAATACTTTTGCAGAATGGCCTGCAGCTTGTCGCGATGAACCGGCTTGGCAAGGTAGTCGTCCATGCCGACATCCAGACATTTCTGACGATCCTCTTTCAGCGCGTGGGCGGTCATGGCAACAATCGGCGTGTCGTGAATCCGTCCGACCATCTGGCGGATGGCCCGCGTGGTTTCAATGCCGTCCATGATCGGCATCTGGCAATCCATAAAAATCAGATCAAACGGCTGATCGGGAATCACCTTGAGGGCCTCGGCGCCATTGCCGGCCACCGTGACCCTGCAGCCGAGCTTGCGCAGCATGGTCACCGCCACCTGCTGGTTCACCCGGTTGTCTTCCACCAGCAGGATCTCGGCATCAAATCGCGGCAGGCCGGCCTGAACCGGGGCCCTTGCGGGGCGGATTTCCGGGAGGTCTTCGAGCGGCGGGAGAACCAGATTGAAGCTGAAGGTGGTTCCTTTGTCGGGCTCGCTGGCGACCGAAATCCGCCCGCCCATGAGCTCAACCAGCTGACGGGTGATCGACAGCCCCAGCCCGGCACCGCCGTACCTGCGGGTCGAGGAGCTGTCGCCCTGCGTGAATTTCTCAAATGCCCGCGCCTGCAGTTCGGAGTCCATGCCGACCCCGGTATCCTGCACCTCGGCAATGAGATTCCACCCGGGGCCGAACCGCTCGGCCCGCATTCGGATTTCAACGCATCCCTCGTGAGTGAATTTAAGGGAATTGCCGATCAGATTAATCAGAATCTGGCGGATGCGCCCGGCATCCCCCATCATTTTCTGCGGCACGTCCGGCTGGACCGTCCAGGACAGATGAACCCTTTTTTTAGAGGCCCGGTCGGAAAACAGGCGCACCACCTTTTCGACGGTCTGACGCGGGCTGAACGGCTCCATCTGCAGGCGGACCTCCCCGGCCTCGATCCGGGAAATGTCGAGCAGTTCATCGAGAATCGTCAGCAGTTCCTGAGTCGAGTCCATGATGGTCTGGGCCAGTCCGTTCTGCTCGTCGTCGAGCCGGGTATCGAGCAGCAGGCTGGTCATTCCCATCACTCCGTTCATCGGCGTGCGGATTTCATGGCTCATATTGGCGAGGAAGGCGCTTTTGGCCCGGCTGGCGCGCTCGGCGCTCTCCTTGGCCTCCAGCAGGGCTTCGTTGGCGCGCCGCAGCTCGGAAAGATCGATATCCACCGCGTACATTTCCTGTTCGCCGCGCTGATTGCAGGTGGCCAGCCGACTGGAATAAACGGAGACCATCTGCCCATCAGAGCGGCGCTTCATCATTTCGCCGGCGGGCATCGGCTCGCCGGTTTTAACCCAGCGGTCGATGGCCTCGGCCATTTTCCGGCGCTGGTCCGGCGCACTGAGAACATTCTCGATTTTCTTGCCGAGCACACGCTCGCGCGGATAGCCATAGAGCGACTCGCTGGCGCGGTTCCAGAAGATGACTTCATGATTGACGTTGTAGCCCTGAACCGCGATGTGGGGAATTTCCTCGAAGAGAAACCGCAGGCGTTTCTCGCTCTCGCGCAAGGCCATATCGATCTGGTGGCGAGCGGTGATGTCGTGGGCGACCGCCTGGATTTCGACGACCTGGCCGGATTCATCGAGCACCGCGGTTTCCTCGCAGTGAATCCAGGCCACGCCGGACCGTCCGCGGACCCGGTACTCCAGGACCACCAGCTTCTCGCTGCGACCGACCAGCGCGGCCAGGGCATTTTTGGGCGCGGCGAGATCCTCGTGATGAATAAAGCGGTGAAAGTAATGGCCGATCAGTTCATCGCGCGTGCGGCCGATGAACCGGCAAAAGGCTTGGTTGACGAAGGTGAAGCGGCCCTCGCAATCGATTCGCATGACGAAACTGTTCTGGCTTTCGACCAGCCCCCGATAGCGCGTTTCACTTTCACGAAGCGCCTGTTCGCCGCGCTTGCGTTCCGTCACATCGCGCACATGCAGCAGAACCGCTTTTTCGCCATCATAGCAAATGGGCGCACCGATCACCTCCACCGGAGTCATGCGGCCATCTCCGCAGCGGCTGATCCCTTCAACCCGCGTCAGCTCACCGGTAAACCATTTGGGGAAGGCCGCGCGGAGGTCTTTATGCTGCGAATCGGGCACCAGACTGAACACGTTTTTGCCGACGATCTCATCATGCGTCATGCCGTGCATTTGGCAGGCGATCGGATTGGCATCGAGCACAACTCCCGCCGCGTTTTCAATAAAGATGGCATCCGGTGAATTCTGGAAGATCGTGCGCAGGCGCTCCTCACTGGCATGAAGCTCCTGGGATTTGCGGGCCACCTTGCGGGTGAGCTTGAGATCCCAAAGCCAGAGCATCAGCAGGGCCATCAGCAGCGGAACACTGCCGACGAGAAAAGGATAAACCGTCTGCACGAGCCAGTCGGGCATCATCTCCGGCTGGGCCTGAGCAACCGAAGCAGACAGCGAGATGCCGAGCGTCAGAAGGACCGGCCAGCCGCGGAAGAATAGATTTCGGAAATAACGCTGCATTTGTACAACGTACTCCGCTCCGCCGGTTCCGTCGAGAGCGAAGCGTCTCTTTTGAAGGGCAGGAAACTCGCATCCGGAAGCGGGGGCGAACGGCTACCGCGAAGGGGACGGCCGTTCGCCCGCGCCGTCAGCCGACGCTCACCAGCGACGGGGTGTAGTCGGCGGGCGGCTCGTATCCGAGCAGGGTGATGCAGGTGGCCGCGAGGTTCGCAATGCCGGCATCCGCCACGTCCGCCTTCCGGGCGCGGGAAACGCCGGACGGATCGTAGACGATGGCCGGAACGGGATTGAGCGAGTGCGCGGTTTTGGGTTTGCATTTCCCTTCGTCGTCGAGCTTGAGCTCGCCGGTTTTTTTGTCCAGCTCGCACATGTCGTCCGAGTTGCCGTGGTCGGCGGAACAAACCATGATGCCGCCGGTTTCTTTCAGCGCCTGCATGATTTTGCCGACGCCCTCATCCACGGCTTCGACCGCGACCTTAACGGCCTCCACGACGCCCGTGTGGCCGACCATGTCGCCGTTGGGATAGTTGAGGCGGATGAATTTGTATTCGCCGCTTTGGATGGCGCGGACCACTTCGGCGGTGATTTCGTCGGCCTTCATGCGCGGCGCATTTTCGAACGGGCAGACATCGGAGGGGACTTCCTTCCAGGTCTCGGTTTCAAACCGGCCGGAGTTGTTGCCGTTGAAGAAATAGGTGACGTGTCCGAACTTCTGAGTCTCGGAAATGGCGAACTGCTTTATGCCGGCATTGGAAAGGTATTCGCTCATGGTGCGGTCGATGGCCGGCGGGGTGACGAGATATTTTTTCGGCACATTCAAATCACCGTCGTACTGCATCATGCCGGCATAGATCACGTCCGGCCGGGGGCCGCGATCGAACTCGGTGAGCTCTTCGGCCTCGAAGGCCTTGGTGATCTCCAGCGAGCGGTCGCCGCGGAAGTTGAAAAAGACCACGCTGTCGCCGTCGACAATCGGCCCGACGGGTGCGCCATCGCGCCCGATCACAAACGCCGGCAGGTCCTGGTCGAGGATGCCGGGCTTTTCAGCGCGGAAGGTTTCAACCGCTTCGCGCATGGATGCAAAGGTGCGGCCCTGCGCTTTGACGTGGGCGTTCCAGCCGCGCTCGACCATTGTCCAGTCGGCGTTGTAGCGGTCCATGGTGATGTTCATGCGGCCGCCGCCGGAGGCGACGCAATAGTCGACGGAGCCGTCGGCGTTGATGCCGGCCAGAAAGGCGTCGAAGCGGTCCACGTAGTCGAGCGCGGAGGTGGGCGGCACATCGCGGCCGTCGATCAGCGCATGGATGCGGGCTTTTTTGACGCCCTGCTCTTTGGCCTTCTTGAGCATCGCCTCGAGATGGTTGAGGTTGGAGTGAACGTTGCCGTCGGAAAACAGGCCGATGAAATGCAGCGCGGAGTCATTGCCATTGACATTGGACACGAGCTCGTTCCAGACATCGCCTTCGAACATGGCGTTCGTTTCGATGGCCTGGCCGACCAGCGCGGCGCCCTGGGCGAAGACGCGCCCGCAGCCGATGGCGTTGTGGCCGACCTCGGAGTTGCCCATGTCGCCGTCGTCGGGCAGACCGACCGCGACCCCGTGCGCTTTCACTTCGGTGTACACCGCGTTTTCGCGCAGCCAGTCCAGATTCGGCGTATTGGCGATCTTGACGCAGTCGCTGGCTGCGTTTTTGCCGATGCCGACTCCGTCCATAATGACCAGAACAACCGGTCCTTCCGGTCCTTGAAAAGCTGTTGATTTTTTCAGTTCGTCCATTGCTCAACTCCTTATTAAAAGCGGGTTCTTTGGTGAGCGGGGAAGTAAACGCCCTGTCACGCCGGCATGAAAGTTCAAAGTGCCAAAAACTTGCAATGGAAACGGCGGCGTGTAGCATCAGCCGGAACTTTTTAAATATGAGGAAAAATTATGGCTAAAGAAGATGTACTCGAATTCGAAGGGGTCGTGGAAAAAGTGCTTCCCGCCACCATGTATAATGTAAAGCTGGAAAACGGGCACGTGATCCTGGCCCACATTTCCGGAAAAATGCGCAAGTATTTCATCCGGATTGCGGTCGGCGACCGCGTCACCGTCGAAATGTCCCCCTACGACCTGACCAAAGGCCGCATCACCTTCCGTCACCGGAATTAAAGATGGAGTGATGGAGCAGAGAATTCATGGAGAGATGGATTAATACATTTCCCAATCATCACTCCATCCGGTACGCCACTCATTCAGCACTCCGATCTCCAACACTCCATCCTTAAGCAGGAGCGCATCGATGACTGAGAAACGATCTCTGTGGGGAAGCAAACTCGGTTTTTTGCTGGCGGCGATCGGTTCCGCGGTCGGGCTGGGGAACATCTGGCGCTTCAGCTATATGGCCTACGAAAACGGCGGCGGCGCGTTTCTGATCCCCTACGGGGTCGCCCTGCTGTGCGCCGGCATTCCGCTGATGATCCTGGAATACTCGCTCGGCCACCGTGAAAAATCGTCTCCCCCGCTCGCGTTTGCACGGATCAATGCGCTGTGGGAGCCGCTCGGCTGGTGGATGCCCGTCGTTGCTTTTTTCGGCATCAACCTCTTCTACGCGGCCGTCATTGGCTGGTGCATCAACTACCTCGGCCTCTCGCTCAGCCTCGGCTGGGGCGCCGACACGCAGGAATTTTTCTTCAACGAGTTCCTGCAGCTCAGCGACAGTCCGTTTGAACTCGGCGGCATCCGCTGGCCGATCCTGGCCGCCACCGCCGGGGCCTGGCTCATCTGCTGGGCCATCTGTTTCCGCGAAGTCAGCCGCGGCATTGAGAAAGCCAGCATGATCTTCATGCCGCTGCTGGTGGTCCTGACCTTAATCCTCGTCGGCTGGTCGCTGCGGCTTGACGGGGCCCGGGAGGCCGTCAAAGAGTTCTACCTCTCGGCCGACCTTTCAAAAATAAGCCTCGCCACGGCGGCGGGTCGCAAAGTGTGGGTGGCCGCCTTCGGACAGATTTTCTTCACCCTCTCGCTCGGGTTCGGGATCATGATCACCTACGCGAGTTACCTGCCGAAAAAAACCGATATTGTCGGCAACGCTCTGGTGACCTGCCTGCTGAACTGCCTCTATTCGATCATTGCCGGTTTCGCCGTCTTCGGCACGATCGGCTTTATGGCGCAGGCCAAAGGCGTTCCATTTGACCAGGCCATCAAAAGCGGGCCCGGCCTCGCCTTTGTGGTCTACCCGGAGGCCATCAACCAGCTTCCTGGGCTCAACCAGCTCTTCGGCGCGCTCTTCTTCCTGGTCCTGATTGTCGCCGGCATCTCCTCCATGATCTCCCTGACCGAAGCCTTCAGCTGCTCGATCTGCGACAAATTCTCCATCAGCCGCAAAAAAGCCACCACTCTCATCTGCGCGACCGGCCTGCTCGGCTCGATCCCCTTCACAACCCGCGGCGGGCTGCTCATCCTCGACATCGTCGACCACTTCATCAACAACTACGCGCTCATTCTCGGCGGCATCCTCGAATGCGTCCTGGTCGGCTGGCTGCTCAAATCGCAGGTGATGCGCCGCCATGTGAATGAATCCGGCGGGATGAGGCTGTGGCCGCTTTGGGATCTGTGCGTGCGCTTCATCACCCCGGCCATCCTGCTGATCATGCTCGGCGGCGCCCTGCTGGGAGAATTCACGGAGGCCTACAGCGGCTACCCCGTCAAAGCCCTGCTCGTCTACGGCGGCGGCATACTGTTTGCCACGCGCCTGATCTCGTTCATCCTCAGCCACGTCCCGTGGAAACCCGAAAAGCTCAAAACCGAGCATCATCCGGAAGATGAGAATCTGCTGACGTAGGGGATTGAACATCGGCAAATCGAAAGCCGAACGGCGCCGATCGCCGACCGGCAAATTAACATTTGCCGCCCTAACAGTTGACAAACCCCGATCTCTGCCCTAACGTCCCCGCTCTTTTGTGAAATTAACCTCGAACCGTTCGAGGGGGTGAATAGTTAATGGCCAGTACAACTTGTGAAGTAAAACTCCGCCGCGGTGAGCCCGTAGAAAAAGGACTCCGCCGCCTGAAAAAACTCCTCGATCGCGAGGGGATCCTGAAAGAAATGCGTGGACGCCGGTATTATGAAAAACCGGGCGACAAAAAACGCTTGAAACAGGCTCGCGCCCGCACCCGTGTTGCGCGCGAACGTCGTATGTCTCGATAAATGAATTGATGAACTGAGGTTTAGATCATGCCGAATATTAAAAGTGCAAAGAAAAGAATGCGCTCTTCCGAGAACCGTCGCATCGGCAATCTCGCGGTAAAAACCCGCGTGAAATCCGCCAAGCGCAAAGCGCACGAAGCGCTGAGTGCAGGTGTTGCTGAAACGGCCGTAGCGGCCGTGCGCGAATACAGCTCGGTGCTCGATAAAGCCGTCAAACGCGGCGTTATCACCAAGAACACCGCGATTCGCCGCAAAACGCGTGCGACCAACGCGCTTCGCAAAATCGAAGCGTAGTTTTTCCAATCCCAGGAAAAACATGAAAGCCGCCCCTGACCGGGCGGCTTTTTTTTTTGGCTTTCACCTCTGCCACTCCTTCAAAGGTATATCACACCAGCCGCCCCCAACTATGCCAACCCTTTAAAGGTATGTCATACCGCCCGTGCCAGTTGCTCCCGCTGCTGTCATACCTTTAAAGGTCTGTCAGACTGACTGCGCAAGTCGTTGGAAAAGAGGGGTTAGAAAAAATCAAACGAGGTCGAACAACAGCGCTGCATTGCGGGCGGTCTGCCCGGCGAGCTGCTCAACCGGCACCCCGCGCAGGCCGGCGAGCCGCGCGGCGGTATCCGCAACGAAGGCCGGCTCGCAGCGTTTTCCGCGGTGAGGCACCGGCGCCAGGTAAGGCGAATCGGTTTCGATCAGCATGCGGTCGGCCGGAATCATCTTTGCCACGTCGCGCAGCGGGCCGGCGTTGCGGAATGTCACGATCCCGCTGAAGCTGAGATACAGCCCAAGATCGAGCAGCGCTTTCGCCATTTTTTCATCGCGTGTAAAGCAGTGCAGCACGCCGATGCGCGCCGGATCGCCTTTCCACACCCTGGAAAAATCCCGCAGCATGCCGAGCGTATCCTCATCCGCATCGCGGGTGTGGACGATGACCGGCTTCTTCACGTCCGCGGCGGTTTCCAGGCATTGGAAAAACAGTTTTTTCTGCTCCGCCGCCTTTTCGGGCTCATAAAAATAATCAAGGCCGGTCTCGCCGATGGCGACCGTTTCGGGCCGCGCGGCCTGCTCCCGCAGCAGCGGGAAGTCCAGCGGCTCCCCGGCGAGGCCGCGGTCATACCCGACGGAGCCGAAAATTCTGCCGGGAAACCCCGCTGCGAGCTTCAGCGAAAGCCCGTTGGCTTCCGGCGAGCCACCGACGGCGAGCAGTTTGCGGACATTGGAAACCTGAGCGCGCTCCAGCACGGCATCAACCGAACCGTCCTGAACAAAATCATCAAAGTGAACGTGGGTATCAAAAAACATGCCGGCTACACCGCTAACAGGTTGTCCAGGGCCCGGCGGATCGCCTGGCGCTGTTCGAGCACAATGCCGCTGACCGCAGTGACCCGCTCGTTGAGCAGCACCCAGTCGATTCCCAACGGCGCGCCGAGATGCGTTTTCTTCAGAATCGCCTCTGCCGGATTCATATCCTCCAGCTCGCCGAGGTTTTCTTTGACGTGATGATAGGCATCGCGGAAGGGCATGCCCTGCCCCACGAGCTCGAGCGCGCGGTCGGTGGCAAACACATCGGGACTGAAGCCGTCGATGAGCGCCTGCCTGTTGACCTGAATCGCTTCAATAAACGGGGAGAGCACGCGCAAACAGGCGCGGGTGGTGGCCACGCCGTCCATAAAGAACTCCTTGGCGTCCTGCAGGTCGCGGTTGTAGCCGGTCGGCGAGCCCTTGATCAGATCATAGACGGCCAGCTCGCAGGCCTTCACCTTGGAGGCGCGGGCGCGGACCAGTTCGATGACATCCGGGTTTTTCTTCTGCGGCATGATGCTGCTGCCGGTGGTCAGCTCGTCGGGCAGCGTGAAGTAGCCGAACTCCGGCATGGTGAAGAGCATCAGGTCCTGCGCCATGCGCGAGAGAGTCAGCATCACCTGGCTCATGGCCCCGAGGATGATGCTTTCGTTTTTTCCGCGGCTGTTGTTGGCGTAGAGCACGTTGTGAACGGGACAGCGGAAACCGAGCAGATCCGAGGTCAGCTCGCGATCGATGGCCAGCGGCACGCCGTAACTGGCGGCGGATCCGAGCGGGCACTGGTCGTTGAGCTCATAGGCGCTGACCAGCAGCACGCAGTCGTCGAGCAGGCTCTCGGCATGGGCGGAGGCCCACAGCCCGACCGAGGACGGCATGCCCGGCTGCATGTGGGTTCTTCCAACCATTGGAACCTTCTGATGCGTCTTTGCAAAGGCCAGCAGCGCGGCGGCCAGCCCGGCCGCCTCTTCGAGGGTTCCGAGAATCTCTTCGCGGGCAAACAGGCGCAGATCCACCGCCACCTGATCGTTGCGGCTGCGGCAGGTGTGGATTTTTTTGCCGAGATCGCCCAGCGTTTCGGTCAGCGTGCGCTCCACCGCCAGGTGGACATCCTGGTCGGCGAGCTGAATTTCGAATTCGCCTTTGTCGGCACGTGCGATGATTTTATTCAGTTCGCCGATCACATTTCTGCGCTCGGCCTCGGTGATGACGGCCGGGGTCATTTTTGAAAGCATGGTGACGTGCGCGGCGGTGCCGATGCAATCGGCCTGGACCAGATGGATATCCAGCTCCACATCGCGCCCGGCCGTAAAGGCCAGCACCTCATTATCAATCGTCCCGACCGTTGTTTTTTGTGTTTTCATTTAGCGTTATCCATTCAGACTGAATCAGCAGAAAATCCGCCTCGGCATCGAACCAACCCTTTATTTTTTGACCACAGCCCTTCTCCGGCATTCGGCTTATCGTGAGATGCGCTGTACTCGCAGGCGCATCGCCGGTCTGGTACTAAATCACAATGCACAGCCGTTTTCCACCCACAACTGCCTGCTCATAAAACGGGGAACACATACTTTTCATCCTATTCATCCCTGACGATTAACCCGTGGCCTTCAGTTCTTCGAGGATCGTTTCGAGTCGTTCGCCGCGCGAGGCTTTGAAAAGAACCATATCGCCTGCGCGCAATTCCTCGCGCAAAAGAGCAGCTGCGTCGCTCTTTTCTATTCCGATCCGGCCGCGGCAGACCATCTGTCCGCCGAGCGGGCCGATGGTGAGGACGCGGTCAAAGGAGAACGAGTCGATGAATTCGCCGAGGGCAACGTGCTCTTCGTGTTCGCGGTCGCCGAGCTCGCGCATGCCGCCGAGCACGAGGAATTTCCGCCCTTCGCCGGGCATTTCGGCAAAGGTGGAAACGGCCGCGCGCATGGAGAGCGGGTTGGCGTTGTACGCATCGTTAATCAAGGTGATGCCGTTGCAGCGGCAGACCTCCCAGCGCATCGGGGCGGGATCAAAGGCGTCCAGCCCGGCCTGGATTTGCTCGCGGGTCAGGCCGAGCTCGAGCCCGAGTGTGGCGGCGAAGCGGGCGTTTTGAATCATGTGCGCGCCGGGCTGCGGCACCCGGAACGTCTCGCGGGTCAGGGTGCGGACCTTCCCGTCGAACTGACGGTGCATCTGCTCAAACCATTCGCAATCCGCATCGAGCAGCGAATGCTGAGCGTGCTTGAGGATGGAGGCCTTTTCGTCGGCAATCCGTTCCAGACATTCGAAAAAGCCGATATGGGCTTTCCCGATGTTTGTGATCAGGGCCCAGTCGGGCCGGAGCAGTCCGGCCAGCAGATTGATCTCGCCGGGATGACTCATGCCGAGTTCGAAGACGAAATAGTCCGAATCGCGGGCGGCGGCAATCATGCTGAGAGGCAGTCCGATTTCGTTGTTCCAGTTGAGGAGGGTTTTTGAAACGCGGCCTTTGCGGGCGAGCACCGAGGCGACCATCTCTTTGACGGTGGTTTTGCCGGCGCTGCCGGTGATGCCGATCACGGTTCCGGTCCAGACGGAGCGCACCCCGGCGGCGATCTGCCACAGCGCGGCCCGCGTATCGGGAACGATCAGCTGCGGGGTTTTTCCAAGGGTTGGAAACTCCCGCTCGACAATCAGCCCGGCGGCGCCGTTTGCAACCGCCTGTTCGACAAAATCATGCCCGTCGTGGTTTTCTCCCCGAATCGCGATATAGATCTCGCCCGGCTTCAGCGCACGGGTGTCGTGCGAGAGTCCGGGCATTGGAAGCGAGGGCGCAGCGGCCATTTTTTGTTTTCCAAGGGTTGGAAAAAATGAGCCTTTTTTTTCCGAACCCTGGAACCCGGGCGGCATAAAGTTCCAAGGTATGGACGTCCATTCTGAAATCTCGGCAAAGGTATACATCAAAGGACCTCCCGGACGGTTTCGCGGTCGTCAAAGGGAAAGATGGCTCCGCCGGCCTCCTGCACGGTTTCGTGGCCTTTGCCGGCGACGAGCAGCACGTCGTGTTTGCCGATCAGATCGACGCCGCGCGCGATGGCACTGCGGCGGTCGAGGAGGATTTCGTATTTCCGTTCGGAGTCGAAGCCCGCGGCGATGTCGGAAGCAATTTTTGCGGGGAGCTCGCTGCGGGGGTTGTCGCTGGTGATGATGGAGTAGTCGGCCAGGCGCGAGGCCACCGCCCCCATCAGCTGCCGCTTGCCGGTGTCGCGGTTTCCGCCGCAGCCGAACACCACGACGAGGCGGCCGGAGGTGATCTCGCGCAGGGCCTGCAGCACATTGCGCAGGGCATCATCGGTGTGGGCGTAGTCGACGAAGACGTGTTTTTTTCGGGAGCCGACCGCTTCCATGCGCCCGGGCACGCTGTCCATTCGGGCCAGCGCGTCACGGATGGTTGCAACGGGGATGCCCAGCGCCCCGGCGGCGGCAAAGGCGGCCAGCGCATTGTGCAGGTTGAAGCGGCCGATGAGGTTGAGGGAGATTTGCGCATCGCCCCACGGGCTGGTCACCTGCATGCGGGAGCCGTGCTTATCCGTGTGAGGATCAAACGCTTTTACAGTGGAGTCCGCGTCGAACCCGTACGATACATAGGAGGCGGGCCCCGCGGCCTCGTCGAGCAGGCGGCGGCCCCGCGGGTCGTCGCGGTTGATCACGGCGAACCTTTTGACCTGCGCGAAGAGCCGGGATTTAACCGCAAAGTATTCATCGAGGGTGCCGTGATAGTCGAGGTGATCCTGGGTGAGATTGGTGAAGATGCCGGCATCGAACTGAATTCCCTCGACCCGGCACTGATCGAGCGCGTGCGAGGAGACCTCCATGACCACACTGTCGCAGCCGGAACGGACCATCTGTGACAGCATGGATTGGATGTCGGGGGCCTCGGGCGTGGTGCGTTTGGCAGGCAGCACGCGCTCCCCGATTTCGTAGCGCACGGTCCCGAGCAGGCCGGGGCGGCGGCCGGCGGCTTTGAAGATCTCGCGCAGCATAAAGCTGACGGTGGTTTTGCCGTTGGTTCCGGTGATGCCGACACAGGCGAGGCGCTCGGCGGGGTGTTCGTAAAATGCGGCGGCGATCCGGGCCATGGCCCGGCGGGCATTGTCGACCCGCACACAGGGAAAACTGCGGCCGAGGTCGCAGGGGGTTTGAGAGAGCACGGCCACCGCCCCGCGGTTTGCCGCCTCTTCGATATAGACCGCGCCGTCAACCTGCCCGCCGGGCAGCGCGACAAAGAGCGCGCCGGGCGTGACGCGGCGGGAGTCGTATTCGATCGACGAAATTTCGCAGGAGAGATCCCCCGAGGTCTCCACGGGATCAATACCGCACAGCAGCTGCTGAAAGGTCATGGTTTTTGGATTCTGGCGCATAAGGTCAATTCACGTCAAGGTTGCTGATGTATTCGGTTGGGAAACCCTGCGGGGAAATGCGCAGGTAGCGGACGGTCTGGTCGGCGATGGACAGGAACGCGGGGGCGCAGACGGTCCCTCCGTAATATGCGCCCTGCGGGTCGTCGGCGACGACAATAATGCTGATGGCCGGGTTTTCGACCGGCAGGAACCCGGCGAACGAGGCCACATATTTCCTGGCGTAGTATCCGCCCTCCTCCAGGTTTACTTTCTGAGCGGTTCCGGTTTTGCCGGCGACGGGATAGCCGCGCAGAGCCGCCCGGGTTCCGGTCCCGCCGGGCTGCGTCACGCGGGCCAGAAGGCGGCGCATGGTTTGGGCGGTGTCGGGGCGAATCGGGCGGCCGAGCTCGGTCGGCAAGGTCTCCAGCAGGACCTTTCCGTCGGCATCGACGATTTTCTGAATGAGATGAGGCCGCATCTGAATGCCGTCGTTGGCAATCGCACTCAGCGCGGAGAGCATCTGCAGAGCCGTCACGTTGATTTCGTGCCCCATGGCCAGGCGGGTGATGCTGATTTTGGACCACATGTCGACCGGCCAGAGAATGCCGGCCTCTTCGCCGGGCAGGTCGATGCCGGTGCGCGAGCCGAAACCGAACTTTTTGAGGCTCTGATAGACCCCGTTGTTGCCCATGCGCAGAGCGATTTTGGCGGCGCCGATATTGCTTGATTTCTTGAGGATGTCGGCCACGCTCAGCAGGCCTTCGCCATGGGAGTCGTGCAGAGCGCGTCCGCCGTACATCCAGTGGCCGTTCTCGCAGTCGAACACATCGCGCGGGCCGATGACGCCGTCGTCGAGCGCGGACGCAATGATCATGGCCTTCATCACCGAGCCGGGCTCATAGCCCCAGCGGACGGCCCGGTTGCGCATCCATTCCTCGGGCGCTGTGCTGTAGCGGTTGGGGTTGTAGGTCGGCCAGGAGGCCATGGCGAGGATCTCGCCGCTGCGCACATTCTGCACGATGGCCCAGGCCCCCTGCGGGCGGTATTTCTCGACGAGTTCATCCAGCGCTTTTTCGGCATAGTGCTGCACCTGCTGATCGATCGTCAGGTAGACATCGGCGCCGGGCTGCGGTTCGATGTCGACCGTGCGCCGGCTGTAAATCTCGCGGCGGCGGCCATCCTTCTGGCTGACGCGCAGCCCGGTGGTGCCCTGCAGGTAGGAATTGACCTCCAGCTCGATGCCGGCCCCGCCGACCCCCTCGCGGTTGGAGAAGCCGATCACGTGCGCACCGAGCGCGCCTTTGGGATAGTTGCGCATGGAGGTTTCTTCAAAGATCACGCCTTTGAGCTTCATTGCCTTGAGCGGTTCGAGCATCCGTTCGTACATGTATTTTTTGATGCGGACATACTGCCGTCCGGGCTGATCGAGCAGTTTCCACACCTCGGAACGGTCCATGGAAAGAACCGTGCTGATCGCATCGCAGACGTTGGTGATGCTGCCTTGTTCCCGGATGAACTTCGGGTCGGCGCAAAGATGCTGGGCCCCGATGTCCACCGCCAGAATGTTTCCGGTCCGATCGAGTATTTTTCCGCGCGGCGCGAGGCGTTCCTCTTTGAGGTGCCGTCCGCGCTCAATGCGTGCGAGAGTTTCCGAGGACGGCTGCAAATGCAAAAAGGCCAGGCGAACACCCAGCCCTGCAAAAACCGCCGTGACCAGCACGGACGCCAGAATGGTTCTCCCCTTATAATTCATGGGCTTTCATGAAACCTTACTGGATGTAGGCCAGCCGCGAACCCTGCCCATCGCTTCCGCGCCGGACGCGCACAATCTGCCGTTCGCCGGGAAGCGTCATGGCGAGTTTGTGCCGATTCAGGGCGCGCTCGAAGTTGGCGGGGGCCAGCATGTTGGCCCAGCGCTCCTGCTCGATGTCCGCGTCGCGGCAGGCCGCGCGATACGCGGATTCGAGCCGGGTAATTTCATTGCCCAGGGTGTTGCAGCGGGCGGAAAAGAAGACATAAGACAGCCCGAACACCGTGACGCACACCAAAAACACGGCCAGCATGTTCGGGAACGGAATCCGGACTTCGGCTTTACAGCTGTTTTTTCTCTTTTTTTTCTTCATAGGGCTTTCTCTCTTTCTGCGACGCGCAGCTTTGCCGAGCGCGCACGAGGGTTTTCGTTCAATTCCTGTTTGGAGGCGGTCAGCGGCTTTTTATTCACCAACCGCACCGCCGGTTTGTCATAAATCAGCGTTTCACCACCCTGCTGAAGCGACTGGCGCCTGACCGTGTGGCGTTTAAAAAATTCCTTCACCATGCGGTCCTCAAGGCTGTGAAAGGTGATCACCGCCATGCGCCCGCCGGGCCGCAGCATGTCCAGCCCGGCGTCCAGGCCGGCCTGCAGGCTTTCGAGCTCGGCGTTTACCGCGATGCGCAGCGCCTGGAAGGTTTTGGTTGCCGGATGCGAGGGACCGCGGCGCCCGCCCTTGGCTCGTTCAACGATTTCAGCCAGCTCCGCCGTCCGTTCGATCCGCCGGCCCTCTCTGGCCTGGACAATCGCCCGCGCAATCCGGCGGGAGTCGCGTTCTTCACCAAAGCGATAGATGACATCGGCCAAAATCTGTTCGTCCTCTTCATTGACCCAGTCGGCGGCGGAGCGTCCGCGGGTCCGGTCCATGCGCATATCGAGCGGCCCGTCCCTGCCGAAGCTGAAGCCGCGCTCGGCCACATCGAGCTGCGGGGAGCTGACGCCCAGGTCGAGCAGAACCCCGTCGACCTCCGCCACCCCGATCTGTCCGCAAATGCTTTTCATATCCGCAAAATTTCCATGCAGGCGCTGAGCCTGCTCTCCAAACACTTTAAATATTTCGTCCGTTCGCTGAAGGGCCTCCAGATCCCGGTCGAGTCCGATCAGCCGCCCTTCCGGGGCCAGCCGTTTTAAAATTTCCGTCGCGTGTCCGCCGCGGCCCAGCGTTCCGTCGAGATAGGTGCCCGCCGGATCCGTCACCAGCAGATCAACTGTTTCGCTCAGCAGTACGGGAACATGCATACAGGCCTTAAACCGTCAGCCCGTTGCCAAGCGCTCTGCGCGAACAGGCCGCGGAAAATGTGGCGGCGCGTTTCTCGGTCATCAGCATGGTTCGGGACACCCGTCCATCCGGCAGCCGCAGATAACGCTCTTTCTCGCGCCTCAGGTCGATGGTCCGCGAGAGGTGCATATATTTTGCTATGCCGCTCATACTCATTTTCTTTCCTCCTTAATAACTTCCAAAAAACGTGTTTTCCGCCAGCGGCGAATCCGAGGGCAGAGCCATGTCGAATTTTTCTTCACTCCACAGCTCAATCCGGGTCAGCGTGCCGACCAGCACCACCTTGCTCTGCACGGCGGCGTGCGCCAGCAGCTCATCCTTGATCCGCACCCTCCCCTGCACATCCACGGCCAGCGCATCGGCCGAGGCGGTCATGGCCCGGATCGCCTGCTGATCGTTTTCGTCCACCGCCCCGGCCTGACGCAACTGCGCCAAGCGGCGATTCATTTCCTGCAGCGTATAAAGGAAAAGGCACTGCTTGTCCGGGTGAGGGAAAACAAACAGGCGGGATGACTCGCCCAGCGTTGAACGCCATGCGGAGGGAATAATCAGCCGGCGCTTGGGGTCGAGCGAGTGATGATACGAACCGACGAACAACTCTTCCGCCCTTGATTCTGCTGTATTCATACTCCACCTCCCTCCTCTATGCCCCCTTTTATGTCACTGCACTCCACCACGGTCAACGGATTTTCCCGGCTAATCACTAATCGAATTTAATCCGAATAAGGCGGAATCCGGGTGCCGGACGAGGCCGGGGCGCCCCGCCGCCGCCCGTACAGGAACCGTTCCAAGGTCTGGAAAACAGGGCTTAAAATGTTCCAAGGTTTGGAAACAGAACTTGGCGGCGCAGCGGCTTGCGGCTAGGATGAGCGGATTAACCACCGGTTTCAGGAGAATCCATGAGCAAAATCAACCGCATTAAGGAACAGATTCAATTCTGCATCCGCGGCGAGCTGTGGGAAAAACTGCATCCCCTGCTCGATGAGCTCCACCCCGCTGACATCGCCGACGTGATTGAAGATGCGCCCGACGATATTCAGAGCCGGATCTTTGAACTGCTCGACGATGAGACCAAGGCGGATGTTCTGTCCGAGCTCGATGACTCCACCGAAGCGGATATTCTCGAGGAGCTGACCGCGGAAGAGATCTCCGAGCTCGCCGAGGAGATGGCGCCCGACGATGCGGCCGACATGCTGGCCGAGCTCGACGACGAACGCAGCGAAGAGGTTCTCGATCTGATGGAAGACGAGGACTCGGAGGAAGTCCGCGAACTGCTCCGCTACGAAGAGGACACGGCCGGCGGACTCATGACGACCGACTTTGTCGCCCTGCGCAGCTCGAAAACCGCCCAGGAGGCGCTGGACCATATCGGCTCGCTCGAGCTGGACGAGCCGGTCTATTCCGCCTATATCACCGATGCCGGCGACAAACTGCTCGGACATGTCCAGCTCTGGCAGCTGATTAAAGCGGAGAACCGCGCCAAAACCCTCGGCGAGCTGGCGGAGAGCGATCTGTTCAGCGCTCATCCCGACACCGACCAGGAAGCGGTCGCCCAGACCATGTCCAAATACGACCTGTCCTCCCTCCCCGTTATCGACCGCAGCGGCAAGCTGGTCGGACGGATCACCATCGATGACATGATCGACGTTCTGGAAGAAGAGGCCTCCGAAGACATTTTCAAGCTGGCCGGCTCCGACGATGCCGAGCTGGAGGACCCCTCGCCGTTTTCATCGTGCAGGGCCCGGCTGCCCTGGCTGCTGATCACGCTGGCCAGCGGGTTTGTCACCAGCATGATCCTCAGGGGGTTCATGCAGCGCATCACCACCATGGAGGTGCTGGCCCTGAGCTTTTTTGTCCCGATCGTCATGGGCATGGGCGGCAATACCGGAATCCAGTCCTCCACGCTGATCATCCGCGGGCTCGCGCTGGGATCGTTCAACCCGAAAACCCTGCACCGGCTGCTGGCGCGCGAACTGGCCACCGGCATGCTGATGGGGCTGATCTGCGGATCGGTGATCGGCATCTGGGCGCGGTTTGTGATCGGCGGCAGCACCGCGTTCCACCCGGAGTTTCTGGCCCTGTCGGTCGGCATCGCCCTGTGCAGCGCCATGATGTTCGCGGCCATCTTCGGCGCGGCGGTCCCGCTGATTCTCAATCGGGTCCGGATCGACCCGGCCGTCGCCTCCGGACCGTTCGTCAGTGCATCCAATGACATCTTCGCCCTGCTGATTTACTACGGGGTTACGTTCCTGATGATTTGCAGCCTGCCCGCCTAACAACGGAAATCCGAATTGCGAATTTCTAAACTCGAAACAATTTTAAAATTAATAATTTTATAAATTCGAATTTGTTTCGGATTTCGGATTTGGATTTATTTAAAATGTCCATTTTAAAAACAACCGCCATTCCTCTTTACTACACCGATGTGTCCAACACGTCGCGCATCGTCACGTGGCTGACGGCGGACTACGGCAAGCTCTCCACCATGATTAAAGGGGAGCAGCGCAAAAACAGCCTGTTCCGGGGTCAGTACGACCTCTTTTCGACCAGCGAGCTGGTGTTTTACGACCGCACGGAGCGGGGTCTGCACATCGCCAAAGAGTGCTCCATGCTGCACCGCCGGCCCGCCTTCCGCACCGACTGGCGCGCCTGCGCCGGCGCGGGCTATATCTCCGCGCTGTTTGCCAAAACCTCGCTGCGCCACGGCCACGAACCGGAACGCTTTGAACTGTTTGAGGAGATGCTTTCCTACGCCGAAGAATACGGCCGCCACCCCGCCTTTCTCATCTGGTTCGACCTGCAGTTCGCCGACTTCATGGGACACCGGCTGCAGCTAGAAGAACAGGGGGCAGGAGACAGAGGCCAGGAAACAGAGGTCAGGGGTCAGAGATCGGAAGTCGAAGATCAGAGGTCGGAGGTCGGAGGTCGGGAGTCAGAGATCAGAAGTCAGAGGTCAGAGGTCAGAGGTCGGAAATCGACCCAAAGGGCCTATCGATTCGCGGCGGATCACGGCGGACTGGTTGAACCGGGCTATGCCAGCAAACACCGCATCCCGGCCACGCCGCTCGCGCCGGAAGCGGTCGACCTGCTCAAAACGTGGCAGCGGGCCGGCTCGCCGGCAGAGGTGCTCCGCACCGCCTTCAGCCCGACCTACCTGCCCCAGATCGAGCGCGTGCTCGGAAAATTCGCGGAACACCACTACGACCTGCCGCCGCACGTGAGAAAAACCGCCGCCGCCACCCTGCGCGCCGCCTGACACTGAAACAGACAGAGCTGGCATTTACTGGCGCCCCTCTTCAACAGAGGGTCATCACCAGGCCAGTCAATGATCGGCACAAAAATTAAATGCTTATCTCGACAGCCTTTTCTTCAACCAGCGAGCCAGCGCAAAGGCCGGGTACACAAAGCGATGGTGCGGCAGCAAAAACCGCATTGCTGCCAGACGAATTTTTCCGCTTAAAGAGCTCATATCCGCGTAATCTTGGGGATAATCCCTCGTTCGCTCCGCCGGCTGAGAACAGACAGCAGCCACGGCTTCATAAAGGCGGACTGCAGAATGCCGCTCCGGCGCCTTGTACCGCCGCACAAACTGCTGCATACGGTCGGCATATCCGAGATATTCCTCGTCGCTCATGTTCTGCAAAAGCTTATCGAGTTCGTCCAGGGACTCAAACTGCCGGTAATCGATGAAACAGTCCGGCGGAACCAGCTCTTCAATGTTGCTGCATCCGTAATAGACCGGAATGGTTCCGCACGACATGCAGTCGAGAATTTTTTCGGTCAGATAACCGCGGGTCCAGAAGGGATGGAATGTGTTTTCGAAGCAGAGCGCATAGCGGTAGCGGGCCATCGTTTCCGCTTTGTCGTCGCACTCGCCCCGATAGTTCGGCGTGTCCATCGGCGGGCGGCCGAACACATCCATGCGGGTTCGGGCGTTCTGGTGAAACCAGCGGGCGACCCTGCGCCGCTCGGAATAGATCTCCTCGGCGGACAGGGAATATTTGTCGCCGCAGATCTGGCAGATCGCCTTTGAACGGGCGGCGGGATCGGGTCGTTCCCCCAGCGGCTCCACCCCGTAATCGGAGCAATAGGGAAGATCATAGTAGGCCCCGGCTTCAAACGTGAACGCCGAAGAGGCCGCTGTCAGATACGTATTCCATGTCAGAATCCCGTCGAACTGCTTCCAGACCCGACGGGTATACTGCATCGGATCGATGGCGGGCGGCTCATACATGTAGAGGATTTTACGGGCTTGCGGACAGATCCGCCGGTGCAGACGGCGGTGAAAGGCATAGTGATTAAAGTAGACCACCGCATCAAAGCCGGGCTGCGGCAGGCGGCTCCACGTCACCGACCAGGAGCCGTCCGGGGCCTCGATGGGCGGCAGCACGTCGGCGGGCATGTTTTTGTTCTGATAAACAATATTAATCCGCAGCATGGCCGCCCTTCCGCCGCCGCAACACAAGTCCCAGCGAAACAAACAGGATCAGATACCCGGCACACTGCATGTAGAAAAACAGCTTGGATGGAGCATAGCGAAGCACCACCGCATGAACTCCCGCCGGGATATCAACCCCCTGACAAATATAATCGACCCGCTTGACCTCGACCGGCTTGCCATCCACGCTGGCTTTCCAGTCGGCGTCCCACTTTTCCGCCACCCGCAAAGTCGCGGGAGCATTCGCCGTCACCTGCAGTTTCACTTTTCCAGGGCGATACGACAGGACCTCCGCGGCACCGGTCTGCGGGCGGGGCAGCCGGCTGACCGAAGCCAGCGCCTGCTCATCCGGCAGCGGCTCGACGGGAGCGACCACCGCATAGCGCGGAGAGCTGTTGAGCAGCTCAAACACGGCATGCTGCCCCGCCATGGACGGCACCACTTTGAACTCTCCGGGTTTCGATCCCGGAGCAAGATCATAGGAAAACACTTTGCGGGCCTGCCCCGTCAACTGACGCTCCACCTCCGAAGGGCCCAGCAGGTACTTTACGGCGGAAAAGCGCCACATATTGAGCGGATTGCGCTGCCCCGCCTCCAGAAATGTTTGGTAGTCGGTTGCCATGCGCGGCATATCCGAAAAGTTAAAGGTCGGAATCCTGTTGTATGGCAGCAGGTAGGTTGTCCAGATATTGTAAATCCCCTGCTGCGAGGCCAGCGCAACACGCTGGTGGCCCAGATCCTTCTGAATGAAGTCCGTCAGAGCATTGGCCTCGATGTAGCTGCGCGGCATCTCCGTCACGTAGTGTTTGGACAGCTTCACGGCGTCGGCGGCAACGATCAGCACCAGCCCCGCCGCGATCCAGTTTCGGAAACGAAGTGCCTGCCGCAGTTTATCGAAACTGAACAAGGCAAAAACCGCCGTGACCACAGCCGACATCAGGACTGCATGCCACAGCGCATCCATCTTATTCTGGACAATGACCTCGGCAGCATCCACAGGCCATCCCTGCGCGACAAACCGGCTTACATCCGCGCCGTTGTTGATTGTCAGGCTCACGGCCCAAAGCCCGAAGAGTCCCAGAACACCGACCATAATCCAGAAGAAGTTCCGTGACTCAGAGCTCAGAGAACAGAGGTCTGAATCGTCTAACTTTCGACCTTCGACTTTCAACTTTTGACTAAAAAGCGCATCAAAACCATATGCGGTCAGAATCGCCAGGCACACCTGAAACACCTGAAGGAATTTGTTGGGGTTGCGGATGTTGTTGACCACCGGCAATTTGTAGAAGAGCGCATAGAGCGGGAAAAATTTCCCGAAAGAGAGCAGCAGCGCCACAACAGCCGCTGCACCCCAGAACAGGATCTCGGCCCGGTGCTTCGAGCGGCGGCAGGAAAACAGTGCGAAAAGCGCAAAAGCTACCGGAATCATGCCCAGATAGGTATTTTCGAGCTTAAAGTTCTGGAATCCCTGCTTCGTCTGCTCCCAACCGGGAGAACGCCCCATGCGGCCCCAGTAAGGCCCTTCCGGCTCGCCGCTGCGCCAACCGGTGTAGCCCGGAGCCACAAAAGCGATCATCTCCTCAGGCGGAAAGCTCCACTGGGTGACATAGTCCCATTTGGCCTGCTTGTTTTCCGTCTGCATCTGCGAAGCCCCCTTTACGGCATAGAGATATCCGCTTAAAAGCTGTCCCGATGCAATAAGAAGCGCCACGACGACTGCAGGAGCCAGCACCTTCAGCCATTTTAACGGTTTAAAACCCTGTTGTCTCCAAAGGCGAAACACCATATATGCCCCTGCAAATAACGCAAAAAACATCGCCACATCCGGCTGCTGGGCAAACATCAGCCCGACACAGCTCCCCCAAATCAGAGCAAAAGGAATTGAACCGGATGCCGCCCTTGAAGCCGGGAGTAGAGACCCCACAAAAAACAAAACCACATAGGACTTAAAATTATGCCCGGCAATCAACAAGGTGAAGTTACTACCCAACCAGAATGCCGCCAAGGCCCCACAGATTACACCCCAACCGCTTATTCTATTCGAAACTCCTCGCAGAAATGCAAGAGAACCCAAGAGGCAGGCCAATCCATACACCGTGTTGTTCCAGAGAACGCCCTCCATCGTCCCCTTCAACAGCGTTGCAAACTGAACAACGCCTCCGTATGGAATACCGAAGAGAACGCTTGAGTGCCAGTTGGAAACTGTAGAGCTAAAAACCCATGAAGCAGGAAGGTTTGCGCCCCGGACAGCGGCATCAGTGGTCATAAGAACCGCATCGTCAAAAAAAAAGAGTCTAAACACTGCCCCAAACATGACTACAAAGAAACCCCACCCAAAAACATTTTTTGTCATCATTAAGCCCTTTATGTGCCATTTATATTCCTATAGCCTGTACTTATTGTTATCATTTGATCCTCAAACAAGTCCATCATACTATCCAAAGATTCCTAATCAGCTAAGAATCCAGCAACGAAAGCCCATAAAATGAAAGCATTTCTCGAAAAAATTGTCGGCCCGGTCTATGCGAAACTTTTTTCACGCCCGGCATACTACCCGATCAATAAAGCAATTTATCACTTAGGTCTGCGCGGTATGGGAATGCAAAACTGTACTCCTTCAACCTCCGGCGAAAGACACTTCTTGAAAAATATGTTACCCGGATTATTAGAAACCGAAGCCCCCGTTTTTTTTGACGTAGGTGCAAACATAGGAAGTTATTCCGAGCAACTTTATAATTATTTTCCTAATGCAACCATTCATGCCATAGAACCGCACCCCGCAAACTTCAACAAACTAAGCAAAAAAGTCAGCTCATTTGCTCAATGTCACAATTGCGGACTGGGTGACACTAAAGGCAGCTTCGTTTTGTACGACCGCGCAAACAACGATGGCTCAACACATGCATCGATGCATAAAAAAGTTTTTACCCAGACCAACACGGAAACAGTTACACATACAATCACCCTCAACACTCTTGATGACTTCGCTCAAGACATCAATATTGATCGCATCGATTTCTTGAAAATCGATACTGAAGGACACGAATTTTCTGTACTTCAAGGGGCACAACAGTTGCTGTCTGCTAAAAAAATTTCAGTGATTCAGTTTGAATTTGGAGCCGGACACTGTTTCTCTCGCCATTTCCTGCATGACTTTAAAGAGATCCTCTCCAATCATGATCTTTATCGACTACTGCCTGGTCACTGCCTCAAACTTGATCTGCCTCTTCTAGAAACCGAAATATTTGCTTTTCAAAACATCGTGGCTCTTCCTCGATGAAAAAACAAACTCTCCAAAGCTATGAACGCAACAGAAACGCATGCACAGGGGGCTTGTCCTCCAGTTTTATTCCTGATCTTTAACCGTCCAGAGATGAGCCGAGAGGTATTCAAACAAATCCGCACCGCATGCCCTAACCAATTATTTATTGCCGCCGACGGCCCGCGTACGACACAACATGGTGAAGCAGACCTGTGTAAAAAGACTCGGCAGACCATTCTCGACCTCATCGATTGGCCGTGCGAAGTAAAAACTCTTTTCCGAAGAACCAACCTAGGGTGCAAGATTGCCGTCAGCTCTGCCATCACTTGGTTTTTTGAGCAAGTTGAAAACGGAATTATTCTAGAGGATGACTGCCGGCCGGATCCGACCTTTTTCCGTTTCTGCTCTGAACTGCTTGAAAAATACCGGCATAATGAACGAATCATGATGATTTCAGGAAACAGCCACCTTCCGAAACCGTCTATCATTAAAGACAGCTATTACTTCTCAAATTTTGCCTATATCTGGGGCTGGGCTACATGGAAAAGAGCGTGGACTCGAATGGAACTCGACATGAAGTCCTGGAACGAAAATAAAATCAAATCTGTACTGCCCAACACTCTGACTAGGCGACAGATTAAGTACTGGACGCAAACATTCAACTCAAACCAGCGAGGCGGAAGCAGCTGGGCCATTATCTGGCAATACAGTTGCTGGCTGAGCCAGGGGCGATGCCTGAATCCAACAGTTAATCTAGTATCACACATAGACACTACAGGAACGCACATGAAACCATATGATCCGCTTATTGGAAAACCAGCCGAACCAATATCAGGCCCTCTTTCTCATCCAGAAACACTCGAACCGAATCATCTAGCCGACAGAATTACTGAAAAACTTTCCCGTCGGACACTCATAAAGAACATACAGTTGATCATGCTGTATCTTCTGCGCCTCTCAGTCAACCCAGACACATCTTTTAAACTAGGGCTAAGACTGTTATTTGAAAGCTTGTTGACAGAAATGAAATTCCGAAAAAAAAATAAGCTGGCATGGTGGTAAGCTCAGCCGTTTTCGGCCAGGCGTTGCGCCATTTCTATTGTTCTGCGTACAGCCTCTTCCCAAGAAATAGGCTCATGCTCTAGTACTGTCACCTCAGGATTCCGAATTGCCTGAAGCAGTTGCCGGGAGTCGGTAAAATCAATCTGCCACTTCCGAGGCACCCCCAATTCGTCAAAAACCGACAATCCTGAGCAAATAATCTTTTTGCCCATGCTAACCGCTTCCAGCACAGGAATGCCAAACCCCTCGAACTCAGTCGGGAACACAACGGCATCTGCCGAAGCGTACAGGGCAGCAACCTCACTCGAAGAAACAAATCCGCAGTGTATAATGTCTTCAACAAGACCTTCGCTGCGGATGATTGCCTGCAGAGTCTTCCAATATGAGGTTTGCACTCCGCTCAGTACCAGTTTATGCGCCAATCCATCCCGCTTTAACTGGGCGAAGCTTCGCAAAAGTCGGGCGTGTCCTTTATGCGGATACGTTGCCGCAGGATAATATAAGTACGGCTTATCAATCAATGCCGGTAACTTCCCCGCTTCACGGATCCCTGAATCATATCCGTGCGGAATCACTTCTATTTTATTCCCGGGCACCCCATAATGGCTAACTAAATGGTCTGCGGTAAAATTCGAAATGGTTGCAATTCGGGTACATGCCTTGATACTCGGCACATATGCTCTTTTCCTAAACAAACGATCAAACCGTGAAAAATATTGGGGATAAAACAAATATTGAACATCCGCCACAAACAAAACTGAAGGTACTGGGCAGTGAAAAGGAAACATCGACTGTTGTGTAAAAAACATCACATCCACATTTGCTTTCTCGATTTTCCGCTCAATGAACCGAGCCCGCCACGAAGTAAATGCTTCCGCCATCCGCAACAAATCCATCTCCCATAAAGGCAAGTCCACCAAAACAACGTCTGCGCCCGATGGCAGCACATCCTTTATATCCCGGAAAATAAAAAAAACCACCTCATCAGACCCTGCAAGTTGGGGAGCATACTCGACCATCTTGCGAATATAGGTCTCAATTCCGCCGACCTTTCCAGGCCTGAAATTTAAAAGTGATATTCCAATCCTCATAACACCCCCTCAGTCTGCGCGGACACATCCAAACGAACCCATCCATTGCATACAATATCAAGGACATCCTCACCTTCTGGCTTCCAAGGGTCCGGAACAACTACTCTCTGGCCCACCTGTGCTCCAAGCCATGCTCCCCACCAGGAAAAACTGCTGTTGGACAAAATATGGTGCCTGCAAGTAGCAATCAGCCTTAAATCATTGATCGGACTCTCCTGCGGACGGGTCACATCGCAGTAAACAGCATCCTCATCAGCGAAAACCTTCCGGCACCAATCCAGATCATCCGAAAAAAAGCAAAAAACAGGGGATTCAACCCGCTGCTTCATCCACTCAATGGCTCGGCGATAATACGCCTCTGAACAAACCTTAAATCCGTCTAACTTCAGATAATCACCTCGACGCACATGCACCGCCACAGTATTCGAATCCGCAATTCGCGTTTCCCATTCCAGCACTGCGGATCGAGCAGCAACCTGTTTAAACGAAAAAACATCTCTCACAATCTGTTCAACCGGCTTGAAATAATTTTCCGACTGAAAATAGCCAATAATTGAACTGCCGTCCGGCACATTAAAAAATTCCGGGTCGAACATTCGCCCCGGTTCTTTGTAAACATGCCCACGCCCTGTCATCTCAAACAAAGGTTTTCCAAGAATTCGGTTCGTGCAACATGATGCAAACGACTTCATTACTGAAAATTCAATTCCAAATTCTGGAAGACGAAACGCCCAGTTCCGAGGATTAAAATACCAGGAAAGATCACATAAAATCTCCGTACCCAACTGCTCTGCCAGACAGCGCGCCGCCGCATACTGAAACATTTGGTTTCCCAATCCCCCCTGAAAAAATACCCGGATCATCTCTTTCTCAACTCCAGAATCGCACAGCCAAACCAACATCCAAAATTATCAGACAAACCATCATCCAATAATCTGTTCTCATAAAATGTTCCGTCGTCATCAACGCACGAAAACTTGAGCAACTCATATTTGTCTTCAATAAGTTTCTGCAATTGTTCAACCGAAAAAACTCGATGAGCATTAAATTCAACTCTCGCCATGCCAAGCGGAACTGAAAAATAGAGAATCCCTCCCGGCTTCAACATGCGGCGGAGGTTCTCCCATCCCCGCAAAAAACCGTCACGGCAAATTGGATCACCGTAACGGCCGAGCCCGAAATGTTCCAGTGCATGCAGACAGGAAAGCGAATCACAGCTCTCCACCAAAGACGAATCCAATTCATCCATCAAATCAGCCTGCTGAAAAAATATATTCTTGGAAACCGAAGACAGCTCACGAACATCCATTACTTCGATTTTGCGGAAACTGGCAACATGCGCGACAAACCCGTCAACACGCGACCCAACATCTATATGTCGTTCAGGGTTACGTTTAAATATCCTTTGGGCAACATGCAAATCCTGATGAAAATAGACACCCTCCGCGGAGCCACTTTGCGAAAAACGATCTCTGAGACATGGATAAGGCATGCCTTTATAAAAAAGGACATCGCCCGTCCTCTTACTCTTCGCGAAAAGAAACGCATCTCTAAAAAATGGAATGATTCCGAGGAGCGCACGGCCCGTTTTTATGAGATCAATCCCAAACTCATCCAGCATCCGGTAAACAAACACACAAAATAGATATAACCTGCCGCGTTTTTTTCTCATAAAATGGACCCACATGAACTACTGATTTGTATGAAGACAAATCACAATCAAGTCGTTATGGGGAGGAGGTGAATGCCTCCCGTTTTTTTCCCAATTTAAAAATCGAATTTGCTGTAGCGCTTTTTGCAGACAAGAACCGCCTGGAACCCGCAAAACAAAAGCAATCAACCACGTTTTCACGAACCCATTCATGATTCTTCATCCTCCACTTCAAAACGGTTAAAATGCAAAAAAACCAACATCACCACCAACGCCAATACTATGCCGCCCCCCGCTGCTCCAACAATGCACCATGTCGACGAATGCACAAAAAACACTGCTCCCAAATACAAAAGTGCGCCTCCGATAGTGCTATAGACCAGCCCAAACCGTCGCTGCGCTAAAAGAAACTGAACAACCACATTCAGCAAAGCAAACAATCCCATCACAAAGGCCATCGCACCAATCATCTGTTTTAAATATACCGAGGCGTCTGTAATTCCGAAAAGAATGTGCGCCAGCAGTCCGGGAAGCAACAGGCATCCAGCCACCGACGCCACCACAAACAAGGCAGTCATACCGATAGATTTTAAAAAAACACGATACTGCTCACATGTACCAGCCCCGCGTGATGCAACCTTTGGAAACATAGCCACAACAATTGCACCGGGCAAAAACACAATAATCCTACCCAGCGTCGCCGCATAAGCAAAATCCAGATCTTCAGGGATGTAGTGTTTCACCAAAATCACATCGGCAGTCATCAGCACAGCGCAAGCCGTCTGAACCAAAAAGCTCTGCAATAAATAAAAACGCATCCTTGGCAAAGGAGCATCGCTTTCCTTCTTTCTGCGTACCGCAAGCACCAACCCGACCAGCAGCAAACCGGCAGTAACATATGCCCCCACACCGTGCCCCAACATCGCCCATCCGCAAGCGGGAACCCATGCCCAAACCAGCCCAGCTCCCAATCCCAATCGTGCAAGTGCGCCAATCACTCCCGCCACCAACCCCATCCTGAACAACTGCAACCCCTGAGACGCCCCCATCAGCACCGGCGAACAAAACAAAACCGGCAGAAGCACACTGGCAACTACAACAGGAGCCGCACGATCCAAGTGAAAAAATCCAGTTAAGCCCTGATTAGAAGCAATACCTACTATCCCCAGAAACAACCCTGCGCCTCCAGCTAACAACAGCCACTTACGAAGCAGCCGTCTCACATCCCCAATGCGACCTTCCTGCCGCATCAAGCTGCTGTAATGCGTTATGCCCGTTGTTAAAGTTCCCAATGGCCGCTGAATGATCGCCAAAACGCCCAGAAAAGCGGCCAGCAGCGCATATTCCTCTTTCGGCAGCGCCCGGCTGACGGCCATCTGAAAAACCATGTTGCAGACATGCACCACCATCATGCCGGAAAACAGGATTCCAGTATGCCTCAGCAACTCATCCGAAAACAGCCGGGTAAACAGAAATTTAAGCTTATTTATCATCTCAAGACCGTAAAACATAGCCTGTCGCATTCTTCAAAGGCAGTCAAAAATCGGTTTTTCCGCGCCCAAAAGCTCTGCAAAATAACTGTTTTCTTTTTCGTAACTTTATGTCATCTTTCCGGTTGCGTTCGTCAAAAGAGATGTCGCATCGGTTCTCCGGCAGGGTGTCATAGGCTGGGAATTGGTTTTGAAACTGAAGTATATATGACACATGGAGAAGAAGAGATGGACATCTACGTAGGAAACTTGCCTTACCAGGCAACCGACCCGGACCTGCAGGAACTTTTTGAGCAATACGGAGCCGTTTCGTCGGCCCGCGTTATTCTCGACCGCATGTCGGGACGCTCCAAGGGCTTCGGCTTTGTCGAAATGCCCGACGCAAAAGAAGCTCAGGCTGCAATCGACGCGCTGAATGGTGCGGATATGATGGGTCGCGCAATCCGCGTGAACGAATCCCAGCCCAAACCGCAAGGTGATCGCCCGCGTGGCGGTGGCGGCGGCGGCGGACGTGGCGGCTACGGCGGCGGTGGCGGCGGCTACGGCGGCGGCGGTGGCGGCGGCGGAGGTCGCTGGTAAGCGTCCCCCTGCTATCAAGCAAAAGGCGGTGCACTTCGGTGCGCCGCTTTTTTTATTGCCTGCAGTCAGCCCTCTGCGGCCCGGGGTGAAATTGATCAGCGCTTGCGGTACGGGATGACACGCGTCACGATCGGAGACAGCTTCGGGATCAAAAACCTCAGCGGCGAGTAATACATCCGCAGGCGCACGATCGACACGAACATATTCACGGACGAGCGGAACACCCGCACCTTGGATCCGGCCACGTCATTCCATACCGTCGGGATCTCGCGCAGTTCCGCCCCGATCCGCTTGGCCTGGAAAAGCATGTCCACATCAAACGCCCAGTTCGTCACCCCCAGATTGCCGGCGATCTGCTCCATCACATCGCGCCGGAACAGCTTGGCCCCGCACTGCGTGTCCTTCAAGCGCAGACCGAACAGCAGGTTGACCAGCGCATTGAAACAGCGCGAAGAGACCTGACGGGCCGGCGGCTGCTTCGGAGTCATCCTGGAGCCCTTCATCCAGCGCGATGCAATGATGCCGCCGGCATCCCCGACGTTCTCCACCAGATCATCAAATGCCGGCGGCGGGGTGGCCCCGTCGGCATCGGCGAACCCGATCCACTCTCCCGATGCCGCCTGCGCACCGAGCACAACCGCACCGCCCTTCCCCACATACCCCGGATCGTCCAGCACCTTGATTTGCGGAAACCGGCTGCCGAGCCCGCGCGCAACGTCGGCGGTGCGGTCCTCGCAGAAATTCGGCACCACGATCAGCTCCACCTCATCACCATACTTTTCCATAAAGAAAGCGGCATAGGCCTCCAGCATCGGCGGCAGCCGGTGTTCTTCATTATGCGCGGGAATGACGATTGAAAGTTTCATAATCAATGCGTCGAGTGTCGAGTGTCGGGTGACAGGTGCTGAATCCGTTCAAAAACTTCGAGCGTCGTATGCGCCTGTCCAAAATATTCAACCTCATCGGTTTTAATATAACTTTTATCCAAAGCAAGGCGAAGTACGGGGTCCTCCACCTCTGAGACCTGAGGCGAAGCGATGGTCAGGCCGTAACCGCTGAATGCCGCCATCGGGGCTTCGGCCTTTTCGAGCAGCTCCAGCAGCATTTCGCGGTTCAGCAGGTTCAATTTTTCGGCCTCTTCGCGCGGCAGGTCCGGATAGTAGCAGAACGGCCCCATTTCCATTCCTTCGGGCACACGCGCACCGGCCTCAACGGCCAGGTAGGTATCCTGCGTCAGCAGCAGTCCGTCGTCCCCCAGCGTCTGGCGGATTTCCGCCCCGGCCTGCTGCAGCGCCATCAGGTCGGGCGTCTCTTTAAACTTCCACCAGATGCGGTCACGCCCGCGGATCAGCCAGCTCTGATTGACCGGCGACGAAAACGAGGCCGCCGTTGAGACCAGCAGCACGGCCCAGGCCGTGCGCAACAGAGCTTTCTCGGGGACGCGCGGAATCAGCGTCGCGGCCAGTGCCGCGCACAGCACGGGATAGACGATCACCTGATAGTCATCATACGGAAACGGCGCGGCAAAATGAACCAGCGTGATGCCCACTCCCGTGATCCACAGCAGCGAAACAAAACTGTGCGCAAACGGTGACTCGGGCTGATTGGCCTGCTGAAGCAGCTCGGTCAGGCGCGGGCGCACATCCCAGTCCGCCCCCTGTGCCTCGCGCACATGCCGCTGATGACGGCGGAACAGGAAGGCGGCAGCACAGCCCGCCGCAAACAGAAAATAGGCCTGCACAAACCGCGAAACAAACCCGGCCTTGAGTGCAAACAGCTGCATCAGCCCGCCGGGCGACCGCCCGGCGTGGTACCCAAACAGCGCAAACCGTGTATTCTCGGGCGCCATCGCAAAGAAAGTGCCCAGCCCGGCAGCCAGCACAAACCCTCCGCCGAGGCCAAACGCCACCCAGGCGGGAAAAAACCGGAAACTTGAAACTTGAAACTTGAAACTCGGAATGTCCTCCCCATGCCCGAACGGATAAACTTTGGATCGGTTGAAGATCAGCCAGATTCCGGCAACCGGCAGAGCAATTCCCGCCGACAAACGGGTGCAGGCCGCCAGCGCCAGCAGGACTCCGCCAAAAAACGCGGCCACGGCGCCGCGTTTTCCGTTCGAAAAACTCAAGGCCACAAACCCGGCGGTCAGAAAGAAAGCGCACAGACTGTAGGTTTTCACGATCGTTGTGAAATAGCTCTGATAGACATTCACGCCCGCCAGAATCAGCGCACACAGCGCCGCGGCCTGCGCGTAACGCCTGGCGGAACGAAACGCCAGCCAGGCCGCGCAGCCCGCGCCCGCCAGCCCGAACAGCGCGCTGATCAGCCGCCCGCCCGCAACGCCCAGTTTTCCAATGACCGGAAAAAGCACGCCGTAAACAACAGGCAGCGCCGGCCCCTGCGTGAACATGAAATCGCGGTAGAGCACACGCCCCTCCGACACCTGCCGGGCGGCATACAGATACCACCCCTCGTCCTGATTCAAATCGCCGAGAAAAAGATTGGCCGCACTGAGCAGCACACTCAGCCCGACCGCCAGCACAACCGGATAAATCCAACCACTTCGTTTCATCTTGAGTCTTATCATGCCCTGCAAAGCGCGCTTTTCCGAACCCTTTTTTTCAGCAACTGCACGGCGGCACGGCGCTGCGCGGCTCAGGCGCATCCGCTCTGCACGCGGGGCCGCGGTGACGCGATCGAGGATTTGCAAAAGTTCGGCGGGGAACGGTAAAAACTCCCTGCAGGCAAGGTTGTACTTCCCCGCCCGATAGCGGATACTTTCGCTCCTTTATGAAATATAAATTCAAACACATCGTTGAATACTCCCTGCTGCGGGCCGTGGCCGGACTGGTGCGCGCCCTGCCGCTGCACGCGGCGCTGGCTCTCGGATGGCTTGCGGCCGCAACGGCCCGCCTGGCGCGGCTCGACAACGCCGAGCGCACCTGCAGTCGCATCCGGCAGGCCTTCGGCGACACCTATACCGACCGGGAAATCAAACGGTTTGCATGGATTGCCTGGCGCAACCTGTTCTTCACCGGCGTGGAAGCGCTGCGATTCTCCAAGCTGACCGCCAAGGCAATCCGCAAGCAGCCGATGGCCCGGCTCGAAAGCCGGCTCAAACAGGTGCTGGACGGCTGTGATGCCGGATTCATCCTGGCCACACCCCATATGGGCAACTGGGAAATGGCCGGCATTGCCGCCGACCTGCTCGACATCCCGCTGTTTGTCATCGTGCGCAAACAGAAGAACCCGCTGATGAACAATTTCATCAACGAGATGCGGCGCACCTTCAGCCTGGAAGTGCTGTACCGCGAATCCCGGATGTGGAACGGCGTGGCCACCCGCCTGAAAAACGGCAAGGTGCTGGCCATCCTCCCCGACATTCAGTCCAAAGCCAAAGGCATCACCGTGGATTATCTCAACGGCAAGGCCGTCATCGCGCCGGGAGCCGCGCACTTCGCGCAGCTGGCCGGCTGCCCGATCTACCCGATTGTGGTGCGCCGCATCGGATGGTCCCGGCACGATGCGGTGCTGCTGGAGCCCATCCGCCCCGATGCCGCCGCGAATAAACGGGAGGATCAGCAGCGCATCATGCAGGAGATTATGACGGCCTTTACCGCCGAAATATCCAAAACCCCCGAACAGTATTTCTGGCACAACAAGCGCTGGGTGCTCAACAAAGAGCCGGCGCCCCCGCCCGCCTGACCGGTTTTTCCAAACCCTGGAAAGCCGTAAACCTGCCGTCCCGCAGGCTTGCGGGATCCGGCTTTCAAAGGTAGCTTTTGCCGGATGAAAACACTGACAAACCAGCAACTCGCAGAGGTGTGCGTCGAAGCCTGCCGGACGGCGGGCGACCATGCACTCGACAACCGTCACCGCCGGGAAGAAACCCTGGCGACCTATGACCACGACATCAAACTGGTGATGGACCGGGAGTGCCAAACCATCGCAGAACAGGTTGTGCACGCGCACTTTCCGGATCACGCGATCCTCGGCGAGGAAGGCGCCATCGAAACGACCCACGATTTCGAATGGATTATCGACCCCATTGACGGCACCGCAAACTACACCCGGGGCCTCCCGACCTGGTGCTGCTCGATCGCCGTCCGCCGCAGCGGCCGGGTGCTGGCCGGCTGCGTTTACGTTCCCGTGCTCGGTGAAACCTTCACCGCCACCGCCGACGGACCGGCCCTCCTCAACGGCAAGCCGATTCACGTGTCCGGGGTTTCCACGCTGGGGAAAGCCACCTTTTTCGGCGGCCTCACCAAGGATCTCGACCCGCGGGCCGTCGCGCTGTTCAGCGACCTGGCCCCGCGCGTCAGCAAGATCCGCATGATCGGCTGCGCGGCAATCGACACCTGCCATGTCGCCTGCGGACGCTCCGACGGCTACTACGAGCCGGGCATCTACATTTGGGATATTGCCGCGGCGGGACTGATCGCCGAACGGGCCGGCGCGTCCATCACCGACTGGAAGCGCAGCGAAGCAAACGGCTGCCGCTTCCTGTGCACCACCCCCGCCATCCACGACGGCCTCAAAAAAATCATCGAAAACTATTTTTAAATGAAAAAGAAAAAGCAACTGCCGGACCTGCACTACTTTTATGAGGCCTCCGTTCAGGGAGTGGACTGGGATCTGGACTTTGCCGCCCGGGTCTTTAAAAACAAACGCGGCCGCAGCGCGCTCGACCTGCGCGAAGACTTCTGCGGCACCGCGGCGCTGGCCTGCGAATGGGTCAGCCGCTCTTCCAAACGGCGCGCATGGGGCGTCGACATTGACCGGCCGACCCTCGACTGGGGCCGGGAACACAACATCGCCTGCCTGGGCGAAAAAGCCGGAACGATCGAACTGATCTGCGGCGATGTCATGACGGCCCGCACCCCGCCGGTCGATCTGGTGATGGCATTGAACTTTTCCTACTGCATCTTTAAAACCCGCGAGCGGCTGCGCGGCTACTTCAAAAAAGTCTGCCGTTCCCTCAAAACAGACGGCCTGTTTGTGCTGGATCTCTACGGAGGAACCGAGGCGATTGAGGCCAAACTGGAGCCGCGCGATGTCGCCGCGTTCACCGCCAGGGACGGAACGAAGGTCCCGAAATTCGAATACGTCTGGGATCAGGCGGTTTACAACGTGATTGACCATCACGTCGTCAACCACATCCACTTCAACGTTCCGGGGTTTGGAAAAATCAGCAAGGCCTTCACCTACGACTGGCGCCTGTGGACCCTCCCCGAAATTCAGGAACTGCTGACAGAAGCCGGCTTCGGGTCCGCCGAAGTCTACCTGCACGGGTGGACCGACGACGGGGAATCCGACGAAACCTACCGCCGCCGCACATATTACGAAAACTCGCTCGGCTGGGTCGCCTACATCGTCGGCATCAAATAGGATTTCCAAACCCTGGAAAAACCGTATGCTGTTTTTCCAATGACAGGAAACACCGCAGATAAAGCCGGCAAACGGCTGGATGCCTGGCTGGCCGACAGCCAGCCGGATCTGTCCCGCGCCCGCTGGCAGGCGCTCATTAAATCCGGCGCAGTGACCGTGAACGGCCGGCCGGCCAAACCGAACTGCAAGCTCAGCGAAGCCGACCGGATTGACTGGACGATCCCCCCTCCGGTTGCGACGGAAACGCTGGCGGAGGATATCCCGCTGCAGGTGCTGTTTGAAGACCGCCATCTCATTGTGATCAACAAACCGGCCGGACTGGTGGTTCATCCCGCGGCCGGCAACCCGGACGGCACACTGGTCAATGCCCTGCTCCATCACTGCAAAGACCTCACCGGCATCGGCGGGGAGGAGCGCCCCGGCATCGTCCACCGCCTGGACAAAGACACCAGCGGCGTGATGGTGGTGGCCAAGACCGAACAGGCCATGACCGAGCTCGCCCGCCAGTTCAAAGAGCGCGAGACCGAAAAAGAGTATCTGGCGATTGTGCGCGGCGTGCCCGAACCGCCGACCGGGCGTGTGGATGCGCCCATCGGGCGCCATCCGGTTCACCGAAAAAAAATGGCGGTGAATGCGCGCCACAGCCGGCATGCGGTTTCCAGCTATCAGGTGCTGGAAGGCTTCAGGCTGGCGGCCCTGGTGCGCGTGCGCATTGAAACGGGGCGGACGCACCAGATCCGCGTTCACATGGCCCATCTGCGGCACCCGATCGTCGGCGATACGCTCTACGGGCGCTCCGGCGGCCCCGACGCAATCCATGCCGACCGCCAGATGCTGCACGCCGCGAAGCTTTCGATCGCGCACCCGGATACCGGCGAACGGCTCTATTTCTCCGCTCCGCTTCCGCCGGATATGGAAGATCTGCTGGAGCGCCTGCGCCGGGCCGGGCACGAGCACAGGCGCAGAACCAGACCGTCAACTGACTTTTGACATGCCGATCACCTTGCGGAATTCAATCGCTTCGGCGGCCAGCACCAGCGCGAGCGGCGGCATATCGTTGGTGGTTTCCATCAGGGTGCCGTAGTAGCGGCCGTAATCCTCGACCGACTCGCCGGCCCCCGGCGGACGCATGCCCATAAAGACCAGGCCGGCCTCGGTGGAGGACTGGCGGATCATATCAAACACGACGGGCTGGTTCTGGATGAGCACCTCAGCCGTTGCGGGAATCCGCTGTTCTGTAATAAAGGTTTCAATCCGTGCGAGGGTCGCATCCCGCTCCGCCACGGTTTCAACAATCGTTTTAATGATCAGCCGGGACTGTTTCCACACCGGACTTTTCTGGATCTGGCAGGCCAGGGTGAGGATCAGCCCGATGTTTTCCTTGTGGCCGCCCCACCAGATATCAATCAGGTCGGGCGCCCCGGACGGCATGCCGTCGGGGGTGTCGCCGCCGTTGTCGCGCAGCAGGATCAGATTGCGGTTTGTCCGGTAAACCAGCTGGATCAGCTCGGCATGGCCGATGAATCCCGTTTCGGCCTTGGATTCCCCGAGCAGAATGGTGTTGGGCGTCAACGGGCCGTAGCCATAGGCCCGCACCAATGATTTGGCACCGGTCAGCATGTCGGGGGCCGGAAAGATTTTGACCATGGCGTCGACTTCACGCTTGTTGAGGTATTCCCGCAGCGTCTTTTCCGTGTTGCGGACCTTTTCAGCCGACCAGTCCTCCACCGGCAGAACACTCGCCACGGTCAATGCGCTGCTGTGCTGCGCAAGCGAGTGCGCCAGCTCCACCAGGTGCCAGCGCGATTTGGGCGACCCGCTCAGCGCCAGGATGTTCGGCCGCCAGGTGCGTTCATCCGGCTTCAGATTGCTCAGCCGCCGCAGCGCAAAGCGGACCAGCAGGGTCAGAATGCCGTAGCGCATGTCGTCCCAGTGCGCATTCAGGCGGCGGCGCTTGACCAGGTAGTAGATCAGGGCCGTCACGAAGACGGCCACCAGCGTCGCGCCCGCGTTGATCATCAGCATGACGATGAAGCAGCCCGCCGCGCCCAGCAGCGAAATACCGCAATGCACTTTGAACTTGGGCCGCCACGACGGACTCTCAATCAGCCCCTCCAGCCCGGCGGACAGGTTCAGAAGTCCATATGAGGTGAGGAAAAACATCGAGAGGATCGGTGCGATCAGGTTTAGATCGCCCAGCAGCACCGCGCCCAGGGCCACCGCGAAAGCGAGGGCGGTGGCGATGCGCGGGTCGGCCTTGTCCCGGCCGAAGCCGCGTCCGATAAAGCGCGGGATGACCCGGTCCTGGGCCAGCGCCTGCAGCATGCGCGGCGCGCCGAGCAGCGATCCAAGCGCGCTCGAAAGGGCGGCCGCGAACACCCCGATCACAATAAGCGATCGCCAGCGGGCAATCGAGCTCATGATATTGAGATCCACCAGCAGGATGTCGGGATTGGGCACCTTGGCGGTAATAAAGATCGGCAGCGCCATATAAACCAGATAGCCGGTGCCCACCGCGGCCAGCGTGCCCAGCGGCAGTGATTTCGCGGGGCTCTTGAGGTCGCCGGACAGCCCGAGTCCCGCCTCGATCCCGGTCACCGCGGGGAAAAAGACCGCGAAGACGGCCCAGAAGCCGAGCTTGACCGGCAGCGGGGTGCCGGGTTCCAGCAGCAGCGATGCGGAATCCGGACTGCCTGTGAAAAAAGAGACCAGCGACACGCCGATGGCGGCAAAGATGATGAACTGGACCTTCAAGGCCAGATCCGCGGAAATATAGGCCAGCGCGGTCAGCCCGACCAGCGTGGCGACAGAAATCAGCTTGGCGGTAACGGCCGGATCGAGCATGGGCAGCGGATTGACCACCGAGAGCACGGCCTCGCTGAAACCGGCAATGTAGAACGCGACCCCGAATGCGCGGGCGAAAAACAGCGGCAGTCCGATCGCCACCCCGGCCTCAAGGCCGAGCGAGCGGGAAATAATGAAGTAGGCGCCGCCGGTGCCCACCTTCATATTGGTGGCCATGGCGGAAATCGACAGCCCGGTCAGGAAGGTGATGGATGTGGCCAGCGTCACAATCAGCAGTGTGGCGGGCAGCCCCACATTCCCCAGCACCCATCCGAAGCGCAGGTACATGATCACCCCGAATATGGTCAGCACACTCGGCGTGTACACTCCCTTGAAGGTGCCAAACGCGTAGCCCTGTTTTTTTTCTGTCTCGTCGCCCATAATGTTGCTCCAATCAGAGGAGAACCGTATTGCATAGGGACGCACATTTGTCGAGCCATCCGCTCGGTTTTTGCTGATCGCCTGCGGCATGCATAATTCGCCGCTCCTTGGTTGCCGTTGCGGGGTGCATCGACTATTCTGCCTGTTTATGACAACCCGCGAACAGTTTTTGGACCATGTGACCGCCTTTCTGGAGTACAAACAGGAAGAGGGTTTCCAAACATTGGAAATTTCTGCGGCAACACTCGCGAAGCTGAAACCGGCGAAACCCGTCCTCCGCAGGGCCGCGGCGCCCGCACCGCAGCGCGCCGAACCCGTGCGCCGCAGCGCGCCGGAACCGGCCCCGGAGAGCAGCGGCGAGGTGCGCGTCACCGGCAAGACCCTCGAAGAAATCGCCCGGCAGATCAGCGGCTGCACCGCCTGCGGACTGCACAGCTCGCGCAGCAAGACGGTTCCCGGCGAAGGCAATGCCGATTCGCCGGATGTGATGTTCATCGGGGAAGGCCCCGGCGCGGACGAGGATGCGCAGGGTCGCCCCTTTGTCGGCGCGGCCGGACAGCTTCTCACCAAAATGATCGGCGCGATGGGCTACACCCGCGAGCAGGTGTTTATTACCAATATTGTCAAATGCCGCCCGCCGGGCAACCGGGTTCCCCTGCCCGACGAAATGAGCGCCTGCTCGCCCTACCTGCGCAGGCAGATCGAGCTGATCAAACCGAAAATCATCGTGGCGCTGGGCAAAATCGCGATTGAAGGCCTGCTTCACAAGCCGGTGGCCATCACCCGCTTCCGCGGAACCTGGAGCACCTATGAAGGCATCGACCTGATGCCCACCTTCCATCCCGCCTACCTGCTGCGCTCCCCGGGCAAAAAGCGCGAAACCTGGCAAGACCTCCAGAGCGTGCTGACCCGGCTCGGAAAAGCGCCGCCGAAAAAATAAGCGCCGCCCGGACAAAAAAGTAGATGCGCCGCGCGGCACCAAATAATCCGTTTATCCGGATTTTAGGATATACAGATTGCCAACCCGCCGCGGAGTTGCTAGCCTGCGCGCATGAAACTGAAAGAAAAACTGAAATCCGGCCCGCTGCTGCTCGACGGCGCAGCCGGCACCTATTTGCAGGGCGTAGACATCACCCCCGAACAGTGGGGCACGGTTGAAGGCTGCAACGAATGGCTCAACATTTCCGCGCCCGACATCATCCGCGGGCTGCACCGCGCCTACCTCGAAGCGGGGTCGGATGCCGTGGAAACCAACACCTTCGGCGCATCGCCGGTCACGCTCGGCGAATACGACCTCGCCGGGCGCGCGTACGAAATCAACAAAGTCGCCGCCGCACTCGCCCGCGGGTGCGCCGACGAATTTTCGACCCCCGAACAGCCGCGCTATGTTTTCGGCTCCATCGGCCCGGGAACCAAACTGCCCTCTCTCGGTCAGATCAGCTTTGACGAACTGCTGGAAGCCTACAAAGTGCAGATTCAGGGCCTGCTCGACGGCGGCGTCGACGGGCTGATCATTGAAACCTGCCAGGATCCCCTGCAAATCAAGGCCGCGCTGGCGGCGGCCGACGACATCCTCGGCCCCGATTCCGATATCGTGCGCTACGTCTCCGTCACCGTGGAGGCCACCGGAACCCTGCTGGTCGGAACCAGCCCCGCCGCCGCCGCCGCGATCCTTGCGCCTTATCCGATCGACGTGCTCGGCCTCAACTGCGCCACCGGCCCCGACGCCATGGCGCATCACCTCGACACCTTCAATGAACTGTGGCCCGCGCGGCTGGCCTGCATGCCCAATGCCGGCATGCCCGAAGCGCGCGTCGACGGCACGGTGCTCTACCCCCTCCAGCCGCAGGAATTCTCTGAAAAAGTCGGCGCGCTCGCCCGCGAACACGGGCTTTCGATCGTCGGCGGCTGCTGCGGAACCACCCCGGAGCACATCCGTCAGCTGCGCCGGCAGTTTTCCACCCCCTGGCAGGTGCGCAAGCCGGCCGCCGCCCCGCAGCAGGCCACCAGCCTCTTCTCGCCGGTCGACTTCACGCAGGAGCCTGCGCCGCTGTACATCGGCGAACGCGCCAACGCCACCGGCTCGCGCAAGTTCCGCGACACCCTGCTGGCCGACGACTACGAAAACGCGTTTCACATCCTCACCGAGCAGGAAGAAACCGGCGCGCACGTGCTCGACCTCAGCTGCGGCTACGCCGGGCGCGACGAGCGCAAGGACATCGCCGTGCTCGTGCCGCGCATGGCCCGCGAGTGCACCGCGCCGATGATGATCGACTCCACCTCTGCCGATGTCATCGAAGATGCGCTGAAGCGTTACGGCGGACGGGCGATGATCAACTCGATCAACTTCGAAGACGGCGGCGAACGCGCCGAGCGCGTCGTCCCGATGGCCCGCCGCTATGGCGCGGCCATGGTCGCGCTGACCATCGACGAAAAAGGCATGGCCATGAATGCCGACGAAAAATTCGCCGTCGCCAAACGCCTGGTCGAATTCTGCGTTGAACGCGGGCTCGCCGCCGAAGAAATCTTCATCGACCCGCTCACCTTCACCATTTGCTCGGGCGATGAAACCCTGCGTGATGCCGCGTTCCAAACCCTGGAAGCCATCCGGCGCATCAAGGCCGAACTGCCGGGCGTGCGCACCATGCTCGGGCTGTCGAACATTTCCTTCGGACTCAAGCCGCAGCTCCGTAAAATCATCAACGCCGTCTTCCTGCATCAGGCGGTCGAAGCCGGTATGGACGCGTGCATCATCAACGTCGCCTCCATCGTGCCGCTCAACGAAATTCCCGACGAGCTGCGCACAGGGGCCGAAATGCTGCTCGCCAACGACCAGAGCCGCGGCGACCCGCTCGAAAACTACATCAACCTCTTCGAACATGTCGTCGAAGAAGCCGAAACCCCCGTCGAAGAGCGCCCGCCCGCCGACGTCCTGACCGACGCGATCATCCGCGGAAAAATTCCCTGGCTCGAAGGGTCCGTGCCCCAGCTTCTTGAGCAGCATGCCGCGGAGCATATTCTCAACGAAATCATGCTGCCGGCCATGAAAGAGGTCGGGCGCCTCTTTAACGACGGCATCATGCAGCTTCCCTTCGTGCTGAAGTCCGCCGAGGTCATGAAGCGCGCCGTCGACATGATCAAGCCGTACATGAAAAAGAGCGAGGCCGGCGATAAAGTGCCCCTGTTCGTCATCGGCACCGTGGCGGGCGACGTGCACGACATCGGCAAAAACCTGGTCGGCATCATTCTGTCGAACAACGGGTTCGATGTGGTTGACATCGGCATCAAGGCACCGATCGAAAAAATGATGGAGGCGGTGAAAGAACACAATGCCGATGCGCTCGGCATGAGCGGACTGCTGGTGAAATCCACCGCCGTGATGGCCGAAAACATGAAAATTCTCGAAACCGCCGGCTTCACCACCCCGGTTCTGCTTGGCGGAGCTGCGCTGTCCGATGAATTTGTCGACAAGGCCTGCCGCCCGAACTATTCGTCCGACGTACTCTACTGCAAAGACGCCTTTTCCGGTCTCGCCGCCATGCAGAGTCTCAAAGACACCGGCCGCCTGCCGGACTATATCGAGCCCACCCGCGACGGCATCGGCTGCGATGTGCGCGACGCCGCACCCGCCAAACCCAACGAAACCATCGCCGCCGATGTCCCCGTTCCGGATGTCGAAATCGACACCTGGCTCGCCACCGACATCGATCTCGACGAGGTCTACAGCTACCTCGACCTCGGCGGCATGATCCGCGGCGCCTGGGGCTATAAAAAGGGCCGGCTCTCCGATGAGGAATATCAAAAACTTCTCGACGAGGAAGTGAACCCCAAAGTCGAAGAAATGATGGCCATCGGGCGCGAAATCTTCGAGCCGAAAGTCATTCACGGCTTTTTCAACTGCCGCTCGCAGGGCGACACCTTTTTTCTGAAAAATCCCGCCACCGGCGAAGAAACCGCCATGCCCTTCCCCCGCCAGAACCGCGAAGACGGACACTGCCTGGCCGACTTTTTCCGGCCCGACAACGACATCTGCGCCCTCATGGCCGTCACGCTCGGCCGCAAGGTGATGGACAAGGAGCAGGAACTCCGCCACGGCGACAACTATCAGGACTACCTGCTCTTCCACGGCCTGGCCGTCATGACCGCCGAAGCGCTGGCCGAGTATGCCCACAAAAAGATTCGCGAAACCTGGGGATCCGATGAAGGCCCGCTCTCACTGCAGGAAATCTGGAAACGGCAGCTCGACCAGAGCCGCTTCGGCTTCGGCTACGCCGCCTGCCCGGATCTCGAAATGAACAAAGTGGTCTGCGATCTGCTCGACACCGACCGCATCGGCCTGAACGTCACCGAACTGTTCATGTGCGATCCCGAGGTCTCCACCCTCGCCCTGGTGACCCACCATCCGCAGTCGTATTACTTCGACCTGTAGGCAGACCGTCCGGCGGGCGCCAAGGATCCGGTTCCAACCATTGGAAAAAAGACGCCCGTTTTTCCAATGGCTGGAAAAACGGTTGATTCCTGGGCATTCGTGCGCTTCAATTCAGCTATGAAACAGCGCATCACAGTGCGATACGAAGGCCGGGTACAGGGAGTCGGATTCCGGTTCACGGCTGTGAATCTGGCGCGGGAACTGGATGCGACCGGCTGGGTGAAGAACGAGTTCGACGGCAGCGTGACGCTGGTCGCTGAAGGAGAAGAGGATCAGCTGATGGATCTGCTGCACGCGATCAAGAACTCGCACCTGGGGCGCTGCATAACCGATGAGCGGGTGCGGCGTTCGACCGCCACCGGCGAATTCGACCGGTTCGCGGTCGCCTACTGATTCAGATTCACGAGCGCGCCGGCCCGCTCAAAATCCTTCGCGGTCCGGATTTTCATGTTGGCTTCCGTTGAGACCACCAAATGAATCTCCTGCCGGGTTTTTTCGAGCAGTGCGGATTCGTCGTCGACCAGCTTGATTCCGCTCTTGAGCATTCTTTCGAACACGTCGCGTTTGAAAACCTGAGGGCTCTGCACCATCCACACCGTGTTGCGCTCCAGCACCTTGGACACTTTTTGTCCTTTTTCGGCCAGTTTGACCGCATCTGTACTGCGGACGGCAGCCACGGCCGCTCCATAGCGTTTCCCGGCTTTGACCACTTCTGTTATCACATCATCGCTGACAAAGGGCCGGCAAACCCCGTGAACCAAGACGGAGGTGGCGTCATCCGGAAGCTGATCACAGGCCTTTTTCAGGTTGCTCAGGCGCGCGCCGCTTCCTGCAACCAGGCTTTTCACCTTGTTCAGGCCGCATGCCCGAATGACCTGCAGCGCATTATCGATCCGCTGCTTTTTGACTACGAGGATAATGCCGTCAATCAGATCATTCTGCTGAAATGTGCGCAGCGAGTGCGCGAGCACCGGCAGGTCCCCAAGGCCCAGAAAGGCGACATCCACCCCGGATGTGATCTCCTGCTCTTTTCCACATGCTAAAACAACAGCCCATGCTGACATATCCATCTCCTTGTTAAAACACCGCCTTGAACGAAAAAGGATGCCAACCGCGGTGTTGGATGAATTTAACAACATAGATACCTACTGTCAAAGAGTTCCACAACAAACTGTTGCTTTCAGGTGTCGGGAACGGTCCATCCGCAGTTTACGGGCCAGCGAAAGCAGCAGAATGGGCCCGGCGCGCCGGGCGCACCCAAAAAAAGAGCCCTGTTCGAGGGTTCGAACAGGGCTGAAAAAGGCGAAGGCCGTTTCGATTGCTCGAAACGGCCTTCATAGATCCGGCAGCGTGCTACTCTCCCGAGGTCAACTCCTCAGTACCATCGCCGCTGAGAGGTTTAACTTCTGTGTTCGGAATGGGAACAGGTGGGTCACTCTCGCC
>JBFHEM010000026.1:0-59498 GCA_041584215.1 Tichowtungia sp. | reverse complement strand
GGCATAAGCTTTGTCGGCGAGTCGGCTGCAAACGCGAACGGGTACAAATCCGTCACCAACCGCACCGATACCGGCAGCCGGGAATTTGTCACTCTGCAGGTCGAAAAAGACTGATCCGGCAAATCTGCGGATTGTGTTTCCGGCATCGACAGCTCCCCGTGCAGACGGGGAGCTGTTGGTTTTCTGCCGGATTCTGCGCCGTTTTTTCATTAAGTTTTATGCGGGTTCCGGCATGTTCTTCCGCAGGGCGGTATGCAACACTGCTGAGGTGTAACGCATCAGGAGGACCATCATCATAAAATGCATTTTCCATGCAGGGTGCTTTCGGCTAAAGCGTCGCGGACGGCTCGATGAGCCGTTCCTGCTGTGGGTTTTCGCAGGCCTGTTGTTGCTGAGCGCACCTGTTCAGGGCGTGCAGCTGATTGCCGACCGTTTTTTTCAGGACGGCGTCAACCTGCTGGCGCCGGTCGGCGGCGCAGTGGAGGGGCAGCTGGAATACAAAGAGCCGTACAGCGAAACCATCTGGAGCCTGGCGCAGTGGGGCAGCCGGGGCACGCTGTGGGGCACCGAGCCGGCCGTTCTGCCGGGCGGGGCGACGGTCTGGAGCAATGAATACAAGCACGTGGTGTTCGGGCCGCTGGAGAATGCGGACGGGAACCTGGTGCTGGCGGTGAATGCGATCAGTGAATACGGCGGCGAATACCGCCAGTCGGGCGAAAGCTGGCCGGCATTTTTGATTGCGCAGCGGATCAGTGAGCCCAGCGGCTGGCTGAAGGGGTATTCTCCCTGGCTTTCCGACCTGCACGAGGTGATTGTCGATATCGATCTCCAGCTTCTCTGCGCAAACAACATCTACACGACTGGCTATTCCAGCAGCCTGCACGCCGCGCAGTTACTGCTCTATTTCACGATTCAGAACCTGCGGCTGCCGCGCACCGAAAATCCGGACTACGGCAACTATCTCTGGTTCGGCATGCGCTTCTACGACGACCGAGAAACGCTGCCCGGCCTGTCGGTCAATCACGATGCCGGAACCGGCAAGCTGATCTACAACATCGGCATCGACCCGTTCACCGACGAGGGAATGCAGGTCGGCGAGTGGAAACGCATTACGGGAGATATCCTTCCGCACATCAAACTGGGTCTGCAGGAGGCCTGGAGCCGCGGCTATCTGACCAACTCGTTCGATCTGGCCGACTATAAAATCGGCGGCATGAACATGGGCTGGGAGGTGCCCGGCCTAAGCGATGTGTCTATGCAGGTGCGCGATTTCAGCGTGCAGGCCTACGGCCCCGATTTCGCGCGTCCCTATGAGTTTAATGAGAATGGCAATGCCGAGGGCTGGAGTTTCAGCAATCTGACGCAGCTCAACGGCGGGCCGCTTAACGGTCGCTGGATCCTGAAAGCGCCCGGCGACGACCCGCAGCTGATCGGTCCGGTTATGCGCCTGAGCGCGGAGCGCTATCAGACCGTGGAATTCGGCATGGCCAATGCGGGCAATCCGGCGGAAGGAAGCATCGCGACTCTTTTCTGGAAGCGCGACGGCGATGCGGACTTTTCCACCAACCGCTCGGTGTCCGTTGCGGTCGGCAACGGCGGCGGCTGGCAGGACAAGGCATTTGATCTGAGTTCGCATCCGGACTGGTCCGGCGAGATCGTCCAGCTGCGGTTTGACCCCGTGCTTTACGGGGACGATCATGCGGTTGGAATCGACTTCATTCGTCCGATAGCAACTGGCGAGGTGGATCCAGACGATGCGCCGGACATTCAGATGACTGGGGATGTGCTTTATTGGGCCGGCGCGCCGTATCAGCAGTATACGCTGCAGGGTTGCACCAATCTGTCAGAAAACAGCTGGGACGACCTGGTCGGCGATCTGCTTTTCGACGGCCCGCTGATGCTTCAACCTGTTTCCCAAACCAATTCGACGCAGTTTTTCCGGCTGCAGACTTCCCCGGGGCCGTAATATGATGAGATTGCTTGCTGTTTTTCTGCTGGGTGCTTTTCCGCTGACTGCGGGCGCGGGAGTTGACAATTCCGATCTGCTTCCGCCGGTGCGCAATGATCGCGGTGTGGAGCTGGAGGGCCTGTCGCCCGACTGGGTCAAAACGCTGATTATGGCCGAGCTGCGCATCGAGACGGCCACGCCGCAGGGAACCTTCGCCGCCGCCGTCAAGGTGCTCGATCATTATGCGGAAACCGGTGTCAACGGATTGTGGATCGGGCCGATTTATGAACGGCCGCCCGGCGCGAACGGCTACGGGAATTTCGGGCCCGACACCGTGGCCCCGGCGTTGACCGGCGAAACGTCGCTGGATAAATCCTACCGGGTCATCAAGCGCTTTGTGGATGCCGCCCACGACCGCAATATTCGGGTGATTTTCGACATCGTCGCGTGGGGCGTGACGGAGTCGGCCCCGTTTTTTAAAGAGCGCCCGGAGTTTTTTATCCGGCAGCCCGGCGGCGAGTTCCGGCAGGCCTGGGGCGGCTATCTGTTCGACTGGAAAAATCCGGTGTTCCGGGAGTGGTTCAATGCCGCGGCGGTTCGCTTCATAGAGGAAACCGGAGCGGACGGCTTTCGCGTGGACCTGGCGCCGGACACCTCGGGCTATTATTTCCGGGAAATCCGCGACGAGTTGTACCGCCGGGGCCGCAAAATCATGATCATGAGCGAGATGCCGTCGGAGCCGAAGGGTACCTTTGATTTCGCGCAGCTGGGCGTCAACGGCTGGACGGAGCCGCCGATATACAGCCCGAAGGAAAAATTAGAGGAGCAGAAACAGCGCTTCGGCAGCATGCACGACAGCTCGTTTGTTTTTCGAAAAAACATTGTGGATGCCATCCAGACCGGTGCCGGGATCGGCCGGCCCGATCTTCAGCAGAAAGGGGAAGGGGGCCTGTTTCGCTTTTATGCCGCCTCGCCGCTTTATCATGACGGGCATGCGCCGTTTGTGAAAGGCAGCCGGGTGCGGTTCGGCTATCTGGCGCTGCTGCCGTTTATTCCGGTGTGGTGGATCGGTGAGGAATGGAACAACCCCCCGGATATGCTTGAGCGAAGAGGGGCCATGTATTTCAATCGCATCAGCTGGGATGCAAAAGAAACCCCGCAAAACGCCGCATTCTTTGAGGACGTGAAGCGCATCCTGCGCGTGCGCCGCTCCTATCCCGACATTTTTGAGCAGTTTGCCGAGTCGCTGCGCTACGCCAACATCTGCAAGATCGCGTCCTTCTGTGAGGGGCAGCCCAATCCGCTGCAGGCCTACATGCGCGGGTCGGACGATCGGGCCGTTTTGGTGGTGCCCAACCATCAGTCGGGATCGCCGAGTTCTGTTTTTTCAGTCGAACTGCCCTGGGATCAGTGGCGGGGAAAAGGCTCTGTTTTTACGGTGACGGACCTGATGAGCGGTGAAGTCATTGCCGAAGGGGGGCGGGCGGACCTGACGTCATTTGAGGTCGAGCTGCCTGCCGGCCATCTCGGGCTTTATCTTCTCGAGCGCAAAATTTATTGAGTATATATCGGTAAAACTGTAATTGTTTTGAGTATTCAATTGTTTACAGGAGTTTATATGAAGAAGTTGCTGTGGATCATTATCTTTTGCCTGGTTGGAATTACCTCGTTTTCGGCTGAAAACCTGATTGAAAACGGCGACTTTGAAAACAAAACCCGAAAATGGGATGGAGATTTGGACGATGAGGTAATCGACGAAAACGGGGTTGCTGTGGTGGAGCTGGAAGAGTCGCAGGATACAATACTCTGGCAGCGGGTCGAACTGGACGATGATACTTTTGAACTTGAAGTTAAGCTGAAATACAAACCCGGCATGGACTACAAGGGACGGGGATTTCGCATTCTATTCGAGCGACCGGACACTTCTTATACCTATCGGGATATAGCGGTGAAGCAAAACCATGCGTGGCAGGATGTGGAATGGAAATTCACCAATATCAAAAAGGCTGCACGGATGAAGTTTCGGATTGAAGTCCGCCCCGGGGAAGGAACCATCTATTTCGATGACGTCCGTATCGTTGCGAAGTAATTGTGATCAAATTTATCTGATTTTTTTGCTGTTCCTTTCCAAAAGAAGACTACACTCACCCCAGTAAAGGGGGAGGTAGAATGAAAACGGTGATTTTTGTTCGACACGGGAAGGCCGGGTGGAGCCATCCTGAACTGGATGATATGGACCGGCCGCTGCGGCACAGCGGAAAAAAAGACTCCATTCGCATGGCGGAGCTGTTTGCGGATCTGGACATACAGGTTGATGGGCTGATCAGCAGTCCGGCTCTGCGGTCCCTGACCACAGCCGAAATATTCGCTGACCGGCTCGTTTTGCGGGTGGAGACGGATGAGCGTCTTTATAACGGGACGGATTCCGACCTGCTCGATGTCATCCAGGAGGCGGAAGAGGCCTGCTCAAACATTCTGCTCGTCGGTCACAATCCGGGACTCAGCGATCTGCTGCGCGACCTGCTGGACCGCGAATGTGAAGATCTGTCCGCGGCATCTGTAGCCGTGGTTGATTTCGACGTTGAGGAGTGGGGGGACATCCATTCCGGCAGCGGGAGCCTCGAATATCTGCTGAGTCCTGAAGACTCCACTCAGCAGCACGCCGCCTGAACAGAACGGTTGAGGCTTTGACCGTTCTGCTCGAATGATAATCCTGCCGTGGGTGCGAATGCCGGATTCGACGATATTCCGCTAGCGGACATTTGGAGGGATGCGGTACTTGAGGCGGTATTCTTTCGGTGTGGTGTTCATGTATTTGCGGAAGAAGGAGTGGAAGCGCTGGTAGCTGTTGAACCCGCTGTCGAAGGCGATTTCCGTAATGCTGATGTTGGAGCGCTGCAGCAGCACGCAGGCCCGGTGGATTTTCTGGCGGCAGATTTCTTCATAGATGCTGTGGCCGCATATTTTCTTAAAGTTGATTTCCAGCGTGCGGCGGCCGACGCTGCAGTGCCGGATGACATCGGTGACCGTCAGTGCAATTCCTTTGTTTTTTTGGATAAAGTTCATGGCGTCCCGCACCGATACGTTATTGGCATTTTCATAGGATACGGACCCTCTCGTGACGATCGGCAGCGGCGGCAGTCTTTTCGCCTCATGAACGGTCTCTTTCCGGCGGAAGGTCATCAGTTCATTGAGCGAAACCGCGGCCTGCAGCCCGATCTGCATGCAGTTGAGCGGGATGCTGGACAGCGGCGGATTGCAGAATTCACAGATCACCATGTTGTTGTTGATGCCGACAACGGATACCTCGTTGGGGATCTGGATCCTGGCCATATTGCAGGCTTCAATCACCTGCGCGCCGACCTGATCGTCCGCGGCCAGAATGGCCAGCGGAGACAGCGGTCGTTTCTTCAGCCACTGGATCAGATCCCGCTGCGGTTCATTGGTGGACCAGTAGCTCCAGGGGCGCTCGAACAGCAGGGGGCCGGGGTGGGTTTTCGGGAGGGCATCCGTGAACCCCTGCTTGCGTTTGATGGACCAGCGCCGCATTTTGACGCCGACAAAGGCAAACTCGGTGAAGCCTTCCTGCATAAAATATTTGGCGGCGTTGGCTCCGGTCAGAAAGTCGTCGTTGGTGATGTGAATCAGCCGGTGGTAATCGACCGGAACGGTTCCGCACACATCAACGATCGGCAGGCCGAGCGATGTCAGCTTGTCGGCCTCCCGCTTGCTGTCGATGTGGGCGATGATGCCGTCGCCTTTCCAGTCTTTCAGATCTTTCAGGTTGTGCAGCACCCGGTTCTGTCCGTACAGGCTCCAGTGTTCATTCTGTTTGGAAAATTGAATGATGCCGCGGACGATTTCGTATTTGTAATGGGTGTCGAGCGTCATCAGCACGCCGATTTTCAGCCTTTTTTTCATAAGGGTCACTGTAGCGGCATCGGGACGATCGTCAATTGCATTTCGCTTATCATTCTTTTTTGTACGCAATCTGAGTATTTTATGTTTCCGGGCCATGAAGGATGATGAGCGCCGGTTGTGAATGAAAGAATTTCGGAGTGACATGAGTAAAAAGAGAAAAGCGTATATTTTGCCGCACACACATTGGGACCGGGAGTGGCGCTATCCGATCTGGCAGAACCGGATGCTGCTGGTTCGTTTTGTGGAGGAGCTGCTGGAGATTCTGGAAAATGATCAGGACTATGTCTGTTTTTTGATGGACGGGCAGGTGGTGCCGGTACTCGATTATCTGGAGATCCGGCCGGAGAACCGCGAGCGGATCAAAGCGCAGATCGAAGCGGGGCGGCTGCTGGTCGGGCCGTGGTATACGCTGCCGGATCTTTATCCGCTGGACGGGGAATGCCTGATTCGCAACCTGCAGAAGGGCATGCGTGTTTCAGAGACCTTCGGCGGATTTCCGAAGGTTGCCTATCATTCCTTCGGCTGGGGGCAGACCGCGCAGTTCCCGCAGATCTACAGGCAGCTCGGATTTGAACTGCTTATTGCCGCGAAAAAAGTTTCTGCGGAACGCGTGCCGAAAAGCGAGTTTATCTGGCGGGCCCCCGACGGATCGGAAATGCTGACGACCCGCCTCGGCAAAGAGTTCCGGGCGAACGGCTTTTTTTATGTGCACATCCCGGTTGTCTCCGGCGTTGATATTGAAAGTGAGGAATACCGGCTGGACTGGAGCAAAGCCGGACGGCTGATTCACCGGGCCGATGCCGGGCGCGCCGGGCAGGACTACTTTCGTCAGGATCGCGAAACCGGATACCACAGGGAAAACCTTCAAGCCGCAATGCAGCAGGCGTGGAGCAACATGGATGAGAGCGCCTGTCCCGATATGCGGATGCTGATGTACGGGTCCGATTTCAGCACGCCAAATCACCATCTGACACGCATTATCAAAGATTCCAACGAACTGTTTGATGACATTGATTTTGAAATGGCCGGCCCGGAAGCCTATGCCGAAGCGCTGCACCGCGAGCTGGATGAAGAGAGCCTGCCGGTTGTGACCGGCGAGCTGCGCGACGGCCCGGCCAACGGCTGTTCCGCCAATGCGCTGGCCGTGCGTATGCCGATCAAGATTCTGAACAAAGAGGCGGAAAACCTGCTGATCCGCAAAGCCGAGCCGCTTGTTTCCATGCTTTATCTGATGGGTGAACGCTATCCGGAAGGGTTCTTTGCAAAAGCCTGGGACTACATGCTCAAAGCCCATCCGCACGACTCGATCAACGGCGTCACGCAGGACAAGTCCGCTGCCGACACGCTCTACCGCCTGAACCAGGCCAAAGAAATTGCCGAAGTCGTCTGTCTGGAAGGCGCATCACAGCTGGCGGCAAAAATCGACACGTCGATGTTCGATCAACAAGATCAGCTCGTGCTGCTGATCAATCCGCAGTCGCGCCCGTTCCGCGGGGTTGTGAAACTGGTTGTCGATACGCCGCAGGAAGAGCGGGTCGAGTCATTTGTTTTGCAGGATGCCGCCGGCGGAACGCTCGACATCCAGACCTTGTCGCGCGAAGAACGCAAAACCCCGGTCAACGATTTTGACACCCGGCCGTGGCCGTTTTATTCCGATCACCATACGGTGCTTGCCGACACCGGTGAAATCCCGGCCGGCGGGTACAAGGTGCTGAAGGTCGTTCCGACCGCCACATTCAGCCGGTCGCAGGAATGGTGGCCGGCCCAGCCGGCCAGCGGCGGCAACGAACTGTCGAAAGAGCCGCGCACGCTCGAAAATGAATTTCTCAAGGTCGTCGCGGATTCCAACGGGACGCTGACGTTGACGGATAAAGCGTCAGGGCGGGTCATATCCGGATTGCTGGAATTTGAAGATACGGGCGACACCGGCGATTACTGGGCGCACTACAAACCGGCGGAAAACCGGCAGATCTACAGTGCCGGCAGCCCGGCGGACCTCTGGCTCGAGGAGAACGGTCCGCTTTCCGCCACGCTGGCGGTTCGTCTGGATCTGTGTATTCCGCAGGGCGCGGAATTCCCGCACCAGAAACTGCAGGGCTGCGGCCGCCGGTCGGATATCGAAACGAACCTGACGATTGTTTCGCGCATCACGTTGACGCGCGGTGCCAGGTCGCTGCGCATTAAAACTCGCGTGGACAACCGGGCTGAAAACCATCGTCTGCGCGTTCTGATCCCGACGGATGTGCAGACCGATTTCGCGGATTCGGCCGGGCACTTCAATGTGGATCGCCGCGCGGCCCGGCCGGTTCACAATGGAAACAACGAGTCCTATCCCGAGATGCAGACGGTGCCGATGCAGCGCTTTGTCGATGTGTCGGACGGCGCGAACGGTTTTGCAGTCACGAGCAACAGCTTGACGGAATATGAGCTGATGACCGATTCGCGCCGGACGCTGGCGCTGACGCTGTTCCGCAGCGTGCGCAACCGGATCTGCACGGAGAAGCGCTGCACCGGTGATTTTCCGGATCAGAAGGGAGGCCAGTTGCTGCAGACGATGGAGTTTGAGTATGCCCTTTATCCGCACCGCGGTGACTGGAGTGACGGCCGTGTCTATGAGGAATCTGATCGCCTGAACGCGGAGCCGATGGCCTTTCAGATCACACCGGCCGGCGACGGAACGCTGCCTGCGCAGGCCTCGCTGTTTAAGCTGGAGTCCGATGCGCTGGTCCTGTCGAGTGTGAAAAAACTGGAGGACCGCGCGGGCGTGGCGGTTCGGGTTTTTAACCCGACAGCATCGACTGCCGAAGGCGAGCTTTGTATACGCCCGGAGTTCGGCGGTGTGTACTTGCTGAATGTGAACGAAGACCGGCAGAGCGAGTTTGCAACACAGAATGACCGCATTTCTATCTCCGCAAAACCGGGCGAAATTTGTACGATCGAATTAGCGGCGCGAAATTGAGCGGGACAGGGTGAAAAGGAGTTTTATGAAAGCTGGAATACTATTGCTGGGGATTGCTGCATTGCTGAACACAGCGTGCAGCACGATGGTGTCCGAGAAAGCCGAAGTCTGCCGAACGGCGTCGGTCGCGCGGGTTCCGGCGGAGCAGGTGGAAGCCTTGAAAGCGCAGTGTGCTGAGCTCAAAACGACGGACGCGGTTCAGCGCGGCGGGCTCTACCTGCGCGAAATTGAAGGCGATACCTATCTTTTCCAATACTTGGAAGTCGCGAACCGCGACGGGCACGGAAGGTTCCAAGGTTTGGAACCGACTGCGTCGGGGCACAGGTTCTTTTTCCAAGGATTGGAAGAATTGGGTGCAGGCTCTGCCTGCATGGAGCGGATTTTTTATGAGGCCGGCGCTGCCGATAAAACGCCGGAGGGCGATGTGATGCGCATTGCCATGTTCACGGAGCTGAAACCGGAAAAGGAAAAGGATTACCGCCTGCTGCACGACAATCCGTGGCCGGATGTGATCGCGGCGATCAAGAAGGCGAACTTCCGCCATTTTTCCGTCTTTTTAGAGGAGATCAACGGGCGGGTCTATCTGTTCGGCTGGCTGGAATATGTCGGGTCGGATATCGCGGCCGACGATGCGATCAACAAGAAAGATCCCGCATCGATCCGCTGGTGGAAAGAGACCGATGCCTGCCAGATTGCGCCGGATGATGCGGGCGACGGGATGTGGGGCGGAATGGAAGAGCTTTTGTTTGCGGACTAACCCAAACCAGCGTAGTTGGAACCAAAATTCAACCGAATGATGTTTTTATCCACAGATTACACCGATTTTCACAGATGCTAAATATCAGGGCCTTCTTAATCCTGTAAATCTGTGCAATCGAGCGATAGCGGGTGGATGAAAATGCTGTGTAAATGTGATCGAATATGAAAAGTAAGGTACTCAAGAAAACAGGAATATCATGGAAATTTACAAGTTATTGAACGGAATCGACTTTCTGGTGATGGGGGCCTATTTGGTCGCGTTGATTGCGATCGGCTCCTGGGTGAGCTGGCGGCAGAAGCACAGCGAAAACCTGTTTCTCGCGCAGCATTCGCTGGGTGCAACGAGCATCGGTCTGACGATGTGGGGCACCAACGTCGGTCCGTCCATGCTGATTGCTTCGTGCAGCATCGGCTACACCACCGGCATCGTGGCGGCCAACTTTTCATGGTACGCCTTTGTGTTCCTGTTCCTGCTGGCCTTTGTGTTCGCGCCGTACTACCTGCAGGCGAAAACCAGCACGCTGCCTGAGTTTATCGGGAAACGTTTCAACCAGACTTCGCGTGAACTGCTGGCCTGGTATTCACTGGTGACGATTCTGGTTTCCTGGCTCGGGATGACGCTCTATGCGGGCGGCATTCTGGTCACTCAGATTCTGGACTGGCCGCTGTGGGCTTCCATCACGGCGCTGGTTGTGGTCTCCGCGTTCTTTACGCTGACCGGCGGACTGAAGACGGTGGCGCATACCAACGTGTTTCAGATGTCGCTGCTGATTATCGCCTCGCTGACGCTGGTTGTGTTCGGCGTGGTGAAAGCCGGCGGGCTGGTGGAGATCTACAACGGGGTTCCGGACGGATTCTGGAAGCTGTTCCTTCCGGCTGACAATCCGGATTATCCGTTCTACGCCATTCTTCTCGGTTATCCGGTGCTGGGCATCTGGTTCTGGTGCACGGACCAGTCGATGGTGCAGTCGGTGCTGGCCGCCAAAAGTCTCAAGCACGGCCGGCTCGGCACTGCGGCCTGCGGCTATTTGAAAATTCTCGATATGTTCATTTTCTTCCTGCCGGGCGTGATCTGCCTGCTGCTGTTTCCAAACCTTGGAAACCCGGACGAGGCCTATATGACGATGGTCAGCGAGCTGCTTCCGCACGGTTTGGTCGGTCTGATCATGACGGTGCTGATGGCCGCGCTGATCAGCACGATTGCTTCGGCCCTCAATGCGCTCAGCACCGTGTTCACGCTCGATGTCTATCAGAAGCGCTTCCGTCCCGAGGCCTCCACGGAAGAAACGATTCGCATCGGACGGATCGTCACCGTGGTCGGCTCTGTCATTTCCATCTTTCTCGGCCTGGGCATCGCGAATCTGGAGGGGCTCGATCTGTTCAGCCTGTTCCAGGCCATTCTCGGCTTTCTGGCGCCGCCGCTGAGTGCCGTCTTCCTCGTCGGCGTTCTGTGGAAACGCGCCACGGCCAAGGGCGCGAACGCGGTGCTGACGTTCGGAACGGTGGCGAGTCTCGGGATCGGCATCTGCTATCTCATGCACTGGCCGTCCGAAGAGGTCTGGCCGCACTTCCTGTTTTTGTCGTTCCTGATTTTTGTCGGGCTGTGCCTGTTCATGATTATCGTTTCTCTGCTGACGCAGAAGGGGGCTGAAGTCAGTCCGCTGCCGTCCCTGGCTGAAACCTATCGTGCCGGCGGCAAGATCGGCGCCGGAGTCTGGGCCGCATGGGGCGTTCTGATCGTCTTGATGGTCGGGCTCTATATTTTCTTCAACTGATGCGTTTGGGAGTATTGATGTTTAAACAGATTTTGGGATTTGCGGCGGCGACGGGACTGTGTTGTGCAGAGTCATTTGACAAGACGGCTGTTCCGCCGGCGAACTGGTACGGCGATCATGTCTATTTCGGATACGAGTATGATATGCATGCCAATGAAAACGACACGGATCTCGGCAAATACATCAGCGTCGATTATCTGGTTCAGCAGCTCCAGCTGGCCAAGGTGGATCTGCTGCAGAGCGACTCCAAGGGGCATGAAGGCATCGTCAGCTGGCACAGCAAGACGCCGACCGCCACAATTGCCACCAATGGCATCGTACATGAAATGATCGACTATTGGGTTCAAGCCGGCAAACAAATGGGCATTCCCTGTCAGGCGCACTACTCGGGCATTTTCGATCAGGCCGCCGGCAAAAAGTTTCCGCAGTGGAATGCGGTGGACGCGGAGGGCAGGCCGGTCGAGGGCAAAATGTGTCCGCGCGGGCCGTATGTTGACGAGCTGCTGATTCCGCAGGCCAGGGAGCTGATCGACCGCTACGGCGTTTCGGCGTTGTGGGTGGATGGAGAGATCTGGGCGGTTGTGCCGTGCTATTGCGAGAAATGCACCGAGGCGTACCGACGGCAGTTCGGTGCCGAGCCGCCGAAATCCCAGGATGATCCGGACTGGCAGCAGTGGATCGGGTTCACCCGGGACGGGTTCCATGAATATATCGCGCATTACGCGTCTGAAATTCATAAATACGGCAAGGGAACCCGGCTTTGCTCCAACTGGCTGCACTCCTTCCGCAATCCGGGATGCCCGTGGGTGCCGACCGATTACCTCAGCGGCGACAACCTGGGGACGATTGCGCAGCCGAACAACCTGTGTGAGGCCCGCTTCCTCTCTACTCGCGAACGCCCGTGGGAAATTGTGGTCTGGGGTTTTTATTATAACGAAAAAGCGCCCTGGATCATGAAGTCGCTGGATCTGATGAAGCAGCATACGGCTTCGATTATTGCTCTGGGCGGAAATGTGAATATCTACAACCAGCCCAAGGGGCATCGCAATGCGCGCATTCCCGACTGGCAGGCGCGCCGGATCGGACAGGTATCGGATTTTGTTAAAGAGCGCAAGGAGGTCTGCTGGCACAGCGAGACCATCCCCAATGCCGTCATTCTTCATTCGGAGAACGATTTTTACGCGCAGAAGTCCAAAAACATCTGGGAGTATGAAACGTCCCATCTGGACGGAACGGTGCAGGCGCTGCTCGACAACTCAATAGCGACCGACATCATGGATGAATGGGCCTTGCTCAAGCAGATCGAACGCTTCCCGCTGGTGGTGGCGCCGTCGCAGGAAAGCATGAGCCCGGAAGCGGCTGAAGCGCTCAAAAACTATGTCCGCAACGGCGGCCGTCTGCTGGTCACCGGGCCGGAGATTTATGAAACCCTCGGTGCGGAGTTTCTCGGTGTGAGCAGCGTGAAAATTGCTGAAGAACACAGTGTTCACCTTCCGGGCGGTGACGAGCGCTTCCCGCTTTCGTCGCACGGTCATCAGGGCGGGGCGTGGACGGAAACCCCGCTGTTCCCGTGGCGCGAAGTGACGCCGACAACCGCTCGCGGCATCGCGCCGGTTACCACCTCCCTGTGTGAAGAAGACGAGACTCCCTATTTCGGGGCAACCGTTCATCAGGTCGGCAAGGGGGCGGTTGCCTACATCCCCTGCGACATCATGACCTACTATTACAACAGCCGGTATACGCCGGTCCGCAAATTCATCGGGGAAGTGATCGATGCGCTGAGCCCTGATTTTAAAATAGAGCTTGAGGCCCCGGCAGCCATCGAGCCGATCCTGCGCACGAAGCACGGAAAGCACTATGTTCATCTGTTGAACCGGGCTTCGGGCCTGCCGGTTTTTGAAAACGTCAGAGGATCCGACGAAGTGCCGGCGGTCGGTCCGGTCGCCGTTCAAATGAAACTCTCAGAGAAACCGAAGTCGGTTCGTTTGCTGTTCGAGTCTGCGGCCGTTCAGTCGACCTATGATGAGTCGGCCGGCATCCTGACGATACAGATTCCGCAGGTTCAAATACACGCGGCCGTGGAGATTGAAAACTAAAGTAGAACGAGCCTTCGCCGGCGTTACAGCCTGTGCGCTCGTTTCCCGTTTGGGAGAACAGATGCTGAATCAAATACAGGCAATAGTTTGCGGTCTGCTGATCTTTTGCGGAACCGGCGCGGCGGAGTTCTATGTTTCGCCCGCCGGAAATGACAGTCATCCGGGAACGATCGATCAGCCGTTTGCGACATTGGTCCAGGCGCGAAATGCGGTCCGGGCCGCTCGTTCGAGTGAGCAGGCGGTTACGGTTTATCTTCGCGGCGGCACCTATGTGCTGGATCAGACGCTGGTGTTCGGTTTGCGGGACGGTGCTCCGCAAGGCGCGGCGATTCGATATATGGCGTATCAGGATGAAACGCCTGTCATTAGCTCGCTGAAACCGGTGGCTGGATGGCGAAAACTGTCTTCGACGCTGGACGGTCTGCCTGCGGAATCGCAGGGCAGCGTATGGGTTGCCGATGTTGGAACGGGCCGGAATTTTAAAGTGCTGTATCGTGAAGGAAGCATGCTGCAGCGTGCCCGGAGCAAGGGGTTTTTGCCGGTCCGAAGTGAGCCCGGCAAAGAGAGCCTGACGCGCTTGACTGTGCCCGCCGGCATCGGGCTGCGGACGTGGGAAAATCTCCGGGATGTCGAGGTGCTGATCCGGCCGCTGTATCCCTGGGCGATGAATGTGCTGCCGGTGGACAATATAAATACGGCCGAACGGACGGTTACAACGACGATAGGCGGGACCTATCCGCTGGAGCCGCCGCCGGCCGCATTTCAGAAAGTGCATGAGCTTTTTGAAACCTGCTGGTTTGAAAATGCGGTGGATTTCCTGGACTCGCCGGGGGAGTGGGTGCTGGACAGCGCAAAAGGAAAGCTCTACCTGTGGCCGGTTGACGGGAATCAGCCCGCAGGCATTGCGTTTCCGCAGTGCGTGGAACTGATCCGCATTGAAGGTGATCCGCGGGACGATGCGGCGACAGACAATGTGGTGCGGGGTCTTGAGTTCAAGGGCATCACTTTTACAGGCAACGATCGCTATACATGGCGTGATAAGGAGCCGTCCTATCAGCACGACTGGTCGGCGGTCGATCAGCCCAGCGCCATGCTTCGCCTGCGCTGCGCAGAAGACTGTGTTGTGGAAGAGTGCCGGTTTGTGCGGGGGGGCACGTCAGGCATTCGGCTCGATTTGCAGGCGCAACATAACCGCATCGAAGGCAACCGCTTCAGCGAGCTGGGCGGGCACGGCATTGCGCTGTGCGGATACGGGCCGGGAACCAAAGATGCCAATAAACAGAATAAAATTCTCAACAACCGCATTGATCATATCGGAATATTCTACTGGGCTTCATCCGGCATCTATGTGGCGCAGAGCGGTGAGAACCGGATCGCTAACAATCTGATTCACAATGTTCCATACATTGGAATCACGCTCAGCGGGGCGCGCGATTTCAACTGGCAGCGAGGGAGAGACGGCGAGGGCTACCGGAGTATCCGCTGGCAGGATGTTCAGGCGGAAGAGAAGAAGATGCTTCAGGACGCCTATGCGAAGCACGTTGAAAGAACAGACCTTTTCCTCCCCTATCTGCACGCTCGAAGAAATCTGATTGAGGGCAATGAGGTTTTTTCGGCGGTTGAGGTTCTGGGGGACGGCAACGCGATTTATCTTTCCGGGGCGGGAACGGGAAATCGGATCCGCCGCAATTACGTTCACCATATTCTGAGCGACGGCATTTCAACCGCGATGCGGCCGGACGACCTGCAGGAGCAGACGACCTTTGAGCAGAACATTGTTTATAAGTGCGTCTACGGGGCGGTGGAGCACAAGCATCAGAATCATTATATAAACAATATTTTCGCCTGCATCTATCCGACCAATATTCACGGCCGGGAATGGAAGGAATGGGCCTATTTTATTTTCGGGCGGGGGCCGAATACCGGCTCGCGGATTCAGAACAATATCTTTTATGCCGCTGACGGCAGCCCGCGCTTTTATTATAACCGCTGGAATTCGCCCATGGATGATTCCATCATCGATAACAATCTCTACTGGTGCGCAGAAAATCCGGAATCAGCCGCAGAACAGCTCGAAGCGCTGCAGGCGGCCGGCCACGATCTGCACGGCGTTGCCGCCGATCCGATGTTTGCCGATATCGCCGCCGGCGATTTTTCGATTGCAGAAAACTCTCCGGCGCTGAAGGCCGGGTTCCGGCCGGTCGATATTTCCACCATTGGACTGCAGTCCCCGTGGAAAGAAAAGTTGGTCGGCGGCAACCTGCTGCATACGCGGATCAGCCCGCCGTCACAGATGATCGAGTCCAATATAGAAATTCGAATTAAGTGCAGTCAGCGCGATGCCGTGATCCGCTATACGACTGACGGGACCGAGCCGACGGAAAACGCATCCGTGTACAAATCATCCCTGAAATTCAGCGAGCCGGTGTATATCCGCGCCAAAGCCTTCAAAGACGGGGCCGAGGATCTTCAGGGTGCCGCTGAATTTTATACCGTTAAAGGAAAGCATTAAGATGAGAAAATGGATCCGTGTGTTGTTGGTTGCAGCCGGGGCGGCTTCGGCGGAGCTGCCGGAAAAGCCGAATATGGTATTTCTGCTGGCTGACGATCTGGCGTGGGATCAGTTGAGCTGCTACGGCGACAAAGAGGTGGATGTCTACGGCGCGCCGAAGGTGCCGACTCCCAACATCGATCGCATTGCCGAGCGCGGGGTCAAATTCACCCATTTCACCGCGAATGCCTTCTGCACCCCGTCGCGCGCGGCGTTTATGACCGGCCGCTACGGCTGGCGCACCGGTCAGACCGCCAACACCATGGATATTTTCGGCGGGCCGAATCCACGGCTGCGCTCCGAAGAAATCACCATTGCCGAGGCGCTGGGCGGCGAGGGATACACAACCGCCTTCATGGGCAAAGCGCATCTGGACTGGTACAATATAAAACATCCCGACCTGATGAACCGCGTGCACGGTTTCGATGAGGTGTTTATGTATGCCGGCCAGACCGGCGAGGATGTTCCGGATCGGGTGCAGAAGATTGCCTGCGTGTCCGGCGGCATGCTTTACAACCATTTCGCTGACCGCTTTTTTCATAACGGGCAGCCGGTTCCGCGCGGGGACGGGTATTCGACCGACATCCTGACGGAGCAGGCTCTCCGGTTTCTGCGGCAGGATTTCGACAAACCCTTCCTGCTCTGGATGCCGTTTTTTGCCGTTCACGAAGCGTGGCAGGCGCCGCAGGAGTGGATCGACCGGTTCCCGGTCACTCCGGAGCTGGAGCAGGCCCGCGAAAAGGCCAAAGAGGTTTGGGAAGCCAGAAAATCGATGGGGCTGCTGCCGCCGACGGCGCAGCTTAACTTTGGTCTCGATGCGCTGCAGATCTACCGTGCCAAGCTGGCCTGTCTGGACTACCACATCGGGCGCATCCTCGATTATCTGGAGCAGACCGATGATCCCCGCTGCCCCGGCCGCAAGCTGGCGGAGACGACGATCGTCATTTTCAGCAGCGACAACGGAGGTCATCCGTTTGTCTGCGGCGGCAAGGGGTCCATGACGGACTCCGGGGTGCGTGTGCCGCTGATTATCAGCTGGCCCGGGCACTTCCGGCAGGGCGTCACCTGCGATGCGCTGGCTGAAAACGTGGATCTGTTCCCCACGCTGGTGGCTGCCGCCGGCGGTGCGCCGGCCGCAGACCGCGTCTATGACGGACGGGATCTGACTCCGCTGCTGGAGGGTGAAATGCCGGCTGAATGGCGTGAGTTCGGGTTTTCCGAGATCAAAGACTGGATCGGCCTGTGTAATCACGACTGGTTTTATTCCTCCTGGCCGGGTGGCAAAGAGGAACGCTTTTTCAGGCGGCAGGATGTCCCGGCCTCGGACACGCTTCCGGTTCCGGTTGCCGAGGTGCCCGAGGAGGTTAAAACCTATTTCCGCGAACTGGCGGCAAAACGTTTTGCCGAGCGCGACGAGGCGCTGGCCCCCTATATCGAAGAGCGAAAGCAGTGGGTGGATGCCGAACAGCAGCGGCGCGAACTGATCTTTCATCCGCCGGCCTGGCCCTCCGACAAGCAGTCGCCCGCCGGCGTGCCCGGTGCGGCACTGTGGCTGGATGCTGCCGGGTTGCCGTCGACGCCCTCGCTGACCCAATGGGAAGACCGCACAGGTTATGGACGCCATGCCGTTGCAAAGAGCGGCTCGGCTCCGTCGGTTGCCGGCGAGGCCGCCAACGGAAAATCCATGGTTCGATTTGACGGGGTCGGAAGCGCGATGATCATTGACCAGTATGTCGCCGATTTGAATCAGTCGGATTTCGACCTGTTTGTTGTTCTGATAAACCGCGGCGGCGGCAGCTTTTTGAGCAAGGATAATGGGGATGGACGCTGGGCGGGGGGCGAAAGTATTTTTTGGCTCGGCAACGGAACGTTGACTGGCAACGGCGGTGTGCCGTCGCGCGCGGTTTACGGATGCGGCGCCGTGATTGCCGCCGAAGAGGTTGTGCCGAATGGGGTGAGCGTGATCGAATTCCGCCGGCATATCCTGTCCGAAATGGCCCGCTGGGGCATTGACGGTGTGGATCGGGGGTGGCGTGAGAATACATTGAACACCCGCTATAAGGATCATGCCCGTAATGTGCTGACCCTGGGCGGCCGGCTGGCGCATGCCGCCACTCCGCTTGACGGCGATATCGGCGAGCTGATTTTGTTTCCGCGCGATCTGAATGACACGGAGCGGAGGCAGATGATCGACTATCTGCGGACGAAGTGGAGCGATCAATAAAACGGGCTGCGCGGCCGGATCGGAAGATTCGTATTTTGTTATCTAAAATTCGCGGGGTGTGCTTTTTGTTTGGAGAGGGTTCTGTCACCATTTTTGTTTGATAAAAGGGCCTGCAGTGAACAGGTGCATTGTTCAGGCGGGTATGATCTGGATCGATGCCGGGAATAAAAATTTTCCGCTCGATTCGTGCCGGTACGTGTAAATAACGCAATAAAAAGGAGGACGGAATGAGGATGGAAATCATTGCAGGGCTGGCTCTGCTGCTTGGGACTCAAGCCGGTTTGGCTGCCATTAACAGTGCTCAGTCAGGGGACTGGGCCAGCACGAATACCTGGGGCGGGGGAGTGGTGCCTGTTGCAGGCGATACGGTGTATGTGAACTCCCACAGTGTCACCTCCAGCGCCTCGGTGGGGACTCTCGTCGGGCTGGCCGTTCAGGGCAACGGGCAGGGCGAGCTGATTATGGAGGGCGGCAGTTCAATTGGGGCATCGGGCAGCGTTACGCTGAATGCCGGCGATTTGACTGTGAAATCGGGAGCCGCGCTGACGCATGCCAGTTCCGCCGGATATCTCTATTTGACGGCTGCGGCCGGCGCAGCAAACTACAGCGCCTCTTTGACCGTCGACGGCGGAACCGTCACCTCGGATCGCGTGGCTCTGTTCGGGAACTCCAGTGCAACTGACTCGACCGGGACTCTTACCATCAATTCCGGATCGCTGACTGTTGACGGGCAGCGCATTCAGTGCGACGCGGGTGTCGGTTCCACGATCGAGATGTTTGTCAACGGCGGGTCGCTGACCTGTTCCTATATTCAGTTTAAAAATTCGGGTGCCGGATCGCAGAATCAGAGCCTGACGGTTGACGGCGGAGATCTCAGCCTGACCGCAAGCAGCCAGGGCGCCTCTCTTCAGTTTCTGGACACGAATGCCAGGGTTTGGTTTGAGGACGGTTCGATCACGTTTACGGGTTGCACGGCCGCTGAATTCAGCGGCTTTCAAACTACCTTCAACAGTTGGGTTGACAGCGGATACATTGACAGCGCCACGTTTACCGATGCGGAATTGAAATATAACCTGATCCATGACGGTTCATCTGCGGTGCTGACGACTGCCGCGCCCGCCACGACCGTAAACAGTATTGCATCGGGATCCTGGAGCACGGAATCGATCTGGAGCATCGGTGTGGCCCCTCGCAATGGCGATGTCGTCTATATCAAAGATGATGATGTAACTGCCGGAGGAATTGAGAGAACGCTGCAGTCGCTGGCGCTCACTGGTGATGGTGGAGCACCGGGGTCATTGAGCCTGACGGACGGAACTCAGATTGCTGTCACAAACTCTGTCACATTGAATGTCGGGGAGCTGTCTATTGCAACCGGCGCCAGTCTGCTGCACACCAATGCGGCCGGAACGTATGTCTATGTCGCACGGGACGCGGGCAGTGTCGGCGCATTGACCCTTGCCGGCGGATCGCTCTACTCTGAACAAGCGATGTTCCTTTCGTCCGCTGCAGCCATCGGCGCGACCGGAACGATTACGGTGACATCCGGAAGCCTTGTCTGTGACAAGCAGCTCATCGTCGGCGGGGCCAGCAATCAGGTTGCCCGGATGTTTGTCAACGGCGGTACCGCGCAATTCAGCTATATTGATTTCGATCAGGGAACCAATCCCGGCGGAAGCACCCAGACTGAGGAGATCACCGTGAGCGGTGGGGAGCTGATTCTGACCACGAGCAATCAGAGCGGTTCGCTGCAGTTCGGAGAAGGAACCTATTCCAAGCTGTTTTTTGAGCATGGTTCAATCACCTGGACAGGCTGCACATCCAATGAATTCAGCTCGTTTAAGACAATGTTCGATGGATGGGTGGACAGCGGTTATGTGACCAGCGCCGCACTGTCCGATCAGATGCTGAAAGATTCACTGATCCACGACGGAACCAGCGCCGTACTGTCTGCGGCGCAGTTCCCGCCGTCGCTGTCGATGTCGTTTGACGCAGATTCCCTGACGCTGGCATCTGCCGACCTTTGGCCGGGGGCATCCAATATCCTGCAGACGACGACCGATCTGGTCGATGGGTCGTGGAGCAACCTGACCAGTTCAACCGGCAGTTCCTCCAACACGTGGGTCATCACTCCGCTGACAGATTCGCAGCGGTTCTACCGGATTATTCCTGAATAAACGGGCTGAAGACCTGAAGGTCCGCCTCTGTCCAGATGGGCAGGGGCGGTTTTTCTATCCGTTTTTCCGAAGCTTGGAAAAATCATCGGCCGAAACAGGGGCATTTGCCACCGGGAGTAAATATGCTTTGTGACATAAAGAAGAACGGTCTGATTGTCAGCCTCTGTCTGGTTGTGTTCTGGTCCGCGTTTGGGCTGGAGGTGTTTAACGCCGGCGTAAACGGAAATAATTCCAGCCAGGGTCTGGCCCGAATGGATCGGGATGTTTTTTCCCGACAGCCGGATATCTGCCTGATCGCGTTCGGGATGAATGATGCCGTGAACGATGCAAATTTTGTTCCGATTGATGAGTACCGGGAGAATCTGAAACAGATCGCTCAACGATGCCGGGAGGCGCAGGTTCTTCCGGTTTTTATTACGGTCAATCCGGTGAATGAAGAACGGTTGTACAGCCGTCATGATGTCGGTTTCTACGAGGAACGGGGCGGTGCCAATCAAATGGTGGAAGCCTGTAATCAGGTGATCAACGAGGTGGCCGCCGAAGCCGGCGCGGATGTCATTGATTGGCATGAACGGGTGATGGCCCTGTCCGGCAGCTCCATTGAGAGGGGCGGTGTGCTGCGTGCAGACGGCGTTCATTTGACTCCGGAAGGACTGAACGAACTGGCCGCTCTGGTTGTTCAGTGGATTGACGAAAACGGAAAAGAGGATGCCCGCGTCGTTGCGTTCGGCGACAGTATTACCAAACAGGGCTGGATTGATGGGGTTCGAATGCGCATCAACGGAACCGGCAGTGAGGGGTTCACTTATTCGGCAAGTGTGCCGTCGTCAGGCGGTCATGAAGATACAACGCCCCCGTCCATGCTGTGCGACGGGGAATACTCCCGCGCCGATTGCCAGTCAGTGCAGTATAACCAGCATGTCCGGTTGAATGTTGACCTGGGTGCTGAAAAAAATGTTCGCAGCGTTACGCTGCACGCGTTCCAAAGGCTGGAAGATTTTGTTGTCGGGGATTATGAATTATTGAGCAGCACAGACGGTGAAAAGTGGACGGCACAGGCCAAGGTTCAGAATACGCAGGCGGATGAGACCGTCGATGCTGTCGCCTTGACCGCAGATGTAGAGTTTTCCGCGCGTCATCTGATGCTCAAAATCCATAAAGCTCCGGGAATCGTTAGAATTCTTCTGGGTGAATTGGAGATTCATGCTGCGGAATGATTGCGGATTTCCTGACTTCTCGTTTATCCGGGAAAAAACTTCATTTGAAGATATTTGAGGACAGATTATGAACAGAGATACACGTTTGATAAAGCTCAGTTGGCGCGCGGTAGGTTTGCCGCTGCTCGTGGTTTTCGCACTTTGCCTGTCCGTTTGGTCGGCTGAGACGGGCCGGGAGGTTCAGTTCGTCGCTGAGGCGGCTCGTGAGATTCCGGTGATCAAGCAGGTGGATGTGCTGGTGGTCGGCGGGTCGAGCGCCGGGGTCGCGGCGGCGGCAAAGGCGGCGGATGCCGGAGCGGATGTGTTCCTCGCGGCGGAGCGCCCGTATCTGGGGCAGGATATTTGCCGCACTTATGAAATGTGGGTGCCCGATGCGGCGTCCACGGAGCTGGCAAAACGTGTTTTCGGCGAAGTGGAGGCGGGGGCAGGTGTCGAAGCGGATTACGAGTACACGATGAGTGCCGAGTCCGCTCCGGCACACGCGGAGACGGATCCGCCGACCCGCCTGAAGGATGGAGAGTTTTCCGATGCGGGAAGGCATTCGGTTCAGTACACCTATGATGTCGCGGTGAAAGTGGATCTGAAAAAGGTGCAATCGGTTCAGTCGGTTCACCTGTTCGCTTTTCAGCGGCAAGGCGATTTTGTTGTCGAACAATTTGAACTGGCCGGCAGCATGGACGGAACGAAATGGACGCCCCGCGCGGTTGCAGTCAATGCAAAATCCGGGACGGACGCCGACCGGGTTGAGCTGATTGCTGCGGAACAGTTTGAAGCGCGTTATCTCCAGCTGAAAGTCCGGAAAAAGATGCCGTGCAAACGGATTCTGCTGGGGGAGCTCAAGGTTTTTGTAAAGGGCGATGCATCCGGCGGGCGGCCGCCGCTGCGCCCGTTTGAGGTGAAGGCTGCGCTGGAGCAGATCCTGATGAAAAGCCGGGTCGATTTCCTGTTCGGCTGCTACCCGACCGAGGTGCTGAAGGATGTGGATGGAAACCTCAAAGGGGTAGTTTTTTCCAACCGCTCCGGACGGCAGGCGGTGCTGGCAAAAAAAATCGTCGATGCGTCCGCGTTTGCGTCGGTTGCACGGATTGCGGGGGCGGAATTCAAGCCGTTCGAGCCGGGAGAAAAAAAGTTTGAATATATCACCGCCGGCGGCGCGGGTTCGACAGAACTGCCGTCGAAAAACATTGAAGAAAATGTGGATGGAAAATTTCCCGCGCGCCGTTATTGCACATCGAAAATGATGTGTGACGACACCTATCCTGAGATGATGGGTGCGCTTCATGCGGTTGCTCGGGCGGCGTGGGCAAAGGGGATGGTTGAGAACTCAGGAATGCTGATTTATCAGCCGGAAAACAGGGTGAAGAGCTCCGTAAAAGAACGGTTTCGGTCCTCTTCATTTGAGAACCTGTATGTACTGAGCCGGTACAGTGATGATCCGGTTTCAGGGGGATGCATCGGGCTTTTCGAAAAAGGGGAAGAACTTGGCACCGCTGTCGGGGAGGCGGCAAAGCATGTGCCCGGCATCAAAAAAGAGGAACTGTCGGTTTTTAACGGAAGTGCCGCTTCCGGTTCGCAGGTGCAGGGGGAGCTGCGCGAGTTTCTCGGCGGACCGCGTTCCTTTAAACAGAAATTTCCCATGCTCAAAACCGACGGGCTGAATGTCCCGGTGATTGGCGAATATGATGTGGTCGTGGTTGGAGGCGGAACCGCCGGAGCCCCTGCGGGAATCGGTGCGGCGAAGCGAGGCGCCAGAACACTCGTGATTGAGTATCTCGACGGACTCGGAGGGGTCGGCACCAGCGGGATGATCGGCCGCTACTGCCTCGGCGTTCGCAACGGTTTTACGGAAGTCGTCGACCGGGGCATGGCGGATCTCGCCGGGACTCCGTATGTGCAGGATACGGCAGGAATGACGACGCCCTGGGATATCGAGCTTAAGAAAGAATGGCTTCGGCGCGAGCTGATCAGCAGCGGCGCGGACGTCTGGTTCGGAACGGCAGGCTGCGGGGTGCTGATGGAGGGAAATCGTGTGACGGGTGTGGTGGTTGCCACGCCGTACGGTCGCGGCGTTGTGAAGGCCGGTGCGGTCGTGGACGCCACCGGCAGTTCGGATGTCGCGGTTACTGCGGGGGCCGAGCCGATGTATATTGATGCCGACAATATTGAAATCCAGGGGAACGGCCTTTCTCCGCGTCAGCTTGGTGCGGGGTACATCAATACCGACTACGACTTTGTGAACGACAACGATATGGTCGATGTCTGGCGGATGCATGTTTCCGCCAAGCATATGTTTGAAAATGCGACGGGGAAGCCCTTTGAGCGTTTCAGGAGCAGTTATGATATTGCTCAGCTCATCAATACCCGCGAGCGGCGCCGCATGGTCGGGGAATTTACGATCAGTCCGGTGGATATTTTCAACGGGCGGACCTATTCCGATACCGTGTCCCGTGCGTACAGCAATTTTGACACGCACGGTTATGCAACCCATCCGCTGTTTTTCACTCTGTGGCCCCCGCATGGAATGCTGGTCTATGCCAATGTGCCCTACAGGGCAATGTTGCCGCAGGGCGTCGAAGGCGTGGTCGTGACCGGTATCGGCATCAGCGCGCACCGTGACGCCCTGCCGGTTCTGAGGATGCAGGCCGATGTTCAGAACAACGGCTATGCCGCCGGACTCGCCGCCGCCCAGGCGGTTGCGAACGGCCAGCTCCCGTCGCAAATCGACATCAAACCAGTTCAGAAAAAGATGACCGAACTCGGGGCTTTTGACCATTTCGATGTGGATCGGCGCACGGCCGCCATTTCCTTTGAGAATGGACCGGGAGCTCTTGAAGAGACCGATAATTTCCCTCTTCCGGACAGCCGGTTGCTGGATGCCGCGAAGAATCTGGATGCAACCTACAATGGAGCCGCAGTGCTCTTTACCGATCCGGAGCGGAGTGTCCGGTTCCTGAAGGCCGAATACGAAGCAACCGCCGATCCTGATAAAAAGCTCGCCTGTGCCAATCTGCTCGGGATGTTCGGTGACGACACGGGCGTTGATCTGTTGATTCAGGCGGTTGAGTCAATGCCCTGGGATGCGGGGTGGAACTGGACGGTCAGCGGTCAGTTTGAATCAACCGTCAGCCGTCTCGACAGCTATATCATTGCACTGGGATACGCGGGAAACTTGAAGGCGGTTGACGCGATCGCGCGCAAGGCGGAGCAGCTCGATGACACGAGCGATTTCTCACACTATCTGGCGGTTTCCATGGCGTGCAATTCGCTTCGCGATGGGCGGTTGGCACCGGTTCTATGCCGTCTTGTGCGGTCGGATCATATTTCCGGATATGAACTGACGGACAAGTTTGATGTGTATGCGTATGCGGACAGGAGCGAAGGCAAAGAGTCGATCCGCAACGAAGTGCTCAAGGAAATCCTGCTGGCTCGCGCGCTCTACCGCTGCGGTGACTTTGAAGGCATCGGGGAATATACACTGAAAAAATACAGCATGGATTTGCGCGGCATTTTCGCCAAATGCGCCACGGAGGTTTTGCGAGAAGGAAAATGAAAATGAGAAGTCTGTTTGTGAGAAGTCTGTTGTTTGCGCTGTGTCTGGCTGTTGCGGCGGCGGCTCAGCAAAAACCCAATGTGATTTTTATCCTGACCGATGATATGGGCTATGGCGATATGGGCTGCGCAGGCCATCCATATGTCAAAACCCCCAATATCGACCGGCTGGCCCGCGAGGGCACGATGTTTACCGATTTCTACGTCAACAGCGGCGTCTGCGCTCCCAGCCGGACCGCGTTCATGACCGGTATGTTTCCGGCGCGCAATAATGTTCATCACATCTACCATACGCCTGACCACAATCGGGAAAAGGGCGTGCCGGACTTTCTGGATCCGGACCTGCTGACGGTGGCCGATGTGATGAAGCAGGCCGGGTACACAACCGGCCATATCGGCAAGTGGCATCTGTGCGGGCAGTTCGGTCCGACCCCCGACCGGTATGGATTTGATTCCGGGCTGATTTCCCACGACGGGAATGCCAGTCCGCTCTATCGCGAGCGCTGGAAAACCACCGAACATCAGGTGACAGCTTCCAGCCACTGGATCATGGAAGACGGGATTGATTTTATTCAAAAGCACAAAGATGACGACAAGCCGTTCTTTCTCAACCTCTGGACGCTGGTTCCCCATGCGCTGCTCAAGCCGTCTCCGGAAGAGCTGGCGGTTTATGAAGGACTGCAGGTTGATGCGGATGATTTCCCGTCGTGGATGAAAGACTATGTGAAAGAGAGCCGCGACCCTGACTCTCAGATGAAAGTCTACTGTGCTTCCATGACCAGTCTCGATGCCGCCATCGGCAAGTTGCTCGAAGCTCTGGATGAGGCCGGGTTGTCGGAAAATACCCTGATTCTGTTGTCATCGGATAACGGGCCTGAAGACTATAACTGCGGCAATGCCGCCAACGCCGGAGTCGGGTCGCCCGGCCAGTTCCGCGGACGCAAGCGCAGCCCGTACCTCGGTGGAATGCGCGTTCCCATGCTGGTGCGCTGGCCCGGCAAAACCCCCGCCGGAGTCAAAAATGATGCCGTCTGGTCCGCCGTTGATTTCCTGCCGACGTTTGCCTCGCTCGTCGGCGTCGAACTTCCGCCGGAACTGGACATTGACGGCGAAGACCTGTCGCCGATTCTGACCGGCGGGAAAAACGGGCGCACGAAACCGCTCTTCTGGGAGTGGAAATATGAAATCTTCGGCAATCAGGATTACCGTTCGCCGCAGGTCTGCATGCTCGATGGAAAATGGTGGGCCGGCTGGAGTCCGGACGGGAGCCGCGTCGAGCTGTACGATGTAAAAGCAGACCCGGCCCAGCGCATCAACCTGAAGGACCAGCAGCCGGAAACGGCCGCGCGTCTGGTCAAGGAACTGGCCGCCTGGAAAAAAACGATTCCGGAAAGTGCGTATGAACAGACCGCGGCCGTGATGTCTCCGGAGGGCGGAGCGGTGGTGCTGAGCGCCGTGAAGCGGGTCGGATATGAACCGGCAACAGGGATTGTGAAAAATGACGAACAGAGCGGCGGAACCGGCGTCTTCGGGTGTGCCGGCACGCGGCGCGATGTCTATCTGTGGTTTGAAATCCCCAAGGAAAATCAGGCGCAATTAAAATCGCTCAACTCCTGGGAAATGGAGCTGGTGATCTCGACCCGCTCCGGTACAAAAGCGGAACCCAAACCCGCTGATGAACTGCGAATTGACTTCATGGGGAGTTTCGATGCGGTCAATGTCGATGCTGGATCGTTGGCGGTTTACTCGACTGCAACACCGGTTCAGTCATTTGTTCCGGATTATCAGGATGTGTTTCTTGCCGGGCGGTATACAATGGCTCTCAGAGGGTTTACAGGAGATCGCGTCGGGGCCGGGCGCTACCTGCTGTTCCGGCTGTCGGATGCATCGCCGGTGACCATGCACTGGTCGTCGTGCAATTTGCGATCCAGCCTGGTTGCCAAATGAAGACCGCAGCACAGATCCGCAGCGAGGGACAACTTATGAGATGGGGAATCATCGCGACCGGACTGTTCGTTTTATGCCGAATTTTCCCGGCGCAAGGGGAGACCGTCAGCAGTGTCCAATCCGGGGAATGGGCGGACTCGGGAATCTGGGGCGGAGGTGCGGTTCCCGTCAGCGGCGATGTGGTTTATGTGCGGGCTCACAGCGTCACCTCCAGTGCACCTTCCGGAACGCTGACGGCTTTGGCCGTGCTGGGCGGCTCCGGCCCCGGTCAGCTGACCATGAACAGCGGCAGCTCAATCGGTGTGTCCGGAAACCTCACCCTGAATTACGGGGGTTTAACCGTGAATTCAGGTTCTGCATTAACTCATCAAAGTTCCAGCGGATATATCCAGCTGGCCGCGGCCGCCGGAGCGGCAAACCGCAGCTCTTCTATGACCCTCGCCGGCGGAACGGTCACCTCTGACCGCGTTGCTTTGTTTGGCGGGAGCGCAGCAACCGCCGCGACGGGGACACTGACCGTTGCTTCCGGGTCGCTGACCTTTGCCGGGCAGCGGATTCAGTGCGATCCGGGGGCCGGTTCGGCCGTGCAGATGTTTGTAGACGGCGGCGCGCTAACCTGCAGCTATATTCAGTTCAAAGACAGTGCCGCAGGTTCGCAGATGCAGAGTTTGACCGTGAATGGCGGAGACCTTCATCTGACCGCAGCCAACTACACGGCTTCACTGCAGTTTGCTGATGCGAACTCCAGGGTCTGGTTTGAAGACGGCTCGATGATCTGGGAAGGCGTTGATTCCGTATTAGATTTTGATGCGTTGCAGTCTGTGTTTGATGCGTGGGTCGATGCCGGATTCATTGACAGTGCGAACTTCAGTTCCCAGCAGTTGAAAAAAGGACTGATCTTTGACGGGGCGAATGCCGTGCTGGATTCCGGACTGATGTCGTTCGGCGGTGAGCTGGTTGTCGCTTCAAGTGGGAATGACGGCGCAGAGGGCAGCCTCGCTGAACCGTTGGCAACGCTGATCGGTGCCCGTGATCGCATCCGTTTGCTGCGGTCGGCCGGTTATGCCGGGGCGGTGACGGTTTTTGTCCGGGGCGGAACCTATTACGAATCGGAAACGCTGGTGCTGGAGGAGCAGGATTCCGGAACCGAAAACGCTCCGGTTGTGTACAAGGCATACCCCGGAGAAACCCCGGTGATTTCCGGCGGGCGGAATCTGGGGGCCGCCGCGCAGAATCCGGACGGCAGCTGCTCGGTGTATATTCCCGAGGCGGATGACTGGCAGTGGAAATTCCATCAGCTGTTTGTTGATGATGTGCGTTACAATCCGGCCCGCAGCCCGAACGAGGGATACTTCTATGTGCAGGGCATTCCGCCGGAGCCGGCCGACACCAATTACTACGGAGCTCCGTATTGGTACTGCCATAATTTTGAGTTCAGCCCCGGCGATCTCGAAAACTGGAGCACGCTGGCTTCCAATGATGTCAGTATCTGTGTCTATACGCTTTGGGATACGGTCAGCGTTTGGCTCACGTCGGTGGACGAAACAAGCAATACCGCGTTTACGGCCACACATGTGCTCGGCGGGCTGGATCCGCTGGGCGGAAATGCAATCGATGAAATGAAGCGTTATGTCGTCGTAAATGCTCCCGGGTCACTCGATGCCCCCGGCGAGTGGCAGCTGGATCGCGACTCCGGTATGCTGACCGTTCTTCCCTTTGGCTCGGAGAACATGGCGACGCAGACGTGGGTGGTTCCGCTCGCTCAGACGGCGATATCGATTGAGGGCAGCGCCGATGCCACCCAGTTTGTCGACCACGTGCGGTTCGAAGGTCTTGCGTTCCGTCACTATGCCGCGCCGGAGCTGGCCGGAGGAAAAACCGGCGGCTGGCGCTACGGTCAGGCCGCGTCCCGGGCCCCGGCCTGTGTTCAAATTGACGCAGGCCGCAATATCGAATTTTTGTCGTGCGACGTATCGCAGGTCGGAACGCACGCGATTCACCTCGGGCGCGGCTGCACCTCCAATCGGATCGAGCAGTGCCATTTGTACGACCTCGGCGGCGGCGGAATCCTGTGCGGGGAGCCGACGCAGACTCAGAACGGCTACGATTCCGGTCTGCACGGTTTCAACGGATATAACGTGCTGTACAACAACTACATTCATGACGGCGGAATTCTTCATCCGGGATCCTGCGGAATACTCATCGCCCAATCCGCGGATAATCTCGTTTCCCATAATGACATCGGATTCTTCAACTGGAGCGGCATGCAGATCGGCTGGAATTGGGACACAAGCTCCTCCTGGTCGAAAAACAACCGCGTTGAGTGCAACCGCATTCATGACATCGGACAGAACGTGCTCAGCGATATGGGCGCCATCTACACGGTCGGCGAAAACCTCGATACCCTGATTCGAAGCAACGTAATCTGCAGTGTGTTCTGCTGGGTCGAAGGGAGCGGCGGCAAGGGGTTTTATCCCGATCAGCAGACCGACGGAGTTACGTTCAGCGAAAATCTGGTGTACAATCTCACGTCTTTCGGGCTCGGAGTGAACAGCTGCAGGAGTATTGTTTTGCGGAACAATGTCTTCGCGATGAATTATCACAAGGCGCCCTGCCATCTGGGCAGCGGAGCCGATGCGGTGATAGAGAATAATATCTTCTATTATTACTGGGGCAGTGTGTACGGCGACAAGTTCAACAAGATCAATGCCGACTGGTTTGTCGCCTGCGACAGCAACCTGTTCTGGCGCATCGGCGGCGGGCCGGTCACTTTTCAGCAGCCCAGCCCTGACGGGTCGGCCGTGACCAATCTGCTGACCCTCGCCGAATGGCAGTCGCAGACCGGTTTGGACATGCATTCCGTTGTTGCCGATCCGATGTTTGCCGACCCCGAAAACGGCGATTTTTCACTGACGGATCCGGCGAATGCGCAGGCGGTCGGCTTCAATCAAGTCGACTGGTCGCTGGCCGGCCTTACAGGAGATGCTGTATGGACGACTCTTCCCGACCTGTACGGTCGCGATGCGTCGTATGCCGTTTATAAAGCACCGTTTTTGCGCGACCTGACCCGCCGCTTCCCGCTGAAAACCAGCGATACCATTTTATCGGCAGAGTTCTCGCTGCAGGAAAACGGCGGCGAACCAGCGGGTGCCATGCGCCTGCGGCGGATCAATGTTCCGGTGGATACGACTAACTGTGAAGTAAAGGTGACAAGTGATCTGCTCTCCGGCGAATGGACCGTACTGACCAACCTTTTCTTCGCGGATGACGTGGGTGCCCGGGAAGTGATGATGGCTCCGGATATTGCGCCGATTGAATCGTTTGACTCGAGGTTTTACACGATTCGAACCAACGAGTTGCCTGCGAGTAATTTGTAAGAATAGGTGATTTGATTTCATTAAATTTTATACGTTTTTCATGATTCCGGTTGATGCCGTTGTTTGTGACATTGATGTGTAATAACTGTTCAATGTTTCAGTCAGGGAGAACCGGAATGAGATTTTTTAACCGCGACCGCCGAAGGCAGAGGCTGGCGCAAAGCGACTGCAGAGAACGAAGTGAACGGCAACGAACGCACAGATCGCAAAAACGAGCAATGACTGTTTGTTTTATTACGATTCGTCATATTCTTGTATTTATGTGCACGTTATTTACCGCAATCTTTTGCTCTCAAAGAACTAAGCAGGGGCTGTTTTCGCAGAATAATGGACGGCAGAATAATCTGCTTAAAAGTGCTCCAGATCATTCTGCCGTCAATCATACTGCAAAACTCTTTGGTTGCGGCGTTGCCGCGTTGGTTTTTTTGTCACCACTGCTGCTGTCGGGGCAATCGGCAGTCGGCAATCAGCCCGAAAGCGAAGCGATAGATAATTTGCGCACGCAAATAACGAGCAACGCGAGTGGTTCATCGGAAATGCCGAATATTGTGGTGCTGCTGGCGGACGACCTGGGCTACGGCGATCTGAGCATTCACGGGGCAACCGATGTGAGGACCCCGAATATCGACGCGCTGGCAAACAGCGGTGCGCGGTTCAGCGAGGCGTATGTCTGCTATCCGGCCTGCGGGCCGTCGCGCGCCGGGCTGATGACCGGCCGCCACCACCTGCGGTTCGGCTATCCTTCCAATCCCGATCAGGTGGTGCCGACGGAGCCCGGCAACCGGATCGGCCTGCCGGCAGAAGAACTGACTTTGGCCGAACTGCTCAAAGAACAGGGCTATGTCAGCGGGATCTTCGGCAAATGGCACCTCGGCTTTCAGCCGGAGTGCCACCCGATGAACAACGGCTTCGACGAATTTTTCGGCTTTCTCGGTTCGCTCTACCGCTACTTTGACCTCGGCAACATGAAGCCGCCGAAGTGTTTTATGCGCGGGTTCGAGCGCCACCACGAAACGGAATACCAGACCGATGCCATCGCCCGCGAAAGTGCGTCCTTTATTGAGCGCCACTCAGACAGGCCGTTTCTGCTTGTTGCCTCGTTCGGGGCAGTGCATACGCCGCTGATGTGGGACAAGGACCCCGGCAATGTGCATGTTCCGCTCAACGGAACGGATGATGTCGCCGAAAACCGCCGCATGCTGGTCAATATGATTGAAGGGCTCGACCGCGGGGTCGGCACCATTCTGGACCGGCTGAAAAAATCGGGACTGGAAAAAAACACGCTGGTCTTTTTCCTGAGCGACAACGGCGGCCCCAAAGCGACCGGCGCCTACCGCAATGGACCGCTGCGCGAGTTCAAAGGATCGTGCTATGAGGGCGGCGTTCGAGTGCCGCTGTTTGTCCGCTGGCCGGGACGCATTCAGCCGGGCCGGTCCTTTCAGCAGCCGGTCAGTGCGCTGGACCTGTTCGCGACATCCGTTGCGGCGGCGGGCGGAACCCTGCCGACCGACCGCGTGTATGACTCTCAAAGTCTTCTGCCCGTGCTGTTCGGCGACGAGCCGGTTTCCGAGCGGCCCTTTTTCTGGGATGCGCTCGGCATGCAGGCCGTGCGGCTCGGCGACTGGAAACTGGTCTGTAAAAACGGCGGGCGCGTCAAAGAGCTCTACAACATCCGCAGTGACACCGGCGAACAGAACAACCTGATCCAGACGTATCCCGAACGCGCCGCCGATCTCGAAAAGCGGTTGCGCCGCTGGCAGGGCGAGCTGCCGCCCTGGAAATTCAAGTGGCTGCCGCCGGATGAATACAAGGCCTGGATCGCCGAACACGGAGAGTTGGAATGAACCGCAGAATATCGAAGAAGGAATGTCGAATATTGAAGGTTCTAAGAATTGGAATGAAATTTTTTAACCGCGAGAGAGCGCAGAGAACTCAAAGAAAACGGAGCGGGGAATTGCCTCTCCCGATTGGTCGTTGCTTTCTTTCAGAAAGCCTCGCTACGCGTCCTGTCCCCGATTCTTTCGGCGGTAGAAGTGCCGCTGCTCTTTTAGCAATTGCCTGTCTTGTTTTTTGTTTTTCCGCTTTTGCGGAAAAACAGCCGAACATTTTGCTGATCACGGCCGACGATATGGGGACAACCGCCGGGTGCTATGGCGACCGGTTTGCCGTAACCCCCAATCTCGATCAGCTGGCCGCGGAGGGGGTGCTGTTCGATAATGCGTATGTGACGCATGCATCTTGCAGTCCGTCGCGCAGCTCGATCCTGACCGGGCTTTATCCGCACCAGAACGGCCATATCGGCCTGGCCGGCCTTCATCCGGAATATCAGCTGAAGCCTGATATTCTGAGCCTGCCGGCGGTTCTGAAAGAGGCCGGATATGTCAATGGCATCCTCGGCAAGCAGCATGTGAAGGAGGGGGCTCCTGAACAGGTGCCGTTCGATTTTGAGTGGGCGCGGCACGGCAACCCGGTGGTCACCCGCGATGTGCGCAGGGTCGCCGAAAAGGCGGCGGAGTTTATCGGGCAGACCGGCAGTAAACCGTTTTTCCTGTACGTGAACTATTTTGATCCGCACCGGCCTTACAACGCCGAAGCCAACCAGTGCAAGGGGCTGCCCGAAAATCCGTATGGACCCAATGATATTGAGCCGTTCGCCTATCTCGGCCTCGACGGGCTGCCGGTGCGCCAGGAGGTGGCCGCCTACTACAACTGCGTCAGCCGCCTGGACGTCGGGCTCGGCCTGCTTTTCCAAACCTTGGAAAAAGCCGGAACGCTTGAGAACACGATCATCGTGTTTCTCGGTGACCACGGCGTGCCGTTCACGCGCGGCAAGACCACCTGCTATGAGGCGGGCGAGCAGGTGCCTTTTGTTGTAAAATGGCCGGGCGTCAGCCGGTCCGGGCTGCGCAGCGAGGATTTCATCTCCTCGGTGGACATCATGCCGACGCTGCTCGATGCCGCCGGCGTGAAGTCTCCGCCGCCGACCGCCGGACGGTCGCTGCGCGGCGTGCTGGCGGGCAAAACCCCGAAAGACTGGCGCAGCACGCTGTGCGCCGAGTACACATCGCACGCCAAAGAGCATCTCTATCCGCGCCGCTCCATTCGCAATGAGCGTTATAAGCTGATCCACAACCTCGACGCCTCGCGCAAAAATCCGGTGCCGTATATCGGTGAAACCCGGCCGAAGCCCGGCGTGACGCAAATCGAGCCGGGCATGGAGGCCGCGTATGAAACAACCGAAGCGCCGCCGGAGTTTGAGCTCTACGACCTCGGCAAAGATCCGCATGAAACCGTGAACCTCGCCGGCAACCCGGAGGTCGCCGCCGTGCTGGCAAAACTGAAGTCGGAGCTGATGGAGTGGCGGCGGGAAACCGGCGATCCGCTGCTTGACCCGGATGAACTGCAGCGTTTGATAACCGCACATGGACTGTAATGTACCACCCGACTCCTGATTTCAACAACCTGCTGGCCGTGCTGCGCAACGAACGCCCGGCGCGGCCGACCCTGTTTGAGTTTTATTTGAACGGACCGCTCTACGAGCGCTTTGCCGGCCCGCTTCCGGCGAATTGCCCCGCAGAGCTCCAGGGTCTGCTCACCACGATCCTGGCCTACAGAAACCTGGGCTACGACTATGCACCGGTCGTGATGACGGACTTCGCCTTTGATTACCAAAACGGCCTGAAGGCTGACTCTGTCGGGACGATCATCGAGCAGACCTCCGGACGTGGCGGCTATGCCTTGGGCACGGGCAACAGCATTCCCGAATACACGCCGGTGGAAAACTATCTGGCTATGATCAAGGCGGTTCGCGAAACGCACCGGGGAGCCGCATGAGCAAGAGCCTCTGCATCCTGTTTTTTGCCGGCTGGAGTGCGGCTGTTGCTGCGGTTTATATTCGGCGCGGCGGCGCAAGCGAACTGGCTGCGACCAATGACGCATCAGCGGACCTTAACCTCGAACCGGGCATTCCGAAATATATCCACTGGGAGAGCAAGCCATGAACAAATATCCTGAATGGCTGGACGATGCCGTGATGTACAATATCTTTCCTGCGTCGTTTTATGATTCCAATGGCGACGGGATTGGCGACCTGCCCGGCATCGTTGAAAAGCTCGACTACATCCGGTCGCTGGGTGTGAACCTGGTCTGGATCAACCCGATCTATGATTCGCCGTTCCAGGACGGCGGCTACGACGTGCGCGACTACGACCGCGTCGCAGAGCGCTACGGTTCCAACGCCGATGTGGTGCGCCTCTGCCGCGAAGCCAGGAAGCGCGGACTGCGCATCATGCTGGATCTGGTTCCCGGACATACCTCCAGTGAGCATGCGTGGTTCAAGGCGTCCGCCTCCGGCAAAAAGACGGCGTACGACAACCGGTATATCTGGACCGACCACATCTTCCGGGGAGCGCCCGGCCTGTTCCTCGGCGGCGACACGGAGCGCAGCGGGAAATACCTGATCAACTTTTTTTCGTTCCAGCCCGCACTGAACTACGGCTACCTGAATCCGAAGGAGCCGTGGCAATTGCCGATCAATCACCCGGACGCGGTCGCCACGCGCGAGGAGTTGAAAAGGACCATGGAGTTCTGGCTGAAAAAAGGCGTCAGCGGTTTCCGGGTCGACATGGCCAATTGCCTGGTCAAGGACGATGTGGACTGCAAGGGGCTCAAGATCATTTATTCCGACATCCGGAACTGGCTTGATGAAAACTGGCCGGAGGCGGTGCTGCTTTCGGAGTGGTCGGAACCGAACAATGCGATCCGCTGCGGGTTTCATATGGATTTTATCCTGCACAGCGCCCCGGTCTACACGCAACTCTTCCGCATGGAGCCCGGCTCCAACGTCGTGCCGGACGGAAAGGGCGGACCCAGCTTTTTCAGAAAAACCGGCGGCGGGCAGTGTGTTCCGTTTCTCGACTATCTGCAGGCGCAGCTGCGTTCGATCGGCCGGCGCGGGTTGATCTCCATGCCGACCGGCAACCACGATCTGCCCCGGATTTCCATCGGACGCTCTGTTGACGAATTGAAGGTCGCCTACGGGTTTATCTTTACGCTGCCGGTGGTGCCCGCGCTGTACTACGGCGATGAAACCGGCATGCGGCATCTCGCCGATGCGCCGAATCGGGAAGGGGCCTATGTCCGCGCCGGATGCCGCACGCCGATGCAATGGAACCGTTCAAAAAACGCGGGGTTTTCATCGGCACCCGCAGGCCGTCTGTATCTGCCGCTGGACAAAGGCCCAAACCGTCCGCTGGTGTCGGATCAGGAAAACGATCCGGGCTCCCTGCTGAATTTCGTCCGCCAACTGATCGCGTTGCGGAAAACGTTTCCGGCGCTCGGCGTGCGGGGAAAGCTGACGGTGTTGCACGCCGAGCCGGATGGCAGTGCCGTGGTCTATATGCGCAGCTGGAAAGGCAGGAAACTGGTTGTTGCACTGAACCCGGCAGACCGGAGCGAAACCGTATCGATTCGGTTGACGGGGAGTTTGTCCCGGCGGGTTTCCTGCGGGGATGTGGTGGCGGAATCGCACTCCGGCAGCACGAGCCTCCAGGTTAACGGCGTTGGATTTGCAATCTTCGAATTAAAATGACAAATAGGGAATCGATATGGAAAACAGATTTCATTTCAGGCGGATTTTCGTTGGCGGTCTGTTTGCCGGCAGTTGCATGCTCGCAGCGTTTGCCGAGGGGGAACCCGGGGCCTCGTCGCCGCCGAACATCCTGTTCATCTGCATCGATGACCTGCGGCCTCAGCTCGGCTGCTTCGGCAATGCGCAGATGAAAACGCCGAATATCGACCGGCTGGCGGCGAGCGGCGTTTTGTTCGAGCGCGCCTACTGCCAGTTCGCCATTTGCGGTCCCTCGCGCGCCAGCGTGCTGTCCGGCATGTACCCCGAGCACAGCGAGGTGCGCGACAACTCAAAAAAATTCCGCGAGGCGCTGCCGGATGCGGTTTCGCTGCCGCAGCATTTCCGGCAGAACGGATATCACACAGTCGGCATGGGCAAGATTTTTCATCATGCCGCCAACACCGATCCGGCATCCTGGGACCGCTGGGTGGACATCCAGGGCCGCGGCTATTTTCTGCCGCAGAATATTGAACTGCAGAAAAACCGCCGGGCGGATGTGGCCGCGCGCGAGGCCGCCGGCGAAACCTTTACACCCCACCAGAAGTATGTGTATACGGTCGGTCCGTTCAGTGAAGCCGCAGAGGCGGATGAGCATCTGTATCCCGACGGTCAGTTGGCGGACCGCGCCGTGCAGGTGCTGCGCGAGGTCCGGAAAGACAGGCGGCCGTTCTTTCTGGCCGTCGGATTTATGAAGCCGCACCTGCCGCTGGTCGTTCCGAAAAAATACTGGGATCTCTATAAGGCCGAAGATTTCGAGGTGCCGGCGATGAATCAATTGCCCGCTGGAGCCCCTGCGTATGCCGGCCATGATTCGTTTGAGCTGCGCTGCTACAGCGACGGCCCGAAAGAGGGGCCGCTGGGCGATGAGGTCCTTCGCCGGGCCATTCACGGCTATTATGCCGGCTGCTCCTTTGTCGATGCGCAGGTCGGCCGGGTTCTCGACGAGCTGAAAGCGCTCGGGCTCGACAAAAACACCGTGGTGCTGCTGTGGGGCGACCACGGGTTTCATCTGGGCGAACACGGCATCATCTGCAAAGACACCAATTTTGAAGTGGCCGCGCACAGCCCGCTGATCATCCGCGCGCCGTCCGTGGCCCCGGAACGAACCGGCCGCCTGGTCGAGTTTGTGGATATTTTCCCGACCCTGTGCGAGCTGAGCGGACTGGCCGTTCCACCTCAGTGCGACGGGCGCAGCGTTTTTTCCAAGGATTGGAAAACCGCGGCCTTCACGATGAATGAACGCAAGTGGGCTCATCCAAACTCCGGCTATGCCATGCGCACGGATCGCTTCCGCTACGTGCGCTGGCTGGATGAGGCCGGCGAAACGGTGTTCGAAGAGCTGTACGACTATCAGATGTCACCGGCGGAAACCGTCAATCTGGTTTCCGATCCTGAATACCGGTCTGATCTGAAAACACTGAGAAAACAGTTTAATCAGCAAAGCCCGCTGTGCCGGTGATTTGTCATTTGAAAGGGAATGGAATGAGGCGGGGTGTTCGGAGAATCCTTTGGGTTGTGTTTTCGGTGGCGATGGCGTGCCGGGGGCTGCCGGTGTTCGGGGAGTCTTCCGGGACATCGCTGGCAGCCGTGTTTGATGATCCGCCTGTTTCCGCGCGTCCGGCGACCTGGTGGCACTGGATGAACGGGAATGTGACCCGGGAGGGCATCACGCTGGATCTGGAGTGGATGGCTCGGGTCGGGCTGGCGGGGCCGCTGATTTTTGAGACGGGGCAGGCGGCGCTGCCGGGCGCGGCGGTACAGCGGTCGGCGTATTGGCAGGAGTGTGTCCGGCATGCCGTTAAGGAGTGTGCCCGGCTGGGCCTTGAGCTGGGAATGCATAACTGTTCGGGCTGGAGCTGCGCCGGCGGACCCTGGGTCGATCCGGAGGATTCGATGAAAAAGCTGGTGTTCAGCCGCGCGGTGATTGAAGGCGGTGCGCGGCATCCGGCTGCCCCTGCGCGCCCGGCTGCCGAGGCGATTCTTCCGTTCAGTCATCAGAACGACATGAATGCGAAGCTGGAGGAGTATGGTTTCGAGCGTGTCGATTATGCGCCGTATTACGAGGATGTGGCGGTTTTTGCCTGGCCGGCGGGGGATGAGCGGCTGATGGAGGAGTCCGCGCCGCGGCTGGACCGGGGGGATGTGTCGCTTTTGCTGGACGGGAATGTGCAGACCGGGGTGTGTTTGGATGAGTTTCGTGCAGGCCCGGATGCCGAACTGACGGTTCGTTTTCCCGAACCGTTTAAGGCCCGTTCGCTTTATCTGGAGTCAGGGGAATGGGGGATCGGCTGCAGCCGCGTTGAGCTGCTGGTTCGACAGTCCGGGACCCTTGTGCCGGTGACTGATTTTAAGCTGCCGCTGAACGGCGGCCCGCTGCGGACGATGCACGGGATCGGGTTTGACGCGGTTGAGGGGCGGGAGTTTGTTGTCCGGTTTGCCGGGGTGAAGGCGAAAAAGAGGCCGGCTGATTTGCGTGAACTGCGGTTGAGCGGTTCGGAGTGCATTGACAGCTGGCCCGTGAAGGCCGGCTTCCTCCGGGGAAATGGTCAGCAGGCTGAATGCACAGAATCCCGGCCGGCGATCGATTCGGCGCGGCTGCTGGATCTGTCGGACCGGCTTCGTCCGGACGGGACGCTCGACTGGGAGACGCCGGCGGGGCGCTGGATGGTGCTGCGCATCGGGGCGACCTCGACGGGCAAGATGAATCATCCGGCGGCGGTCGGAGGGCTCGGGCTGGAGGTGGATAAATTTGATCCGGAGGCCCTGGAGCGGTTTTTTGAAAATGGTTTGATGGGGATGGCGGTCGGCTTGGCGGGCGATGAAGCCGGACGGGCGCTGACATCGTTCGGTACAGATTCCTGGGAGGTCGGCGCCCAGAACTGGACGCCGAAGATGGTTCAGTTTTTTGAGGCGCGACGGGGCTACGACCCGACGCCCTGGCTGCCGTGTCTTGCGGGATATATTGTGAAGGGTTCGGAGGCAACCGAGCGCTTTCTGCGGGACTGGCGCAAAACCTGTTCCGACCTGTTTGCGGAACATTTTTACGGGGGCTTCCGGGCGTTTTGCCGGCGATACGGGATGCAGTCGTTTGCGGAGCCTTATAACAGCGCGAATTATAATAATCTGCAGATGGGCGGATATGTCGATGATGCCGCCGCGGTGTTCTGGACGGATCACCGGTTTTCGGAGACGGGAATCCGGCAGATGGCCTCGCTGGCGAATACGTACGGGCTGGGCCGGGTGGAGGCCGAGGCATACACCTCGACGGGAGATTCCGGCATGTGGCGCAATTATCCGGCCTCCATGAAGGCCCGCGGCGACCGGGCTTTTTCATTAGGAGTGAGCCGGTTTGTGTTTCACACATCGGCGCATCAGCCCTGGGTGGACACGCAGCCGGGGATGACGATGGGGCCTTTCGGGATCAATTTCACCCGGACGACCACCTGGGCGGAGCAGGCGAAGGCGTGGGTTGAATATATTACCCGCTGCCAGGCCATGCTGCAGTCCGGGCTGGCGGCGGTGGACATTCTTTTCTTTGTCGGCGAGGATTCGCCGAATGATTTTTCGCGCAGCCGGAAACATCTCAAGGTTCCGGACGGCTACCTGTACGACGGGTGCGATGCCGCCGTTCTGCTGAAGCGGGCTTCGGTCGAGGATGGCTGCATTGTCCTGCCGGACGGGATGCGCTACCGGCTGCTGGTTCTGGCGGATGAGGATGCCATGTCCGTTGAGATGGCCGAGAAGATCCGGGAGCTGGTGACGGACGGGGCGACCGTTTTGGCGAAGCAGAAGCCGGTCCGGACACCGGGGGTCGGCGATGATGCGGCGCTGGAGCGGATTGTCGGCGAGTTGTTCGGGCCGCTCGACGGGGAGGCGTGCCGGGACCGGGTGCTGGGCAGGGGGCGGCTGGTGATGGGGCGGCCGATTGCGCAGATGCTGACCCGTCTGGAGCTGTCCCCCGATTATCTGATCCGGAATGCCCCGGACGGGGCGGTTGGCGTGGCACATCGCTATGTGGAGGATGCCGATTTTTATTTCGTCTCCTGCAATCATCCGTCGCCAGTGGACTTTGAAGTCAGTTTTCGTGTTGAAAACGGTGTGCCGGAGCTGTGGAACCCCTATGCGAAGACGCGGCGGCTGGCGGCGGATGTGCGGCACGAGGACGGGCGGACGGTTGTTCCATTGCGTTTTGATCCCGACGATGCGGTTTTTGTTGTGTTTCCCGACTCGTCGAGCACCTCGGAAAAGGCGGTTCGGTTTGAGCCTGAGTCGCAGATGGATCTTGCGGGGCCCTGGGACGTCGTGTTCCAGCCCGGCCGCGGGGCGCCGGAATCGATTCGGCTGCCGGAGCTGGTCGACCTCTCGGCTTACGCGGATGACGGGGTGAACTGTTTTTCAGGCACGGCCGTCTATACAACCGAATTTGAATTTGCCGGCCCGGCGGACGCGGCCCGGCAGGTTGTGCTCGATCTGGGGCGGGTCGAGGTGCTGGCGGAGGTGGTGCTGAACGGCGTGCCGCTCGGTACGTTCTGGAAACGTCCGTTTAATGTGGATGTGACGGAGGCGGTGCGGTCGGGCCGCAACCGGCTGGAGGTTCGGGTCACCAATTTATGGATCAACCGGATGATTGGGGACGAGCGTCAGTTTCCGGTTTCGGACTGGTTCTGGTGGGCCGGGGAGGGCGAGTGGCCGGCGTGGGTTTCTGATCCGCAGAAAAAAAATCCGGTCGGCCGGATTGCGTTTGCCGCCTGGCCGCACTGGAGGGCGTCGGACGAACTGTATCCGTCCGGGCTGATCGGTCCGGTGCGGTTGATGACGGGCCGATGCGCTGATTCTCTTCAACCCGCCGACCGACATGACGTCGGAACGCTATGCCGACAAACGCAGCGGAACCGATGCCCGGTGGCGGCGGATTTCTCCCCTTCATACTCTGACTGAAAACACGCCGCCGATGATCCTGTTTCACGGCATCAACGACAGCGCCGTGCCGGTGGAGGAATCCAAAGCGTACAAGCTGAAGGCGGACGAAGAGGGGGTGCGCTGCGACCTGCATTTATATCCGAACCGCAACCACGGGTTCTTCAACTACCTCGGCGGCAAAAAGGATTTCAATTCCACGATGATCAAAACCGATCTGTTTTTAAAGGACCTTGGCTGGCTCTCCGGCGACCCAACACCTGACGCGCATCCGCTGGAGGCGGACATCAAAGAAGCCTCTGCGGCAGGCGCGCTTGGCAATCCTTAGGCCGCGGCATCTTAATCAAGCGTTTTCAGCTTTGAAACCAGATTCAAGAAGAAGGTTTCAGACCAAAGCGCAAGTTCGCGCGGGTCCCGCAGGAAGGGGCGGACTTCTTCGGCAGCGGCAGCGGTGTCGACGCTCTCAATTCGCTGTTTCAGGAGGGTCTGCAGTCCGACTAAGTCCAGTTTTTCTGCTTGCCCGTTTCCGCTGTGTGATATTCGCGCTTCGAGATGCTGAAGGTTAACCGGCACATTGCGGCTGATGTACCAGACAAAGTCGTAAAAGTCCCGACCTTTGACCCGGCTCTTCCAGTCGCGAAAAAGAAGAGCATGCAGTTTGCCGGCAAAAAGACTCGGCAGATCGTAGAGCCGCACCTGAAACGGAGTCGGCAACAAATGGGTTTTGATTTCGGTTGCGGCAAAGGGCGGAGGGGTTGTGTCGAGTTCCAGCTTGATGGTTATTTTCTGGTTGTGCGGGAACTGGCGGTGCCGCTCGTCAGGAAGTCCGATGTTTAACAGATTGATGCGGGTATTCCCTTTTAGAAATGCGGATTCAATTCCGGTTCGCTCGCCGGCAGATTTGGGTTCGGCCTCAAATGAAAGTCCCCAGGCCGCCAGCTCGGTTTTGACCGATGAGAGTGCCGGTTCAAGACGATAGGTGCTTTGTTCGCTGATCAGTGAAAAAACGAGATCTTCCGAAAACCGATTGAGTCCGTGAAAAATACGCAAAGCAGTTCCTCCGTAGAACGCGGCCTGCTCAAAGAAACCGCTGCGCCAGAAACCGAGCAGGGCGATTTCCTGCACGACTTCGCGAACGGCATGGTTCCAGTCGAGCGGGGTGACGGGATTGTATGGACGCAGCATGTCCTCGAGAGCCTGATTCATGGGAAAATTACTCCATATTTTTCGACGGTTCGGCGGAGCAGGCGTACTGCCGGGCGCTTGTAGTTTTCGGCGCAGGCCGCAAGAATCGCCGGGTCGAGTTTTATATCTTCAGCCAGACGCAGTAGTTCCGCCCATCGATGCACATCTGACATAGATCGCATCCGCGGCTCGAGAGCGATGCGGTCGCATAGAGCCTTGGTTGGCGAGGCGATTAAAAACGGAACCTCGGATTCAGTGATTCGTTCGATACCGATGGGGTATACTTTGATTGGAATTCTGCGGTAACGAAACCGCCCAAACCTGTTTTGGAACTCCGTCGGTCGCTTCAACGTTGCTGAAGTGATCTCATAGACGGCTTCGGGGATCAGTCCGTGAAAGGAAAGGGCGGTTTCAAAGCTGATGTATGACGGGCCGTAAATGCTGGCTGCGAGGCAGAGCGGATTGAGATCCCGTTGCGTTGCGTATAGCCCGCGCCGTAGCTGAAGCAGCTCGTCGGCTTGAATCATCCGTGCGATTTTTCCGCGCTTGTCGCTCGTATCATCCAGCAGGTTTTTGATTCGGAGTGCGTCGACAATCGGCTCTAAGTTAACTCCTTTTATGTCCATATGGAGTAATATAGTTGTATGTATTACAACTATCAAGTGTGAAATTAACATACATTCCGTGTGTTCATTCACGCTGTGAACGGAATTGCTCGCTCGGCATCCTTTTCGGTGATGGGATAGCGGCTGATGGTCCAGATGAGAATATTGATTCGTTGCGGTAAGCTTTTAAATACCAAAACGACCTCAGCCGTTTTGTTTTCATTAAATTTTATTCGGATTTCGATATTCCCTTGCCGCCCTGCTGTTTGACATCATTACAGGATTAGCATGCATCAATGTAGAACAGCGGGGACTCATGAAACAGGCAGAAGACAGAACTGAAAACAACGGTGAGCTGAGCAAGGTGGAGAAGGCGGCGTGGGGGCTGAGCGGCAGCTCGGAAAACATCCTGCACAACACCACCAACATCATGGCCAATCCGATTCTGAACATCGGGTTGGGAGTCAGCCCGGTGCTGGTCAGCGCCGCGCTCACCATTCCGCGCATCTGGGACGCGTTCACCGATCCGCTGATGGGCCGCATCAGCGACAACTTCAAGTCGCGCTTCGGCCGCCGCCGGCCGTTCGTGCTGCTCGGCGGCATTCTGACCGGCCTGGCCTTTTCCATGATCTGGATGCTGCCGCGCGGCTGGAGCGAAGTGGCCACGTTCAGCCTGTTCCTTGCCTACATGCTGATTTTCTACACCTGCTTCACCGTCTTCATTGTGCCCTATCTGGCGCTCGGGTTTGAAATGAGCCCGGACTACAACGAGCGCACGACCCTGATGAGCTACCGCAGCTTTTTCAGTCTGGTTGGCGGCATCATCATGCAGTGGATCTACTGGGGCTGCACGCGATCGTGTTTTGACGACACCGTGCAGGGCATGAAAGTCGTCGGTTCGATCATCGGCGGCTTTGTGATTCTAACCAGCATCGTGACCGCGCTGTTCTGCAAAGAGCGCGCCCCGCAGGAGAAAAAAGAAGAGCCTCAAAAGAAAATTTCTTTTTACGAGAGCGTGTCGGTGGCGTGGAAGGTGATTCCGTTCATCCGGGTGGTCGGGGTCTGCGTGCTGATTATTGTCGGGCAGCTGTCCATCATGCAGCTGGGCATGTATCTGAACATCTATTATGTCTGCGAGGGCTCGCAGGAATTTGCCGGCCGCCTGCAGGGCATCATCGGCACCGGCTACACGCTCAGCTCGCTGTTCGTCATTCCGGCGGTGGCCTGGTGCAGCAACCGCTTCGGCAAAAAAATCGTGCTGAGCGGGTTGATGCTGCTGGGCACGGCGGGAAGCCTGCTCTCGTGGGTCTGTATCAATCCCGATTATCCCTATCTGCAGATCGTCGGTCTCTTTCTCGGCGGTCCGGCGGTGACCGGCCTGTGGATCATCGCGCCGTCGATGATCGCCGACGTGTGCGACTGGGATGAATGGAAAAACGGCCTGCGCCGCGAGGGCGCGTTCGGCGCGGCCTACGGCTGGTTCACCAAAATCGGCAGCTCCGCCTCGCTGATGGTGTCCGGGCTGGTGCTGGTGCTGACCGGCTTCAACGCCGACCTCGGCACGGCACAGTCCGCCGGCACGATTCTCGGCATGCGCGTGCTGGTTGCCGTCGTGCCCGCCGCCACCTTCATCGGCGCGTTTTTTCTGCTGCGCCGCTACGATATTTCTTCCGAGCTGATCCGTCAGATTAAGAAGGAAAAGGCGCACGCATAAAACCCGGCTTCAAGAGCAGATTGGTCCCGGCACTTGCCGGAGGCGTATGTCTGTCGGTCGGCATTTCGTCTGCTGCTCTGACGGCAACCGTCCGTTCCGGCGAGCTGCAGACAGAAGCCATGGTGTCGCTTGCCTGCGATGACTTTGATCGTTCTGATACCGGGTTGCAGACGAATGCGGGCCCGAGCGCGATTGGTTTGTACACCAGCGACTGGAGTGCGGCTTCGCAGAGTTGGCGCCTGACAGACGGAGCCGTCGAGATGACTCGCATCGACGGTGCCGGACTGCTGCTGTGGCAGCCGCAGGACACGATTTGCGGCGGCGGCAGCCGCTTTGACCTGCAGGCCGAAATCACACTGACCTCAGATGCTCCGAGCGCCTGGGCCGGGCTCGCATTTCATGCTGTTGATTCCGCGAATTATCATGCGCTGCGCTATTCCGGCGAGGGAACCCTGCAGCTGTTGCAATTCATTAACGGCTCTCCGACGGTGCTGGCTTCCGACAGCTTTTCTCACGTCGCCGATCAGGCATGCCGTCTGGCCGTTTCTTCGGAAGCACCCGGCGTGTTTGAGTGGAGCCTTTGCGATGCGGATCAGCAGATTCTGGGCGGGACGGTCACCAACGCCAATGCGGTTGCGGGCGGACAGGGCGGAATCTACAGCAGCACCAGTGCGATGCAGGCGGATAACTTCCGGCTGGAACTTCGCGGGGACTTGGCCGTTTCCAAAATAATTAAAGGCACCCCGACGCTGCTCAGAAGCGGAGCGGTGTGCGCTCAGGATGCGTTTAATACCCGGGCAAATCAAAATGGCGTCACCTCCAACGAATTTCTGCTGGCGGCCTCCAACGGGATCGACATTGTGTTTCTTCGCAGCATCTGTGAGTCCGTCGATTCCGGCGACGGGACGTTTACGTTTAATACCAACCTGCTCAATCAGGGCATTGCCGATGTGCTGGCGGACAACCCCGACGCGCAGATCTTCCTGAACATCGGCGGACTGCATCCGCCGGGGAGCTGGTACAGTTTTTACGGCCACGAACCGAAGCTTCTCAATTACGAAGGAACCCGCAGTGTGTTTCCCGATCCGTCCTCGCCGATTTACCGCAACTGCTCAAAACAGTACATTTCCAATCTGGTAACCCATATTGAAGTGCAGCCGTATGCAGATTCCGTGGCCGGCTACCGCATCGGGATTTTTGAAGGCAGCGAGTGGATGATGCCGTCCGGCTACTGGGGCTACTCCGATGCGATTCGTGAGGATTTTCAGGAATGGCTGGAGGCAAAATATGAAACCGTCGCCGCGCTGGAATCCGCCTGGAGCACCAATGGGATCGGCTCCTTTTCTGCGGTCACTGTGCCGACGCCCGCAGAATTTTCCGCCGCCGACTGGGGGCCTTTCCGCGATCCGGTTCAGCGCCGCAGCGTGATCGACTTCACCGCATTCTGGCAGGACAACTGCGCGGAGTGCCTGATCGATTTCTGCCGGACCGCCAAAGATGCGTCGACCCGCACAGCGAAACCGCTGCTCGGCGCGTTTTACGGGTACATGCTGGAGACCGGTCAGGTTTTTTATAAGGGACATCATGCGCTGCGCACGGTGCTGGACAGTCCGTGGATCGATTTTCTGGCGGCACCGTATTCCTATGTCTACCGCAGCCCGGCCTGGCTCGGAATCGAAAATGCGGATGTCGGTGCAGGCATGTTTCACGGACCGGTCGATTCCATCCTGTCCAACGGCAAGCTGTTTTACACCGAGGACGACAGCCGCACCTTTTTGACGGATGACGATGTGAAGTCGCACTTCACCAATGCGGTCGGCACCATTGCCAGCCTGCGCCGCAATCAGCTGACGAGCCTGACGCGCGGCGCGGGCATCTGGCGGCTCGATCTGTCCGGCAGCGGATGGTACAACTCGCCGGAGCTGATGCAGGAGCTCGGACTGCAGCGGCATCTCAACGATCTCTTTGTGCGCGAAGATGCCTATGCCGCCGGGTATGCGCCGGAGGTGGCGCTCATCTTTGACGAACGGTCCTCCTTTCGGGTTGCCACATTGAGTGACAGCGATGCCCGGGCGCGCACCTCCATCAATATGTTCCTGCGCGACCATCTGGCGCGGGCCGGAATCAATTACGGCGTCTACCTGCTGAGCGACCTGGTTGCCGGGCGCGTTCCGGACTGCCCGGTCTATCTGTTCGCAGGCGCCTATGCTCCGGATCGGACGGCGCGCAACTGGATCGATGAAAACCTCAAGCGCGACGGGAAAACCCTGTTCTGGTTCTACGGATCGGGCCTGTATGACGAAGCCGGCTGGGGGCTCGATCGCATGGAGCAGCTGACCGGCTTCACCATCGCGGAGGCACCGGACACCGCACTGACCGGCATCCAGCCGGCTTCAATTCTGACGTCCGCCATGAACAGCACCGTTTGGAATAATCCCGGCATCACCGGCCTGCCCGAGTGGTATGTTTCCGAGGTCGGAACCAACGCGCAGGTGCTGGCCTGGTATGTTCACGGAAGCACGCAGCGGCCGGCAATCGTCCTGGAGGATCAGGGCGGCTGGACGAGCGTGTATGCCGGAGTGCAGCGGCTGGAGGCGCGCTGGCTGCTCGGCCTCATGCGCCTGGCCGGCGTCCATCAGGTGCTGGATGCCGATGTGACCGTGCCGGTCGTTGCCGGTCACGGTTTGGTCGGCATCTGGCCGACCGAAAACACCACCGGAACCGTTCAGCTGGCCGAGTTGTCGGATGTGTACAACCTCTACAGCGGGGAGCTGCTGCATGAGTGCGTCACCGGCTTTTCCGTCAACCTGCCGCAATGGCAGGCGGCCGGCTACAGGATCCTGCCCGCCGGTGAGCCGTGGCGGGCCGGGCAGCTGCTGCGCTGGCAGCTGGAGCATTTTGCGACCAACGAAATCACCGGCGGCCTGGCAGATGAATCCGCCGATCCCGATGAAGACGGCGACCCGAACCTCCGCGAATTTGTCGCCGGAACCGATCCGCGCGATCCGCTTGCCCGGTTTGTTCTGAACCGGACCGTCGGCATGGACGGGATGTTCCATCTTTCTTTCGACACAGCTGCAAGCCGCATCTATCAGCTCTACCAAAGTACTGATCTTTTGAGTAACACATGGAATCTGGTGACCAATGTTCCCGGTACGGGTGCCGGCGAAACCATTGAAGCCGGCCGGGACCGCAGTCAGGAATTTTTTCAGCTGAGAGCCCTGCTCGAGTAAGGGCCGCTGATGAACGCCCCTCGTTAAAGGATGCACCCCTTGCCGGGCGTGTGATTTGTCAGCGTGCAGGTGCCGCCTGCTTTCCATCCGCCGGGAAATCAATGATGACGAAAAGTTAATGGGTCTCCTCAACCCGTTGTCATGTTCCCGTGTTCCACTGGATGCGTCTTAACGGAAAGGAGACGTTCAATGAATCGATTACAGGCATCCCAAACAGAGTGTGCGGAGGAGTATCAGCTGATGGGGGTGACAACCGCAGAAGACGTCGCTTCGCTGCAGGAACTCTGGGTCGAGTCTCACCAGGCGGAACTGGCTGGCAGGATTACCCGGGCTCTGGAAATCCATGAGCAGATTCTGTCCCGGATCGGGACATCCTATGCGGCTTATCTTCGGGCGGGTTGGCTGCATTACCAGGCGGGCGGATACAGACGATCCATGCATTTCTACGTGACCGCGATGCTTCTTTCTCCTGAAGACTGCTCGCCTCTGTACGGCATGAGAAACTGTTATGCCGCCATGGGGGATGCCGAGGCGGTCGCCCGGATTACCAGGGTTATTTGCACAACCGACGAGCGGGGCGTCTCTCGTGACCATCAGTTCGCTGTTTAACACGCCGGGAACGATATTCTATGAAATCGTTGATTGAGTCTATTTCAACTAAAACGGTTTGTCGCCGACAGATAAAACGAGTGAGGCGGGCGTATTTCCGCATGCAGTTAAGCCGCAGAAAAAGCCCGCTACGGTATCTTTTCGTGCTGTCCCCCATGCGCTCCGGTTCCTCGTTGCTGAGCCACATTCTGGCCAGCACCCCGGCCGTCGGCGGTTGTGGGGAGCATCATGTCGGATATGAAAAAGAATTCGATTTGAATACCCTGGCCTACCGGGTCAGTCACAACGATTTAACGTTCAATCTGGTCCGCGGACAGTATGTCATGGATAAGCTGGTTTGGAATTATCCGATTTGCGATCAGGTGCTGAAGAATCAAAACCTGTATTGTATTTTTCTGATGCGGGATCCGGAGATGATGTCTAACAGTGCTGCCGGCCTGGGTGATGTTTCAGCCACACACAGAAAATATCAAAATCCGTATGTCTGGATGGACTATTATCGTCATCGCATGAACGAACTGAAGCTGCTCGCCTTGCGCATTAATGATCGCGCCCGTCGGTTGCTGCTGACGTATGAGGAGCTGATTGGTGATGCCGGACGTGTATTGGATTGCATGCAGCAGTTTCTGGATGCAGAGCATCGGCAGCAGTTTCCGTCCAGGCGGTCCGGTCCGTCGCGCAGTCGAGAAACCGAATTGTCTTGAAGAACATCGGTTAGCCGTGTGACCCGCCGGCGGGGTTGTGCGCAAATGATTTTGATATTTCCTCCGACGAACCCATAGGCACCAAAGGCTGTTTTGAAATCTTGCGCAAGCATATGCCACGACTTGCACCAGGAAGCTGTGACAATCTCTGTTCTGGAGTTAGATCAAATATGCAGAATGTCTGCATTCATCTTGAACGATCAAAAAATATTCCCAGCCAATCCCGAGGCCCGAAAAGCTCATGCCGGGCGGGCGTAAATTTGGATTTCATTAGAATTTATCTTTTTTTAGCTATTTATTGCGGGTTCCTTTTCGTGGAACATCATCGGTGTTATGATTCGTCTTTTTGACAAGGATGTGTTGACTATGAAAAGATTCCTGCCGGTGATTGCAACCCTGATGCTCACCCTGACGGCGCGGGCCGCGCCGCCAAACTTTTTAGTGATCCTGCTCGATGACGCCGGCTGGCACGATCTCGGCTTTACCGGCAACACGTTTGCGGAAACGCCGAATATCGACCGGCTGGCGGCTCAGTCCGTGCAGTTCCCGACCGCCTATGCCACTCATCCGTTCTGCGCGCCGAGCCGCCAGAGCTTGGTCACCGGCCAGTGGCCCGCGCGCACGGCCTGGACACAGCGTTCCGAAGTGGAGGATCCCGACGCGCCGCGCGGCGGGCCGGCGTACGCGGCGGCGGGTGCCCACGCCTGGAGCGGGCGTCCGCTCGAGTTCACCAGTCTGGCCGAAGCGCTCAAGGGCGCAGGATATGCCACGGCTCACATCGGCAAATGGCATTTCGGCGAAGTGAAGGCCCGGGTGACTCCGGAGAGTGAAGGATTTGATGTCAACTTCGGCGGTGGTCAGGGGGTCGGCGCGGTCAAAAACTTTTTCGCGCCCTATGAAGGACTGCCCGGAGATGTCGATGCGCCCGACGGCGAATACCTGACGGACCGTCTGACGCAGGAGGCCATCAATTTTATCCGCGACCATAAAAGCGGGCCGTTTTTTGTGCAGCTGTGGCACTACGCGCCGCACACGCCCATCATGGCTCCGGAAAAAGTGGTCCAAAAATACAGGAAAAAACGCACGCAGCTTGGTGATGGGTCCCTGAACCCGACTTACGCGGCGATGATCGATGTGGTCGATCAGGGGGTCGGGCGCATTGTTCAGACGCTGGAAAAGCTGGGCCTGGCGGAAAACACGGTCATTTTATTTGCTTCGGATAACGGCGGGGTGGAGTCGCTCGGCTCGGTGCCGGTCACCTCCATGCTTCCGCTGCGCGGACACAAGCAGGTGATCTACGAGGGCGGGGTGCGCGAGCCGATGTTTATCCACTGGCCGGGCGTCACCGCCGGGTCGGTGTGCGGCGAAACGGTCAGCATGATCGACTTTTACCCGACCGTTCTCGACCTGGCCGGTGCGCCGCTTCCGACCGGCCAGCCGGTGGACGGGGTGAGCCTGGTTCCGCTGCTCAAAGGCGAGGCGATGCCGTCGCTCGAAGAGCGGCCCCTTTTCTGGTACAACGTCACTCACGGGGTTACCGATGACGGCGACACGTTTCAGCCCGTGGGGGCTGTTCGGAAAGGCCCTTGGCGGCTGGTCAAAAATTTTGAAAAACCGCTCGAGCTGTATGACCTGAGTACGGATGTCGGCGAGTCAATCAACCTGGCTCAAAGCCATCCTGAAAAAACAGCAGAGCTCGAAAAACTGCTCGACGGCTGGCTGGCCGATACCGGCGTCGTGACTCCGACCGCCAATCCGGCTTATGATCCGGACTATGTGATTCCGCGGCAGGTGGATGCTTTGCCAAAAGGATATGAAGTTTCCAGGGCCTGGAAACTTGATTCCGCATCGTGCGGATGGAAGCCCGCCCGCATGATCCAAACCTCGTTTGCCGACGGCGCGATGCGCCTGCAGGCCGACGGCATCTATCCGGAAATCACCACCACGGATGTTTCCGGACTGCCGGCCGGACGCTATGCCGTGCAGGTCGAGCTGAACGTTCCAACCTCGGGAAGAGTTCGCTTGGCGTGGCGCGGGCAGGGCAGGGACAAGGGCGATATCGAATTTTTTCCGCAGCGCGACGGAGAGGTTCATACACTCACTGCGGTCTTCGAGGCCGAGGAGCCGCTCGCGCAGCTGCGCTTTGCCGCGCCGACCCACCTGAATGTCACGGGTCACTACGATCCGAACACGCAGCCCGACTGGATTGAGGTGCTTTCGATAAAATTGCTGCATATTCAGCAGAGTGCGGATATGGCAGGCGGGACGCCTGCGATACAGGGAGATGCCCGGGTTTTAGATTCGTTTAACGGATCGAAGATCGGTGCGGACTGGAAATGCGATACAGATGGCGTCTGGAAAATTATGAACGGACAGCTGACGGCGGAGATTTTTCGCGGAAGTCCCAAGCCGGTTCTTTATAACACAAAGGCGGAGACCGGCAGCGGGTATGAGCTGTCGGCAACCTGTATTCTCAACACGCCGAACCGTACAGGGTTCATCGGACTGGCGACTCACTATCAAAATCCCAATGATCAGTATGTCTTTCGCTACAACGGCGAGGGAACCGTTCAGTTTCTTGAAGCCAACGGACGCCATGCGGCTTTGAATGAGGTGAATGCTTTTGCCCACGTCCCGGGGACGCCTTATCGTCTGAGTATCCGTGAGCCGGAGCCTTATCAGTTTGAGCTGGAAATCAAAGAAGCGGGCTCGGGAAAAACAGTTTTCTCGAAAGCGGTCACCGATAGCAGGCGGCTTTATTCGGGCGGCTTCGGCGGGGTGTACAACTCGGCCGGTTCGATGGCGTTTGATGATTTTAAACTGTCCGTGTCAAAGTGATATTCAGTGCGGTGTTTGGAGTCGCCAGGGCAGGTTCGGTTAGATGAGGTTCCACGGGAGGGCGTAGTCGGTTTCGGTTAGTTGCTCCAGACGCTCGGTGGGGGCGATGATCAGTCCCGGTGCAATGGTTTTGCAGGAAGAGTTCCGGGTCGCTTCTGGCATTCCCCACGTCAATCACCGGGTCAAATACGACCATGTCCCATGCGGGAAACAGGTGTTTGAGAAGGGTGCTCTTCCCGACTTGCCGTGCGCCGGATATCACAACAACTGGAAAGTGCCCGGTCAGGGTGATTAATTTCGTGCTGACCAATCTGTCTTTGTATTTCATGCATGAAAAAAGTGATGGTATCATCAGAAATCAAGTTTAAATGGGGGGCGGCTGACCAAACGGCAACGTTTACACTCAAGGTTTTCTGATGGTTTGGAACTGAATTTTTGGCTGAGAATCCCGCCGAAGCCTCCTGTTCGAAGGCATTTTTTCATTAAATTTTATGCGTTTTTCGTGATTCGCATTGCGGTTCCTTTTTGGGATTCTGTTTGTATGAAACGAAAAATCTTATACGGGGTGTTGTGTGCGGGGGCAGCTGTGGCTGCTGCCGGACCCTCTGCGGGTGGAGCGTCACGCTCCCCGAACATCATTGTGGTGCTGACGGATGACCACGGCTATGCCGACCTGGGCTGCCAGGGAATGGTGGACGATGTGCGCACGCCGAACATCGACCGGCTGGCCGAGCGCGGCATCCGCTTCACGGACGGGTATGTGACCGCGTCGATCTGCGGGCCGTCGCGCGCCGGACTGGTCACGGGTCGCTACCAGCAGCGTATGGGTGTGGAGAGCAATGCCGACCTGCCGTTTGAGCTCAACACGGTTCCGTTTCCGGAGCGCCTGCGGCAGGCGGGGTACCGCACCGGCATGACCGGCAAGCTGCATCTGCCGCTCAAGGGGGAAAAGGGCGGCGAAGATCCGCGCAAATGGGGCTTCGATGAGTACGCCATGAAGGCCGGGGACTTCCAGTCTGCCCCCAAGCGCCGACTCTGCACGCACGATGTGGACGGGACGCCGCTCCACGGTCAGCGCTGGGTGGAGATCGAAGACTATCGGCTGGATGCAACCTCCGACTTCGCGGTGCGCTTCATCGAGCGCAACCATAACGATCCGTTTTTTCTGTACGTCGCGTATCTCGGTCCGCACACACCGCTCGAAGCCCCCGAAAAATATCTGTCGCGCTTTCCCGATGTGACGCCGCCGGCGCGCCGCTGCGCGCTGGCGATGATTTCGGCCATCGACGACGGGGTGGGGCGGATTTTCCAAACCTTGGAAAAACACGGAATTGAAGAGGACACGCTGATCTTTTTCATGGGCGACAACGGTGCCCCGCTGAAGGGCAAGCCGGACCTTCCAGTCTCTGAAATGAAGCTGAACGGATGGGACGGCTCGCTCAATGATCCCATGCTGGGTGAAAAGGTGATGATCGGCGAGGGCGGTATTCGCGTGCCGTGGCTGATGTGCTGGCCGGGAACGATTCCGCCGGGGCAGGTGAGTGCTGTGCCGGTCAGCACGCTGGATGTCGCGGCCACGGCGATGGCGCTCAACCGGCTGGATGCGGCCGATCTCGACGGTGTAAACCTGCTGCCGCTGGTGACCGGGAAAGAAAAGACCATCGAGCGCAATCTGTACTGGATGCTGTGCGGGCAGACCGCCGTGCGCAGCGGGAAATGGAAACTGCTGCAGTCCAAAGAGTACGGCCCGTATCTTTTCGACCTGAGTGTGCCCGAGCCCGAACGCGTCAACCTGATTGCGCAGCATCCGGAGATCGCCGCCGGGCTTCAGAAAGACCTGGACAGGTGGATGCTTGATATCGGCCGACGCGGCCGGCTTCGCGATGCGCAGCTCAATCTGGAAAAATCGCTGTATGAGGCGCATTACGGCGGTATCAAATGATTTTTCAGCCGGCAGGTGTCTGGATCCCGTTGATGCTGTGTTTGGCTGCCGGCAGGGTTTTGGCGGATCCCTGCACGGCCGAAGTGCGGACCGTAAACCGCACGCCGCGACTCTATGTTGACGGGGACGCTCTGGTGCCGATGGCCTACAAAACGCTGGGCCTCTCCAAAGGTACCAATTATTGGAACAGCTGTCTGGAAACCATTGCGATGGCCCGCGATGCGGGACTGCATATTTATCAGCTGCGGGTTCAGTTGAATACGCTGGGGCTTCCAACCCGGATTCTGCGCGGCCAGTCGGTGACCGTGAATACCGAGGAGTTTGACGACATTATCGCGGTCGATCCGGATGCGCGGTTTATCGTTGATCTGGGGCTGACGCCCGATCCGTACTACCGAACACATAACCAGATTTCAGAAAGCAATCCATACCCGGCGACGAACGATTACAGCGGAATGGTCTGGAATTATAATATTGCCACCGGCCAGATTGAACCGCATGACCGGCAGAGCCCGCTGTCGGAGAAAACCTGGCAGGATGTGGAGGCGAGCGTTGCGGAAACGGTGTCGCAGCTCGAAAGCGCATATGCAGACCGCATCATCATGTACTGGCCCGCGTTCAGCGATATCGGGGAATGGTATTACGGGGTCTGGGACGGGAATCTGGTTCCGGGATTCGGCCCCTGCACGGTGGTTGGATTCCAGCAGTGGGCATCCGGCACCTATGGAACAGTTGCCGCACTGAATGCGGCCTGGAACAGCAGTTATGCCGCATTTGATGAGATCCCGGTGCCGAGCTGGGCAGAACGCAGCAACAGCAGTACCGGTGGAGACTTTTTTGATCCGGACACGGATCGCTATGTGATCGACTTTTTTGACTTTTTCAACGGCACCATGAATGCGGGTGCGGAGCGGATCGCAGCTTATCTGAAGGATGTTGCCGGAACCAACAAGCTGGTGGGAATGTTCTGGCAGTATCTTCATCCGCTGGGGCGCACATCGGTCAACAAGGCGGGTCTGAACCACAGCGGACATCTGCAGCTGATGGATCTGCTGGAGTGCCCGGATATCGATGCGCTGGGCACGCCGATTTATCCCGAAGTCGACCATTGGCAGATGCCTTTTCACGGAACTGTGGATACGATTCAGGAGCATGGAAAACTGTTCTGGCACGAAAACGACATGGCCACTCACTTGAGCCTGCATTCGGAGCATACTGCCGAGTTTGACGAAACTCTTAAAACCTATGCCTATGATTTTGACGAATGGATCGAACGGCAGTGCGGCTTCTGGTTTTTCGATATTGTGCTCAGCGGCGAGGATTTCTCGATTCTCAACGATTCCAATATCTGGAACTTCGTGGCGGAGCGCAATCGGTACTGGGAGGAGCACTGCTTCGAAGACGAGGGCGCTCGTTTCCGTCCTCAGATTGCCGTCATCCGCAACGAGCGCAGCGCCATTTTTATGTCGTCACGCAACCCGGTGATTCCGGCGGTCTACAGCTCGGACAAAACAGATTCCCTGACGCAGATGATTCAGCATCTGGTCGAGGTGCGCGACGCCCCCGTCGGCTGGTATTCGTTTGAAGACATGCTCGACGGCCGGGTGCCGGACAGTGTGAAAATGTTCATTTTTGCCGACACGTTTGTTGTGGATCGGTCCGATGCATTTTCTCTGATCGCCCGACTGGAGGAGCGGTCCGGCTGCATGGCCGTCTGGTTCTATGCTCCGGGGTACCTGGATCCGGAGCATCTGGAATCGCAGACCGGTACCAGTATCTGGTTTGTCAGCCGGCTGACCGGCGGCATCACGCCCAACCTGTTTTCCAGTCCGGTCCGCGATTGGATTGAGCCGGTTGAACATGATTTGACGGAGGGGGTTCCGGACTTCGGAACCGGTCAGACGGATTTCAGCCCGCAGTTTTACATTCGCACGGGATTGGCCAACGTGGAGCCGCTTTTCGTTTATGCGGAGGACCCCAATAAAATTGCGGCCGCCATTCTTCCGGCGGGAAGCGTCAACAGCTGGGATTCGGTTTATATCTGTTCGCCGGCCGTTCATGAAGAGCTGCTGGCAAACCTGGCGAGCCGTGCCGGTCTGCTGCCGGCTTGCGGATTTAATGATGAGTCTCTGGCCGGCTGCAGTGTCGGAGCGGGCGAGTGGGAGGTGTCAACCGGGCGGCTGTATCAGGTATCAACCGCGCTGCCGGCGCATATCGGAGTTGGAGGCCGGGAGGTTTCGAACGGCTGCTTTGAAGCGGATGTGCAGGTGTCCGGCGACGGCTGGGCCGGATTGAGTTTTCGAAGGCAGGCACCGGGTGACAGTCCGTTTGACAGCGGATATCTGGTTCACGTCCGTTCCAACGCGGTCGTGACGCTGTATAAGCCGGGCGGCGCTGTGGCCGCTTCGTCGTTTGACGGGAACCCGGTTGACGGTTTTGTGCGGTTGAGGGTTGAGGCGCTGAATTCCAATATGGTGGTCTATGCCAATGGCGCTCCGGTGATTTCCGTGCTGGACGATGCATATGCTTCGGGGTATGCCGGGTTTGCGACGTCGGCCGGCGCAACCGCCGGGTTCGACCGGTTCCGGGTGAGTGCGGTGGATTTGGATATGGATTCCGACGGCCTGCCCAATCGCTGGGAGCAGCAGTGGTTTTCGTCTCCGGTTGCTGCCGGGGCCGGCCAGGACCCGGATGCTGACCGGCTGACGAACCTCGGGGAATATATTGCCGGGACCGATCCGCACGACGGCGCATCTTTCTTTGGCGCCGTTGCTGACGGGAACAGGATCATGTGGAATGCGGTGAGCGGGAGGACATACACAGTCTGGAGGACTCCGGATTTGAGCGTTCCCTTTGAACCGGCTGAAGAGGCAATCGTTTATCCGCACGCGGAGTGGACGGATTCAGCCGACGCTTCGCAGGCGTTTTACAGGCTGGATGTCAAAATGGAATAGCAAACGGAATAAAAACCATCACGTCTTGGATTAAATAACCCGGCAACTCCGGTTCAGTTTAGTCCCTCTCTCCTGAAATCCTGTCATGTTGAACCACTCGCAGGCTCGTTATTTTCCTTCGAAAAATTATCTATCGCTACGCTTTCGGGCAACGAATTTATTAGCAACCCTATAGCTATCAACAACTAAGATATTGGTTTTTCACAGAAGGAAACGAGGGAAACAAAACTGTGCAGGATCATTTTCAGTCAGAATAATTAAGATCAAAATAATTTTTGTATCCCTGTGGCGTTTAATCAGAGGTCAAGCTGCAAGTCGTAAATGCACACAAAGTGTGCGAATCTAAAACGGGCGCGGACAGAGAACTGCTCTTGGAGAAGACGGGTAGTCCCAGCAGGAGGAAGGAGGGTTCCGGCTTCGCCGGTTCAGGCTCCGGTCGCTTTGCTGACTTTGTGGAAGTGGTGCCCGTAGATGGCGAGTGTAACAGCCGTTTGCAGAAGGGCGGGGCGACGGCGCAGGACCCAGGCGATGAGGCCCCAGTACTGGAAGCGTTCATGACCTATAATGCCGAGGCGAACGTTGGAGTACATGAGCGTTCTGATATTGTCCCAGCTTAGCGTTGTTTTGACATTGGGCGGCTGGTATTCGCGCAGGAAGGTGCGGATGCGCTGATAATATGGATGCGGGGCGTAGATGCTGCGCAGTATTTTTTTATAGCCGTCGCTCAGGACTTCCCGGTTCATGCGCGGGATGAAGTTGATCGTTCCGTCCGCATTGTCACCGGTGGGGTTTTCAAGGATGCGTCCTTCATTTTTCAGGCGTTTGTAAAGCCTTGTATCGGGAATGGCCTGCAGCAGACCGACCATGGCCGTGACGATGCCGCTGTTTTGGATGAAGTCCACCTGTTGCTGGAAGACGGACGGAGTATCGCTGTCGAACCCTATAATGAAACCGCCCTGAACCTGCATGCCGGCGTGCTGAATGCTTCGTATGTTTTCCAGCAGGTTGCGCCCTCGATTCTGCATCTTGTTGCAGGAGGCCAGGCCCGAGTCGTCCGGCGTCTCGATGCCGATGAAAACGGTCTGGAAACCGGCTTCCACCATCAGGTGCATCAGTTCCGCGTCATCGGCCAGATTGATGGAGGCCTCCGTGATGAACGAGATGCCGGGGTGCCCGGTTTTCCACTCGATCAGAGCGGGCAGCAGATCCTCTTTCAGCTGCTGTTTGTTCCCGATCAGATTGTCGTCCACAAAGAAAATTTCATGTCGCCATCCGAGCCGGTGGAGGGCGTCGAGTTCCGCCACGATCTGAGCGCCGGTTTTTGTGCGTGTCCGATGGCCGAACAGCGTGGTGATATCGCAGAAATCGCAATCGAACGGGCAGCCGCGTGAGAACTGGATGCTCATCGCCGCATAGCGCTTCAAATCGGCGAGTTCCCACATGGGGGGCGGTGTTTTTCGGATGTCGGGAAATTCCGAGGCGGTGTAGACACGTTTGGCGCACCCGTTTTCGAAGTCCTGCAGAAACTCCGGCAGAAGGGTCTCTGCCTCGCGCAGGATGAAATGGTCTACCTGCGGGAACTCGTTGAGCTCAATGCCGAATAAAGGCCCCCCGGCGATGACGGTCTTACCGGCCGCCTTGCAGCGCTCGATGAGTTCATGGGCGGATGTCCTCTGTGCCACCATGGCGCTGATGAGCACCACGTCGGCCCATTTCAGATCGCGGGTGGTCATCTTTTTCACATTCACATCGACCAGGCGTTTTTCCCAGGATTCCGGCAGCATGGACGCGATGGTGAGCAGTCCCAGCGGGGGAAGAGATGCCTTTTTTCTGATGAACTTCAACGCATGTTTGAAGCTCCAGAAAGTGTCCGGAAATTCAGGATACAGCATCATCGCCTTCATGACGTTATTATGATCCCGGCGGCCCAGAATGGCAAGTCGCTGGAGGACCTGCCGGCGGACCGGATTCCGGACCGTGTGAAAATGTTCATTTTTGCCGACACGTTTGTTGTGGATCGTTCTCAATCTGTTTTCCGGCTCTGTGCGCGACCGGGTTGAACCGGTATCGCCTGCGCTGAGCGCCGGAGTTCCGGACTATGGGACCCATCGTGAAAAGATGACCAGGGTGCATACAAGCTGCGCCATCAAAATGGAGCCGCGCAGGTTTCGGGCCCCGGCTTTTCTCAAGAACTACAGCATTCCCTTCAAAGAGGGCTCCAGGTCCTGTGCCGCGAGCTGGAGCGACGAGCTCGGCATGCTCATCGTTCAGCTCTAATTTCTCGCCACGGAGGATTGTATGATCGCGATTCCCGCGCGGCGCTCTCGGTGATAGCGCCCTGCCTTTCCAATGATTGGAAAATATTTGGCCGCAAAAAGGCCTAGTTCAAAAGTCGCAAAAATTCCAATGTTTGGAAACGGCGTGTGAGGGCACGCGTTTTACAGGGGGCGATATTGCAGGCCCGGTGCCGCACTTATCTATTATACGCAAAATTCAACCTCTTATCGGGATGCCCTGAAAGGGCAAGACAACTTAGCCTTGGGCAATCGCCCAAGGAAATCGGTAGAGAAGTCGAATCTGTCCTGCAGGGACAGCACACCGAAATATTGTATTGCCCCTTCAGGGCAAAGATTATTTTGCCCTGAATACCCGGGGCGCTGCCCCGGGC